>JBARWQ010000077.1:0-22396 GCA_049646885.1 Aequorivita sp. | reverse complement strand
TGACCGACAAATTTCTTTTCCGTATTTTTAGGTTTCATATTTTTCTTTTTGGTTTAATCAAAATATGAAGTCTGGGGGAAACCTATCGGAATCCCCCTTTGTTTTATTTTTTAGTCGGTTAGTAGTGTAAATCTATTTCAAAAGCCAAATATTTTAGCTTTTTGTAAAGATTTTGACTTTTAGTTTTGACGGACTAAACGGTCATGGAGAAAAGCTGTGTCTCGGGTTTGTTATGTTGCAAATGTAGATCGAAAGCCATGCAAACATTTCTTATAAAGGGCCGGCCGGTTTCTAGGACTCTTAAATACTCTTTGCCGATTTCAATGAGACCATCAGACTGCATTTCTTTTAAATTCAATAAAACTTTGGGTAGTTCTGAAAACTGCATATTGAAGTCTTTCCAGGATGTTTCCAGATTGCACATTAGGTTCAAAATATGCTTTCGAATAATGAGGTCTTCTTCATTCAGAATATGGCCGCGATATACCGGAAGAACTTCAGAAGCCACTAATTCTTGATATTCTTCAACAGTCTTGATGTTCTGTGCAAAACTATACCAGCTATCGCCAATGGCGGAAACACCCAATCCCAGCATAAGTTGGGTTTTGCTTTCGGTGTATCCCATAAAGTTTCGGTGCAGATTTTTCTTTTCTACGGCCCTGTAAAGAGAATCCGTTTTAAGCGCGAAATGGTCCATTCCTATTTCGATATAGCCGGCATCCTCCAACATCTGTTTTCCGGTTTCGTACATTTCCCTTTTCTGGCTGGCAGTTGGAAGGTCTTCATCCTTAAACCCGCGTTGGCCGCTTCCTTTTATCCAGGGCACGTGTGCATAGCTGTAAAATGCGATTCGGTCGGGCATCAATTTCTTGGTTTTTTCCACCGTATATATAACGTGTTCTTTTGTCTGAAACGGCAAACCAAAAATGATGTCGTGGCCCACGGAAGTGTAGCCAATTCCGCGCGCTTCTTCAGTAACCCGTTTCACATTGGCAAAAGGCTGAAGTCTATGGATTGCAATTTGAACCGTGGGATTATAATCCTGTACCCCATAACTTACACGCCTAAACCCACAATCATAGAGAGTTTGTAAATGCTTTGTGGAAGTATTGTTGGGATGGCCCTCAAAACTAAAAAAAGGATTCTCGGCCATAGTCGCTCCCCGAAAAATGCCTTTTATTAGAATGTCCAAATTTTCAGCGGAAAAGAAAGTGGGGGTTCCTCCGCCTAAGTGCATTTCTTTAATTACCGGGCGGGAGGGAAGCATTTTCAGGTATAATTGCCATTCCTTTAATACCGATTCCAGATAAGGGGTTTCAACCGCATGATTTTTTGTGATCCGCTTATTGCAGCCACAAAAAGTGCAGAGACTTTCGCAAAAAGGCAAATGAATATACAAGCTTATGCCCTGGGAATCATTGCTTTGCTCGAAACTTTTTACAACATCGAGCTCCCAGTCTTTTGAAGAAAAAGTGGCATCGTTCCAGTATGGAACTGTGGGATAACTAGTGTAGCGCGGGCCGGGAACATTGTATTTTGAAACTAATCCTTTGAGCATGTTGCGAAATTTTGAAGGGGTCAAATATACAGAATATGGATAATTAACTAAATGACGAATATCAGATTTCGGTGATTTTGTCTAAAGGGGCATAATATGAAATTTTTGTAATTATATTTTTAAGTTTCAAAGATTATTTTTAAAACTGGACTTAACAATCAGTTCAGTACAGCAAAAGAACATTAATTTATAGGAAAATCATCGAGTCTTTATGATCTTTACAGAAGAAAAACTGAACTATGAAAATAATCTCTTGGAATATAAATGGTATAAGAGCAATAACGAAAAAGGATTTCTTTAAAGATATTTCAAAAATGGATCCCGACATCCTTTGTCTCCAGGAAACGAAGGCTCAAGATGGGGAAGTTGCAAAAGCCTTGTCAAAAATGACTGATTATCACCAATATTACAATTCCGCAGATAGAAAGGGGTATTCGGGGGTTGCCATTCTCAGCAAAAAAAAACCGATGTCAATCACCAATGATATGGGTATTGCGGAACACGACAAAGAGGGAAGAGTGCAATGTGCTGAATTTGAAAACTTCTACTTGATAAACGTCTATGTTCCTAATTCCGGACAAGAATTGGTAAGGCTGGATTACCGACAAAAATGGGATGTGGATTTCCGAAACTATCTTGAAAATCTAAAGAAAGCAAAACCCATTGTTCTGTGTGGCGATTTGAATGTTGCCCATCAAGCAATTGACCTTAAAAACGACAAAGCAAATTACAACAAAACCGCAGGTTATACTCAAATAGAAATCGATGGAATGGATAACCTGCTCAACGCGGGTTTTGTGGATTCGTTTAGACATTTCCATCCGGATACCGTTGCCTACACTTATTGGAGCTATCGGTTTAAGTCAAGGGAACGGAACACGGGTTGGCGGATCGATTATTTTTTGGTCAGCAATTCCCTAGTCGATAAAATAAATAAGGTTGAGATATTATCCGAGTACTATGGCTCCGACCATTGTCCTATTCAACTTGAGATTGAATTGTGAGTTTGTTATCGGTAAATACCTTAACCAAATGACTTTCTGATTCTTTGTTAACCCATTAATATTATACATTCTCTTTTTGAGTGTTTAAGTTGTTATTGTTTTAAACGTGAAACATCCCATAGTTTTTGGCATTGAAACTCAGTAAAGGAATCTTGCCATAGGATTTCATTTTTTTGAGGAGATTTCGGTAGAATAATTCTGAAGTATAACTAGTGCTTTCGCGTTCAAGCATTGCAATTATGTCGGCGTTGTTCTTGTCTAGACATATTTTCAGTTCATTGAAAATATCATCCGAATATAAAATATCCAATTCCATGTTTACATAGTCCACGTGATTATTGACCTTCTTTTCTAGTTCTATTTTTTCTCCTTTATCTATAGGCTTTTCCAAAGGAGAAATATGAACTATTTTAATTTTGGCATTAAGAGGCTTGGCAATTTCCGCCAATTTTCTAATGGCATCGAGATCTTCTACTTGAAAATCTGTGGCATATACAATGGTTTTGATCGGGTGGTAACTTGTATCTCCAGGAATTGTCAATACTGGATGAGGTGCTTTTTCAATAAGACCTCTGGCGGTACTGCCCATAATCAGCCTTCGCAATTTGCTTTCGCCTTTCATTCCGGTGACGATTAATAGAGATTGAATTTTTTCGGATTTGGATACAATTCCATCTACGGCGGATTTATCCATAATCGCTTCTATGGTTACATTCATCTTTTTTAAATTGCTCCCCAAATGCTTCTTGCAAAATTCCTCAAGTTTGGCAGTATGCCCTCTTAAAGCATCCTTTTCAAGATTGGGGAAAGGTATTTCTGCTCTGGTTTGCATAATTGTAGGATTATCAAATACGTGAACTATCCATAATTTGGCTTTTAGGTTCAAACACATATTATGAGCATATTTCAGGGCTGCGACAGAGTTTTCAGAATAATCGGTGGCGTATAGAATCGTCTTCATTTTACCTATAGTTTTAATTAAGAATCAAATCTATGAAGTGAATCCTCAAAGTGAAATGACCTGGGTCATCTTCTATATTGCTTCTTCAAATGACCTGGATCATTTGGAATATTCCATCTCAGTCTTACATTTACATTTAATAAAAAATCGAATATTATGGACCCAATAAACAAAAAAGATCTTCTTTGGATGTATCGCGCGATGAAAACGTCTCGGTATTATGAAGAAACAATGGAAAAAGCCTATATGGAAGGCAAACAGCCCATATTTAATATTGGAGCTGGCCCCGTGCCTGGAGAGATGCACCTATCCAATGGTCAGGAACCCGCTGCAGCAGGTATGATCGTCCATCTCACAAAAGACGACACCGTTTCTGCCACGCATCGCCCGCATCATCAGGCCATTGCAAAAGGCGTGGACTTAAAGAAAATGACTGCCGAGATTTATGGCAAAAAAACCGGACTTAGTAAGGGGAAAGGTGGGCACATGCACTTGTTTGATCCCGACGTAAAATTTTCCTGTGGCGGTATTGTAGCTTCAGGCATGCCGCATGCTGTAGGTGCTGCTTTGGCATACAAGAAAAAAGGAACTAATAATGTTGCAGTCGCTTTTATAGGCGAAGGTGCTGCTAATTCAGGAGCTTTTCACGAGTCGTTGAATCTTGCAGCGCTTTGGAACTTACCGTTCATTTTGGTTGTTGAGGATAATGCTTGGGGAATTTCGGTTGCCCAGGAGGATGCTACCAGCGTATCGTCTAACCATTTAAGAGCCGGTGCGTACGGCATTAAAGGCTATTTAGTAGAAGAAAACGATACTTTAGAAATGTATCGCGTTAGTAAAGAAGCTGTTGAAAGAGCGAGGAACGGCAAAGGCCCTTCAATAATAGAAATTAAGACATATCGGTATTTGGGGCACTTCCAGGGAGATCCAGAGTTATATCGCGATAAGGAAGAGGTCCCAAGATTAAGAGCTAAAGATCCAATCGACCGTTTAAAAAAGCATTTGTTAAAAGGAAATATAGCGACTACCGAAGAAATTGATACGCTTGAAAATGAAATATATAGAGAGGTAGATCAGGCGTATGAATTTGCGGTTCACAGTGAAAACCCAAAACCAGAGGAAGCTTTGGAGGATGTGTTCTGTTAGTGAAACGCTAAAGAAGTTATTGAAGCAAAATTTAGACACAAAATTTAAAATATTTTAAGATGGAAACAACGAAAAAGAAAATAAGAAAATTAACCGGAAGCAAAGCCATGATACAGGCTTTGGAGCAAGAGATGGAAAGGGATGAAAGCATATTTATAATGGGTGAGGACATTGCTAAATATGGAGGCATTTTTGGTTCTACCACCGGATTGTACGATAAGTTTGGAGGAGAACGAATTATGGATACACCAATTTCCGAAACAGCGTTTATAGGTGCTGCTGTTGGTGCCGCTGCCGAAGGTTTTAGACCGATTGTAGAGCTTATGTTCGTAGATTTTTTCGGAGTGGCTATGGATCAAATTTATAACCAAATAGCCAAAATACATTATATGAGCGGTGGCAGCGTAAAATTGCCAATCGTTATTTTAACAGCGGTTGGTGGTGGTTATAGTGATGCTGCACAACATTCGCAAACGCTATATGCCACTTTCGGGCACTTGCCTGGGATGAAAGTAGTTGCACCTACATTTCCGGGAGATATAAAAGGGATGTTGATTTCGGCAATACGCGATGACAATCCAGTTGTTTTTATGTTTCACAAAACTCTACAGGGATTAGGATGGATGGATCAGATTGATGCGTCTCTAGGGTCTGTTCCGGAAGATGCATACACCATCCCTTTGGACAAGGCCAATGTAGTTAGAGAAGGCAAGGACGTTACCATAGTTGGTGCGCAAATGATGGTGGTAAAAGCATTGGAAGCAGCAAAGGAATTGGCAGATTCAGGAATTGATGCCGAGGTAATCGATTTGCGTTCCATAAAACCTATCGATAAAGAAACCATTTTAAAATCGGTTGCTAAAACTGGGCGTTTGGTAGTGGTTGATGAGGATTATTATTCCTACGGAATTACTGCTGAGGTAAGTGCAATAGTTGCTTCGGAAGGATTTAAATATCTAAAAGAACCGGTGGTGCGATTGGCGATTCCCGATGTTCCTATTCCTTATAGCCGAGTGATGGAAAAATTCGTAATTCCAGATGAAAAGGATATTGTGAGAGCAGTAAAAAACATGACAATCGTATAACCTAAAACACTTTCAAAATGTCAAAACTAAAAGAAATATTACTTCCCGAAGAATTGGGAGAAGGTACCGAAAGTTCCATAGTGCTTTGGTTTAAGGAAATAGGCGATGCTTTTGAAAAAGGCGAAACACTCGTTGAAGTACAAACCGAAAAAGTGACGTTTGAAGTAGAAGCACCCTTTTCGGGAGTACTTTCAGAAATAAAAGTGAAACGTGGAGAAGTAGCTAAGGTTGGACAGGTTATAGCTATGGCAAAAGTTTAAAATATATGTGTTTTTTATGAAGTTATTTAAAGCAAGAATACTGTTTGTGCTGGTTACCATTTCCGCAGTGAATATAAACTATGCACAGGACAGTATTTTTCTTAATTTGGAATCTGCCATTGCGTTGGCACTTCAAAAGAACACTGACATTACTATTGCAGACTATCAAGTTAAGACCACTGAATTTGCCCTAAAAGAAGTGAAAGGCAATTTTTTGCCCAAACTGTATTTGAATGCTAATTATAATCGGAACATAAACCGGCAAGTAATCTTCTTGCCGGATGGTTTCGGGATGGGAGGAACTGCCACAGAACTCGGTGCCGATAATGATTATCGTGCATCATTAAACCTGGCAATGCCAGTATTTTCCAATTTTAATCACGTCAATAAAAAAATAGCGGAATCGCGTCTTACCTATCAAAATGAAGTTGGTAGGGATACGAGACAAAAGGTGGTAAATGCCGCCAAAAAATCATATTTCAATTATTTGATTGCCCAAGAAATTGTTCAAGTTCAACAGACCCAATTAAAAAATGCCGAACAAATTCTGGGGGACATAGAAATAAGAAGACGCCAAGGCACCTTGACCGACTATGACTTCACTTCTGCAAAAGTTCAAGTTACGCAGGCAAAAAACAGTTTGCTGGAAGCGCAAAACACCATACTGCCATTGGCTAACAATCTAAAATTAGTATTAGGTCTAAAAAAGGATGACAAATTAAAACTAACGGAATCCATAGAGTTTATGGAGAATGAACTAGTTGTGGAGGATGATCCTTCAGAAATGTTATCGCAAAACAGTGCGTTAAGACAATTGGAATTGGATATTGAAGTAAAAAAGAATCAAATAAAGCTTGCAAAATCGGCCTTTTATCCCACGTTGGATGCTGTTGGGGTTTATAATTATCAGGCACAAGAGGATGGTTTCAATTTATCGGATTACCAATGGGTGAATACCAGTTTTGTCGGCTTGCAATTACAATTCAGCATCTTTAATGGCAACATCACTAAAAACAAGGTACAGCAGGCCGAAATAGCTAAAAATATTTCCGAAGAGCAAAAGGAATATACCACAGAAGCAATCCAAATGCAGCTACAAGAAATATTGTCTCACCTTGATTTTAGCAAACAAAAAATCGAAGTTCAGTCAGAGAATATGGATCTGACTGAAGAAGCCTATAGACTCGCGAAAAAACGATATGAATTTGGGGTTGGAACTTTTTTAGAAGTCAACGATGCCCAATTATCCTTTACACAAGCGCGTCTTTTTTGGCTTCAAGCCATCTCCGATTATAAGTCGGCGTATTACGATTATCAATTGCTAATAGGTCAGGATTAAACAAAAATCAATGAAAAAGTCAACCATTATCGTCCTTGGAATTATAGCACTGCTCGTAGTGGGCTATTTTGTTGTAAGGCCTGCGCTAAAGAACAAAAAATTGGAGTTTTCGTATACCACCATAAAAACTGGAGAACTGGAAGCTATTGTGTCCAGCACAGGAACGCTGGAAGCTATTAACACTGTTGAAGTCGGTACGCAAATATCCGGTACCATCTCAAAGATTTATGTAGATTATAACGACAAGGTAAAAGTAGGACAACTTTTGGCGGAAATGGATTTACGATTGCTGCAAACCAACTTGTTAACTGCCCAAGCGAATCTGGCAGTTAACGAAGCGCGTTTTAAACAAGCTGAAGATGATTTTGAAAGAAATAAAGAGCTGTATAAAGAGCGAGTGATATCGGAACAGCAATACACCAATTCAAAATATGCTTATGAACAAGCCTTGAGCAGTAAAAAAGCCTCTGACGCATCTGTAAAAAACATTGAAGTAAGTATGAGCTATGCTCGAATTACCTCGCCCATAAACGGAACAATAACCGAACGAACGGTAGAAGAAGGACAAACCGTAGCTGCAAGTTTTGCAACTCCACGAATGTTTATTATAGCCGAAGATCTTTCAAAAATGCAAATCTTGGCAGATGTGGATGAAAGCGATATTGGTTTTATTAGGGATAGTATGCAGGTGCGCTTTACGGTTCAAACCTTTCCTGAAAAAGAATTTCACGGTAGTGTTAGCCAAATAAGATTGCAGCCCATAAAGATCAATAATGTGGTTAACTATCAGGTAGTTGTAGATGTCAACAACGAAAATGGACTCTTATTACCTGGAATGACAACCAGTTTGGAATTTGTGGTCAATACCGCCAAAGACGTTTTATTGATCAATAATTCCGCTTTGCGTTTCAGGCCTACAGAAGCGATGTTAAAGGAAATAAAACCAAGGCTTATTGAAAAAGCCATCGCTTTTTTACCCGATTCTTTGCAGCAAGCATTTACTGAGGATATTAATAATGAAGAAACCTATAGTCCCGCCAACTTTAAAAAAGAATTGCCCTCAAATTATGATGGGTTCTTTTATAAGGATAAAAATGACAGGTTGGATTTTCAATTTATTGAAATAGGAATTAAATCTGGGTTGGAATCTGAGATTAAAAGGTTTTTGGGTGGTACCGCTTTGAAAGAAGGGGATAAGGCCATTAACAGTATTAAATCGAAGAAGTAAAATGGCAGCCAAAAAAGTAATCGAGACCAAAAAATTATGTCGCATTTTTAAAACCGGCAAAATAGAAGTACACGCCTTAACCGATATCGATTTGGTAATAGAGGAAGGGGAATTTGTATCTATTATGGGCTCCTCCGGTTCTGGTAAATCTACCTTATTGCATATTATTGGTTGTTTGGATAGACCAACTTCCGGAGAATACGAGTTGGATGGAGTACTGGTAAATGCATTAAATAAAAATCAATTAGCCGACATTAGAAATCAAAAAATAGGCTTCATATTTCAGAGCTACAATCTGTTGTCGCGGACTACTGCTCTTGAAAATGTAGAATTGCCTTTGGTTTATGATAGAACTGGACGTTTTTCAAATTCCAAGGAACTCGCAAAAAAAGCATTGGAACAAGTGGGGTTGGCAGACCGGATTTACCATAAAACCAACGAGCTTTCTGGCGGACAGCAACAACGTGTAACCATTGCTAGAGCTTTGGTCAACAATCCGGCACTTATTTTAGCGGATGAGCCTACAGGAAATTTAGACACCAAAAACAGCCTCGATATTGCGGACCTTTTTGTTCAGTTAAATAATGAAGGGAAAACCATTGTAATGATTACTCACGAAGAAGATATTGCGCAGTTTGCAAAACGGATGATCTATTTAAGGGATGGTCGTATTCTAACCGACGAACTTATAAAAGACCGGAATACCAAAGCAAGTATGCTTAAAAAATTGGAACTAACGTCATAATCAAAATGGTACAGCTTTTTAGAATATTTAAAGTAGCTTTTCAAGCCATCAATAAAAACCGTAGCAGAAGTTTACTGACGATGATCGGGATTATTATTGGTGTTGCGGCTGTAATTATGACTATTTCTGCGGGCGAGGGTGCTGCAAAACAGGTTCGGGATCAAATATCTGGTCTAGGTTCAAATTTATTGATGATACGCACAAAATCTGAACGGCGGGCTGGTGTAAATGTTAGAATGGGAAGACCTTTAGACAAGAGAGACTACGATATGTTGAAAAAAAGTTCTGTCTGGATGCCGGAAATATCACCTTTGGTTGGTATTGGTGGTCAGGTAATTGGTCCCGATGGGAATCAATCAAGTACAGTTTATGGAGTTTCGGAAGAGTATTTTAATATTTTGAGCAGAGAGATTGCTTTGGGCGAGGTTTTTACCGCAGAAGATGTAAAAGCGGCCAGTAAAGTCTGTGTTATTGGAGAGACTATTCGAGAAGAACTCTTTTCGGGTCGCGATCCTATTGGCAGTCAAATTAGAATAAATAAAGTGCCTTTTACCGTTATTGGTTTGTTAAAAGAACAAGGGCAAGGCGCTATGGGCCAAGATCAGGACGATATTATTATTGCACCTTATACCACAATTCAAAACAGGCTATATGGAAGTTCGGAGTACAATATGATTATGGCAAGCGCATCTAGTGAAGATGCCGTTGAGGATGCTAAATTAGAAGCTACGATGCTATTGAGAGAGGCCCACAGACTTTTACCGGACCAAGAAGATGATTTTGAAATTACAACTCAAATTGAAATTCAGGAAATCTCCGGCAGTGTAATGAATATCTTAACTATTCTATTGGGTGCTATTGGAAGCATTTCTCTAATAGTAGGTGGTGTGGGGATTATGAATATTATGTTGGTCTCTGTAACGGAACGCACACGCGAAATAGGAACCCGTCTGGCTCTTGGGGCTAGGGAAAGTGACATACTTATCCAGTTTTTAATTGAAGCTATTACCCTGAGTTTGATTGGGGGTATTATTGGGATTATTCTCGGTATTTTGGGAAACCAATTGGTTTATAAATTAACCGGTTTTGTCATCCCAACTTCTATTTCGTCAATATTAATAGGCTTCGGATTTTCGGTTTTTGTAGGTGTAGCTTTTGGGTATTTTCCAGCTAGAAAAGCTGCGAAACTCAACCCAATCGATGCCATACGATATGAGTAGAAATTATTGCTGAATTGATAATCTATGCAATGAGTGCATGAATCACGGCTTCAAGAGAATCAAAAGCAAAAGACGGAATTCAAAAGGAGAAAATGAAAAACTTAAATCTTGTTCAAAAACTTTCCTTGAGTGCCATACTTCTGATATGTGGAATCCTACTTTTTTTATTCTTGGTTAAACAGGGCCCTTTCAAAGAGGTTGACGATCCTTTGGAGGTCGAGTCTATTAATGTTGTTCCAAAACTCTTGATTGCTACACAAGACAGTCCTTTTAAGGATTCGATTACTGCGGGAGTGTTGGATCATTTCAAGTCTCCCCGCGTATTAGTTGAGGTTATCGATGTTAGGGCTTTGACAAATACAGAAGCTGCCAATTTTGACGCCATCCTCATCCTACATAGATGGGAAGCTGGTGCCCCATACGAGTCTGTGCAATTGTTTATGGAGAAAAACGAAGATTTTAAAAATAAAATAGTGATGTTGACCACCTCGTGGGACGGTCTGGAAAAGATGGAAAATATCGATGCGATAACAGGTGCATCCATAATGAAGGATGTACCAGGTTTTATCGCAAAAATTACTAAAAGATTGGATCGTCTGTTCAAATATGAAAAGTAGAATCCCTCACATAAAAATAATCAGAACAGATAAAGCAAATGAATAATTCGGTGGTTATGACATTGATCATTTGATATATTTTATATCGACAGTAGCTTTACATTTTTAAAAATCAGGTCTCATTCATTTAATGCAAGATTGCACGATTGAGATGTGGAATGTTGTTTACTTTTGAAAAAAATATTGAAAAATGAACAAAGCCATATATATCGCCACAACAGAACCCGACAGCGGCAAGTCTATTGTCTCTCTGGGGTTGATGCAATCGCTATTGGGAAGGGCGGCCAGGGTAGGTTATTTCAGGCCTATTATTGACGACTTCAAACCAGGAGAAATAGACAACCATATCAATACAGTCTCAACCTATTTCAATTTGGACATAAAGTTTGAAGATGCTTATGCCTTTAGCCGAAGCGAGGTAATTAGAAAAATAAATGAAAACAAAGAAGGTGAAATCATCAGTAGGATTATTGGAAAGTACAAAGCCCTTGAAGAGCGTTTCGATTTTGTATTGATAGAAGGAACTGGCTTTACTGGCGAAGGATCCATTAGGGAATTCGATATTAATGTGTTGATCGCTAAAAACCTGGGAGTACCTGCGATTATTCTGGCAAGTGGCATTGGTAAAACATTGGAGGAATTTGTCGGGAACTTACAGATGGCTTTTGATTCTTTTAAGGAGAAAGGGGTTGAGGTTTTAGCTGTTATCGCCAATAAGGTTGAACCACAAAATCAGGTGATGGTGGTTACTGAATTGGAAAAGTACCTGCCTTCTAAGGTGATTGTTGGTGCAATTCCTCTAAATCCCCTTTTAGCAAACCCTTCTATTAAGGAAATTGTGGAAACCCTAGACGCAAAAGTCCTTTTTGGTGGGTCTTTCATCAACAATCAAGCTGGGAATTATAGTGTGGGCGCAATGCAACTGCACAACTATCTCCTTCATTTAAAAGAAAATGCCTTGGTAATTACGCCAGGCGACAGAGCCGATATTATTTTAGGAGCTTTGCAGGCAAACATTTCAGACAACTATCCAACCATATCCGGAATCGTGCTTACAGCTGGGTTAGTGCCGGAAGATTCAATTATTAAACTCATTGAAGGACTTTCAGATGTTGTTCCGATTATTTCAGTACAAGGAGGGACATTTTCTGTCACCAATAGTCTTGGAAGCATAAAATCACAGATCTATGCCGAGAACACGGAAAAGATAACTACCTCCATTCAGGATTTTGAAAAGCATATAAAAGTGGATGCACTGATAGAACGGCTCATTACGTTTAAATCAAATGGAATTACGCCCAGAATGTTTCAGTATAACTTATTGAAAAAAGCGAAATCCAGCAAAAAACACATTGTTTTACCCGAAGGACTGGATGAACGTATTTTAAGAGCTACAAAACTACTGATTGATCTGGATGCAGTGAAAATCACATTATTAGGAGATAAAAAGGATATTGAAGAAAAGATAACGATGCTTGATATTGCATTGGATCTGAACAAAATTGATATCATAAACCCTATTGAATCCATTCATTTTGAAGCTTATGCAGAGACCCTCTTTGAACTTAGGAAACATAAGAATGTCAATCTAGCGATGGCTAAGGATTTAATGGAAGACGTGTCCTATTTTGGGACAATGATGGTTTATAAAGGCCATGCGGATGGGATGGTTTCGGGTGCCGAACATACCACGCAACACACCATTCTTCCGGCACTTCAATTTATAAAGACCAAACCCGAAGCTTCCATTGTTTCTTCTGTGTTTTTTATGCTTTTGGAAGATCGTGTTTCTGTGTATGGAGATTGTGCTATAAATCCAAATCCCACTGCAGAGCAACTGGCCGAAATTGCCATTTCTTCTGCCGCGACCAGTTTGGCTTTTGAGATTGAGCCAAAAATCGCAATGTTGTCCTATTCTTCAGGAGCTTCGGGTGTTGGGGCAGATGTGGAAAGAGTGCGAGAGGCAACAAAAATTGTCAGGGAGAAAAGACCTGATTTAAAAGTGGAAGGCCCAATTCAATACGATGCTGCGGTTGACCTTGCCGTTGGTAAATTGAAAATGCCAGACTCTGAAGTTGCGGGACAAGCCAATGTGTTTATTTTTCCCGATCTCAACACGGGAAACAACACTTACAAGGCAGTGCAGCGTGAAACAAAAGCATTGGCCATCGGCCCGATAATTCAAGGCTTGAACAAACCTGTTAACGATTTGAGCCGTGGCTGTACCATAGACGATATTTTTAATACCGTTATTGTTACTGCAATTCAGGCACAGGACTCTCACAGGTGAATTGACTTAAGATTAAAGGACATAAGACGTAGGACAGAACGGGTTTTTATTAAAAATATAATAGTTACAGATCAACATTTATCCTAAGTCTTACGTCTTACCGTCTTAAGTCCTTTTAAAATAAGCATCAAATAACAATTGGCAACCCCTATAGCCAGCCCAAAGAAAATGAAAATAAAATGAATATATTGATAATCAATTCCGGAAGCTCTTCCATAAAGTTTCAGCTAATAGGAATGCCTTCCGAAACATTGATATGCAGTGGATTGGTAGAACGCATTGGCCATAAGGAGGCCATTGTGAATTATAAAACAAATTTGACTTCCTTTCAGCAAATAGATAACATAAAGACGCACAATCAAGGGCTCCATAGAGTTGTGGAATTACTACTTGATTCTGAAATAGGAGTTATTAAGAGTACTGATGAAATTGAGGTGGTTGGCCATCGTGTTGTCCACGGAGGAAATTCATTTTCAGACACAACTCTAATCACTGATGAAGTGAAGAAGGAAATTCATGAATATTCTGCTTTGGCACCTCTGCATAACCCTGGTAATCTTGAGGGAATTCTTGTTTCTGAAGAATTCTTTCCATTGGCAATACAAGTTGCGGTTTTCGATACAGCTTTTCATCAAACCATGCCAGAAGAAGCCAAAAAGTATGCAATTCCCAACGAGCTTTACGAAAAACAAAGTATTCAAGTATATGGCTTTCACGGCACGAGCCACCAATATGTTTGTGAGAAAGCAATTAAATACTTGGGGCTTAAATCATCCAAAATCATTTCCATTCACTTGGGCAATGGTTGCAGTATGACCGCGATTGTGGATGGTAAGAGTATAGATCACAGTTTAGGATTTACGCCTTCAAACGGTCTCATAATGGGATCCAGAAGTGGCGATATAGATCATGGCATTATATACCATTTGGTCAATAATTTAGGTTACAGTTTGAATGAGGTCAAAGATCTGCTCACTTATAAAAGTGGAATGTTGGGCCTTACGGGATTCGCCGATTTAAGGGATATTGAGGCTGAAGCCGAGAAAGGAAATGAAAATTGTATTCTCGCTTTGGCAATGAACGCCTATCGTATTAAAAAATATATTGGTGCTTATGCTGCGGCAATGAACGGTTTGGACGCCGTCATTTTCACTGCTGGAATTGGTGAAAATTCAAGTGTGATACGAAAACTTGTATGTACAGATATGGATTTCTTCGGAATTGATTTGGATGAGGCTAAAAATGAACCAAAATCCAAAGATTTACGGGAAATCAACAGTGCCAATTCTAAAGTGAAAATCCTAGTGATTCCTACAAACGAAGAACTTGAGATTGCAAAACAAGCCTATGAGTTATTGTCTTAGTTTGAATATACAGAAACTGCGTTAGTTCGAACGTTTCGCTGGTGCCATACATAACGATATCCTCAGTGTTACGGAGGCACTGGAGTATGGAAATGTGAAAACGAGTTAAGAAAAAAATGGCTGTAGTTTAAACTGGCTATTATGATTGAAATATCTAATTTTCCGCACTTTGTCACCCCTGCCTGCTGGCAGGCACGGCTTTAGGGTTGGGGTAAGAACAAAGTGCCGAAAATTCAATTATTTTTACCCTAACCCAAAAGGGAATAATTGAATTTTCTACATTCGAACCAACTTGAAACCATAGAAATATAGATTTGAAATTAAATATCAACGCTCAATTAAACTTATAAAACAGGTTGAAGATTATTTGAGAAGTAACGGAAGAGGCTGATGGATAGTGACTTTAAAATTGCCTTTACACCTTTGTTATTTAAAATTCACACACTTATAGTGTCATTTTATACTGGATTACGCATCCCAAATTATTTTGTTTTTACTGTTAAACCAAGTTGAATAGTGTTTGTTATATTTAATATGGATTTCATTTCTCCTGATTTTTAAAGTAGGCGTAAGGAGTTTGTTTTCTTCTGACCAAACCTCTTTTGTTATGATGACAATTACTTTTATTTTTTCATAATTAGGAAGTTCCTTATTTAAATTCACCAAGGTGTCTTCACAGGATTCTTCAATAATTTCTTTTGATGTAATCATACCAACTTCTGAAAGTTGAATCAAAACAATGGGATTGGGTAAACCTAAACCTACAACGCAAACTTGTTCTATAAAATCATTTTCTAAAATTTTTTCTTCTATTGGGTTTGGTATAATATATTTTCCTTTAGAAGTTTTAAATGCGTCAGATTTTCTGCCTGTAATTTTTACAAATCCATCTTCTGTGATATGGCCGATATCCCCACTATGCATCCAATTGTCCTTTAAAACCTCATTTGTTTTTTCGGGGTCTTTATAATACCCTTTCATCACATAAGGGGTTTTAATTAGAACCTCTCCATCTTCTGGATCTATTTTAAGTTCTGCAAAAGGTACTACTTTGCCTACTGAATCAAATGGCGAATTTAAATCGATTGAATTTGTTATAGATCCGCAAAGCTCTGTCATACCATAAGCTTCAATCAGATGTATACCTAGTTTCTTGTAAAATTCTTTTACGAAAGCTGGGGTAATTGCAGCACCTGTTGCCGCAACTTTAACATGTTTTAAACCTATGCCTTCTAATATTTTGTTTTTAATAACATTCCTTAAAATTGGAACTTTTAAATAAAAATCCAACTGCTTTTTAGGGATCTTTTCAAGAATTCCATGGTAAAATTTATTCCAAATTCTTGGAACACTAAAGAAAAGAGTAGGTTGTGTTTCTCGTAAGTTTTTTACAAAAGTGTCAATGCTTTCTACAAACGATATGGAGCCTCCCACTGTAATTGTCGTAGATTCTACCCCGATTCTTTCCCCCGCGTGATTTAAAGGTAAATAAGAGAAAAACCGTGAATTTTTTATATGAAATACCCCAACCCAATCTGTTTGTCTTTCATGATGCATTATTAATGCCGGCGATCTATGGATATGCATGACTCCTTTTGGTAATCCAGTTGTGCCAGAGGTAAATAAAATGGTCCATAAATCATCTAAATTTGGGATGTAATTTTCTTTTAAAGGTTTATTCTCTTCAATGAGTTCATCCCAATCTAAACCAATTGGAATTTCTGCATTATCTGGGTAATGTGGGAATTTTATAACTTTTAATCCTTGAGGGAGGACCTCTTCTCTAGTTCCCCAATTATCTAGTTTACCGACAAAAAGTGCTTTTAAATCACTTAAATCTATAACGGTTTTTAATTGATCTTTTGGTAAGCTTGCATAATAGGGTACAGAAACATAGCCACCCATGTGAATGGCCAAATCTGCCAAAACCCAATGATAACAGTTTTTGGAATATATGCCGATATGATCTCCTTGTTGTAGCCCTTGCTTTTGTAAGGCAGTGGCCATCTTTCGGGCTTCCATCCCGGCTTCTTTAAAAGTAAGTGTTATCCATTCATTTCCATTGGGTTGTCTTAAAAAAACTGAATCAGGCGTATTTTCTTCCCAGAAATAGAAATATTCAATAATACTTTTTAAAGAGTTATTTTTCTCTTGCATGTCGTTATAATTATTTTTCAGATAACTCTTAGTTCAAATGGTAAAGACCTAATGATTTTGGTGAAATTCTTTAACAATGTGTCAAGAATGAACTTCATACTCTAGGAAATTGAGCCTCTAATTATTTCAAGACTCTTCTTCCCATATTGTATCAATGAAACCCATAATATTTGATAGTTGTTTCTAACAAAATGTATTAAAGCTTTAATAGCCAATACCACTAGAAACACCGATAAATAATACAGGTTTCATATAATACATTTCTTTCTAAACATTAAATGGGAGAATATAATGAGGTTTACCCAAAAATTGTTTGCAGCTTCATAGCTACAGACATATCTCCCTTAATTTTTACTTTTCCACCCATTACTGCAGCCATAGGGTTTAATTCTCCTTTTGTAAGTGCTAAAAAGTTTTCAAAACTTGTTTCAATAACACACTCTGCTGCTTCATTGCTTGTAGAAACTTCATTTGTCTCGCCTTTTCCATCGATATATAATTGCTCTTCACCAAAATCGAATTTAAGTGTATGTCCGATTGGATCTACTTTTGCTGTTTTAGCTTTAATTACGTCTAAAATTGTTTCTAATTCATTGCTCATTTTTTTGTCTGTTTTTGAATTTATATTAGTATTTATTTCGTTTTTAGTTTCTGCGCTTTTTTCATAGCTCACATCGTCAATTACCATTTTTGCAATAATTTCTCGCATAATTTCTGAGGTTCCGCCACCAATAGTACCAATTCTACTATCTCTAAACATTCTGGCGATTTTGTATTCTTCCATATAACCGTATCCGCCAAAAGATTGTAAACATTGTGTCATAGTCTTATCGGATAGTTCTGTAGCCAGTAATTTTGCCATAGAACATTCTTTAACGGCATATTTGTCATCATTATGAAGGCGAGAACAATGCAGTACAAATTGCTTACAGGATTCTATTTCTGATGCCAATTGTGCCATTCTATGTCTTAAGACTTGAAATTTGTTTATCGGTCTGTTAAAGGCTGATCTTTCGGACATGTATTGCAAAGTGTATTCCATAGCAGATTCACTAGCAGCATAGCCCATTACTGCTCCAACCAGGCGTTCCAATTGCAAACCTCCCATCAAATAATAAAACCCTTGACCTTCTTGTCCAATTAAATTCTCTTTTGGCACTTTTACGTTGTCAAAAGCTAATTCTGCTGTATCTGAAGCGTGCCAACCTAATTTTTTTAACTTCGTTTTTTGTATTCCTTCAGCATCTAGATCTACTACCAAAAGACTTACTCCTCCCGGTCCGGCATTTACGTCTGTTTTTACAACGCAGATTACAAAATCGCCATAAATAGCATTGGTAATAAATGTTTTAGAGCCGTTAAGGATATAATGATCGCCTTCCAAGGTGGCTGTTGTTTTTATATTTGCTACATCTGATCCAGCCGAAGGTTCTGTAATTGCGATACAACTTAAGGCATCACCAGAAATTATTTTTGGGAGATATTTTTCTTTTAGTTGTTGCGATCCATATTTTAAAACATACGGACCAGACATATATTGAACCACTGCTTGCGTGATGGCAAAACCGCCAGAGAAAACTTTGGCAATTTGTTCAACAAAAATGACGTCGTAAAAGAAATCTAAATCCGAACCGCCAAACTCTTCTGGATATCCTAATCCTAGAAAGCCTAAGTCGCCCATTTTTTTCCAGACCTCTTTGGGAATACGTTGTTCTTCTTCCCAAGTATCTATGTTCGGAACCACTTCTTTTTTCAGGAATGTATTTAAACTTTCTTGAAACATTAAGTGTTCTTCTGTGAAATGATAATTGCTCATTTGTATAAGTTTATAATTTGTATTTATTTTCTTCGATAAAGTGTTTTGCAACAACTCTTCTTTTTTCTATGATATTCTTAGCAGGTAGTTGAATTAGCTTTTTAATAGCCTTAAAACTCATCAAAGCCATTTCTGGTTCCGCACAGGCGTAAATAACTTCTTTGGCAGCAAGGTTTATTGCCGAAGCAGATTCATGTATAAAGACACTCGTAATTGCCTCTCTTAATTCAGTTTGATGACTGTTGTTTTTTATGCTTCTCAACACAACACTTTCAAGAATATATACTTGGGAAATGATATCGGATAGCCTCGATAATACCTCTTGCTCTTTTTCTATTTCTTGTTGGAATTTTTGCGCAGCTTGACCACACATCAACTGGGCAACTTTTTTACAATTGTTTAAAAATTCTAAACTAAAGTCAGTAAAGGGTTTAGTTGAATCGGCTGGTTTTAAGTTGCCTGATTGTAATTCGCCAAAGGTTTTCATAACCTCTTCCATCAAAGGGATTTCTCCTTTAAAGGCACGTTTTAAAATAGTACCCGGAATTAACAAACGATTGATCTCATTGGTACCTTCATAAATTCTATTACCTCTAATGTTTCTATACAGAACAGAAATATCGCTTTCGTTTGAGTAACCCATACCACCATGAATCTGTAGCGATTCGTCCACTACAAATTGTTCTTTTTCGGAACCAAACACCTTGATAATAGCGCATTCCGTTGCGTATTCCTTTGCTACTTTTTGTTTGGATAGCAGCTCGTTGGAAGTCGCAGTTAAATAGCTATCATACATCCTATCCATATCCCCACCCAATCGGTTCCAAGCAGATTCTAAAGCATAGATAGACACAGCCATCTTGGCAATTTTTTCTTGAATAGCGCCAAAAGAGGCAATGGTTTGTTTGAACTGTACACGCTGGTTGGCGTAGGTTACACCAAGTTTAAAAGCTCTTTTCGAAATCCCTGAGCCTGAAACTCCGATAAGAAGTCGACCCATATTTAAAGCATTCATGGCTATTTTGAAACCATTATTTCTTTCGCCTAAAAGATTTTCTACAGGCACTTTCACATCTTCAAAAAACACTTGCCTTGTAGAAGAACCATGAATTCCCATTTTGTTTTCTTCGGCACCTAATTTCACACCCCACTCTTTTTCTACAATAAGACAAGACAGGTTTTCATCCTCTTCTATTTTACAAAAAACAGAGAAAACGTCGGCAAAACCTGCGTTGGTAATCCACATTTTTTGTCCGTTTAGAATGTAATGTTTCCCATCTGCACTGAGTGTAGCTTTTGTTTTACCTGAATTGGCATCCGAGCCTGCTCCTGGCTCTGTTAAACAATACGAGCATTTAATTTTTCCAGTAATAATGCCATTTAAATATTTTTCTTGCTGTTCTGGTGTCCCATAAAAAAGAATTGTATTTATTCCTAATCCTCGCTGAACACCCATTGATGGAGATAAAGAAAAGCTATCCGACATTACTTCCGATGCCGCTAAATCTGTTTTTATATCACAGCCCATGCCACCAAATTTCTCTGGCACAGACAATCCTAAGAAGCCTAATTCACCTAACATTTCAAGTTTTTCTGCGGCTAATTTGATTCCTTCTTTAGTGTCGAAAATCTCTTTGTTTGGTTCGATTTCTCTGTTTAAAAACTCTCTGACAGATTCTCTAATCAGGTGTTGGTCTTCCGTATAGTCTTCCGGGGTATGAATACTATCTGTTTCTGGTGTATCTATTAAAAAAGCCCCACCTTTTATAAGTTGTTTTGCGCTCATCGGTTTATTATTTTAAGAAGGATTTCAAAATATTTGGCAATCCCATTTTATCATAGTTTAAGTGTTGTGCACCATCTACATACAAGGAAATCCCTGTGATATAAGATGCCAGCGGACTCGCTAAAAACGCAACGGCATTTGAGATGTCTTGCACCTCGCCAAAACGTTTTAAAGGGATTGCTTTTTTGGCTTCATCAAACATATCTTTCACAGGTTGCGGATAAGTGTCTAAACCACTTGATTCTATAATGCCGGGAGCAACACAGTTAATTCTTATATTATAATCACTCCATTCTTGGGCTAGCGTTTTTGTAATGTTTTCAACACCTGCTCTAGCAGCGCCAGTATGGATCATCCCTGGAAAACCTCTATGCATATCAACAATAATATTTACGATATTTCCTTGTTTTTGGGGAATGAAAAAAGCGTTTGCCATTTCACGGATCATATAAAAAGTGCCGTTTAAATTGTTGTTGATCACAGCATTCCAACCTTTGTCATTTAAGTATTCCGCAAGAACAGGAAATTGTCCGCCAGCATTGTTTACCAAAACATCTAGCCTGCCATGTTTTTCTTTTATCATTGCTGCTAACTCTTGTATTTCCTCCGTTTTTCGAATGTCACAAGCTTTATAATCAACTTCTCCAAATTCTGACAGTTTTTCGGCTGCTTCTTTTAGCAGTTCTTCTTTTCTTGCGCATATAATTACTTTTGCGCCCAGTTGGAGCATGTCTTTTGCGATTTGATAACCGATGCCTGATCGGCCACCCGTCACTAAAACAACTTGATCTTTAAATGTGTTTGATTGAAACATAGTTAGTTTATTTTTTTAACGGGATATTCAGCATCGTTCTTGCTTCTTCAATAGTAGCAACTTCTCTACCTATAGATTTTGCCAAAGTCATACCGGCTTCTACCAATTCTCCGTTGGATTTTGCCATATCTCCATTTGGTAAGTAAAAATTGTCTTCTAAACCAACTCTGAAGTTTCCGCCCATTGCAGCTGCAATTGCGGACAATTGCCACTGTTTTCTGCTGATGACAATAGATTGCCAAAAAGCGCCTTCAGGTACTTGTTTTATTTGATGAATAAGGTTTTCTGGTGTAGCGTCAATACCTCCTAAAACACCCATCACTAAACTGTAACAGGCATTATCAGGAAGCAATCCCATTTCTTTTAAGGGTTGCGCATTTCTAATATGGCCCGTATCAAAACATTCCATTTCTGGACAAATGTTGTTCTCATTCATCGTTTCAACAACCTTGATCATGTCCTCGAAAGAGTTCTCAAAAACACCGTTCCAAATAAATTGTTTTGCCTTTTTAGAAAAAATAGCATAGTTCATGCTGCCCATATTAAAGGCAGCCATATCGGGTTTTGTTGCCGGTAAATGTTTTAAACGATCCTCAATGGAAAGACCAATGGCACCTGTAGAGTAATTGATAATGACGTCTTTAGAATGCTTTCTCACTTCTTCCGAAATTTCTTGAAAAACCTCTGTTCTCCAAGAAGGCATGCCATTGTCTTCTCTTGCATGAATATGAACAATAGCAGCACCTGCATCTACCGCTCGTTTTGCTTCTAAGCCCAATTCCTTTGGCGTATAAGGTATGTCTGGGCAATGAGTTCTATTGGTTGCAGCTCCTGTTAATGCCGCCGATAAGATTAATTTTTTGTACATCATAATTATATTTTTTGTAACTAATCAGTTATTGTTTTTGGACCTCTAATTTAGCAATTAGGTTCAGGGCATCCAAGACATTTAGGCCGTTTTTGATTGTCGTGTCAATCACAGAACGTATCTGTGCGAAGTTTTGTG
>JBARWQ010000076.1:0-8479 GCA_049646885.1 Aequorivita sp. | reverse complement strand
GGTAAAAATAACCCGTAAATGACTGGGACACAAAGAAAGAGCATGACTATATGGCAAAAATCAAAAACTGCCGCATGACAATTTGGCCTTGTACGTTTTTGACTATATTTGAGACTGATTAGTTACGTTTTATGTAATCGTTAAATCGTTGGTCTGAAATTGGCCGTGGAAATTGGCCGTTGAGGTTTTCTAAAATGGTTAATACTTGAGGGTGCAAAGGGAGGACAATTTTTTGCCCTGTTTTTTGTGCCGTATATTCTATAAAGCCATTGTGGATATTCTTTTCAGTAAACTTCAATAGATCACTTACACGAGCTCCAGTCCATACGCCAATAATTAGCCAGTCCCTAGCATTTTCTAAATAGGGCGTTTTGCTAAAGTCGTGTTTAAAAATAGTTTCAATCTCACTTTCTGAAAGTGTTATAAAGGTTGTTTTTTCTTTTGGCTCTCTAAATTCCTTTTTATCAATATCATCACTAATTTTTAAGCCGTAATCTCTTGCACTTTTTACAATCGTTTTAACGTACTTTAGATAACGGCCGGTTGTATTGTAGTTTAGTAGTTGTTTGTTGTGTAGGAAGTAAATAAAATCCTTGTGGAACGACATATTTACATCTGTTACCTTTAGCCGTTTCTTTTGGCATTGCTCAAACTCTTTTAACTTATTGATAATTATTTTATACTTCTCAATCGTTTTGGGCTCTACTCCGGTTTTCCCGTTGGGTTGTATTGTATTGCCTAAAGTCTTTATGAAGTACTCAGCATAATCAACAAGGTAATTAAAATCTATATTTTCGTTTTGTTCAAAAAAGCTCTCAATTGTTGTTTTTAGCCAGTCGCTATTAATTAGTTGCCCGTTTGTATAGCTGTCATTGAAAGAGTTTAAAACGTGGTTCCTTAATTCGTTGAGGTCTTTTTGGATAGTTACCTTTTCTGAAAATTCCGCAATCTGTTTAACGGCTCCTTTATTGTTGTTCCAAAATTTAGAATCAATTAAGAGCTCAGTTGTTTTTGTGAGGTCGTATTTTCGGCCGTGCCTTAGTCTAAGAAGTATAGTACTGGGGTTTCCGGCTCTTTTTGTGAAGTATCTTACTGTTGCCATTTTATAAAGTCATTTTGAATACTTCAAATATAGGAAATATTAAAATCTGTCCCCACATAGTCCCCACATTTTACATATTTATACTAACTTATTGATACTTGCACTTACTTTGGCGTATTCAATTAATATGCTCTAACAGTTATAAATAAAGGGATTAGAGCCATTTTCAGCTAGTTTAAGAAACTATCTCAATTCAAAGGGTTGTTTTCCCGCCTCGAGTACAAAGAAAAGGCCTTAACGATGTTGAGGCTTTTTTTATGGCCATAGCTAACCCCGCCCGGAATATTTTTCAGAATGCTAGCGCGAGCGTCCCGCTCGTGCCGGTCAAGTTGCTCACGGTAGTAGGTTCAGGATGTACAAGAGCCCCGCTAGCTTGAGCGTCCCGCTCGTGCCGTTCCTGATGGGTTATTGACGGTTGTGGGGCGGGACGCCCGCGCCAGCCTTTCTCCCCGCTAGCGCGAGCGTCCCGCTCGTGCCGGTTGCTTGCTCACGGTCGTGTGGGACACTGGCGGTACGCCCGCGCCAGCAGGGGGGTGTCATTTTAAAGAAGCTTGAGCAACACCAAGAAAGACCAAGCCATAATGAAAGACCCCACAGGTTTCAAAAACCTGTGGGGTCTGATGAGGGTAAACCCAGCGTCAGCAGGGCAGACCTTATTTCTTAGGTGGCGTCCGCTTATGTGGTGCTACCGGAACGGTCTTAGGCCCAGGCTTTGGTGCACTAGGATTCTTTCTTGGTGTAGGGGAAGGTGTTGACCTTTTGTGCGGTTTTACTGGGACTGTCTTTTTTGCCATTGTTTTATATTCTTTGGGTTAATTTAAAACTCTATCCGAAATTTCTTTTGCAATTTCTTCTATTGTAAAGCTTGCTGTATTTAAAGCTAGCATATCCGCTATTATTGGACTAAATTTCAACACTTCGTTTTTACTGATTTTATGCCAAATCGGCAATATTACTTTTTCACCATTTATTTCTCTTGCAAAAAGCCCATCCAATTCTCTTTGAGGCCATTCACGGCTAAAAAAGGCTTCTGATAGAACCACTATACCATAGCGGGAGTTTTTTAACCCATCATCAATGGAACGCCTTAAACTGTCACCAACTCTTAACGTAAATTCATCGTACCAAACCTTAAGACCATTCTGCTGTAAGCATGTTACAAAATCCCTCACAAATTCATCTTTATCTTCAGAAGCATGAGAAACAAAAACATCATAGCTTGTATCATTAATTGATTTAGGCTTCAAGACATCAAAAGAGTGAAGTGACTGCAATTTTTGTTTTTCCATTTCTCTTGTTATTTGCTGTTGCAAGGTCAATATCTCTTTTTGCTTTTTTTTCACCTTTTCCCGTTCTTTTTGTTCCTCCTTGTTGAGCTTGCTTAGAAAATCGAGTCTCCTTTTTTGTTTATTGCCTAAGGTTTTAACCTTGTTACTTCTTTCCTTTTCAAGTTTACTTATTTCGTCTTGTTTTCTATTTAAATCTTTTTGAAAGGTAACGACCCTGTTTAAGTCTTTCTCTCTTGAAATCTTGGTAAGAATGTTATGTGATTCTTTTGTCTTTCGACTAATGTTCCCATCAACCGTATGGATACTCCGCTCAATCGTATTTATTTCACGGTCAATAGTTGCTATTTGTCTGGCTATGCTATCAATGCTCATTGTGTTTAAATTATAGTTTTTTAGGCGGAGACGGATTTCTAGATACCGATATTAGCTCTCGAACTTCGTCTTTTTGCCCTACTCCTGGAATATTTTTCAGTTTCTCCCGGCTAGCGCGAGCGTCCCGCTCGTGCCGGTTGCCTGCCCACGGTCGTGGGGACACGGACGGAACGCCCGCGTCAGCCTTGAAGACCAAATCCATTATTTATTCCTTAATAGCTTCCACAAATACCCCAATGGATTGGAGAATGATAATCCAAATCACAAATTTTTATACCTTGCTAAGATTAAAAAACAAAATGCTTCTAACAATTCAAATAATCGCGATAATTCAAGGCTTTTTTGTTCTATACGTTTTGTTTATCAATCGTAAGGACTATAAAAAGACTACATTTTGGCTGTTGTTTGGAAGTCTGGTGTCTGTACTGTTATATATTTTAGGAGATGACCAAAATAACTTATTCGTAGAGGGTGCCGATTGGTTTCTTTTTGACAACTCTCTTTTTGTTACCTTTCTTTTTCTGTTTTTTAGATACTACAAAAGCGGGAAAGAAAAATTCGCTAAAGCCGATTTCCTCTTTTTTATTCCCAATATCGTTTACTTTATTATTGAAGTAATTGAAATAATACTTGTCGAGGAAAATTTACTCGTTGAAATCTTTGAGATAAGCACCGAATTCACTTTTATAGTTTACCTATCCTTAATTATCTATTGGATTCTTTCCATGAGAAGGAAGCATTGGATAATTTATTTTGTTATTCCAATTGCAATTTTGTTTGTGCTCTCTTCCTTAAATGATCTCTTAAGGGCATTTGGGATTTCGGAATTGCCTTGGTTTTACTATCAAGACTTCAACACCTATCTCTTATTGGTGGTTGCTTTTTTATTCTATTTTATTGCCTTTAAGCTATTGGGGAAAAACAATGATATTTTACCTAAAGCAGAAATAAACAAATATAAAAACTCCAATCTTAATCCCGCATTGATCGCCAAATACAAATCGGATATAATCCGTTCAATGGAACAGGACAAATTATACCTCAATGCAAAATTATCCATTCACGATGTTTCAGAAAAACTCAATATTCCACGCCAATATATTTCTGAGGTTTTAAACGAATATATGGATATAAGTTTTCAGGATTTCATCAATCAGTATCGGGTTGAAGAATTTATAAAACGGTTGAAAAACGACCAGAATGACCATTTTACCCTATTGGCAATAGCCAATGATGTTGGTTTCAATTCCAAGTCTTCTTTTAATGCTATTTTCAAGAAACACAAGGGCTTAACACCTACAGAATTTAAGAAAACCCTGTCCTAAAACTACGACTTTGTACAGATAAATTGTTCTGCACCTCTCCGATTAAATTTCTCCTGTAAATTATACGTCCTTTGACCTGTGGGAACAGACATTCTCATTTTTCAAAGCTTATAATTTACATCCATTCATTCATCTTTTCTCTCTTTTTGGAAGCTCTATCTCTTTCTTACAATTAAGAAAATGAGCCTATGGAATTTACTTTTTAGGGGTGAAAATGAATAACATCAAATCATTACATGACAAATTTTATTAAAGGTCGATTTCAGAGTTTTAGATACGCCTTAAAGGGTTTTTATTTATTACTGACCACCGAGCATAGCATAATCGCCCAATCGATATTTTTCTCCTTATTGATCATTTTAGGATTCTATATGGGTATATCCAAACAAGATTGGATAAATCAAACGCTTGGAATGGGCTTGGTCCTAAGTGTTGAAGGATTAAACACTTCTGTTGAAAAACTAGCTGATTTTACCCATAAAGACCACCACCCAAAAATTGGATTTATAAAGGACGTTGCAGCGGGTGCAGTCACATTTGCTGCCTTTACCTTCTTGACAATAATTCTGATAACCTATTTCCCATATTTCTTAAACCATGCTTAACAAGATAAAAAACAGCCGCTTATCCCTTTTATATTTGTTTGTTTTACAGTTTTTAATCCTTTCATTTATTGTAAGACTCGCGTTTTATATTTGGTCGTTTGCTGCCATTGATTTTACCGTATTTGGATTTCTACGCACCTTGTTAACAGGCCTATTCTTTGATATTGGAGTGATTTCATTTTTCAGTGTATTTTATGTCCTTTACTTGCTTTTGTTTCCAAATAAATGGATTGGAAATTTATTTGATAAAATCGTTACCTATGGGTTTTACTTTATAACTACAGTTATTTTTACCTTTTCATTTTTTGCGGAATTTACATTCTGGGAGGAATTTGAGAATCGATTTAATTTTATTGCAGTCGATTATTTGATTTACACCTATGAAGTTGTTCAAAATATCAACCAGTCCTATCCCATTCCGCTGCTGTTACTTATCATATTTTCCATTGTATTCCTTCAGTTTTTCATTCTAAAGAAACTAGGTGCCTTCCGTGCTGCATTTTCAATGCCTAAAACGAAAAGACAGAATTTGTATTTAACTATTGGACTTCTGATCCCTATATTCTTTGGTGTTTTCATTAGTAATACAGAGGCAGAATGGTCAAAAAACAGGTATGAGAATGAAATTTCCAAGGCGGGAATTTATTCCTTTTTTGCAGCTTTTCGGAATAATGAATTGAGCTATACCGATTTTTATGTAACCCAGGATATCGATCAATCCTTCAGGCGATTAAGGAAGACGCTAATCACCCAAAACGATAGCGTTTTTTCAAATGATAAATACAGTATCGAAAGGATGATACAGAGTCACAATCCAGAAATAAAACCGAATGTTATTTTTATATGTCTAGAAAGTTTTGATGCCGATTTTTTGAAGCACTTCGGAAACACAGATCAACTTACTCCCAACTTAGATTCCTTACTTGGTCAAGGTGTATATTTTGAAAACCTTTATGCCACGGGAACAAGAACAATTCGTGGTATGGAAGCTATAATCCTATCTGTTCCCCCCTCACCAGGCAGAAGTATTGTTAAACGAAAAGACAACAGCAATTTATATAACATAGGCGATATTTTCAAAGAGAAGGGCTATAGCCGAACTTTTTTCTATGGAGGGGATGGTTATTTTGACAATATGAACAACTTCTTTGGAGGAAATGGATTTGATATCGTCGATAGAGGTCGTGGTTATTTGTTTGGCGATTCATTTACCGCAAATAGAAAGAATATTAAAGATGAAGATGTGCATTTTGAAAATGCTTGGGGAATTTCCGATGAAGATATTTATAGTCAAGTCATAAAAGAAGCTGATCTCAGTTTTGAGGCCAAAAAGCCATTTTTCAACTTTATAATGACCACGTCCAACCACAGGCCTTATACCTATCCTGGGAATTCAATCGATATTCCTTCGGGTTCAGGAAGAAATGGCGCGGTTAAATACACCGATTTTGCAATTGGCGAGTTTCTAAATGAAATAAAGGATAAGCCTTGGTTCAACAATACGGTTATTGCAATTATGGCCGACCATTGTGCAAGTTCGGCAGGAAGATGGGAATTGAATGTGGGGAAATATCACATTCCGGCAATCATTTATAACTTGCCAAATACACCTAATTCAAAAATTGAAACCCAAGCTTCCCAAATCGATTTTTTCCCAACCCTATTTGGCTATTTAGGATGGGACTACACTTCCAATTTTTATGGAATGGATATCAACACTATCAATTCCACGCAACGGAGGGCATTTATTGGTAATTACAGAAAACTGGGACTGTTGGAGGGAAGTGAATTAAGCATATTGGGCGATCAAAAGAAATCCTATTTCTATAAATACGATAAACAAACCAACTCATTAATTCCTGAAAAGGAAGATCCTAAACGCTTACAGACTATAGTTGATTATTACCAAACGAATGATTATCGATATAAGAACAAATTGATGAAACACAACTGAGAAGCATCCCCTTAGATGGATATTAGGACAAACCTAATGGTCCATTCAAATTAAAGAACAAAATGGAAAAAGCCCTGGACACAACAGCAAGTTTAAACAAAGTAGCAAGGATTACCCTGCTGTTTTGGATAATGAAAATTATCGCTACCACTTTGGGCGAAACCTTGGGCGATTTATTAGCTCAAACGCTTCAATTGGGCTATGCCATAGGACTCGGTATCACAAGTGCGTTTTTTATAATTGTATTGACCCTACAACTTAGAGCCACAAAATATAAACCCGTCTTATTTTGGTTGGTTATTGTTGGCACAACAACAGTTGGAACCGAGATTTCAGATTTTATGGATAGAACGCTTCATTTAGGTTATCTCACAGGTTCTTTAATATTAATAACCTTGTTGTTAAATACGTTTTGGGTTTGGCATCGAACTATGGGTGAAATTGAAGTGTATCCGGTTACAAATAAAAAGGTAGAGCTTTTCTATTGGGTGGCGATTCTCTTTTCAAATAGTTTGGGAACAGCTTTTGGAGATTTTTTAAGTGATACTATAGGATTGAGTTATCTTCAAGGTGCAATGGTAACAGCAGGCGTGATTGTAGTTGTTGTTTTACTGCATTATTCAACAAAAATTAATCATCTTGTTTTGTTTTGGGTTGCCTTCATTTTCACCCGCCCCTTTGGCGCCACTTTTGGTGATTTACTGACGAAACCCTCCACTCAAGGAGGTTTGGACTTGGGAACAATTCCTGCTACCTTGGTAAGCATTACAATCTTAGGCCTTTTGGTGCTTTATAGCCACAAAAAGAAATTGGATTAGAATGGAAAATGATATCTTAAAAAAGGTAAAAAGCTTTAGCGAAGCTCTATTGAAAAGAAGTAGATGCCAAGCGTTGCAATTTCATAATTTCCAGCATACTTTAAATGTTGTTCAAAATGCGGAAACCATTGCTTTAGCATCTGGGATAAGTGAGGAGGAATTAGAAATGGTATTAATATCGGCATATTTCCACGATGTTGGGAATATGGAAACCGCCAAACAGCACGAAAAGTTGAGTTGTTCAGTTGCCAGAAAATTCTTGGTAAAAGAAAACTTTCCAGAAGAGAAAATTCAAATAATAGAGCACATTATATTGGCGACCGAAATTGGTAGAGTGCCAATTACTTTATTAGAGAAAATTATCTGCGACGCCGATTTGGCCCACTTGGGAATGTCTTGTTTTATAGAACAGAATCGGCAATTAAGAGAGGAATGGGCCACGTATTTAGACCTAGTTTTTACTGATGGGGAATGGCTTAAGCTGAATCTTAAATTTTTAAATGAGCATCATTTTTATACAGAGGCAGCCCAGAAACTCTATTCCAAACAGAAGGCAAATAATATTATTCTATTTGAACGGGAGTTTACTGGCAAACTGAAATTGTAGAACCCTAGCTCGATCTTCCTACTCGTGCCGATTCTGATAGTTTGTTCCTCGTTGAGGGCGACAAATCTGGGACGCCCAAACCTTGGATCATTTATTTCTTCAAAATCCCTTTTTCAACACTCTCGTCAATAAGTTGTTCGGCATATTCCCAGAGTTCGGACGAACCATTTTTAGTCATTTTTTTCTTGTCGAAAACAGTTTGGTATTTTACCCCGGGCTAGCGCGAGCGTCCCGCTCCTGCCGGTAATGTTGCTCACGGCAGTAGGTTCAGGATGTACAAGAGCCCCGCTAGCGCGAGCGTCCCGCTCGTGCCGTTCCTGATGGGATACTCACGGTTGTGGGGCGGTCGTCCGCGCCAGCCTTTCTCCCCGCTAGCGCGAGCGTCCCGCTCGTGCCGTTCCTGATGG
>JBARWQ010000075.1:0-5916 GCA_049646885.1 Aequorivita sp. | reverse complement strand
TTTTAAACTCCGTGTTTCTCCAATCCAAAAAGATTATATTTGAGGGTATTGGAACCGAAACACTCCCGATAACACCGGATATAGTAAATATCGCGAAAAGCGATACTTCCCATATCCAATTGTTATGGCACATTTTAAAAGACAACGACATATGAAACAAACATTGACAATTTTAACGACACTATTACTTTTTACCGGACAGGTATTCGGACAACTTCAAGACCTTATCAAAAAAAATGAAAAAGCCATTTTTGCAATCTACACATATGACGAATATGGTGTAGCGACTGGAATAGGAACAGGCTTCTTCATTTCATCTGACGGAATTGGTTTATCAAATTTCCACGTTCTTGAAGGAGCTTCAAGAGGTGTAGTTAAAACTGTTGACGGGAAATCGTATCAAATTGATAAAATCATTTCTTCAAGTGAGCAAGCAGACTTAATAAAATTCAAAGTGGACACAAAAGGAGAAATAACTCCCTTTTTAACGACAAAGTCAACAACATTAGAAAAGGGAGAAAAGGTTTTTGTAATTGGTAACCCTCATGGTTTTGAAAGTTCAGTTTCGGAAGGTATTATTTCTTCTGTCAGACCTTCTGACGAGTATGGAACCGTTTTACAAATTACAGCTCCAATTTCGCCTGGAAGTAGTGGCAGTCCTGTAATGACATTTGATGGTAAAGTAATTGGAGTTGCGACATTTCAATTTGCAAAAGGACAAAATCTAAATTTTGCAGTGGGAATTAGCTCAACAAATTTTTTAAAAACGGCTACGACAACTTTTGCTACTTCAAGACCTGAAATGCTCATAATAAACGAACGTTGTCCTACCAATTCGGAATTGATTCTTAATTCTATAGAATTTAAAGAGTACGAAACAGTATTAAATTTTTCATTTACAAATGTTTCTATGGGTTATGGAGCGTCTATGCTAATTTGGTCAAACTTCAAAGATAAAGATGAAATGTTTGTAATTCAAGATTTGAATACACTTGAACGGTACTATGCCAAAAGTTCTACAATAGGAACGTCAAGAGAAAACGGGACTAGAATTGGGCTTGGCGAAACAAAAAGATTTAAAGTGGTATTTCCACCAGTCCCAAAGAACTTGAAACGAGTAAATATAATGGAAGGACTTTCAAGCTCATGGAAATTTCTTGACTTTGATTTAACTAAATACACAAACTTAGAACAACAAAACACTGAGAGCCACAGTAAAAACTATGCCTTAGTTAAGTTGGAAAACAAACAATATGATGAAGCAAAAACTTTATTGAGTGAAGCCGTTGAAGTGAATAAAGCAGACCATGATGCTTACAATATTATGGGTATTATTTCTTATATCATGGACAACAATTATGACGCACTTCTTTATTTCTCCAAGGCTATTGAAGTATCCCCAAATAATCCGATTTATTACTTTAACAGGTATAGAGTTTACTTTGAACATAAAAAGGACTATGTCAACGCATTAAAGGATATAAATGCGGCTATTAAAATTTTACCCAGCCATGGTGACCATTATCAATATAGAGCATATGTTTATATGGCACAAAAAGAATGGAAAAAAGCCGTTTCAGATTGGGATATGGCTATTAATTTAATGGGAGAAAATTGGGTTTTACTTAAGCAACGGGGATTATGTAAAACTTGGATAGAAGACTTTACTGGTGCTTGCAGAGACTTTAAAGATTCTTATAGACTTGGCAATTATCAAGACTCCGAATTGAAACAATGGATAAATAAAAACTGTAAATAAATGGGACTAAGTTACGACTATCATAAACGTGAACCATACAACAGTTGGTTAATGAAACATTGCGAAGTATTGCTTGAAGAAGCTAATAAATACTCTAATGCTTCTTTAGTATTATATGCTACGCTGGAAGCCAGAAACCTACTTGAAAAGACGGAATTTGATTTAATGCTTATGTCAACAGATAAAATCGAATGGCAAGACTTGGCAAATATGGCAAAAGGAAAACACGGCTTAACAAAAAGCAATAACAAATACAAGGCTTTAAAATACCGCTATCAAACTTTTTCGGAAGCAATCGTGAAAGTAATACTTGATTTTGAACTGAAGGTATATGACTACAAAACTTCTGAAAATATTCAGACAGAACTATCTGAATATCTTCACACATATACACGGACACCTGAAGAAATGGAATTTAAATCAGACTTCATTCAAAATGGAATTTCGCTTGTAAACAAAGCATTGGAGTTTGTTAAGAGCTATTATGTTAAAAAAGATGACGGCTATGTTTTCGGGCTTTTAAATTTCTCAACTCTAAACGGCTCAATGAAAAATGAATTTGAACTTTGGAAACAAGATGTTTCAGAAGACACGGACGGATTATACCAAAGACTAAAAGAAATTAATGATAAAGAAAATGGTGGAGCAAAAGCAAAGCCGATATAGAAAAACGTGCCATAACAGCGGCTATGCGCCAGGCGGGAAATCGTTCTTCGGTTGATAGATTACGGATACGAGAAATGAGCGTTTTCAAAAGAACAATTCCGGGTGAAAGCCCCGCCCGGCGCATAGCCGCGGAACGTTGGCCACAATATGAAAAAGACTCGAATCAATGAATAGACAACAAGCCGAAATAAAGCTAAAGAACACATTTGGGTTCGACCATTTTCATGACGAACAATGGGAAACTATCGACTTGCTGTTTCAAGGAAAAAGAGTATTGCTGATTGAAAAAACAGGTTTTGGTAAATCGCTTTGTTATCAGTTTCCAGCGACACAATTTGACGGAATCACAGTAATCTTTTCGCCTTTAATTGCATTGATGAGAGACCAAGTTCGTGGACTAAATGAAAAAAGAATTCAAGCTCGATTTATTAACTCAGAACAATCACCTGAAGAGAATAGCCAAACAATTCAAGACGCAATTAACGGCAAAGTAAAAATCCTCTATATCGCTCCTGAAAGACAAGAAAATCAAGAATGGCTTGATGCAACAAGAAGAATGAACTTGTCAATGATAGTGATTGATGAAGCTCATACAATCTCAGTTTGGGGACATGATTTTAGACCTGCATTCAGAAGGATAATAAATCTAGTAAAGCTTTTACCCAATAACTTGCCTGTTCTAGCCACTACAGCAACTGCAACCAAACGTGTAGAAAGCGATATCGAAACACAGATTTCGGGAGACATTACAACAATCCGTGGAGAGTTAATTAGAGAAAATTTTGAACTCTATGTTATTAAAGTTACCAATGAAGATGAGAAACTACTTTGGTTGGGTGAAAATTTAGAAGGTTTAGACGGCACAGGAATTATTTATACAGGGACAAGAGTAAATACAGAGATTTATTCAAGATGGCTCGAATTTTTGGGTGTCAATACAACAGAATACAATGCAGGTTTAGATTCGGATTCAAGAAAGGACATTGAAAAAGGGCTTATGGGAAACAGATGGAAAGCAGTTATTTCCACGAATGCCCTTGGGATGGGAATTGACAAACCAGATATACGTTTTATAGTTCACACCCAAATACCTGCCTCACCAATTCATTACTATCAAGAAATTGGGAGAGCAGGTAGAGATGGTAAACACACTAAACTGATTTTATTCTACAATAACTCAAAAGACGACAAAGGGATTGAAGAAGACTTTAAGCTTCCCAAAGCGTTTATCGATGGCGGACGACCAAGCATTAAAAATTATCAGAAAGTCATAAATGCCCTAAAAGTCGAACAGCTTGGAGAAAGACAATTGATGAAAGCCACTAATTTGAAACAAACACAAGTACGTGTTATTAAAGCAGATTTGATAGAGCAAGGAATAATTAAAGAAGCAGTTTACGGCAGGTCAAAAAAATATGAGTATCAATTCAATGCACCTGAGTTAAACACGAAAGCATTTGATGACTTGAGAGAGCTAAAACTAAGAGAATTAAATTATATGATAGATTATGTTAATCTGTCAACTTCAAGAATGGAGTTTTTGTGTGATTATCTTGGAGATACTACTCATAGCAATTATAAGAACTGCGATAATACTTCGCTTAGAGCATATAATTTAAATCCAAGTGATGCCATTACAAACAAATTACAAGAATTTAGAGAATCGTATTTCCCAGAACTTTCTGTCGAATCTAAATCTTCTAATATTGTTAACGGTGTTGCTTCAAGCTACTATGGAGTTTCAGCAGTTGGAGCTGCATTACATAGAAGTAAATATGAAAATGGTGGTGATTTTCCTGACTTTCTCTTAAAACTAACATTAAAGGCTTTTAAGAAAAGATACGGTCAAGAGCCTTTTGATTTGATTGTGTATGTCCCGCCAACAGAATCAGGTGACTTAGTTAAGAACTTTGCAGAAAAACTTTCTAGAGTTCTTAAAGTCCCAATTTCACACTCGTTGGTAAAAACAGGAGAAACAAAACCACAAAAAGTATTCAAAAATGGTTATCTCAAAAGAGATAACGTTTCACATAAATTCAGCTACTCAAATCCAGGGGAAATAGTAGGGAAGAGTATAATTCTCTTTGATGATATTTTTGATAGTGGAGCGACAATAAAAGAAATTGGAAACGTGCTCACTCGCTTGGGCGCAAGTAAAATTGCACCATTGGTTATTGCAAAAACTGTTGGTGGAGACATTTAAAGAAAATAATATGGACAAAGAATTATCATATTGGTTAGCATTTGGGCATGTACCGAAAGTAAAGACGAAAAGGAAAAATGAAATTGTCGTTCGTTTGTTTGAGCAAGGCAAAACAGTTATTGACTTTTTTCATTCAGAACATTCAAATTGGAAGAGTGAATTTAACCTGACAGATTCGGAAACTCAGCTGTTTAAAGAAGCTTTCTCGGAACTTTCAAATTATGCATTCATGGTAGAAGACCTTTTGGAACAGGGATATAATATTCTTCCCATTACCTCAAAAGATTATTCGCCCACATTGAAGAAAAATCTTGGTCGCTCATATGCACCACCTGTCATTTATACCAAGGGTAACCTTCAAATAATGAAAGAGAAATCTATCGCTATTGTTGGTTCAAGGAAAGCCAACGAAAATTCACTAACATTTACTGATAATGTTGCAAAAAAAGCTTCTGAAGAATATAAAGTAGTAGTAAGCGGGTTTGCAAAAGGTGTAGATAAACAAGCATTAGATTCTGCCTTAAAATATAAAGGTCAAAGCATTATTGTTCTTCCACAAGGAATTTCAACTTTCAAGTCAGGATTTAAAAAGTACTACAAACAAATCATTGAAGGTGATGTACTTGTTTTAAGTACATTTTACCCAAAAGCCCCTTGGAGTGTTCAACTCGCTATGGCAAGGAACCCGATAATTTATGGATTGGCGTCAGAAATATACGTTGCGGAGTCAAGTGATAAAGGTGGTACATGGTCAGGAGTAATGGATGGACTTAGAAAAGGAAGAACTATCTATGTTCGTAAACCAAATCCTAGAGAAAAGAATGCAAATGGTCTATTGATTTCTAAAGGTGCAAAGGCAGTTGATGATTTAGGCAACATATCAGAGTATTCTGTAAAAGAGAATCAAAGTTCAGTAGTTTCTGAACCCGAAGCAGAATCAAATGGGCCTGAAAGTCGAATTATAGAATTGTTACAAAATGGTGCTTTTGACTCAAAATCAATCGTAGAAAAGCTTAAAATTGATTGGACTGCTAGAAAAGTTACTTCTTATTTGAAAAAGCAAGATGAAATAGAAACAATAAATAGCAAACCTCTCAAATTCACTCATAAAGACCGAATGAAGAGTAATCAAACAACACTCTTTTAAAAAAAAATACTGTGGCCAACAAAGAACTGAGATAAAAACCAAACATTTTCTCCATTAAATTTTGACAAAGTTTTCCTGGCATTGTTGAAATGGAACAAATCTTCCTTCGTCGATTTGTTTCCAGTTCAACAAGCTATAAAC
>JBARWQ010000074.1:0-69574 GCA_049646885.1 Aequorivita sp. | reverse complement strand
AGAGTGCTACGTTCATGCGCACTTAATGTATTGTTCATGGGGGTCTAGTGCTACTCGAGTGCTACGTTTACTCTACTCGAGTGCTACTCATCCCCTAGTATCAGCCTAGTATCAAGCTACTTCCATCCTTTGCAGTGAGCATGGATTATCGCGAAAACCGAACATCCTGAGTGGTCACCACAGTACTGTTGCCATTGGTTGCCACATCTTCGGAATACAACCACATTTCAGTGGGGGTGTATTTTTTGATCTCATAGACATTGGTAATATTGTCCTGATCGATCAATATTAAGGTTCCCTGGGTTGGTTTGAGAGTGAAGGAACCGGTTTTATCGAGCGCCACAATCACGATGGGCTTTACTTCCGTGGTACCGTCCGGATGCCTAATGGTTTCAACGGAGTTGTATAAACCGTCGGCCGTAAAAGTATTGTTCGTATTAAAAACATATTTCACATCCTGAAAAACACTTCCCACCTTGGTGGAGGTAGAAGTGGAAGTGGAACCATTGCTAAAGGTGATGGTCTCCTCAACCTTCAATTCTAAAAAGTTCATGGCATAGGTACCGGGAAAATTGGCAGTACTCAGCGTGTATGGTGGGATTGGATCCGGGCCATCATCTTTGCTGCAGCCTAACATCGAAATGGCAAGACTAAAAAGAAGAATAATTCTGGATATTTTCATAAGTATGGGATTTCTAAGTATTAATGGGTGAAAATAATATCAATTTAAATATTAACTTTCATAAGTGTAGTTTTATTATCTGGGGAAACAAAACAATTTATACCAAATACTTGCGATTTGGCAAATAATTATCGTTACTGGACGGAAAAACAGGGATGTGAAACAATATAAAACATAAAATCAGTTAAAATGGCAAATTGCGGAAGGCCATACCTCTTAGGTCTTTATATTTGCAGGAATTGTTTTATGGGTTTTTTCCCAAAACTGCGTCAATATTTTGAATACTCTATTTTTTACCCCAATTTTGATGATTCCTTAAGTTTTAAAGTTATACAATTCCCCCTGATGAAAAAATTTCTCTTTTTCTTTATATTCGTCTCATTTTCAATTGCCGGCGTGCAATCCCAAATCCTGGATCCGGTAAAATGGTCCACCAGCGTAAAAAAAATATCGGATACGGAATTCGATTTGATTTCAACGGCTTCCATAGAGAAAGGCTGGCATCTCTATTCGCAGGAGGTACCGGAAGACGGCCCTCTGCCAACGGCTTTCGTCTTTGAGGAAAACCCGGCATACCAAGCTGTTGGAAAAATAAAGGAGAGCAAAGGGATTACCAAGTTCGACAACGTTTTTGAAATGGAAATTACTTCCTTCGACAATACCGCTACTTTTACAAAGCGCGTAAAATTGACCGGAGATAAGGGAACTACCGTAAAAGGGGAAGTGGAGTTTATGGTCTGCGACGATACCCGCTGCCTGCCCCCAACCTATGTGGACCTGGTTTTTAAACTGCCGGATCCGGTGATAAAATCGGGTACACCAGTGGTTACGGATACTGACGGGACCGAGGAAGCAACCGAACCTATTCCCACCGAAACCACGCATGTTGATAGTGCAAAAACCGAAGTGGCAAAAAATATCGTGCCTGTCGATTCGGAAAATTCCGCTAGGGCGGTAAAACAAACAGAAAAACAAGAAGAAAGAGGCCTTTGGACCATATTTATCGTGGCATTCCTTTTCGGGTTTACGGCTTTGCTTACTCCTTGTATTTTCCCCATGATCCCTATGACGGTAAGCTTCTTTACAAAACAGAGTAGCAGCCGGGCTATTGGTATAAAAAACGCCATTATTTACTCCCTTGCCATCATTGTGATCTATGTGTTTTTGGGAGCGATTGTAACTTGGTTCTTTGGAGCCGATGCGCTTAATGCGCTTTCGACCAACGTTTGGTTCAACTTTATTTTCTTTTTACTGATCCTGTTTTTCGCCTTTTCATTTCTAGGTGCTTATGAAATTACCCTCCCGAGCTCTTGGGCCACAAAAGCAGATAAGCAGGCAGACAGAGGGGGAATGATCGGCATATTTTTTATGGCGCTTGCCTTGGCCATCGTTTCCTTCTCCTGTACCGGCCCAATTATAGGATATCTTTTGGTGGAAGCCGCTTCACAAGGTGGAATTGCCCCTTTTGTGGGGATGTTCGGGTTTTCGTTGGCATTGGCACTGCCCTTCGGACTTTTTGCGGCCTTTCCCGGGTGGATGAACCAATTGCCAAAATCCGGCGGATGGCTTAATACCGTAAAAGTGTTTTTAGGATTTTTGGAGCTGGCATTAGCCTTCAAGTTCTTGTCCAATGCCGATTTGGTATTGCAACTGCACTGGTTGGAGCGCGAAGTGTTTATCGCTATTTGGATTGCGGTTTTTGGAACTCTGGCGTTCTATCTTTTTGGAAAGATCCAATTGCCACACGATTCGCCCGTAACAAATATCTCCGTGGGCCGATTGACTCTCGGACTTATAGTGTTGACATTTACCATTTATTTGATCCCAGGACTTTGGGGCGCGCCTTTAAAAATAATCAGCGGCTTCCCACCCCCAATGCATTACAGTGAGTCTCCTTATGGAGTGGGCTATACCAAGCTGGCTGAGGCCGGCGGGGTGTCAAAAACTACCGATTTCCCCGAAGGGGCACATTTGGGGCCACATGATATTCTGGCTTTTGACGACTATGAAACCGGCTTGGCTTATGCCAAAAAGGTCGGGAAACCGATCTTGGTCGACTTTACCGGTTTTGCCTGCGTGAACTGCCGTAAAATGGAGGAACGTGTGTGGAGCGAACCCAAAATATTGCAATTACTGAAAAACGATATTGTACTGCTCTCCCTTTATGTTGACGACAAACGGCCCTTGGCGGACGGCGCTACCATAACCTCGGAAATCTCAGGGAAACAATTGCGCTATATCGGTCAAAGATGGAGCGAGTTCCAAATTTTGAGGTACAAGGCAAACGCCCAACCTTTTTATGTCTTGATGGACCACGATGAAGAAAATCTCATCGAACCTATTGGATACACGCCAAACGGAGATGATTACTACCATTGGTTGCATCGCGGCGTTAAGGCATTTAAAGAAAAATAGGCTTTGGACCTGAGGGTAAAGAACTATGGAAGTTTTAAGTTTTGGGTGGAATAAACCTTCTCTGTCTTTTCTTAACTAATTATTTTTATGGTTTTTAGTTCGGCAATCACTACTTTTAATGATTAAACTTTATTTGCAATGGATTCTCTACAAACCAAGGTTTTGAACGACCACACCACGGAGATTTCTGAACTGGAAAAATACTTCCTGCCTTTCAGAAACAATATTGTGGGAATTGACCAGAGCTTTAAATCGCATCTAGGCACCAAAAACATAATTTATACCGATTGGACCGCAAGTGGCAGACTGTATAGACCCATAGAGGATAAAATGCTCCACGATTTCGGACCTTTTGTTGCCAATACCCATACCGAAACCAATATTACCGGCACTGCGATGACCAAGGCCTACCACGAGGCGCGTAAAATCATCAAAACCCACGTAAACGCCCATAATGGCGACGTGCTTATTTGCTGCGACCACGGCATGACCGGGGCCGTAAATAAATTGCAACGCATCTTGGGACTGAAAATTCCGGAGAATCTAAAACCATATACACAAATTCCCGATGCGCTTCGTCCCATTGTTTTTGTGACCCACATGGAGCATCACAGCAACCAAACCTCTTGGCTGGAAACCATAGCTGAAGTAGTTGTGGTTCCCCCCAACGACGAAGGCTTGGTGTGTTTGGAGTCTTTTGAGAACGCAGTGCTTTCCTATAAAGATCACCCTATAAAAATTGCGGCCGTAACCTCCTGCAGTAATGTAACGGGCATTCGGACTCCTTATCACAAAATAGCCAAGTTGATGCACCGCTATAACGGTTTTTGCTTTGTGGATTTTGCTTGTTCGGCTCCTTATATCCATATCGACATGCATCCTGAGGATGAAGGGGAACACCTGGATGCCATTTATTTTTCGCCCCACAAATTTCTTGGCGGTCCCGGCACCAGCGGCGTGTTGATATTTAACGGGGAGCTCTATAAAAACCAAGTTCCCGACAATCCAGGCGGCGGCACGGTATCCTGGACCAATCCCTGGGGTACCCACAAATATTTTGACGATATAGAAACCCGTGAGGACGGTGGCACACCAGGTTTTCTACAGACTATCCGCACTGCCTTGGCCATCAGATTAAAAGAGAAAATGGGGGTTGAAAATATACTGCAGCGGGAAGAGGAATTGCTGGAGATAGCATTTGAAAAACTCAATAAAATTCCAAATGTAAAGATTTTAGCGCCCCAGCATCAACATCGTTTACCCGTGATTTCCTTTTATATTGACGAAATGCATTTTAATTTAGGCGTGAAACTTCTAAATGACCGTTTCGGAATTCAAACCCGCGGCGGGTGTTCGTGTGCGGGAACCTATGGACATTATCTGCTGCATGTGGATGAACAGACCTCAAGAGACATCACCTGCGAAATCAACGAGGGCAATCTTTCCCATAAACCTGGCTGGTTGCGGATGTCGCTCCATCCTACCACAACTACCACCGAACTGATATTCGCCTGTGATGCCATTAAAGAATTGGCGGAAAATTTTAAAAGCTGGGCCGAGGATTATCAATACGATCCGAAAACCAACGAATACACCCATAAATTGGAGCAAGAAAATATTGAAGTGGAAAAGTGGTTTGAGTTTTAATCCCAATCCGTAACAGCATTTGAAAAAACTACTGTTCATCATTCTGGTTTCCCCTTTATTCACTTCCGCACAGGATTATGTGGACCTGCTTCGAATTGGATATAGCCATGCCCCAGCTACCAATTTTGAAGGCGTGGATGAAGGCACCGAAATTCAAATCTTTGAGGGCGGCCTAACTTTCCCAGTGGTTCTAAATGAAAACCACGCTCTGATTACCGGGGCGGATTTCAGCTTAAACCATCTAAAACTTTTCCCCGAAACAACCGCGACCACTCTTTACAGCAGCACTCTCAAACTTGGAATGGCTTCCACTTGGTCCGATAAATGGAGTAGTACCGTTGTTTTGTTGCCGAAATTGGCTTCAGATTATAAACATATCTCCTCTCGCGATTTCTATATGGGAATATTCGCCATTCTGAAATTTCAGAAAAAAGAAAATCTGATTTACCGTTTCGGATTTTATGGCTCCCAAGAAGCCTTCGGGCCCTTTACCACTCCTATTTTGGGATGGTATTACCTCAGCCCGAACAGGCGTTTTGAAATGGACATGAGCCTGCCCATCGCTGCCGATGTCAGTTATAAGTTCAATTTTGCCACCTTGGGAATGGATTATTTCGGCATCGGTCGCAGTTTTAGAGTCCATTACGAAAACGCCCCTACCCTATATGCCGATTTGAGCTCGTTGGAATTTGCGGCCTATTTGCAGTTTAATACTTGGACTGAAAACGTACTGCTTCGCACCAAAATCGGTTATGCCACCAATGACTATGAGATGTACCTGGACGGCGATAAAATGGATCTGGGAATCTCGGCCTTTAGTTTTGGCGATGATCGCCATCAACTGAACCCATCCATTAATGGAGGAATCTTTTTTAAGGTAGAGGCTATTTACCGCTTTCACATAAAGAAGTCCAATTTGGAATAATATTCCAAACTCCTGCATTTGATGTTTGAAATTGGGAATATATGGGGAAAATTCTATCTTTAACCTATGGAAAGAACCTGTATGGAATGTGGCGATAAAATCATTGGGCGCGCTGACAAGAAATTCTGCAGCGATTCTTGCCGCAATTCCTATAACAATTCGCTTAACAAGGACAATAAAAATCTGGTCAGGAACATCAACAACCGATTGCGCAAAAACTATCGCATCCTCGAAACCTTAAACAAAGACGACAAAACCAAAACCACCAAGGAGAGGCTGTTGCGGATGGGCTTCAGTTTTGAATATTTCACCAGTATTTACACTACAAAAACTGGTTCCGTTTACTATTACCTCTACGACCAAGGCTATCTTCCCCTGGACAACGACTTCTACCTTTTGGTCAAAAAAGATCTTAAATAAGAAAAGATTTCCTTTTCTTCCACTCAAACTTTGGCAATATATTTTGCTTTATCTAACAGTCCTTTAACCTAAGAGACTTCTACTTCAACCTATCTTTATCCCAAAGAAAAACAAAAACCATTGAATCATGAAAACTAAAAACATTTTAACCTTTGCAATGTTCCTTTTCGCAACGATTATCTTTGCGCAATCCGCGGACGATAAAAAGGTGATAAAAGACGCCCATAATGCAAAGGAAGCATTCATTAAGGCCAACCCGAAACTCCAAAATTATTTTGATGATGCCAAGGCTTACGCCATTTTTCCGAATGTTGGAAAAGGCGCTATAATTATTGGTGCCGCTTCCGGTCACGGAGCTGTTTATGAAAGAGGAGTTCTTGTGGGAATGGCCAGTATGAAACAATTGGACATTGGAGCCCAAATTGGTGGAAAAGCCTACAGCGAGGTGATTTTCTTTAAAACCGATAAAGCCGTACAGGATTTTATGGATGATAAATTTCAGTTCGGCTCCAATATCTCCGCCATAGCCGCTAACCAAAGTCCACCAACGTTAAACGTTACCTACGATGATGGAGTCGCCGTCTTCATCTTGCCCAAAGAAGGCTTGATGGCAGAAGTATCAGTAGGCGGACAAAAATTTGATTATACCAGTTTCGATTAATTGCCAATAACATATTTTCAATTCCCCAATTGGAAAATTAAGAACCATTTCAATCCTCTATATTGAAACGGTTCTTTTTTTATGGAAATGCTTCAAAAAAAGGATGTTTCGAGGAAAGGCACCCCACGCACCCTTTTGCCCTCAAAACATCCTGCTCAAAAAAATACTTCTATAACTATATCGCCAACTTTACAAAATGTCATCGAAGGGAAATCATCTTTCTTTTAACAACTATTTCAGAAAACTTATTTTTCAACCCCCAAAATGGAATTTGACCCCCCAAAAAACATTTAAAATTCGATACCTTTGAAAGAAAGACTTGGCGGAGGTAATGACACACGAAAAAAACCTAAAGGAAAGAATAAAGGAACTTACCTGCCTCTATGAGGTATCCTCAATAATTGTAAACAACGATTATCGGGAACTGGATAAAACGCTGTATTCCATCGGGCTTAGTCTTCGCAAAGCATTTCAATTTAGCGAGAATACCATAGTCGAAATAAAATCTCCGCCCATCCATCTCATTACCGCTGCCCTTCCAAGGGAAACCGTTTGTATAGAACGCAGAATCAAGGTTTTTAACGAACCCACCGGGTCAATTAAAATCCATTATCCGGCTGATAAATATTCTGAAAGCGACTTCTTTAAAGAAGAAAAAAAATTGCTCAAGACAGTTGCCATAAACGTAGGCGATTTGTTGGAGCGGGTTTCAATTCGTGAAAACGAAGCGGTGGTCAAGCGAAAGATGGAACACGCGGACCGCCTGAGCATTCTGGGCGAGATTACTGCCGGTATTGCCCACGAGCTCAATACGCCTTTGGCCAATATCCTGGGGTTCGCAGAACTTCTAAAAACCAAGGAGCCCCATGATACACAAACCGCAAAAGATCTGGACAAGATAATAAACAGTGCTATTTTCTCCAGGGAAGTAGTGAAGAAGCTGATGTTTTTTGCCTGTGAAATGCCCCAGAACATGGCCCAGGTAGATGTGGTTCCCGTAATAGAGGACGCTATAAATCTGCTGGATCCCATTTTTAAAAAGAACGAAATAAAATACGTGTTCAATCATCCTGATGAAAAAGTCCTGCTCAAGGCAGACACCATTCAACTCACCCAAGTAATCTTTAATTTGGTGCTAAATTCCATTTATTTTTCACCGAAAAACGGAATGATTACTTTGACCTTGGAAGAGGGGAAGAAAAAAATAGTCTTAAAAATAGCGGACGAGGGCCCTGGGATCCCGCAGGGAAACTTCCAAAAGATATTCCAGCCCTTTTATACCACCAAACCCGTGGGCGATGGCTCGGGCTTGGGACTGAGCGTGGTGCACGGAATAATAAAAAGCCATAGAGGTAGTATCGATCACCAACCCAATAGCCCACAAGGCACTATTTTTATTATTAATTTTCCCAAACAATGAATCTAATGCTGCAGAAGGAAAACATACTGATAGTGGACGACGACACTAATATCCTGGAACTGATCCAGCGGCATTTGCATTCCATGGACTACCACACTTTTAAGGCCGTTTCGGTAAAAGAAGCTGTGGCAATTTTACGCGATACGGAGATAGACCTATTGATTACCGATTTAAAAATGCCCGATGTGGACGGATTCCAGCTTATAAAATTTGCTTCCGAACACTATCCCGATATGCCCAAATTGGTAGTTACCGGGTATCCTTCAGTTCAGGATGCTCTTTCCGCCATAAAATCGGGTGCAGTGGACTATTTGGTAAAACCCTTTACCAAAGAGGAATTGCGACAAGGGGTGCTGAAATCGCTGTCGTCCAAACCAAAAAAGAGTCGGCAAAAACCGATACCAGTCCAAAAAAATTACAATGAGATAATTGGAGAGAGCGATGGTATTAAAAATGTACTTCAAACCATAGAACGGGTAAAAAACAACAAAGCCACTGTTTTTATAAGTGGCGAAAGCGGTACCGGAAAAGAGTTGGTTGCCCGTTCCATCCATTATAACGGCAAATTTTCCCGTGCTCCCTTTATTGCCGTTAACTGTGGTGGCATTCCGGAAACCTTATTGGAATCGGAGCTTTTTGGCTATGTGAAAGGTGCCTTTACCGGTGCTGCCGAAAACCGGGAGGGATTCTTCCAAGCAGCCGATGGCGGCACTATTTTTTTAGATGAAATCGGCAATGCTCCCTTGTCGGTACAGGCACGCCTATTACGCGTGCTGCAAGAAAAAGAAGTGATGCGGGTAGGAGACAGAAAGACGGAAAAAATAGATTTGCGAGTGATTACCGCCACCAACACCAACTTACTTGATTTAATCGCCAAAGAAAGCTTCCGCGAAGATCTCTATTATAGATTGACCGTGGTAGAAATTGAAGTGCCACCGCTAAGGAACCGAAAGGAGGACATCGCCATTTTGGCAGATAAGTTCCTATTGAAATATGGCAACGAATATAAGGATCGATATGTAACCATGGACAACGATGCCGCTGCCCTGCTGCAGCGTTACGATTGGCCTGGAAATATCCGCGAATTGGAGAACGTGATCCAACGCGCCGTAATTATGTGCGATAGGACCATAGGAGTGAACGATTTGCCGGATAATTTGAAATTCGAAATCGATTTTCCTGCCGATTCCCTGCTCTCTTTAAAGGAAATGGAAAAGCAGTATATACAAAAAGTTCTCGCCGCCACGAACAACAACCAAACCAAGGCCGCGGAAATTCTTCAAATTGACCGCAAAACCCTGAGACAAAAAATTCGGGAGGACTGATATAGCGCGGGTTTTGGAATTCTAAAATTCAAATTCTACCTTGAAAACCACCACTTGGGTAATTTCGCCCCACCGAGGGAAAAACTCCCCATTCGCTTTTTCTTCTTATATAAAAGCTAAAAACCCTCAATAACTTGTTTATAAACCGATTATCGAGTAATTTTGTTGCCAATATATTAGTTGGCACACAGCTTGAAGATAATATTGCAAATGTTAAGAAAATATGTACCCTATCGGCATAAAAACCTTGCCAAATTCACATTCAACTTCCTCTTAGTGTTCCGGCCACATTAATTAAGATGTGGGCTGTGGACGTTAATGAATTTGACTGGACAATAGTAACAAAAACAAGAATAATTTATCTACCCTAAAATCAAATACCAGAAGTGGTAACCATTTAAAAAAAAAGAAAATGACACAAGCACAAACTTTGGAATCACCAAAACCTGTAAAGAAGAGCATGTTGGACAACGTATTGGAACAATTCAATAACGCTGCCGACAAAATTGATCTGAACCCTAACGTTCGAAAAATCCTTAGCATTACCAATACTGAGATTCTCATAAATTTCCCTGTGCGAATGGACAGCGGAGAGGTTGAGATATTCACGGGCTACCGTGTACAGCACAATAATGCCTTAGGTCCATACAAAGGTGGTTTGCGATACCATCCAACTGTTGATATCGAAGCGGCACGCGCTTTGGCTATGTGGATGACCTGGAAAACTTCCTTGGCCGGTTTGCCCTATGGAGGTGCCAAAGGAGGAATCCAAATTGACCCTTCCAAATATTCCAAAAATGAATTGGAGCGCATTACCCGTAGGTTTACCTATGCCCTGGGAGAAAACATTGGCCCAGAACACGATATCCCCGCCCCTGATGTAAACACCAACGACCAGACCATGGCGTGGATAGCCGATACGTATATGAGTACAAAAAGTACCTCTGAAAGATCCAAAAACCAACACGTCGTTACTGGAAAACCAGTAGGAAGTGGTGGCTTGGAAGGTCGCGATAGAGCTACAGGCTACGGCGTGTTTTTAACAATTAAATTCTGGGCCGAAAAAAACAACGACCCTTTGAAAGGCAAAAAGTTCATCGTTCAAGGTTTTGGCAATGTGGGCTTTTGGGCAGCACATTTCCTTGAAGGCGAAGGAGCTATTTTGGTAGGTTGCCAAGATGCTTTCGGAAGTATTTCCGACAGCAAGGGGATTTCAGTTGCCGATCTTTTTACCTATAGCAGAGCCAATAAAGGCAGCATTCTTGGTTTCCCGGGAGCATCGGTTGTAAACAACGAGGATTTTTTCGGTCTGGATTGCGACATCTGTATTCCCGCAGCCCTTGGCAACCAAATTACAAAAGCAAACGCCCATACCATTAAAGCGAGTTTGGTGGCGGAAGGTGCCAACGGCCCCACCGATGTGGAAGGCGAAAAAGTGCTCTTGAAGAGAGGTATAAATATCATCCCGGATATTATGTGTAACTCCGGTGGCGTAATAGGTAGCTACTTTGAGTGGCTACAAAACAGAAACGGGGAACTATGGCAAATGGATGAGATCCTGGAAAAGATAGAAAAGAAACTCTTTTCTACCTTCAAAAAGGTTACGGAATATGCCGAAGAGAACAATATGGACCTCAGAAGCGCCGCCTATTGCATAGCCATTGCGAGAATTGAGAAAGCTTATATCCTTCGAGGTATTTTCCCATAATAATCCAATTATTCTGAGAAAATGAAATATGGAAGTTTGGTCTTGGAAAAAAAGGAATACGTGTTCTTAAAACGCCTATTGAATGTCAGTGGGTATTATAAAGATCAGAACACCAAGGATTCCTTGAAAAAACTGAGCACCGAAATCTCCAATGCCCGGATCAGTGATAATGAGGATATGCCCGACGATGTAATCCGATTGCACAGTATGGTGTCGGTAACCTATGGAAACAGACAGATGGAGTTTCAATTGGTCGTTCCTACGGAACGCGATATCGCGGCCAACAAGATTTCCGTCCTTGCCCCTATGGGCGCGGCGGTAATGGGCTATGCAAAAGGAGATGTGGTGTCTTGGGATTTTTCCAACGGGACCAAGGAACTGACGATCACCCACGTGAAACAGGCGGAACGACCCATCGATATCGATGTGCTGTCTTAAAATTAGAGAGTTAAAAGAATATCCAGGAGGTATCAAAAATACCACTCCTGGATATTTCTCTTCTTTAAAAAACCTTTGATGCCCATATTATGCAAATCTGCAATCACGATTCTCAAGAAGCTATTGCTTATAAGAACAATTATTTGGAACTGGGGAATTGGATTGGACATCTCAACGATATGGAAAAGGAAATCATCAATCTAATAAACCTCGGAAACACCCAACCCATCCCCAGCCTTATTATCCAACCGGTACTTTGGGGATAAAGATGATCCTTTCCTAAAGCTGCGGCCTGTGAAGATATGAAATGCGACATGTATAACCGAATACGAGAAGTATAGAAATAATTATTTAGAGAAATACCGAAACATAAAGGAAGAATATTTCGGTGTGCTTTTGAAATAAACTAATTTAGCAGAATATTAAATCACTATTACTATCAATGAGCGAAAACATACAGCCAAAAACAATTGGCATCCTCACAACCCCTAATGAACCTCGGGTTTGTTTATTGCCTAAAGAAGTAAAACGCCTAACGGCAGAATTAAAATACAACGTCCAATTTGAACCTGGCCTAGGCAATTCGCTTCAAATTGAAGACAGCCAATACACAGAAGCAGGTGCCACCTGCATTTCCCGGGAACAGATATTTCAAACATCGGATATCATCGTATCCGTCAACCACACTTTTAATGGAGAGAAAATAAAAGTTGGAACTACTTTTATAGGTATTTTTAATCCGCTCTTTTATTCCTCCAAACTTGATATTTATCAAGAAAAAGGGGCTACGGTTTACAGCTTGGATCTTTTGCCACGAACCACCTTGGCCCAGTCCATGGATGTTCTTTCTTCCATGGCCTCCTTGGCAGGATACGTGGCCGTAATAAAATCAGCTTCACTTTTTAATGGCGTTTTCCCAATGTTTACCACTGCGGCAGGAACACTTACTCCCGCCAAAGTTTTGATTTTGGGTGCCGGAGTTGCAGGACTTCAAGCCATTGCCACCGCACGCCGTTTAGGGGCCATCGTTGAAGCTTTTGATGTGCGAGCCTCAGCAGGAGAAGAAGTTAGAAGTCTGGGCGCTAAGTTTATTGAAGTGGAAGGATATACCGAATCCGCAAGTGCCGGTGGATATGCCGTGGAACAAAGCGAAGAATACCAAAGAAAACAAAAAGAACTGATCCATCAACACATCCTTTCAGCTAATGTGGTGATCAGTACCGCAAATATCCCAGGAAGAAAAGCTCCCTTGCTAATTGAAAAACGTTCGGTGGACGCGATGCAACCTGGAAGTATTATTGTCGATCTTGCGGCCGAACAAGGCGGTAACTGTGAGCTTTCCAAAAACAACGAAATCGTCGATTACCAGGGTGTAAGCATTGTAGGAAATTCAAATCTTTCAGCCGAAATTCCAAGTTCTTCTTCCCGCTTGCTTTCCAATAACTATTTCTCCTTCTTAAAATATATGGACAAGGCCGAGAAAGCAGACGATCCTCTTCTTTCCCCAAGTCGAATCTTGGAGAACGGAGAATGGACACATCCTCATTTTAAACAACCTCAAACCCCCTAATTTATGGATTTTATCAATCAAAACATACAAGAAATTTACTTCGTTATCTTCAGTATTTTCATAGGTATAGAAGTAATCTCCAACGTTCCCGCAATTTTGCACACTCCTTTAATGTCCGGCGCCAATGCCATCAGTGGAGTGATTCTGGTAGGAGCTGTCTATATGATGCTAACCATTCCAGGCGATGACTACCTCAATCTAACTCTAGGCGGAATCGCGATTTTCCTGGGCACTCTGAATATCTCAGGTGGATTTTTCGTGACTGGACGTATGCTTAAAATGTTTAGTCCCAAAAAATGATCGTACAGTTGAGAAGGAAGAATTATTTTATACGAATCAGTTCTGATTTAATTTTTCTTTGGCTTCAATTAAACAAATTCCAAAATACCCAATTTAATAACCAAACCGCTTGCCATAGATAAGGCAAGCCCAGAAAAAAGAAATCTCCGATGGAAGCATTTATCGAAATAGGATACTTATTAGCGACTCTTTCCTTTATACTGGGACTTAAATATATGAGCTCCCCGAAAAAAGCCAAAACCGGGAACCTCATCGCCGCCATGGGAATGGTGCTGGCAGTAATATTAACTTTCGTGGCCGGATATACAGGGACGGTTCCTTATATTAACTTGATAATAATGCTTTCGGCTATTACGGTTGGAACCATTGTAGGGAAAAGACTTTCCGATAAGGTAGAAATGACAGCTATGCCGCAATTGGTTTCCCTGTTCAACGCAACGGGAGGTGGATGTGCCATGCTATTGGGACTGATGGAAGCCAATCCGATGTACCCCGAACAGACCGACTTGACCATGCAGATTTTACTCATCGCAGGTTTGATAACCGGTGCCATTGCGTTTACGGGAAGTATCATTGCAGAGCGAAAACTAGCAGGAAAAGTGAAGGATTACCGAACCATTGGTGTAGTTCTTACGGCCAGAATCCTTTTAGGCCTTATGCTTGTATTGCCTGTAATTTACTTTTTAGGCTTTATTCCTATTGGCTTTGCCCCCTTTATATACTTTTTGGCATTCCTGGCTATGGTCTATGGAATTCTCTTTGTGCTTCCCATAGGGGGCGCAGATATGCCTGTGGTGATTTCGCTCTTGAACAGTATAACGGGTATCGCTACTGCCTTTACCGGCCTTGTTTACGGCAACAAGGTAATGATCGCTGGTGGAATCTTTGTTGGAGCGGCAGGTATTTTCCTTACCCTCTTGATGTGTAAGGCTATGAACCGTTCCTTGATGAAAGTATTGGCGGGGAAATTTAAAAAGAGTACCGGCACGGTTTCAGAAGAGGATCAGGAAATCAAGGAAATCAGCATTTCAGAAACGGCACTTGCCCTTTCTTTTGCCCAAAAAGTGGCGGTAATACCAGGTTATGGGCTCGCCGTGGCACAGGCACAACACGTTTGCGCACAATTGGAGCAATTACTGGAAAAACGTGATTGTGAAGTAGATTATATCATCCACCCTGTGGCTGGACGTATGCCTGGGCACATGAACGTCCTTTTGGCAGAAGCAAACGTTGACTACTCCCGACTAAAGGAAATGGACGAGGGCAATGAAATGATGTCGCAATACGATGTGGTATTGGTAATCGGTGCCAACGACGTTGTGAATCCCGCCGCCGAAAACAATCCGGATAGTCCCGTTTATGGCATGCCCATCATCCGAGCGCACGAAGCCAAACAGGTAATCGTTATGAAGCGAGGGATGAGCAAAGGTTACGCTGGAGTAGTAAACGACCTATTTGAAATGGACAACTGCAGCCTCCTTTTCGGAGATGCCAAAGCTTCTTTACAGGAAATCGTGAACCAATTAAAATTGATCTAAACACTCCTAAAAACAGAACTAAAGCCTTTGCAGGTAAACCGGAGGTGGGAAACAGAGCCTGTCCCGATTTTTCATCGGGAACGGTTTGCCCTTATTCAAATTGACGACGCCCCTAGCCTCCTAAACCCATCAACCCCTCAACTTCTCACGCAAAATCGCGAAGCCGGAAATAAACTGGAATCAAAATTGAACATTGAAAATTGAGAATTGAACATTGAAAACTCCTCAACTACAAAGAAACAATCACCAAAATCGAACTTATGGAAATAAATATCCACAGCGCAACTCCAAGGATCATCGGTTTCCAGCCTGCGGATTTTATTTTGTCAATTGAAAGTCCGGCCCCAATCAGGAAAAGCGTGAGTACCAATAATGATTTGGAAATACTGGTAATTCCGTGGGTTATTTCCTCAGGAATGGACAAATAACTATTCATTATTATGGCCAATATAAAAAGGAAAATAAAATAAGGGATTTTTATGCTCTTCCCTTTTCCTTTAAAAAGAAATATGGAAAAAAGTGAAAGCGGAATAATCCAAAGTGCCCTTGCCAGTTTTACGGTAGTCGCTACTTTCAGAGCTTCTTCCCCAAAGGTATAGGCGGCCCCCACAACCGAACTGGTATCGTGAATGGCAATAGCACACCAAAGTCCAAATTCATGCTGGCTTAGACCCAGCAAATGCCCAAGTGGGGGAAAAACTATCAATGCAATAGAATTTAAAAGAAAGATCACCCCCAAGGAAATGGAAATGTCTTTTTCCGAAGCATTGATTACCGGGGCAACAGCGGCAATGGCACTACCTCCGCAAATAGCAGTTCCAGAACTTATTAGATGACTGCCTTTACGGTCCATCTTCAAGAACTTGCCTAAAAAATAACCCAGAACCAAAGTGATAGTAATTGAAAAGACGGTCAAAATAAATCCATCTTTTCCCGCATTAAACGTTTCTGCCAAATTCATCCCAAAGCCGAGCCCGACCACCGCTATCTTCAACAACCAATTTACAGCTTTGCTGTTTAGCGCCAGAAAAGGATGCCCCAGAAAATAAGAAAATAGAAATCCGCCCACCAAAGCAACAGGACTATTTACATATCCCGAAATACAAAGCACCATGGCGATTATAAAAATTACTTTTTTCCAGGTATTCCCATCACTGCTCAATTTTTCCATCGAGGGGTTGTCATTTTTTGCAATGCAAATTTCGGAAGCTTTGGTGGATAATTTTTATCACAAATTGTTATACACTATTCCATTAGGTTATAATGGTTGATGAAGAAATTCTTTAACCATTCGGAAGTGGGATTATAATTCCCGTGAAGTCCTACAAATTGGAAGGTTCTGTGTATTTCCAAGCCAGTCGTTTCTATAACGGTGAGGGTGTTGTTCTTTAATTCCCTGGCAATGGAATGTATGGAAAGGAAGGCAAAACTATTGGAGGCCAAAAGATAGTTTTTGATGCTTTCGGTACTGCCAAGTTCTATTTGTATATTAAAATCTTTTATCTTCAATCCTTCTTCCTTTAGCGCCTTCTCTATTATAATACGGGTTCCAGAGCCTTGCTCCCGCAGAATAAGAGGTAGGGAAACAAGTTGCTCCAAGGGCATTTCATTTGTTTTCAAATGTTTGTTGCCTATTCTACAGGTGAGCACAATTTCATCCTTGACAAAGGGTTGGTAATGGAGAAGCGGATTGTTGGTATTGCCTTCAACCAAACCCAGATCCGATTTGTTTTCAAGTACCAGCTCCTCTATCCTTTCGGAATTCTGATTATAAAGAGTAACAGTCGTTTCGGGATGTAACGATTTAAATTTGGAAAGAAGCGATGGGAGGATATATTGGGCAATGGTAGTACTGGCGGCAAGATTTATTCTTGGAGGTAAACTGCCATCAAAATCCACAAATTCCTTCTCAAGTCTCTCATACATTTCAATAATCTTGGAAGCATAATCAAGACATATTTCCCCTTCCTTGGTTAAAGAAATTGAATTCCCATGCCGATTGAAAAGCGCCTTCCCAAAATGCTTTTCCAATTCATTGACGTGTTTGGTAACAGCGGGCTGCGAGATAAAAAGTATTTTGGAAGCTTTTGTAAAACTCAATTGCTCCGCGACTGTTTTAAATACTTTTAATCTAAAATCCATTGAAGTTAATTAAGATGTTGGTTCTACCTTATTGTCCTTAAAAACCACAGTTCTATAAGGGAAGGGTATTTCAATCCCTTCCTCCTCAAAACGCTTTTTTATACTTTCCAATAGATCGCACTTCATCTCGAATGCACTGGAATAATTCCGTGCCCAGGCCCAGGCTCGAATAGTTACCGAGAAATCGTTTAGGGAAATCAGGGCTACTCTAATTATTGGTTTCCCTTCAAGAACATCCGTGGCAGAACGGTTATCGAAAATCATGGGATGCTTTTGACATTCTTCTCTCATAATTTTTTTGGCCAGATCAACATCGCTATCATAGGAAATTCCGATTTCAATTAACTCACAAATCTTTAAATCCCTTAGATTGTAATTAATTATTTTTTCCTTATTAATAATGGCATTGGGAATTACGATCATTTTATTTTCAAAGCTCCGCAATACCGTATGCCGAAGAGTAATATCTACCACTGTTCCAACCATGGAATCGGATAATCTTATTATATCTCCAATTTTGAATGGCTTAAAGGAGATTATAAACACCCCACCCACCAAGTTTGCCAAAGCTTCTTGAGAGGCAACCCCAATGATCAACGCCAAAACTCCCGCACCGCCAAGTGCAGTTTGGGCCACCCCCTTTAAGGAAGGAAAAGCCAAAAGAACAAACATCAAACCGATTACATAGACCATGAAAACGGCTATATATCTCATAAACTTGAAGGTAGTAGGATCTTCTTTCAAAGTTAATTTTAGTTCTACTTTCTTTCGAAACCAGATATTAACCGATGAAGCTAGAATAATGGTAATCACAGAAACCAAACCTATATAGAGAAGCATCCGGAAATTATTTTGTAGTCTCTGGAAAACATCATTAAAAAATAAGGATCCTATAGCCATCAACCCCAACACCAGCCAAATAGTATTCACAATGCGTCTCACCAGCCGAAACGAATTTAGTTGGAGCTCGTGGTACTTTTTTCGCTCCTCCTTAATTATCCATTTGTAGAATTGATGCGTTAAAAACCGGAGTAATAACATGGCACAAATAACCAAAAGAGCGTAAAGGAATTCCGTTTGATATGTTTCAAAAAATTCTATCATAAAAATGGAATATGTTTATTGATTTCGACGTGTTTTAAATAAGTATCTATCTCGGTACCGGCCTTATATCTTTCCTTTTCTCGCGAATCAAATAAATCCCCCACAAGATAAGAAATCCGCCGATTACATACCATACACTGAATCTTTCACCATCCAACAACCCCCACATCACTGCTATCAATGGCAGCAGATACGTGACACTACTGGCAAATACCGGGGTGGTATTTTGTATCAATTTATAATAAAGTATAATGGCAATTGCGGTCCCCATAACCGTTAAGATGCTAAGATACCCCAAAGATTCCAAGCTTTGTGGGCTTGCTTCAAAATCGTTGAAGAATCCGCTAAGAATCAAGATTAAGAATGATGGGATCATCCAAACTGTAAATACGGCACCCGATAAATCCTTTGACCTTATGTGGTGAAGTCTTTCCTTAATAATAAGCGCGGCCATTGCATAACAAGCAGTGGCCAACACAACCAATAAGGCATACCCGATGTTGGATTCTTCGGAAGAAGCTCCAGAAAAATACATAAGCATCGCCGCTCCTACAAATCCAATTGCCGCACCCAGTACTTGAAGTCCTTTACTCCTAATTCCGAAAATTAAAAATCCAAAAACCAAGACAAATAGTGGCACGAGGGAATCCAATATCCCCGCAAGTGAACTACTCACACGTGTTTGGGCGATCGGGAATAAAAACATCGGCAAAAAATTTCCAAAAAATCCGGTAATGGCAACCCAGAACAATGTTTTTTTATCCATCTTCCGAATGGCAGGAATACCGATAAACGCCAATAACAATCCAGATATTCCAACACGGAAGGCACCTATTTGGAAGGGCGTAAATGCGAGCAAGGATTTTTTGATAAGAATGAAGGAACTGCCCCAAGTGAGCCCGATGATGATTAACAAAACCCAACGGTTTTCAAAAATTTTTCCCATAAAGTGACCCGATGTTTGGGGAATTGATCAAGTAGCTCAACCCTTTGGCAAATTTATGTTTTTTATATCAGGCAATCTTTCTTCCTCTCTAGTTTTAAGAGGAATTGCCCTGTTGAAATTCCATCAATAAAAATATAGTAGGTACAAACCTGCTTTATTTGTCTTTCAGAGAAATAAAATCCAATCCATCCTCTCCCTAATAACCCAATTTAAAAAATAGCATTTCACATTTACTATATCCAACGTATATTCGCACTTTCTAAACTACCTATTAAACAGGAATGACATTTTTCGTTTCAGAGGTAGAATTTTTGTCCATTCTTTATCCTTGTAGTCGCTTATGGATTTCATTCTCAATCAACTTATAGAAGAGTTCCAATTACCTCTTCAAAATCCAGTATTGATATTTTCATTGATACTGTTTATTATTTTGTTGGCTCCAATTGTCTTGCAACGAATTAGGATCCCCGGAATTATTGGGTTGATAGTTTCCGGTATCATTATAGGACCGGCAGGATTGAACGTATTGGAAAAAAGCCTTTTTGTCGATGTGTTTTCAACTATAGGGCTGCTCTACATCATGTTTATTGCAGGGTTGGAACTGGATTTAAATCAGTTTAAAGCGAATCGAAATAAGAGTTTATTATTCGGTTTTCTCACCTTCACAATTCCTTTGGGACTAGGATTTCCAATATGCCATTACTTATTGGGTTTTGATTTTAATGCCAGCCTTCTCACTGCCAGTATGTTTGCCACCCACACGCTGGTAACCTACCCCATAGTGAGTAAAATGGGACTTTCAAAAAATATTGCGGTTGCCATAACCGTAGGCGGAACTATTCTTACCGATACTGCGGTTTTAATTTTGTTGGCGGTCATTTTGGGTTCTCATCACGGTGGGTTAACCCAGGAATTCTGGATTCGATTGGGGATATCGCTGGTGCTATTTTCAGCTTTTATGTTCTTGGTAATTCCCCGGATTGCGAAATGGTTTTTTGGGAAACTGGAAAGCGAGAGACATTCACATTATATTTTTGTGCTCTCAGTGGTGTTTTTTGCCGCGTTCTTAGCGGAGATTGCCGGTCTGGAATCCATTATTGGCGCTTTCGTCGCTGGGTTGGCACTCAATAAACTCATTCCCCATTCCTCAGCTTTAATGAACCGTATTGAATTTATCGGGAATTCACTTTTTATTCCATTTTTCCTGATAAGCGTGGGAATGATCGTGGATATTGGGGTGATCCTAAGTGGACCCATGGCGTTGATAATTGCTGCAACATTGACTGTTGCCGCTATCACAGGTAAATGGTTAGCAGCCTTTTTCACACAAATAGTTTTTAGATTTTCAAAGGGCCAACGCAAATTGATATTTGGATTGAGCAGTGCACACGCCGCCGCAACCTTGGCCGTAATCCTTGTTGGATACAAGGCGGGCATCCTCGATGACAATATTTTGAATGGGACTGTAATCCTGATTCTTGTTACCTGCATCGTGGCTTCCTTTGCCACCGAAAGCGCCGCCAAAATGATTGTTCGCAGCTCGGATGATGACGAAGATCTAGAACTTACTGCCGGAGCAAATCAAGAGCAAATCCTAATCCCAATCGCCAATTTGGTGAATATTGATAAGGTTCTGGACTTTGCGGTTTTGATAAAGGAGAACAAATCAATAAATCCCATAACGATCCTTACCGTGGTTCCCAACACCAACGAAGCCGAAAAAACCATTGTAAAGACCAAGCAAGGACTTGAAGCCTATTTAAAGGAAACAACTGCCTCCGATACCCACGCCAACATTATGGCCACCATAGACCACAACGCAGCTAGTGGAATCGCACGAAGTGCCCGCGAAATAATGGCCGATATCATCCTACTGGGCTGGCCACAAAAAACAGGGTTTCTGGATAAACTCATTGGCGACAAGATGGAGAGTATCCTGCAAAATACCGACAAGACTCTTTTTATATGCGACTTTCAAATTCCCTTGGTGAATCATAAAAGACTCTTTTTAATCGTGCCTCCAAATGCGGAATTTGAAGATGGTTTCGCCATTTGGATGAATAAAATAGCAAAACTATCCGTAGAACTTTCCATTCCCATAATCTTAAATTGCACCGAGGAAACCCATAAGGCGATATTGAAATTTGCCAAAACCAATAAAATAACCATATCCGTGACCTATCATCATTTCAATGATTGGGAGGAGTTCTTTATCCTCTCCCGACAGATTACTGATACCGATTTTATTGTAATGGTTTCCGCACGAAGAGGATATCTTTCCCATTTTGGATCTTTGGACAGACTGCCCGCAAAACTTGAGAAACATTTTTCCAATTTAAGTAAGATGGTGATTTATCCACAATAAGCTATTCCTTTACTGTGAATTAAGCTCGAAAGGATTAATTGAACGGGCCTGAAATTCTATTGGATTTTACAGAACAAAAATCCGATAATTTTTATTTGCTGGTCCCGTCCAGCCATCTATAAAAATCCTCTCTTGTAAAATTCTCTACACTAAACTCCAAAGTAGGAGCCATTTTATATAAGTCCAAATCAACCCAATCTGTCAGCTTCAATAATCCTTTGTTGTCCCGTAAGGTCAATTGCTCTTCATTATAGAATAACCCCATCCTTTCACCCGAATACATAACCTTGGTTTTAACCAATATCTTGTCCAAACTAAATCTTATTTCTTCAATATTTTCCAACATAATAAAATACTTATTATGACTTCTTTCATCAGACAGATTTTTAACTCTTCCTATACTGTATCTAGCGTTCTTACTAATTAGAGAATTGAAATTTTCAAGATCAAACTTCCCCTCTCCAAATTCATATTGTCTTAAATTTTCCTCATCCGATAGTTCTAAAGAATTATAAAATGCTTCAACAAAATTGATGATTCTAGAGTAAGTATGAAGGGAGTCCATCTTCATGTTCATAAAGAGTAGCGATTCTTTGAGTTCGATTATCGAGTCGGATAAACGGGCATTGGCTTCCTGTTCTAATGTAAGATCCCCAATCCGTTTATTGAGCTTTGCATTCAAATCCTTAACCTCCAATAGTTCCAAATTTAGACTGCCAATAGTTGCAGTATGCTCTTTGATCTTCTTCTCTAGTAGTGTTGAATCCGATTGAAGTCTTAATACTGTTGCACGAAGTTCTTTCTTGTTTTGACCGATAATAACATTCCCTGAGATGATTAGAAATATTAGGAAAAATTTTCCCTTCATAATTTTAAGTTTTTATTAATTCTGACTTCCTTCAAAATAAAATTTTGGTATGATAGCCATTTTATAACCTATAGGCGTTTTCTAAAAAAAACGCATATACATTTGGCGATTTTATTTATTGTTAAGCAAAAATTGATATCAACAAAAGTCGTAGCATTTATTGATTCAAAACCTGGGGAGAAAAATTTGGGGTAGGGTGGGATAAAGCTCTAGGCTTCATTTCAAATTTATTAAAAAATCCTGAACCCAACAATCAATTTTTTCAAAAAGCTTTAACATTTCCTGAGATATTTTAAAATAAGAATGGATAATTGCGAATCTCTAAGCCAGAATTTAGAAAATCCGAGAACTCAGACCAACGAAAAACCTACCTCAAAATCACATTCGAGACAGCTAGTTGCCAAATTGCATTTCTGACATTTATAATTACTTCAGGATATGCTCAACCCTTTCGTTTACAAAAGACAATTATCTAATATTAAAAACATCCCTTCCCAAGGATGGTAAATATCCAATACAACTCTATAGTGTATTTATAGCGTGTATATAGCGTGTATATAGCGTGTATAAAGCGTGTTTATAGCGTATGTAAAGTATGTCTCATCCGCATAAAAGTCCTCTATGATATTATAAACCGGGAGTTCGGAAAAAAGCGAACACATTCTTTAAGATTAAAAATGCCGTTTACTCCATAAAAAACTACCCAGCTAAGTTTAACTGGGTAGTTTGTAAATCAAAGGTAAATTCCCTTTTAAATTTTCTCTGGAATCAATTCTTCTTCTTCAGGCTCGTACTTTAAATAGCGTTCCTTGCTGTCGTCCAGCTCATCCATCCAATCGGTATGGTGCTCTGCGGCCATAGTGCCGGTAACGACGCTCTGGAAGGTTTTATCGCGATAGGTGAGAATGTTTTCTTCCTTGTCTTCCAACCAGGATTTGAACATCTCTCCAACTTTATCCACATTAAAATCTGGATAGTCCGATAACGTAAGGAGGTCCTTAATATATGCCGACTGGAAATCGACATCGTCAAAACCTGTTTTCAGCTTACCATTCTTCTTTAACCACTTATCGATATCAATTCTTCGCTCAGCCTCTGAAGGCAACTTAAAACGTCCCATCATATAGTCACGGGCCACCCAAGCTTGAGCATCAAACATATTAAAAGTGTAATATTGATCCTGCATTCCCAAATAAATCAGCTGTGGTAGCTTATTAAAGAAAATACCCTTATATAAATGATCGGGATATAAATTATTATTTGTCTTTAAACGGAGTTCGTCCGGAAGAAATGGAAATTTATGTTTGTATCCAGTACACATAACAACGGCATCAAATTTTTCGGAAGTGCCGTTTTTAAAGAAGGCGGTATCGTCCTCAAAATGTGTCACCAAAGGAAGTTCCTTTATGCCTTCTGGCCAATCTACACCTATGGGGTTACTTCTATAACTGAGCGTTACCGAATTAGCTCCGTGTTTATAACACTGCACGCCTATGTCCTCGGCAGAATAACTGCTTCCTATCAACAATAAGTTGCTGTCCTTAAATTGATCCGCTCCTTTAAAATCGTGGGCGTGGATTACCGTCCCGGGGAAATTCTCAATTCCTTTGAAATACGGCATATTCGGAGTTGAAAAATGCCCGGAAGCCACTATTAAATAATCGAATTCTTCTGAATAAGTTCTATCGATTTTAAGATCGTCGAGAATTAAGGTGAATTTCTTGGTATCCTTATCATAGCTTACCCATCGGGCAGTCGTGTCGAAACGGATATAATCTCTGGCTTTGCTCTTATTTATTCTTCCCTGTATATAATCAAACAGAACAGGTCTGGGAGGATAGGAAGAAATCGGCTTTTTAAAATGGTCGTCAAAGGAATAATCCGAAAACTCCAAGCATTCTTTGGGGCCGTTGGACCATAGGTACTTGTACATACTCCCGTGAGTGGGTTCGCCATATTTTCCTACTCCTGTTCTCCAGGAATAGTTCCACATACCGCCCCAGTTGCTTTGTTTCTCAAAGCACATTATCTCAGGCATAGCGTGACCTTGATCCTCTAGGGCCTCAAAAGCACGGATCTGGGCCAAACCACTTGGGCCGGCCCCAATTATGCCAACACGCTTGTTTTTCATAGAACGTTTGTTCTTCATGTAAAATATATTTAAAGATTGAACGAGAGTCAACTTTAAAAAAAGCGCTCTCTAAAATTAATAATCGCTTGTAATAATCTGCGGAATGCAGAAGGAAGAGTTGAAAAACACTCTTAAGCTGGAAATAAATTGAAAAATCACAATAGACTAATAGCCAGCTGAAATTATATCTAAAAGCAATAGTTGCAATATAAGCATTTTCTTGCGAATTTCCCAATAGAACCTGCGTAGCTAGGATTAATCTAGTTTTTTTTCAAGCAATTAACTCATTTAATGCTTTTCTTCTAATTTATTAAACTAATCGTCACAGATTGACCGGAAGTTAAATTGAAGGCACAATTCTCAAAGCTGGGGGCAGAAAGTTTTGGTTTAAAGTTATTTGAAAACCCATAGGGTTCTTTAGGGATCCCAAAGAAATTGCGATCGCATTTTCCATTTCCATTTTTATCGTGATAAAGTGAAATAGCGTAAACTCCTTTTGGCAAGTTTTTTATAACTACGCTTTCAGAAGAGGAATTAACCACGACGGAAATACTTTTATATGCCTCGCCCTCCTCGAGGAATTTTCCATCTTTATCAAAAAGACCTATTTCAATGGCCCCTTCTATACTTTTGATATTGTTTATAGTAACGGTTAAGGTATGGACTTCAGTTGGGGCATTTCCGAAGAAAAGATATATAAATAAAAAAATATGGATCATGAAAATTTAAATTTAGGAGGTTATATTAATTAATGGGACTGCTTAAAACATTATAACATAGCCGTTCATTTGATAGAATGGTATATCAGTTAAGGCCGATAATGTCAATTGGGTATAGGGATTTAGCTCCAAACTTGGGTCTATGTCTCTTTCCGCAGCCGCTTGTCCACAGAAATGAATTTCCACACCATAATCAAACAGCTTTTTCATCAGGTCTAAATTGGGATTGGACTTGTGCAGCTTTTTCAAATGCGCAGCGTCCGTAAGCACTATCGCACTCGCCGGGCCACTGATTACAGCCCCAATATGAATGTTTTGTTTAGGAACACCGCTGTTTTCCAAAAGATTTATAAGCCGTGCTATTTTCCATAAAGAAGTATTTACACCTTCTCTTTCCACATCGGAAGTTATATTGAAAAAAAGCTTATATTCTTTGGTAGGATCCGGCTTCACAGCTACATTCCCAAATTCCGCAATCCTACCATATTCTTCTATTACAGGGGTTTTCCAATCTTGTGCCTTCATATTTAAACATATACCAATTAGAAATACTGCGAAAGTTAGAGATTTGATCATGGATTTAATTTTAAAATGATTTGTGCCTACTATGACCTATGTGCCTACTATGACCTCAACCTACATAGTTTTGGATAAAGATCGCCTTTCTCAATACCATTTTGTCTTATGTCTTACGTCTTATCACCTGCCTGCCGGCAGGTCCTAAGTCTTTGAATAGATTATTCCTCGAAAAACTGCTTCTTCATCCTTTCATCATCTTTTTGAAACGCAACAAGTGGTTCAGATTGTTTCAAGAGATAATATTTTATAGGCTTTCGAAGCAGGGACGCGCCGAACTTTTTAAAAGAGGAAACTTTTTTCTTTTCAATTTCAAAATAATCCTCCAAACTGTGATCTCTGAAATGGAGGATATTTTCCAATGCATCTCCATCTACATAAAAACCACAATGAAAATTTTTTTCGGCAAAGGCCTTCTTCGGAAAGTTCAGTTCCCCGAGTCCGAAAATTTCAAAAGAACGTTCCAGAAATCCTTCGTAATCAATTCTACAGGATTCCCCTCCCCCAAGGTTAAATATTCCTTTTGAAAGCTGTTCCTGTTTTTCGATAGCTTTTACAAAAGCTCGGGCCGTATCCTGTGGCGTCGCGATTTCCAACGAAGTATCCAAGGGTTGATGAAACATCAGTTTAGACATCTTATGTCCACCCATAATAGCAGCCAATCGAAAAATGGTCCAGTCTAAATTGCTTTCGCGAATAATTTTCTCGGCAGCAATCTTAGTGAGAGCATATTTATCTCCCGGACTAGGTTCTAATGTATCGCCCACGGAAATGAACGGGTTCTCCAATCGATCGCCATAAACAGAAATAGAGGAACTATAAATAAAAAAACACTCGGGGGAATGTTTTTCCAAAAGTCGGACAAGCATTTTGGTGCCTTCTACATTTACCTTTCGGGCAAGTTCCGAAAAATTATCTGCCACGGGTGGAATGATAGCAGCCAAATGGATAGTGTAATCCTGATTGTGAACTATTTTCTCTATATCCGTTTGATTGGTTATGTCACCATAAACTAAGTCAACCTTATTTTTGAAAGGATTCAGTTTCTTGAAAGAAGCTTTTGTTTTTTTATCAAAAACCGTAATCTTCAAATTGGGGATTTTTACAAGTTGTTTCAAAACTTCATATCCAACCGTGCCTGAAGCACCCGTTAAGAGTATTGATCTTTGGTTATTCATATTTCTATTACTGGTGATTCACCTAAAACTAAATGATGGAAAAATAAAAATATATTAGCTGTTATTTTTCAGCTAAACTCATTTATTTAGTCGAAATAAACGGCTTCAAAAACAGCCAGGGGCGCTCTTCGTCCCACATTCAATTCCAATTTGTCTCCGGTGATTCGATAGTTGTCGGCAAGTTCAAAAATCTTAAGAAATTCCGATTCGTTAAAGTCAACATCAGGGCACGCCATCAATGTGGTGGCCATATGTGAGAAACGAATCCTGTTTCCGTCCTCCAAGGAATAGGTTCCCATTATGATATTGCATCCGGCAAAACCTGTAACTCGGTTGTCATCATTCTTCAACATAAAATACACTTCTCTTTCTTGGTTTTTGGCCATCTTCACCTCTTTCCCTTCCAGGGTTTTCAGTTTCCAATATTTTTCTGTAATGCCATCAGTTGGCTTTTGGACCTTTTTAAAAATGGCCAAAGGCGCTCTTCTTCCCACATTAAGCGAAAGAGTATTTCCACTTAAGGTATAATTATCGGCAAGTTCAAAAATATTTAAAAACTCGTTCTCGTTGAATGCAACGTCAGGGCAGGCCATTTTGGTGGATCCCATAGCAGAAAAACGGATGCGATTGCCCGGTTCAAACCTATAGCTGCCAAAGAAGTTGTTGCATCCCGCATATCCTGAAATTCTATTGTCCGCTTTATGCAGAGTAAAACCGACTTCCCGACCATTGTTTTTAAAATTGGAATAATCTTTTCCCTCCAAGGTTACCAATTGCCAGAAAGTGTCAGTGGGAATGGGAGAAAATGCGGTATCTGTCGAATCCATGATATCTGTGCTTTTTGTGGGGCCGCAGCTGTTCAAAACGAAAGCAGCCACGATGAATGTGATTAAATGTAATTTCATATTATTCTAATTTATGTTTAAATTCTTTCAATTGGAAAGCTAAGACTTTGAAATCACAATGAATCATAGCGAAAAGCTAAAATAAACCCATGTTTTATCCGAGAACGGATTATGGAACAAGGCGAGCCAAAACCAAAAATGAAGTATATAATTTAGGTTTTTACTATTTTAAATGATTTATCCCTTCCCGCAATTTTAACCCTGACGATATAAATACCGCTGTTGAGTTCAGAGATTTCTACGCTCTCTTGGGAATATGACAGGTTTTTGGAAATCATTAATTGACCCAGCACATTATAAATCTCAACTTTCTCCAATGCCTGATTAGATATTAGGTTTAGCCGATCGTTATTGTCCACATAATAAGTAAAACCCTTAAAGACATCGTCCTGTAACAAGGTACTGGGTTTATTAGTATCCTTCGAAATGTTACTGGCAGAAATATAAAATTCAGAATTGTTTTGAATATTATCTTGCCCATTTACGACAGTAGCTATTAAGAGGAGAATAAAAAAAGTAATGTTTTTCATTTTGATTGAATTCTGGAACTACTACCTATAAAGCAAAGTACGTGCCTTAACTTGCTAAGTTTATCACAAAGTTTACTCTAAAGGCTTACCGGTTTGTTCCGATGCCTCAGATTACTGTGATTATCAATTTGTTAAAATGTATTTCTCACTTTCAAGATCATTCAAGAAATTGCATGAATTGATGAACGAGGGTTACAAAGAAAATCTGGGGTTGGAAAAAAGTGCTTTCAGCACAAAAGAATGGATTTTCCCTAAAATTTTAAGTAATTTTAAGCTTCATAAATTGACGTCTTCTAATTCGAGTGTCCACCTAATGACCCAGTTTCGCCTTGCAAATACTAAAATCAGAGAAGGCATTAGGGATGGGCTGTTTTTGATGATGCTGATAAAAAGGGAGAGGGAAATGAACTTGAACTTGAAGGATTTATAAGAAAAAAAATGAAGGACAGCATTATAAAAAGCAATCTAAAATCCATTCAAAAAAGGATAAACAGAGCTTGTGAGGAAAGTGGCAGAAATTCTGGAGAAGTAAAATTGCTCTTGGCCACCAAAACCGTTTCCATAAAAAAAATCCAACTCGCCATAGATGAAGGCTATACTTTACTTGGAGAAAATAAAGTGATGGAGGCTCAAGAGAAATATGAAAGCCTAAAAAACAATGACTGCCAGTGGCATATAATTGGCCATTTGCAAACCAATAAAATAAAATACGCTCTAAAATTTGCTGATGTAATACAATCCGTTGACAGGATAAAGTTGGCCTCCAAGCTTCAGAATCGTTGCGAATATGACCAAAGAGATATCGATGTCTTTATCCAAGTAAACACTTCGTATGAAGAAAGCAAATTTGGGATTGCTCCTGAGAAAGCAGTTGAGTTTATCAAACAAGTCTCAGAATTTCCACGTCTTCATATAAAAGGATTGATGACCATTGGTTTGCTTTCTTCCAAAGATGAAAAAGTTCGCGACTGTTTTAAACTATTGAAGGAAATTCAACTAAAAGCCCAAACGCTGCAATTGCCGAACGCATCTTTCGATGAGCTTTCTATGGGCATGTCCAATGATTTGGAACTCGCCATCCACGAGGGAAGCACCATGGTTCGTGTAGGAACGGCAATTTTTGGAAAAAGACCTTTTCCGGATAGTTATTATTGGAACGAAGGATGAAGCGGATTTTTAGAAACGAAAAGTTTTTGGATATAATAAAAATGGCTTAAGACTTGCCTACCGCCTCCCTGCCGGTAGGTCTTACGTCATTTCGTCTTATGTCGTAATATGTTTTATGAAATTGATTGCAAATTTTAATGATGAGCATTAAAATCAATTATTTAATACCTTTAGCCAGAATTTTGAAAACCACATCGATGAAATCAATTCCATTCAAAACCTTAGGCACCTCTTTTATTTTTATTCTTTTAAACGTTTCACTCTTTGGACAAGGCTTGAGCAGTGTGCAGATTGATAGTTTGGTACAGAAAACGATGAAGACTTTTGATGTGCCGGGAATGGCCGTTGCAGTTTTAAAGGACGGAAAAATTTATCATAAAAATACTTACGGAATCCGCTCTATAAAAACTGGGGCAGAGGTAAATGAAAACACTTTATTTGGAGTAGCATCAAATACAAAAGCCTTTACAACGGCGGCGCTGGGTCAATTGGTGGATCAACAAAAATTGGAATGGGATACGAAAGTTACCGATATCATTCTCGAATTCAAGCTTTATGATTCTTATGTAACGGGTGAATTTACTGTTCGCGATTTAGTGACACACCGCAGTGGCTTGGGCTTGGGTGCAGGAGATTTAATGGTTTTTCCTGCTTCAAATACAACAACCTTGGCAGAAATGATCCACAATCTTCGGTATCTGAAACCTGTTTCCTCCTTCCGCTCAAAATACGATTACGACAACCTATTATATATTGTTGCCGGCGAAATCGTAGCCAGAGTTTCCGGAAAAACCTATGATGATTATATAGAAGAAAACTTTTTCAAACCCTTGGGGATGAAGCGATCAAAATTGTCCATTCCAGAGATAGAAGCCGATCCCAACCGTATTGATGGCCACGCGCCAGTAAATGGAAAATTGGAGATTACGGTGGGTACTTTTACACAAATCGCCACCCCTGCGGCTGGTATTTATACCTCAATAAATGATATGAGCACCTGGGTGCAAGTCTTATTGGATAAGGGAAAATATGGAGCCCAGCTAAAGGACAGTCTATTCAGTGCAAAAACCCAACGCGAAATGTGGACTCCCCAAACCATAGTAAGAACTGGTAAAGGCCCCTACAACACACACTTTTTGGCTTATGGCCTCGGATGGTTTTTAAGTGACGTAAACGGCTACTTCCAAGCTACCCACACTGGCGGTTTATTGGGAATAGTGAGTCAAGTAACAATAATCCCGGAATTGGAGTTAGGGATTATCGTCCTCACCAATCAACAATCTGGAGCGGCTTTTAGCGCTATAACAAATTCCATAAAAGACAGCTATTTTGAAATCGAGGGGAAAGACAGAATAAATGAATACAACGAACGCCGAATGGCAGGAGAGCGAAAGGAAGATAGTATAAACGCAGCTGTGGACGAATCAATTAAAATACAATTGAAAAGCAAATTACCGCAACCAAAGCCAGAGAATTATATAGGAAATTATGAAGATCCTTGGTTTGGAAAGGTCGCTATTAGCAAACAAGATGGAGGTATGCATTTCAAGGCAGCTAAAGTTTCCGATCTCACCGGGAAGATGACTTTTTACAAGGGAACCACCTTCGTAGTTCGCTGGAACGATGCCTCCCTTAAAGCTGATGCCTTTGTAAATTTCAGCCTAAATACAGATGGGAGGGCAGATGGATTTAAAATGAGTCCTATTTCGCCGCTCACCGATTTCAGCTATGACTATCAGGATTTGGACTTTAAGAGAGTGAAATAATTTATTTTGAAGTGTAAGGAAGTACTTCGAGAAGCACTCTTAAATTCTCGATAATCTTTCAACACTTTCAAATACTTTATTCTTCCTCCAGATTTCCTTTTTTGATTTTGGAATCGATCTCCTTATATTTCTCTCTAGCATCCACATCAGTAGGCTGCTTTGGAGGATTTTTCAATTTCCCTTTCTGTTGTTCACGCCACTCCCGCTCCTGTTGCGCATTTTGTTTTTTTGGATCCTCCGGTTGCTGTTGAGGACCATTGTTTTCGTCTTTGGAATCATTTTTTGTGCTCATAGTTTTTATTTTGAAGGTACTAAGGAATGGTGAGAAAAGTCTTTAAGAAAACCATAAAGTTTGACTATATGCCATTTCAACGATTTCAATTTTTATAAATTTACCTAATGAAAAAGAGTGACCCGAATATCCGTCCCGCCCAACTCAAGGATTATAAGCAAGTGGCACAACTGATCGTACAAGCTATGGAAGATTTGGCTTGTACCTTTGCCAACACCGATGATCCGAAAAACACCATACCCTTGTTTGAACATTTTTTTAAAGAACACAAAAATCAATACAGTTTTGAGAACACCTTGGTTTACGAAACGAATGGGGAAGTTGCAGGGTCTATAACAGCTTATGATGGAGGATTACTTCCCAAGTATCGAAAACCGTTTTTGGATTTCATAGCATTGAATTACAAGGTAACCGATTTGGTAATCGAAAATGAAACCTTGGAAGGAGAGGTATATATAGACACTATCAGTGTATTTCCAAAATTTCAGGGCAATGGAATTGGCAAAAAGCTTATCCTGGCCATTAAAGAAAAAGCCAAAACCGAAGGTCATAAAAAGATTGGCCTTTTAGTGGATCTTAAAAATCCCAATGCCAAAAAGCTCTATTCTGCATTGGGATTTGAAAGTGTCGGAAAAAAACAACTTGGTGATGGCATTTACGAACATTTGCAGTTGCAACTATAACTGAGGACTAGGGCAATCTGCCAATGTCCCTGATTTTTATTTTTTAAAAGCTACTTATCGTTGAGGAAAATAACTTTCTTCTTAATATTCCCTTATCGGAAAAAATCTGATAAATGGGAAGTTTATAGAAAAAGCTGATTTAAAACCGAGAGCGAATTCGGCTTTTTAAAACCCTGAATATGAAGTGCATAATAAGCCAGCAACAATTCCAATATCGCGGCACGGGATGTCTTTGAAAGTTTTATGGTATCCAGACTTTCAAGATCGAGTTTGAAGAAGTTTTTAAAATTTTCAAGTGTTGCGCCTTCCACACAATACTGATCCGTTTTTACCGCTTGGAATTTCCCCTCCAAAACATTGAAAAACGGTAAATCAATTTGGGAAGTATTTGGGAAAAAACCCAGGTAGTTACTAAGCTTCAACAAAAAGAATATATGAAAGTTGGCGATGCTGTCATTTTCATCAAGCCATAATAGGGAGTTTTGGATAAAATGATAGAGTTCGGGGTTCCGCTCCTCCTCACGGATACAGGTTTTAAGGATTTCGGCCAAAAACAGCACCATTCCAGATTTTACAATATCGGTGTGAAGACTTTTATATGGAACGGCCACTTTTGCTTCACGAATATATTCCAAGGTCCCTTTGTTTTTGTGTGAAGCAACAAGCTCCAATTGGGTAAGGGGCTGAAAATAAGAAGGTTTTAATTTGGCTCTTTTCGCCTTGAGTATATTTCGCAAGAGGTAGGATTTTATCCCTTCCTTTTCTGTAAAACAACAGACTATCAAGTCAGCTTCAGAATATTTTATGGCAGAAAAAACAATGGCCTGGGTATTGACAAGCATTATCGGATTATCATTAACTTGGAAACTTTGGTTTCCATATAATCATCGGTAGTAACCAAAATCAAATAAACTCCGGAACGCACGCGATATTTTCCAAAAGCGGTGGTATCCCACATAACGCTTCCCCCTTCAGAAGTAGTTTCAAAAACTAGGTTACCAGTAAGGTCCGTGATTTTAACATTGGCCCTGGCAGTAAGCCCATCTATGGTGACATTTCCCCAAAACCCTGGTCTTACCGGGTTTGGGAATGCATGAAGTTTTTCTAAATTATCTCCTGGTGCTGTAGCCGTGCCTTTGTATGCCACCAACCCTTGGGTAGTAGCAAAATAAACTACGCCAGTAAAAGGATCTATGGTAATATCCTGAACATTATTTGTAGGCAACGGGGAATTGTCTTTAGTAAATCGCAACAATGTTTCTTGTCCATTCGGCGAAAGATAAAACACCCCCGAAGTTGCCGTGGAAATCCATTTATTATTGGATCCGTCCACCTTAATCGCGGTAATTGACTGTTCGTATAATAGCTCTTGGGCCACTCCATTCTCGAGAATGATAATGGCTTGTGAATCTGGCACACTCCCTCCTTCAAAAAAGCTGCCGGGACTGTAGAGGACCCGAAGCCCACGAAGGGTTCCTATCCACAACCTATTCTGTCTATCGAAAGCCAAAGCACGTACGTTGGCTGAGGGCAGATTGCCATTACCCGCATTTTCCCCAATTTTGTTAAAGGAATTGTTGGCCGGATTATAGCCTACCACACCATTTCTATAGGCTCCAAAGAAGACATAATTCTCGCGGCTAAGAGCCAGTTTTGTCAATGCCAAATCTTTGGGTGCATCTATTATGCTTGAGAGATCCACCTTCTGAAACTGTCCGTTGGGTGTTAATTTTATAAGTCCCTCATCCGTTTTACTCTGCAAAAACCACAAATTGCCTTGTTTGTCAAATTCAGAACCATACAGTCTAATTCCTGCATCGGCAGTTCCTCCACCTGGCATAGAAATAAAAATTCTCTCCAAGGGGCTGTTTGTTTCATCATATAAAATTACGGGCTCCTCATCTACAATTTTCAATAAGCCTTTTTGAAAGGAACTCATAAATACCTGTGATGGATCGCCGGGATTGATGGTGACTTTAAGCAGGTTAGTAGGCTCTCCTGCAACCGCAGTGCTCAATTCTTCATATGAGGTATTTGTCCAAAGCGTGTCCTTTAAATGACTGACTCCCCTTTTGATGAGACCTCCACTATAATATGGATCAAAATCCCTATCCACTTCCCCAAAACTAACCCATACTTGTCCAGGAGTAGCATCAAGTGCAAAAGGCCGATTTCGGATGGGTCCATTTGGCAAAATCTGTGTGGGCGTAGTACTGCCAAAGGGAACTATTAAAAGTCCGTCCTCATTGGTGCCCAAATACATATTATTTTTAAAAGCATAACCTGATAGCAAGTCCATATCAAATCCTTGAACCATACTAACTGTGGCCTCTTCCAAAAAGCCTTCGGAATATGCTTGGATAGAGGTATTGGTGGTAATAGTCAACAAATCATCGGCTACCCGAAATCGGAATACATTGGAAGGAAAATTTTTCACAACGGTAGAATTTCCATCGGGGGTAAAACGTAAAATAGCATTTGATCGATTGGAGGCATAAAGTTCGCTGCCCAGTTTCTCGACTGCCCTGAAACCGCCGCCCATAATGGTGGTCCAGTTTTCATAATCGATCAGATTGTCGTCCGCCACCAAAGCCCTTCTCATCCCATCGGTTTCACTTGCAGCAAAAATATAAGGCTCCTGTACGGTAATCTGTACTATGTTTATTTGCGCTCCCCCATTGCCGATATAATAAGTGTCGCCAAATTCCAGTTTGGAAAGATCATAAACGGAGATGCCATATTTGCTGGAAATATAAATTTTACCGTTGTACTCGTGAAAATCGTTGATACGTTTTCTATCAGGAGGAATCGTTTGCTTTTCGAGTATGTCAACAACCTTAAGAATCCTATCTTCCCCATCCCTCACGATTTCTATCAAGCCATTTTCATAACCTATCAGAAGAAGTTTAAAATCCTCACTATAGTGAATGGTAGTAATAAATTCGCCTGAAAGACCGTTAATGGTGGAATAGGTCTTTATTTTCCGGGTTCCCAAATCGTAAGTAAACACCGCATTTTCCGCCGCGGCGAAAATCTTATTGCTGCCTTCCGAAATATCTTTGATGGATACATAGGAAAAATGGCCAGTCCAACGGTTTTCATAATTTTGGGCACCGAGGAACAATGGCATTGTAAATAAGAAGATAGCGAGCAACCGCCCCATAGAAATAGTTTAGAATTATTAACAGCCTAAAATAGTATTTATTGCAGGATATAAATGGAAAGCTTGTTTATATCTTCAACTTTGCCGGCAAATATAAATTGAAAAACTTTCAACCCAATTAAAAAAGAATGCGTTATTTTATCACTTGAATGTGAATAGTATTCGCCGTTCGTTTATAATTTTAACAAGAAATTATAAAATACTAGGATTAAATTTCGACGTCTAATATGTTTTTATATATTTGTTAATCTCAATCTTACCTCGAATATGATAAATACCAAGTTATGGTTAATGGTATTTTTCCTGTTTGTCTTTGTGCAACAGGAAGTTTACAGTCAATTTGGTTTTTCCCATGAATTGGGATTGATTACCGGTCCCGTGGTTTTCTACTCCGACTTTGGACAGCGCAATAATTTTGAAACCAACGCCAAAAACACCGGTATCGGGGTTGGTCTTATCCACTATTTAAATTTTGCTTACCGATCAGACTGTAACTGCTATACACGTGACACCTATTTTAACGACCATTTCAAGATCCGAAACGAGATAGATTATCACAAAACCAATCTGGAACATTACGGAGAATGGGTAGCACCGGACAAAACATCCTTATTTGCGGATCAACTTCGGGCCATGAGCGGTACCGTAAGTGTTTTTGAAATAGGTTCACAACTGGAATACTTTCCTTTAAGCATCCGTGATTTTCAGGCGGGAGCCTATAGAATCGCACCTTTTTTAAGCTTTGGCGTACATTGGGTAAATTACAATGCAGAAGTTAAATCATCAATGGGGCCATTAAATACCCCTGTTTCTACTCCCGATAAATATTTTGATTCCTTTCAACAAGGTCCAGGATCTACTTGGGCTGTTGTGGGTAGCGTTGGAATTCGCTACAAACTTACCCCAATGAGCGACTTAATGCTCGACAGTCGATGGCATTATTATTTCAGCAATTGGGTAGATGGCCTAAACCCCGATGCCCCAGAAAACAAAGCCAATGAGTGGATTTATTGGTTGAATGTGGGGTATATTTTTTATCTTGAATAATTCCCTGTTCTATTCGTTTTATTTTATTTTATTTTAACCACTAATCCAACATTATAATCTATTATAACTGGATTTGAATTATAAATCCCTCCCTTCATTTTCGGAAGAGTGTTGATTACCCGGGTAACTTCTTCCACCAATAGTTGATGATTCGCTCCCGCACTTACTGCAATATTTTGGACATTCCCCGCTTCACTGATCCTGAATTTTATAAAAACTCTTTGTTCTCCTTTTGATAGACCTGCGCGGGAAAGTAATTTGTAATCTAAATTTCGATTTATAAAATTATTTATTTCCGAGGAAGTACAGCGCACTAGGTCTATACCACTTTGGCTCTCACAACCTGGGAATGCCGGAGCTCGATCGGCCATTTCCATTGAAATATTCTTAGGTGTTGGGCTGTTCGAGATTTTAGAGATGTCCACTTTATCGATTTTTTCTTTCGACGCCTCAAACCTATCAGGGTTGGCTCCCTTTATCTCAAAGGTATAGTCACCGCTATAACTGACCGCAACCGGCTGATAATCCTGGAAACCGGGTTTTAAATCGGCTAACAGTTGTAGTGTTCCACGAAGTTCCTTTTCTATACTTGAATGAGGGGCTTGTACCTTAACATTGCTCACGGAACCATCGGCGCCAACGATGAAGGAATAGCGACAATTTTGAATTCCCGGTTTTAAATTGAGATATCTAAAGTTGGTGGCACGGATTCGTTGGGACAAATATTGCTTGATTTTTTCATCAAAACAACTGCGTTGGGATTCTGCCACCAGATTCTCACATCCGGGGAGTATGGGTGGGATTTGGACGGAATAAAATGACAGGGCGGAAGTTCTGTTTGATTTAAAATTTTTGGTTTGGGGTTCTTGCTGTAGCACCGATTCATTCCTGAACTGATCCCCAACAGTCACTTCCGTAACTATACTAGGTGGTGATTGCGAATTCCTAAAATAATTATGGGCGTTTCTCAAATTGCTAATGACCTCATCCAAAACCCGGGGTTCTCCCGCCACTTGGGGGTTTTCTTTTAATTTTTCCAACTCATTATGGATATGCTGATAGGAAGTAAGGATTTTGTACGCCAAAATAGAATCGGAGACATCAAAATTTCTAAGTGATGAGGTTTGAAGATACAGTTGCAAAACACTTTCCACACTTCTTTTTTGAAAATTGTCGCTCGCAGATTCGAGTTGTCTCAGTTTCTGTACTACAATGGGGTTGTCGGGATAAGAAATAAATAGTTGTCTATAGGTGTGATAGGCATCTTTATTATTTCCATCTCTTTCCTGATTTTCGGCCAATTGAATAGTAGTTGTGAGATCATTTGAAGATTCCTCCTTATTTCCCATAAAATAATACGTGCCCCCACCCCAACCTATCAATAAAATTAGGAGAGCCAATAACCAGATGAGCCGGGGGTTTTCTTTAAAAGTCTTTTTGACCACGGGCTTTTCCAGAGGAATTGGTTTCGGGATTTCGGGAGGTTGCGGCGTGGGTTTTTGAATTTTTGGCAAAGAAACCTTAGCGGGCATTACCAAGCTATTCTTAAACTCCTCACAGCTTTGGAAGCGTGCGGCGGGGAGCTTTGCAGTAGCGATGTCCACAATCTCTTGGGCTTTATCCGAATTCATTTTATAGAATTCTTTAAGCCGCGGCAACGACTCCTTTACTATTTTGTTATATATCTCAAACTCCGAAGTATTGTTTTGGTCATAGACCGGGGTACCAGTAAGCATTTCGTGATAAACAACACCTAGCGAATAAATATCACTTCTAAAATCCACCTTCTCACCCGTCACCTGCTCTGGACTCATATATAATGGACTACCCATACGCGAACCCGTTTTGGTAAGGCTCATGGAGTCATTCGCCAGTTTGGCAATCCCAAAATCCATTATTTTTATACCTTTATTTGGCGTGACCATAATATTGGCCGATTTTAGGTCACGATGCACCACGCCCTTACTATGAGCATAGCCAACGGCATCGAGAATTTTGACCATATATTGATTCGCCTCTTTTTCGGGCAACAGGCCCTTGGTCTGAAAGAGAAAATCGTTGAGTGGTTCCCCTTCCACAAATTCTAGGATAATGAAGAGGCCTTGTTCATTGCTGACAAAATCGATGACTTTGGTAATATAGGGATAATCCAAAATTGCCTGGGTGCGGGCTTCCTTTAAAAATCGGGTTTTCAAATCCTCGCTTTTTACCAAATGCGGATGGAGCATCTTGATGGCCACCTTAGTGCTAATACTAATGTTCTCGGCCAGAAACACGGTGCCCATCCCGCCCGTGCCGAGTTCTTTCAGTATTTTGTAATTGGCTATTGTTTTGGGGGTCATTTTGAAAATTTATTTTATTTAGGCCCGATTTTTTCTGGGGTGAGATAAATTATTTCCTTTTTACTCAATTCGTCGATTGACTGAACATCGTTAAAATCGTAAAGATTCTTCTCCGAAATATTAATTACCTCAGTTCTTATTTTGAATATATTGTTGACTTTATTGTTTTTTGGATCCATTTTTCCATTTTTATCATAAATGACATAAGTTGGAATTGGTTCCCAAAAGATAGAAGTTGTTGATTCATTCTTATTTTTAATTAGCAACCCTTCGTTATTAGATGCTTCTTTTTTATCGCTTTCATCTTTATTCAACTTGGCCACAGCAGGCTTTTCTAACCCTGCCATTTCTTTATTATTTGGATGAGCTTTTTTATATGCATCCTCATTTAAATAAACATTCTGACTTTTTATAAAATCTGTTGAATTTTTCTTTCGGTTTATTCTTAAAATTTCTTTTTCAGTCAATGAAGGATATTTCTGTATGATATCTGATACTTTTTGAAACTTTCCGTTTTCGGGGTCGGGGTTTGAATAATCTAATTTAACAAACTCTGGTATCGTTCCATTTGTGGAAGAATTACTCCTTGAATTATCATCCATCTTTTGTGACGTAGGAACATTTAGACTATCGCTTTCGGCTATTGTGACATTATTAATAGAGTTTTTGGATGTGCCTAACGAATCTTCATTTACCTTGGCATTACACTCCTGATCATAATCCAGTCCGTCACATTCTATAACTGCAACTGGTAATTCCTTAACATCCTCAGCGCTCTCTTTGAATAAAAAATAAAACCCTATTAAAAGAATAGGCACCAAAACAAACAGATATTTTTTTGATAATTTACGCCTTTTGGTATTTATAGGATTATCCTCTCCAGTTAGAGTAGCGGACAGATCTTTAGGGGTTCTATCGATAAAATTTGTTTTGGTATGTGGGCTTTCAATTATTTCGACCAGTTGGATGGTAATGTTATCCTTTCCACCATTGTCAAGAGCTTTTTGTAAAAGGAGGTCTGCTTTTTCAGCGATAGACTTTTCCCGGTTCAGGATTTCTGCAATGGTCGCATCGGGAACCATATCGGTCAGGCCATCGCTACACAGCAACACAACATCCCCTTTTTTAAGCAAGGTGGGCTGGCTGGAAACGGTGGACTCTACTTGCGGGTTTACTCCCAAGGCTTTTAGGATGCGGTTTTTTTCAGGATGGGTCTTGGCCTCAGCCGGATTAATGGTTCCCTGATCCACCAACTGATTTACGAAGGAATGGTCGCGGGTAAGATATTTTAACTTCCCATCGGTCTGCAAGTAAATACGGCTGTCGCCAACGTGGGCAAAATACATGTCATCGTTACGGAAAACAACTACACAGGCAGTGGTGCCCATTCCTTTGTAGGCTGGATTGGCTTGAGAAGTGGCATATATCTGTTCATTGGCAAATTGCAAACTTTGGTAAAGCGCAATCTGGATATTTTCGTAGGTTTCCTTTTCAAAAAATTCAAAAATGCTCCTGACGGCTATGGAAGATGCTTTTTTTCCTTCGGCCGCGCCGCCCATACCGTCGCAGGTAACAAAAAAATGGCCATTACGGGTTTCCTTGTTTTCGCAACTGTCCTCGTTCTGTTCGCGAACATTACCACGGTGGGTGGTTTGAGAGTGGATTAAGATCATCATTGTATGTATTTGGACTTAGGCCGGTAAGACCTAAGACAAGGGATGCACTTTTTATAATTTATCAATTTTGCTTTCTCAATCGCCAACCGTCGTCATATTTATCAAAGCTTGCGGTTTTTTCGATTATTTCCTCTTTTAAATGACTTAGCGCACCAAAAGGTGTGATATTGGTTCTTTTTATTGTGTAATCCACCATAGCGGAACTATTTTCAGGATAGGACTTAATGCCTGTTATTTCCCCGAATTCCAGGTCGGCCTGTTTAACCATAACATACTTTTCATAACCTGCCGTTTTTATTTCGGATTTTAGATATTCCTTCCCTTTTGGGGTCAATTCGGCTCTTACGCCACTTCCTCCAATGGTTACTGTGGGGAAACTTCCGCCAGAACTGCTTTTGCCAAAACTTCTATAGGTAAGTAGGCCCGCTTCCCGATATTTTTCCCAATCCCGTTGTGTATTCATCATATAAATGGTCCTGTCTTCCACGATTAACCGTAATAGCTCATCTTGGGGAAATTGCAGTGCTTCCACTATTTGGTTTTCCGCATTGGAGCGGGAGAGTTCGTTGCTACAAGAAGTTGCAAAAACCAATGGAAAAAATAAAAGTATGTGTTTCATAACTTAAAAAAATTTAAGGCAATGATGATTCGTTTTCCTACAAGGTTTTTTTTGGACCTTGCTGTTATAATCCCAGCTTATGTGGAATGGCTATATGGAAATTGCATCTCTCGATCATATCGAAATCGCCCCATCACTTCTTTACATATCATAAAAGTTGGTTTTATAACCACTCTAAAATTTAATTGGTGGTTCAATGTGATTTCAACATTTCTAAAATGTCCTTTTAAATTTTCAATATTTATTCTTTAATTCGTTCTTACTGTACAAAACTCACATCCACATTCCCCAAAGAAATCACACAATTCGGTCTCAATCTGATTTCTCCTGCAATCCGTTGGCCGTTCATTTTAATGCCAGCGGTGGAATTTTGGTCTTTTATATAATAACCGTCTTCCTTAAATCTGATAATCGCATGATGGCGGGAAACGGATTTATCGTTAAGCACCAGATCGTTTTCTGGGGCACGACCTATGGTAAACAAGGATTTTTCAATAGTGTGGTTTATGGTTTTTGAGCCGTTGTCATTTTTACTTATAAACTGCAAATATGGCAACTGCCCAAAGGTTTTCATTTTTGCCAGTTGTTCTTTTTCAAATGCTTGCTGCTCGGCTTCAGAAGCTTTTGTGGCCTCTTGCCTTTTTAATGCACTGAGTTCGCTGGTCTGTAGGCTAAGATCTTGCTGTATGGACTGCGTACGGCGTTTTTCCTGGGCTATTTTATCTTCAAGCTCAAGTTTTTCAGCTTTGCTGCGTTTGTTTTTCTTCCTAAGATAAAAGATGAGGAAAAGTACGGCCAATAGGAAAAAAAGCCCCAAGGCAGCATACCATATCCACGATTGGCGATCCGGGGATTTTGCCAAGAATTCATATTGTTGGTCGCCCATTGCCAAAGCCGCCGTAAAGGGTTCACCTTTGGCGGGCTGTGCGGAAGTGTATTCCAGCCAATATTGGTTGCCTTGGTTTTCGGGCAAGGATTGAATGATGTTTTTAAGAAATTGTGAAGCTTCCTGCTCCGACTTGGTAACGAGTTCCACCCCATAATTGGAGTGTGCCAGATCGGTAAGTTTGTGATGCTCGTAGCCTTGGATCCTAAATTGCAGCGAATAAACGGCAATATCATTTTTTTGGGCAAAAGCTTTGGCGCTTTCAGAAGAAGTATGGCTGGACCATTTGTTATTGAAGGCGGAGGAAAGCACCAAAAGATTCTTTGCGCCTTTAGTCTTGTTTAAATTTTCAAGACCTTCATAAATGGCGTGATATAGATCCGCACTTTGGTTGTTGCCAAAAATATCGTTTTTGGGTTCTATGCTTTCCACGGCTTGTTCCAACTCTGAAATATTGGACGTATATTCTTCCAAAAGCGGAAATACCGCTTGCGCACCATCGTTCCGAACACGGTCGAAAACGGCGATGTTCACTTTTGTGTTTTCCAGGTTTGCCTGTCGCAGAGCGTCCTTCAATACCTCTTTATAAAAATGCAAACGGTTCTTATGGTTCAGATTTTCCACCAAAATGAGCAGGTTTTCCTGTTCCGGAACAATCTTTTCAACTTTTGAAATGGTTACGGTTAGAACGGTATCGCCTTCTTTAACTTGAAAGAACGAAGCTGGCATTTGCGCAGGAATACGCAAGTTGACAAACAACTCCATTTTCGGAAAGCTGTCCACTACCGAAATATTTTCCACCATGGGAATCTGAGCCCAAAGAGAGGGAATTGTAAGCAAAAATAGGAGTGACAGTTTTTTCATTGGTGTTGCTATCTTATGGATTTTAGTATAGGAATTTCATACAAATCGACTTTGTTCAATTTGATTTAAAAGACAAGGCTTCCGGTTGTGACAATTCTTTGCCTTTCACTGCTCAAAAGCATCTACTATTCTTCATTTTCAGCACATGATTCAAAATATATAAACTTCTATTTAAGTATAAACAATACCCTATTGTGCTGTTCTAAAATGGAATACAGTGTCTCCCAGATGTATTTCCGATTTATCGTTAAAAACTACGGAAACATCGGGTTCTAAGTCTGTACCATTAAGGCGGGTGCCATTGGTGGAGAGTTTATCCTGAATATAAAAAGTATTGCTTCTGAAAAGGATCACGGCGTGTTGCGATGATATTGATGGATCATTAGAAATTACCACATCGTTGTCAACGCTATTGCCCACAGTGTTCCGACCCTCATAGATTCGGAAGTCCCTGCCAAGAGAATCCATAGTGTAACTTACCAACCAACCCACAAGTTTACGACGTTCACGAAGGATATTCTTTTCCACTCCCTTTTCATCGGCTTGCATATCATCAGTTTTGATGAAGGTTTTGGAAAGGTCTCTTTTTGGAGTAACACTCTTGGGCTCGGCTTTCGGAGTCTCAAAAACAGTTCTGTCCATATCGCCGTGCACTACAGTTTTATCCGTGTCTGAAGTGTCAACAACGGTTTTATCGAGGTTTCCGCTATGTTGCGTTTCTCCACTGGGGCAGTATGGACATTTGCTTAGATTTACTTGGTAGTAGTGGCCGTTTGGGCATTCGTTAAATCCTTTCATGATATTGTGTATTTAAAATTTTGAATTATATAGTTGCTGTATTCTGTTGATTTTTGCGAGCTCGATATTGAATATTATATCCTCCACATTTGAACTTGCCTTAGAAATATAAAAGATGATGCTCCTTCCACCATCGGGTGTTATATGCAATGCTGTTCGTCGGGTAAACCGCCAAATTAGGATAAGGACAACTCCAAGTATAAATGCTCCAACCCCTATTTCAGCTTCCCTACTATTCGAAATCATGGAAATCCCATATAGTGATAATAGAACTCCCAGAATCAACAGAATTAGCCAATTTCTATCATAACGTTCCAAAGAGCTTATGTCCTCCAGAAAAATACTGTTTCTATTTGTATTGAACCACCAACTGTATTTCTGGACAATTCGAAAGTTGGTCAACATGAATTGGTTATCGGTGGATTGTCTTATTGTTTGTTCGTTTGGGAGGAGGGTCATAATAATATATTTTGATTCTTATTCTTTCATTTTAATTTCAAATTCCCATTATACTACACGTTTGGAAAGCTGTTGATATATATAGGCATTCATCCCAATATTCATTACCAGATAGCAAAGGAAGCCCAAGGCATAGAACACAAAAACAAAGAAATACAAATATCCGCCCAATTGGCTTATTAACAGAAATAAGAGAAATATGGAGGAATACAATAAAATCATGACAATAAAGAATGAAAAGAAGATATTGGTTTTATGGTTATATGTAATGTTGTTGCTTACGCGCAAACATTCGGTAACGTTTAAACCCTTGTCCACAAGCAAATAAAATGCTTGTGACCAAGCAAGCGATAAAACAATGGCGGGTATTACCAAAAACTGAAGTGAAATCAGTAACCCTAGGAGAATGAAACCCGCCAATAGGAAAAATGCCCCAAAATATCTTCGATACTTGCTCTCGAAAATCTCCACAGGCGACATTATCTTTCCTTTGCTCATTCCGACAGGCAAGGTGACCATTGCGATGGTGGTCCCAATATTTAAATAAGGAATCCAAATTGTCAGTATCCACAATAGAAACGCTATAATTATAGTTCCTGTGTTCTGGAGCCCAATTCTTAACCCTTCACTTATTATTTTTCCAATTGAAAGATCTACCTCCTCATTTTGAATAGGGCCTGCAAAACTATTATCACTTGTACCCATATTCGAATTAATGTTCTTTTGAATAATGGGATGGTTTAAAGAAAATAGAAAGGAAGGACCTAATGTTATTGTAGAGCTTTCAAAAATCTCAGTACGGGTATTTATCTTAGTCCCATCAACAAAAGTCCCATTGGTAGAAATAAGGTCCTCGATAAAAAATCTGCCCCCATCATAGGTGATCCTGCAGTGGTTGCTACTAACCTTTTTGGAAGGATCGTTTACTGTTATAGGGATTTCGCCTTGCGAAGCATTAGGATTGCGCCCGATAATAAAAGATTTGATTGACATAGTTGAAGTTTTAGTTAATCGAATTTAAGTGTGTTTTTTACGACCATTTTATTTGTTTCATTCCTGGTCCTTTTTTTTGGATTTGACAGGTTGTAATCGGGTTTCGCTTCCCACTTGCCAACTATAAGCCCATAAACTATGATTGACAGGATTGGATTTTCTGGTTAAAAATCCTACTTACGCTACAAAAAACTTTTACCGGTCCAGCAACACCCAACGATAAATTTCATATCGCAAATTGCAACATCTTTTTAAACATACTTTACGGTTTTCCGCAATAGGATATCTTTTTTTAAATTTTCCTCTCGGATTTTTACTAAAGTCGTAGAGAATACTAGACTTTACAAAGAGATTATTTTTTTTAAATTTTAGTATCTCATCTAAAAACTCTTCATAACTTAATTAATGTAATGTCCAAAAGGAAACACTTTGTCCGTCGAATTGGTTAAAATTGAAGAAATTTCAAGAACAAAAAAATTCTAAGTGACAATCTGCCTTATTTGGATGAAAATCTTATATTGAGATCGTAAAATGAAGAAGAATATGGGTTGAGCAAAAAAAGTTCTTCTAAAATTCAAAGCCTAAAATTCCTTGTGATTTTATAGACCCATTCTTAAAAAACTTGGAAAAACTCCATAAAGGTGGGGATTTTTACTAAATTGAAAATATGAAAAACATAATTATAACAGGAACCTCCCGCGGGATAGGTTTTGAAATGGTAAAATTGTTCGCCCAAGCAGGGCATAACGTCTTGGCACTTTCGCGCAACTCAAAGCCGGTGTCAGATCTAAAACTTGAAACCGTAAGTGCCTTGGAATTTGATATTGCCGATAAATCGGACATCGTAAAACTTTCCTTTTATCTCCAAACAGCAATGGAAAAAGTGGATGTTTTGATAAATAATGCAGGCTTTTTAGTGAACAAACCCTTTGCCGAGATTTCTTCCGAAGAGTTTAAAATGGCTTATGACGTAAACGTTTTTGGGGTGGCTTCCTTGATTAAAACGGTATTGCCTTTTATGGGAAAAGAAAGTCACGTTGTAAATATCAGCAGTATGGGCGGGGTACAAGGGAGCGTAAAGTTTCCAGGCCTCAGCGCATATAGCAGTAGCAAGGGAGCAGTAATTACGCTCACGGAATTGTTGGCGGAAGAATACAAAACCACCGGCCCTTCATTCAACGTCTTGGCTCTGGGATCAGTGCAAACAGAAATGCTTGCGGAAGCTTTTCCCGGACTTCAAGCGGCTTTGTCGCCTGTGGAGATGGCGGAATACATCAAAGATTTCTCCTTGAACGGACAGAAATTCTATAATGGAAAAATCCTTCAGGTTTCCAGTTCAACGCCTTAATAATATCTATTTTTGTGTGAGAGGAAACCGCTTTATATTCCTAAAGTCTGCTATTTTTGAAAGTATTAAATCGGCACAATTTCGAATTTTATAATGACTGAGATTTTAGAAAAATACATTCCCCAAGCCTCTGTTAAGCTTGTCTTTGAGCTGATAAAAACGCATAACGTCCATCTTAAAATCGTCAATGAACGCGTAACTCGACATGGGGATTATAGAAAAATGCCGAATGGACGACATCAAATAACCGTAAACGCTTCCTTAAATAAATACAGGTTTTTAATCACACTCGTGCATGAAATCGCGCATTTGGATGCTTTTACCAAATACGGCCGTCTTATAAAACCCCACGGATTGGAGTGGAAACGGACTTTTCAATTTTTGATGCTCCCCTTTTTGCGGCCCGAGGTTTTCCCAAATCAACTCCTTCCTCTCTTGGCAAGACATTTTAAAAATCCGAAGGCCTCAAGCGATACCGACGCAAAACTTTCCTTGGCACTCAAGCAATTTGATCCAGAGAACGATAAAAATTATATCTTTGAGATACCCCACGGCGGACATTTTCGTTTGCACAATGGCAAAATCTTTAAACGGGGAAACCAGCGGGTGAAACGCTATGAATGCCTAGAAGTTGCCACGGGAAGATTATACCTCTTTAATCCAAATGCGGAAGTGGAGTTTTTGAAATAGAGGATACAGGACAAAGACTCCCAGAAAAAGGAAGATTAAAATATATTTATGAAATGGATTTCTCTTTAATTTAGAATGTGTCCTGATTCCTGGCTCCCTTGAGTCCTGGCTCAAATAATAAACTATGAACAAAAATTATTGCGCAGTAATCATGGCAGGAGGCATTGGCTCAAGATTTTGGCCGGTAAGCACCCAAGCTTTTCCGAAGCAGTTTCACGATATGCTCGGCACGGGCCAGACCTTATTGCAAAAAACTTTCTCTCGTTTAAACAAGATAATTCCCTCAGAAAATATTTACATACTTACCAATGAGAAATATCTGGAAATCACATTGGCACAACTTCCGGAAATTTCACGAATTCAAGTTGTCCTTGAACCTGCTATGCGAAATACAGCTCCTTGTATTTTGCTTTCCTCCTTGAAAATACACAAGCAAAATCCAAACGCTCTTATTCTTGTGGCCCCCAGCGATCATTGGATTGAAGATGAAACGGCATTCGCAAATGATGTGCAAGTTTGTTTTGATGAAACCGAAAAAAATGATGTTCTTTTGACCTTGGGCATTCAACCCACTTTTCCCAATACCGGCTACGGTTATATCGAAAGTGATAACGATGGAAAGCTCATTAAAAAAGTGAAACAATTTCGTGAAAAGCCTGATTATGAAACGGCAAAGCAGTTCTTATCCTCAGGGAATTTCCTTTGGAACGCGGGTATTTTTATTTGGAGCAGCAAATCGATTCTCGATTCTTTCGAAAAAAACTTACCCCAAATGAATGCGCTGTTTTCAAAGGGGATGAACGTTTTAAATACTTCCGAAGAAAAACAATTTATTGGAACGCATTACGCTTCCGCGGAAAACATTTCCATCGATTATGGAATTTTGGAAAAAGCTGATAATGTCTTTGTGAAAAGTGCTACCTTCGATTGGAGCGATCTTGGGACTTGGGGCGCGCTTTACGATAAACTTCCAAAGACTGACAACCAAAATGCCATCGTCAATGCCCAAGTTCACCTAACAGATTCAGAGCGAAATATCATTTTTGTGGAAGGTGAAAAACTGGTGGTCTTGGATGGTATAAACGATTATATAATTGTAGATAAAGATGGGATTTTGCTGGTTTATCCCAAACAAAAAGAACAAGAGATAAAAGAATTGCTGACAAACATTTCCGCCAAATTTGGAAAAAAATATATGTAAATGGCCACTTCAGATAAAAATGACATAGAAATCACCCCAAATGAAGAGGAGTTTGAAGCTGTAAAGCTGAATACTTGGAATAGCATAAAAAAGTTCTTACGGGATTTATTCGATATCCGCAAAGATTCAGACCACGAGGCCACGATTGAAGCCGTGAAGAAGGATATCCCCTTTAAAGGTCACACCGCTTGGATTCTTATATTCTCAATTTTTGTGGCTTCCATCGGTTTGAACATAAGTAGTACGGCAGTGGTAATCGGTGCTATGCTTATTTCGCCCTTGATGGGGCCTATTGTTGGTATTGGACTATCTGTGGCCATCAACGATGTGTTAACCTTAAAACGTTCTCTTATAAATCTGGGGATCATGGTTTTTCTGAGTGTGCTCACGGCTTTTCTTTATTTTAAGCTCTCTCCGCTCACTGAGGAAACACCTGAACTTATTGCGAGAACCTACCCCACCATTTTGGATGTTTTGATAGCTATTTTTGGCGGTCTGGGATTGATAGTTGCAAAAACAAAAAGCGGAACCATTGCCAGTGTTATTTTTGGAGTCGCCATTGCCACCGCACTGATGCCACCACTTTGTACAGTAGGATATGGATTGGCAGTCGGGAATGCGAACTATGCTGGAGGAGCCTTGTATCTATTTTCCATCAATGCGGTATATATTGCCCTTTCCACTTTTATAGTTTCCAAAATCCTGCAGTTTCCACTGGTGCGATACGCCAACAGCAAGCGCCGTCGCAGAACAGCTCAAATAGCGTCAATAATCGCACTTGCAGTTATGATTCCAAGCGTGTGGCTCTTTATAAACCTATTGGACCAACAGTTATTTGAAACGAAAACCAAGGAATTTGTCAGAACTATTATTCAATATGAAGGTGCCGAAGTGGTTAAATTCACTCAAAACTATAAATCGAGAAATATAGATGTGTATTTAATTGGACGACCCGTGCCACAAAATAAAATAACCGACTGGCTCAGGGAATTGGAGGAAACCGAAAAAATGGAGGATGTGAAATTGCGCATATACCAAGGAGCCGACCAAAGCGGCGAGATGGCAGCACGTTTGTCAGGAGAAGTGAAGGCAGGGATATTGGAAGATTTGTATGTTAGGAATGAACAGCTTATTCAAAACAAGGATGAGCGTATCCGTTTTTTGGAAGATCAAATCGCGTTTATGAAATTCCAGACCATTCCTTTTGAGGACCTGAGCAAGGAATTGAGAATAAATTACGAAGGGGTGGAAAGCTTTAGCTATTCCAATAAGATTACCACCAATTTTGAAAAGATGGACACCCTGCCGGTAATAAATATAAAGTGGAAAAAGGATGTAAGTCTTCGCGAAAGAAAAGAGAGCCTAAGAAAAATCAATGAGTGGTTTAAGTATAAATTGAAATTAGATACTATGGAAATAAGTGACACTCCTTAAGTATCAGCCTTCCTTTATTTGTACCTCGCGGATTTTCTTGAAAAGATCTGAAGAATATACAAAGTTGGTTACATCCTCGTTATCGGTTTTGAAAATCTCCTGATTCGTACCCTGCCATACGAGTATTCCCTCCTTTAGAAGCACCACCTTTTCACCAATTTCCATCACTGAGTTCATATCGTGTGTAACCACAATTGTGGTAATGTTATACTCGTGGGTAATTTCCTGGATCAGGGTGTCTATAAGAGTAGCGGTTTTTGGATCCAGACCAGAGTTTGGCTCATCGCAGAACAAATATTTTGGTTTATTTACGATAGCACGGGCGATAGAGACCCGTTTTTGCATTCCTCCAGAAATTTCAGCAGGGAATTTTTTGTTGACATTCTCCAAATCTACCCGTCTCAAAACTTCATTTACTCGGGCAAGCATATCGGCTTTTTTCTGCTTGGTAAACATCCTAAGCGGAAACATCACATTTTCCTCTATGTTCATAGAGTCAAAAAGGGCGCCTCCCTGAAAAAGCATGCCAATTTCCTCTCGGAGCTGGCGCTGATCTTCATCGTCCATTTCCTGAATGGATTTGTCCTCGTAAAAAATCTTGCCTTTATCAGGTTTGAACAAACCGAGCAAACATTTAAGCAGGACTGTTTTCCCACTGCCACTTTGCCCGATGATAAGATTAGTCTTGCCCTTGTCAAATTCGGTTGTAATCCCCTTCAGAATTTTTTCCTCCCCAAAACTTTTATGTACGTTTTCTACTTTTATCATTAGCTCAAAAGAAGTTGGGTTATAATGTAGTTTGCAGCAATAATAAGCACACTCGTCCATACAAATGAGTTGGTACTAGCTTTCCCTACCTCAAGTGCACCACCCTTCATATAAAAGCCTTGCCAAGAAGGTACGGTGGCAAGAATAAAAGCGAAGACAAAGGTTTTGAAAAAGGCGTAAAAAAGTTGATAGGGAATAAAATTTTCCTGCACCCCTGCAATAAAATCAGAAGAGGTAGAAAAACCTCCATAGACACCGGCAACCCACCCACCAAAAATTCCGAGGAACATGGAGATTACAATCACAAAAGGATAAAACATCAAGGCCACAATTTTTGGAAAAACCAAATAGTTAAGGGAGTTGACCCCCATAACCTCCAAGGCATCTATCTGTTCCGTAACCCGCATTGACCCAATGCTGGAAGTGATAAACGATCCAACTTTCCCAGCCATAATAATGGACATAAAAGTGGGTGCAAATTCCAAGATTACAGATTGACGTGTGGCAAAACCTATCAAACTCTTCGGAATAATGGGATTGGTCATATTCAATGCAGTTTGAATGGCAACAACCCCGCCTACAAAGAAGGATATAAAAGCGACAATCCCAAGGGAACTGATGATAAGATCGTTGATTTCCTTAAAAATGAGATGCCTCAAAACCGATGTCTTGGTAAAACTGGCAAACACCTTTCTGATCATCAAAAAATAAGATCCAATATCCTGTAAGTATTTCATAAAAACGATCCCTTGGGCTAAAATACTAAAATTACATCAGTGTATTTTTCGATTAACAAAAAATAAAAAAATCAAAAGAGTTTGGTAATGGACAGATATTTTTGATTTCAATAGGGCTATTTATAAATGATCTTGATCACTCCTTACCATAAAGCCTCATCATTTTATAGTAAATCTCGTTGCTTTCGTATATTCCGTTAAACAATTCGGCCCCTGGTCCTTCGGCAAATACGGGAACCAAAGTAGCGGAATGTCCGGTTGTTGAGAATGTTGGTTTAATTTTATTGTAGTCCTTCCCATCGGCAGAAAGCGTAAATCCGCCTGTTTCGTGATCGGCGGTCACAATTACGAGAGTTTCGCCATTTCGCTTTGCAAAATCCAAAGCCACTCCTATTGCCTTGTCAAAGTCCAAAAGTTCACGGATCAGGTAATCCGCATCGTTATCATGACCGCCCCAGTCTATTTGGCTACCTTCTACCATCAAGAAAAACCCTTTTGGATTCTTGGAAAGCTTTTCCAAGGCCAACTTAGTGGCATTTGGCAGAAAATCGCCACGGCCCTCACTCATTTTGGGCATGCCATTATCCGCCAACAGAATAAGTTCTTTGGCTTCTATTGGTTTGCTGGGAAGTTTATCAGTAATTACGGTATAACCTTCTTTACGCATATTTTCTAATAGATTGCGCTTATCCTTTCGATCAGTAAAAAACTTAAGACCGCCCCCAATAAAGATATCTACACCCGAATGTGGTGCGTATTCCGTGATTTCCTCATACATACTTCTATGTTTTACGTGGGCGTAAAATGAGGCCGGAGTGGCGTGTTGAATGGAAGAAGTGGCAACTATCCCCGTGCCGTATCCATCTCTGGAAAGCTGTTCCGAAATGGTTGAAACTGGAATGGTATCCAGATTGACCCCAATCGCACCATTATATGTTTTTATTCCAGCCGAAAAAACAGTAGCGCCCGCAGCGGAATCTGTAACTAATTCGCTTCCGGAAGATGTTTTACTAAGACCAATAGTTGAAAAGCGTTCGAAATTAGGAATCCCGTCCTTGTAAAAAATAGCTGCCGACACTTGGCTCAAACCCATACCATCACCGATAAGAAGGATGATGTTTTTGGGCTTTTTGGTTTCGTTAGATATTTTGGTCTGTGCAACTGTATTGTCTGAAACTTGTACAGAGACACAAGATGTAGTAATTAACGCAAAGGATAATAAAATGCTAAAGAAAGAAATCTTGAAGTTCATTTGAAAAAATTTTATTTACAAAAATAGGGATTAAAATCAGTTTGAAAGCCTAAGAAAAAGGTAATTCCAAGCGGTATAATGACAAATACTAACTAAGCTAGGCCGATTTTTTTCTTTATATTTTTCCAACGCAGATTCCGAATAAATTCTCCCTCTTCGGCTGAAACGATATATTCCAATTTTGCCCTTTTTGCTTTTGAATACCCTTTTAAACAATCTAAGAAATAAGCGAAACTCTTTTTTTTCACAGCAAGTTTTGCGGAAGCGATAAGGGTGAGCCAGAATCCATAACGCATTTTATAAAAAGCTTCTCCCTGCTTATATCTGGCAGCTTTGGTATAAACTTTCCCTGTGGGTTTTAAATGTTTTACGTGTAGGGAAGTATCTGTTTGTATTTTCCATCCGTGATATTGGGCCAGGAGTTCATCAACTGTGTCCCAGCCAATGGATTTTTTTAGGCCTCCGATTTCTTCGAAACATTCCTTTCGATAAAGTTTTATTGGGCCACGCACTTTTGTTTTCCTCGAAATATTTTCATATTCCCAATGCTCGTCTTTTTCAATAAAGAGATTTCCCCCTGCAACGCCTATCCTGTCATCGGAAAAGAAGAGTTCTAGAACCTTTTCGAAATAATTGGGAGGTAAAATAATATCCGCATCAAATTTTCCGATGAGGTCAAAATCGGTGTCAAGCGTTTGAAGTCCTTTATAAAATGCATTGACTATTTTGGATCCGGGTAAATGCATCTTTTCAGAAGCATTGTAAATTCCTTCAATAAAAGAGTAATTCTCTGAAAAACAATCAATTATCGCTTGAGTGCCATCAGTAGAACCATCGTTAACAACAACTATTTTTCTAGGAAGAATTGTTTGTTCTACAAATGATTTCAGGCATCTTTCCAGACAAGCTTCTTCATTATAGGCAGGAATGATAATACAAAAATCCATTTAAATTCTTTCAGCATATACCAAGTAATATCTGGGAGTAAAGAGACGCAGAAGGGGGCGCATCCCAATTTTTTTAACGGGATTGGTGAATTTTTCCCACTTTACAATCCGCCATCCCGATTTCTCCAAAAGCCAATCGAATTGCCAATCCTCAAATTCGTGATAATGACGGTCCCATTCGTCTGTTTTACTCCTATATGCAGACGAAAACCACAATTTCAGTGGAATGGAGGCTACCAGCTTTTTAGCTTTAATATCTTTCAATACATTAAAGGGAGAAACCAGATGTTCAAATATTTCAAAAGCTGTTACCACGTCGAATTCGTTCGTTTTCACAACTGAAGTTTCAAGATCGAGATCTTCTCCTTTTGTATTAGTAACCTCATAACCTTGCTGAATCAATATTTCAGACAAAGGATTTGGAATCCCCAGATCAAGAATTTTTTCATCCTTAGAAATAACTTCATTTAAAAACCCAAGTGTGTGTCTATATCTCTTTTTCGGGAACTTTCCTTCGTACATATTGATTGGTTTGTTTTAGTACAAATCCAACTCTTAATTGGATTATAACTAGCGAATGCCTTTTTTAATAATTCTGATTAAAAGCATTCGACTTTTGTTGGAATAGATCCGAGAATATTTTTTTAACCGGAATCGAATAGTTAAATAATTACCATCCCATCTCCAACACTTTTAATATGAAAAAAACTGTGCTATATTTTGATAAATAGTAATGAAAGGAGTGTCCCTTAATTTCCTGGGATTTTTTACACCTTATACACTATCGCATTTATATTCATTCCAGCACCTACGCTGGCAAAAATAACGATATCTCCTTTTTTGACGCTATGGCCTTTCAACTCGCCATGCAGCACCAAATCATATAATGTAGGTACGGTGGCAACACTGCTGTTGCCCAATTTGTCAATACTCATAGGCATAATCCCATCTGGAGTAGGTCTATCATAAAGTTTATAGAATCGGTTGACAATGGCCTCGTCCATCTTTTCGTTGGCTTGATGGATAAAGATTTTCTGCACCTCATCAATTCCGATCCCGCTTTGGTCCAAACTTGTTTTCATGGCATCGGGAACATGGTTTAAGGCAAATTCGTATATCTTTCTGCCGTACATTTTTATATAACGGCGATTATCCCTTTTTTCCAAATTATTGCTTTCCCCAAAATAAATAAAATGGGCCTCATCAAAAGCATAGGTCGCGCTGAAGTGGGAAAGTATGCCGCCTTCTTCTTCGGTAGCTTCCACTACTGCAGCTCCTGCCCCATCGCTGTAAATCATGGAATCGCGGTCGTGGGGATCCACAACGCGTGAAAGTGCCTCGGCTCCAATAACCAAACATTTTTTGGCTATTCCTGACTTTATAAAAGCATTGGCCTGAATCATACTTTCAATCCAGCCTGGGCAACCGAAAAGCATGTCGTAGCCCACGCAGGTAGGTTTTTGGATCTTTAGATTATGCTTTACCCGAGTGGCAATACTCGGCACCGTATCACTCTGTACGGAACCGTGTTTTACATCGCCGTAGTTATGGGCCACGATGATATAATCCAAATCTTCCCTGTCTATTCCTGCATTTCGGATTGCGTTTTCCGCAGCATAGGAAGCGATGTCTGAAGTGTTCAAGTTTTTGGGAATATAACGTCGTTCCGCAATCCCGGTAATAGCTTTGAACTTTTCAATAATAGTCTCGTTCTCCTGGTCAAAAGGAGTACCGTCCGTATTGAAGAAGTGATTCCTGACAAACTCTTCGTTTTTGGCCACTTCACTCGGAATATAACTACCTATACCCGTAATTTTGACATTCATATTGGGAAAAATTTTGTTAAAAATACGGAAAATTCATTAATTAATATATAAGGGCTAGTGATTGGTTATTGATCACTAACCCTTGTTTGCTTATTTTGGTTTACCACTATTTAGATTATCCTATGCTTCCATATAACTTTCAATCGGATCGCAAGTGCAAATCAGATTTCTGTCGCCATAGGCATCGTCAACTCTTCTTACCGAAGGCCAAAACTTGTTTTCCGAAATATACTCCATCGGAAATGCGGCTTTCTGTCTGCTATAAGGGAAATCCCATTCATCGGCTGTAAGCATTTGCATGGTATGGGGCGAATTCTTTAATACGTTGTTAGGATTATCCTTATCCACCGATTCAATTTCCTTTCTAATGGAAATCATCGCATCACAAAATTGGTCAAGAGCTTTTTTACTCTCACTTTCAGTCGGCTCTATCATCAAAGTTCCAGCAATCGGGAAAGAAACTGTTGGCGCATGGAAACCATAGTCCATTAAACGCTTTGCTATATCAGAGACCTCAATTCCTTTTTCTTTAAAGGGTCGGCAATCCACAATCATCTCGTGGGCCGCACGACCACGTTCTCCTGCGTACAATACTTCATAATGACCGCTCAATCTTTCTTTAATATAGTTGGCGTTTAGAATGGCATATTGGGTAGCTTTTTTAAGACCGTTTACGCCCAGCATACAGATATAGGCATAGCTGATCAAACAGACCAACGAACTGCCATAAGGAGCTCCAGATATTGCGGAAATCGCTTTTTCACCCCCGGTCGGAATAATGGGGTTTGAGGGTAAAAATGGCACCAACTGTTTGGCAACGCAAATTGGCCCAACTCCTGGACCGCCCCCACCGTGGGGTATTGCAAAGGTTTTATGAAGGTTTAGATGGCAAACATCCGCGCCAATAGCACCTGGGTGGGTCAAGCCAACCTGTGCGTTCATATTGGCGCCGTCCATATATACCTGACCTCCGTTTTCGTGGATTATACTTGTGATTTCTCGAATTGCGGATTCATAAACTCCGTGGGTTGAAGGATAAGTAACCATCAAACAAGATAAATTATCCTTGTGTTTTATGGCTTTTTCACGTAGGTCTTCCACGTCTATATTTCCTTCGTCAGTAGATTTTGTTACTACCACTTTCATTCCGGCCATAACAGCGCTAGCAGGATTTGTTCCGTGGGCGGAGGAGGGGATCAAACAAATATTTCTATGGCCTTCGCCGCGGGATTTGTGATAAGCGCGGATAACCATTAAGCCGGCAAATTCACCCTGTGCTCCACTGTTGGGTTGAAGGGAAGTGGCAGCAAAACCCGTGATTTCGGTAAGTTGTCTTTCCAGTTTTTTTAACACTATTTGATAACCTTCGGCTTGCTCTACCGGCACAAACGGATGCACATTGCCCCACATAGGGTCGCTCAACGGAAGCATTTCAGCGGCGGCGTTCAGTTTCATTGTACAAGAACCCAAGGAAATCATTGAATGGTTCAAGGAAAGATCCTTGCGCTCAAGCTTTTTGATATACCGCATCAACTCGGTCTCGCTGTGGTAGCTGTTGAAGACATCCTGTTGAAGAAATTCAGTTTTTCGTGCTACTTCCTCAGGAATTTTATTCCCTTTCTCTAGTTCTGTAATTTTCTGGAGATCCTTTTTGGCAGCTTCTGAAAAAACTGAAACAATTTTATTTAAATCTTTTAAAGTGGTAGCTTCATTAATCGATATTGAAACTGTTTCGCTATCGGGATAGTAGAAATTCAATTCCTTGGCTTCTGCCAAAAATTTGATTTTTGTAGCGTCCGTTTTGATGGCAATCGTATCGAAAAAGGTTTCGTTTAATTGCTCGAATCCTAATTTTTCCAAAGCTGAGGCCAATGTTGCAGCTCCGTTATGTACTTTTTGCGCAATGTATTTTAAACCCTCTGGTCCGTGATAAACGGCATACATACCGGCCATAACTGCCAAAAGCACTTGAGCAGTGCAAATATTGGATGTTGCCTTATCACGCTTAATATGTTGTTCTCTTGTTTGAAGGGCCATTCTGAGGGCACGGTTGCCATCGGCATCCTTTGTTACCCCGATTATCCTTCCGGGGATGCTTCGTTTGTATTCATCTTTGGTCGCAAAGTAGGCGGCGTGTGGCCCTCCATAACCCAACGGAATTCCAAAGCGTTGGGTAGTTCCCACAACTACATCCACTCCAAAATTGCCTGGAGCTTCCAGCATTACCAAGCTCAAAATATCAGCCGCAACCGCTACTTTTATTTGAGCATCTATAGCTTTTTGGGTAAAAGTTTTAAAGTTGTGGACTTTTCCAATCTTTCCGGGATATTGCAAAATCGCACCAAAGAAACCTTCAGAAAAATCAAAATCTTCGTGATTGCCTACTACAAGTTCAATCCCCAAAGGTTCTGAACGGGTTTGTAACACGGAGAGATTTTGTGGCAATATTTCTTCAGAAACAAAAAACTTGGAAGCGTTGTTCTGTTTTTTCTCTTTCTCACGTAAGGCATAAAGAAGCGACATAGCCTCCGCTGCCGCGGTGGATTCGTCAAGAAGAGAGGCGTTGGCCAACTCCATTCCTGTTAAATCGGCTATTACGGTTTGAAAATTTAGCAATGCTTCCAATCGGCCTTGTGCTATTTCCGCCTGATAAGGAGTGTAAGCCGTGTACCAACCTGGATTTTCCAAAATATTCCGTTGGATCACAGAAGGAATATTGGACTGATGGTAACCCAAACCGATATATGTTTTAAAAATTTTGTTTTTAGAAGAAAGCTCCGTGATATGCTCAAGATACTCCTGCTCGCTCATAGCAATATCTAAATCGAGTGCCTTTTTGAGCAGAATATCATCTGGCACGGTTTCATATATCAATTGGTCAATAGAACTTACGCCGATTGTCTCAAGCATCTCGGGCAAGTCGGTTTCTCGTGGGCCAATGTGTCTTAAAGCAAAGGAATCTGTATTCATAATTATACCAGCGAATGGGGATTTTAATGTTGTTATTTCAAAAAAAGATTACGTAACCTCGGTGATCATAAGGTCTTTTCAATTAGGTGGCAAAATTACAATTTTTAACTCGAAAAAGATGCATTCAGAAGCTAGTAATAATTTAATTTCTCAACTAAAGATTTGGAATGTAAACCCTTTGATTATTTTTGATATTATGAAATTTCTAGAACGGGTTTTTGCGTTTTATATAAATAGTAGCTTACACGTATCTTTGGCGGTAGTTGCCTTGGTGGGAGTTACTATGTTGGAATATTCGCTGCAACTTCCCTTTTGGTTTTGGATTTTTATTTTTTTCGGAGCCTTAACGGGCTATAATTTTGTGAAATACTCCAAAAAGGCTGGGCTGCACCATCGCGATCTCACCAATTCTTTAAAGAGTATCCAAATTTTCTCACTCATCGGATTTTTAATTTTCCTCTGGGCTATTTTTCACCAGGATTTTACAACCTTGGCTGTTACGACTGGGTTTGGGCTTCTCACTGTATTGTACGCCATTCCCTTCTTTCATCATAAAAGTTTGAGAATGTTCCGAAGTGCAAAAATCTTTGTGGTAGCGGTTGTATGGGCCGGAGTGACAGTGATTTCGCCTGTTATCGCAAATGAAATGCACGTTTCAGGCGATATTTTGCTCACTTTTTTTCAAAGAATTTTCATAGTGATTGTGCTTATTTTGCCATTTGAAATCCGCGATGTTCCCTACGATGCGTTTTATCTTAAAACCTTACCACAACAACTGGGAAATCGAAATACAAAACTGTTCGGGCTTTCACTCCTAATCTTGTGTCTGGTTCTTGAATTTTTTAAAAGCGGCCTGAGTCCAGCTTATATTTTGAGTTTGTTTATTTTTACCACCTTAACCGGGTGGATGCTTCTTATTTCTAAAACACATCAGACCAGATATTTTTCATCTTTTTGGGTGGAAGGCCTTTCCATCTTTTGGTTTTTAGTTTACGGTTTGTTTTGTCAAATGTTTTGAAGCTATCGCACTTATGAAGAACTGTTGTTTTGTTCAATTAAGCTCTTCATTCGTCGCTTCTCCTCGGGCGGAAGTGTTTGCAATTTTGAAGATTTGAGCGCTTTGGAAAGTTTGTCGTTGTTGGAGGAATATCCCCTGCAACATTTGCAAAGGACCAAATGGAGTTTCAAGAAAATTCTTTCAAACCATCCCGCCTCCTTATATTGGGCTTTGTCGCACACATGGGTAGCTTCGTTACATTTTAAAAAAAACTTCATAATTTATTTTAATTGAACCAATTCTTTTCCAAACATTCCGCCAAGGTTTTTCGTGCCCTGTGAATAATCACCCACAAGTTAGACGGCGTAATATCAAATTCTTTACAGATAGCTTCGGTATCATAACCTTCAATAGTCTTTCTTTTAAAGATTTCTGCGTGCTTTTCATTAAGCTGGTCCATACATTCCAAAATAGCCAAGCCTAACTCTTCGTTTTCCATTCTATTCTCGGCGTTTCGATCAAAAGGATCGGCAGCGTTTTCTTCAAGCCAATCCCTCTCGGAATCTTCGTTACGATAGCTTATATGCACTTCAGCCTTCCCTTTTTCAGAACTGATCTTTCGATAATGATCTATAATTTTTCGTTTGAGAATGGCAATGAGCCACGTGCGTTCGGAAGCCTCGCCCTTAAAATTCCCTTTGGATTTCAGTGCAGATAAAAAAGTTTCGGAAATGAGATCTTGTGCAACTATTGGATCATTTACCCTTACAATGGTATAGTTGTAAAGATAATCGGCATATCTGTCCACCCACTTCTCAGGTTCCAATAGTTCCAAAACAATTGTTTTTAGTTTCTTTAAAAAAGATGAAAGTTAGTAAAATCCGAACGAGCACGGTACTCATTTAGTTAAATTTAGCTTCAGATCAAAAGTTAAACTTTTGTATTGCGCCATGAAGTTGGATGAAAATTTTATTTTTACATAAAATCCTTTATACATTTCCCAATGAAAAAATTTACAATAACATTTCTAACCTTTATTCTATTCGCGTTTACCGCAACATCACAAAACGACAATTTCTTCTATGCTACTATGGACGCAACTGATGCCGTAGTATTTCAGGCACTTTATCCTGATAACATGGAAATCTTGAAAAGTACCGATAGGCAGGCAGCCGTTTTTATTTCTGAAGAGGTAGCACACAAAATTCATGAAAATGTCCGCACTCACGGTCCTGGATATATTTTTCGAACTTCTAAAGAAAAGGCAATTGCCGCTTTGGATCGAGTAGAACGGAGAGGAACACAAATTGATTTCACCATAACCGAAGATGTATTGGTAAACGAATGTTTGGATCTGGTAAACGAATCTAATATTGAAGCAAACATCTTGCTTCTACAAAATTATGGCACTCGTTATCACAATAGACCACAAGCTAAAGTGGCCGTTCTGGACCAGCAGGCAATGTGGGATGCTATGATTACTGCTTCTGGAAGAACCGATATCCGTACAAGAATTTATGACCACGTGAACACACCCATGCCTTCAGTGATTTTAACAATTGATGGCGCCGACACTCCTGATGAATATGTAATTATTGGGGGGCATATAGATTCTACAGCTTGGCCAAACAATGACAATGCACCAGGAGCGGATGATAACGCCTCCGGGATTTCTTCCTTAAATGAAATGTTCAGAGTGCTTCTAGAAAAAGACTTCGTACCCAGCCGGACTATTGAGATTATGGCATTTGCTGCAGAAGAAATTGGATTGGTGGGTTCAGCTGAGATTGCCGAGGAGTACGCCAACGACGGAATAGATGTGGCAGCCTATGTACAGTTTGATATGACAGGATACCAGGGTTCTACCAAAGATATCCATATCACCACTGATTGGTATAACAGCACAAACTTAAATGATTATTTGGTGAGCTTAATGGACCACTACAACAGTACTGGAACCCATAGTTTCACCTACGACTTTACGGAATGTGGATACGCCTGTTCGGATCATGCTAGTTGGGCAGCTAATGGATATGATGCCGCTTTCCCATTCGAAGCTAAAATGGGGCAAGACAATCCTTATATTCATAGCTCAGGAGATGTGTATTTAGTTTTTAACACCCCGGAGCATGCGGTGAAATTTGCCAAATTGGGCCTAGAGTTTTTAATTGAAGCTGCAAAACCCCAATTTCTTGCAGTGGACGATTTCTCCCAAAATGCCGTGAGCATTTTTGTGAAGAACAAAGAGTTGAATTACCGATTGAAGAATGCCGTTTCCAAAGTGAACGAAGTAATTGTGTACAATGTGGCCGGACAAAAAGTATTTTCGGAGAAAATGTCTAATGAAAACGGAAGCGTCGAGCTTCATGGATTTGCCAATGGCTTTTATATCGCCCAGTTTATTCTTGAGAACAACCACAGCATCACCAAAAAATTCATATTGAATTAAGTGAAGTTTTTTCGTTATAAAAATTAAGCGGTTTTAAACAAAAACTCCTTTAAGATCAAAACTTAGAGGAGTTTTTTTAGAAAAGAAAACAGTTTGTTGAACTGATTTTATCCTATAGCTTGGCGAAGATCCTCGATCAAATCTTCTACGTCTTCAATACCAACGCTCAAACGAATCAAAGAATCTACCACCCCAATTTTTTCACGTTCCTCTTTTGGAATACTGGCATGGGTCATACTCGCAGGATGTCCGGCAAGGCTTTCCACTCCGCCCAAACTTTCGGCTAGAGTGAAAATCTTGAGATTTTCAACTATTTTAATGGCCTGTTCATAGTTACCTCCCTTGGGCACGAAAGAAATCATTCCTCCAAAATCCTTCATCTGTGCTTTGGCGATATTGTGATTGGGATGGGCTTCAAATCCTGGCCAATACACTTTTTCAATTTTTGGATGACTCATTAAAAATAGGGCCACAGCTCTTCCATTTTCACAATGTCGCTGCATACGTACGTGCAAGGTTTTCAATCCTCGTAGAAGCAGAAAACTATCTTGCGGCCCACACACTGCACCGCTGGCATTCTGAATAAAATATAATTTATCTGCCAATTCCCTTTCCTTTACAACCAAGGCTCCCATTACCACATCGCTATGGCCTCCCAGGTATTTTGTGGCACTGTGCATCACGATATCGGCTCCCATATCCAATGGTAATTGGAGGTAAGGGGTAGCAAAAGTATTGTCCACCGCCAAAAGGATATTGTGTTTTTTTGAAATCTTGGCCACTCCCTTTATGTCAACTATATTCATCATAGGGTTGGTGGGAGTTTCTATCCAGATCAACTTGGTTTTGCTATTGATGAATTTTTCAATCTTACCGGCGTTTTCCATGCCGATAAAGTGAAATTTAATTCCAAAACCCTCAAAGATTTTTGTGAAAAGACGGTAAGTTCCTCCATAAAGATCATTGGTGGAAATTACTTCGTCTCCAGGCTGCAAGAGTTTTAGCACCGCATCTATTGCCGCAAGCCCGCTTCCAAAGGCGAGGCCGTACTTTCCATTTTCAAGACTGGCAAAGGCGCGTTCCAAAGCAGCACGAGTTGGATTGTGGGTACGCGAATATTCAAAACCTTTGTGTCCGCCAGGCGTTGTTTGTGAATAGGTAGAAGTTTGATAAATCGGCGGCATGACGGCACCATAAGCTGGATCTACATTTTCTTGCCCGCCGTGAATAGTTTTTGTGTTAAATTTCATCTCAATACGATTTTAAATTTTAATTCCTGAGTTAACCTTATATACCGGGATTATTCCCGTTTAACTTTGCTATTGTAAAAATATTCGAAAAATCCGCAATGAAAGTTACACTCTACTATTTAGTATAACTTTCACAATAGCTGATTTTAAAGTTGTTATTTTTGAAAGTGCAAATGAAGCGCTTCATTTGTGATAACTAACCATCACTTTAATATGAATAATAAAATTACAATTCTCTTTTTGTTAGGTCTAATAACTTGGAGTTGCAGCCGAGAGACAAAAATCGAATTTTACTCTGAAAGTTTCACCGAAAAAGATCTCGCCATTTGCAAAAGTGGGGGTTGTCCCGAAGTTACCATTAATTATATTCAGGTTATTGGCGATAGGAAAGTTTCAGAAAAAATCAACAATCAAATCCAACAGTTTATCATTGCTTCCCTTTTAATGGGGGAGGATAGTAACCCCACGGCGAAAACCGTTGAGGAGGCAGCTACTAATTTTATCGAGGCCTATAAGGCGGATAAAGCTCAATTTCAAGATATGACAGGAGAATATTTTGCGGAGATAACCGTAAATGAAATTTACTCTTCACCTGAAATTATCTCTTTTGATATGCGTCAATATCTTTTTACAGGGGGCGCGCATGGCTACGGGACCACTTCGTTTTTAAACATCGATCCAAAAACCGGAGAGGAACTTACGGCCAAGGAGATTTTTAACGATAAAAAAGGATTTACTGATCTTGCGGAGAAGAAATTCAGGATTCAGCGGAAAATCGATCAGGACAAATCCATCAATGAATCTGGTTATTGGTTTGAAGAAGATGTTTTTCACCTACCCGAGAGCGTTGGGTTTACTCACGACAGCCTAATTTTTGTATATAATCAGTACGATATTGCCAGTTATGCCGAGGGCCAAATTGAGCTGAAAATAGTAAGGAAAGAAGCGGAGCCCTTCTTAAGAATTCATTAGTTTTAACCCATGCAAAAAATCTATTATCTATCTAGCTGCGATACCTGCAAACGTGTGATGGCGGAAATAGAAATTCCATCTTCTTTTATAAAACAGGATATAAAAACTCAAGCTATAACGGAGAAAGAACTGGAAGACCTCGTTGCCTTATCCGGAGATTATGAATCGCTTTTTAGTCGTAGGGCCAAGCTTTATCAGGAAAGGAAGTTGAAAGATAAAAATCTTGTGGAGCAAGATTTTAAAGACTTGATTTTGGAGCATTATACTTTTCTAAAACGCCCTGTAATTGTAAGTAAGGATAAGATATTTATTGGCAGCAGCTCCAAAACCGTCGCTGAGGCCAAAAAATCTATTCGCTCCCTTTAAATGGACAAACGCTTCCTCGCTTTGCTGGCTGCAACGGCCACCGAGACTATTTATGGCATCAACCACACTATTGCCAAAGGTTTGATGCCGCACGTTATACAACCTTATGGATTTATTGTCCTACGGGTAGGAGGAGCGGCGATTCTGTTTTGGCTTCTGAGTTTGTTCACTAAATCCGAAAAAATTGAACGAACAGATTGGTGGCGTATCTTGGCCTGTGCGGTATTTGGCATGGTGCTGAATATGCTGATGTTTTTTAAAGGTTTAAGCCTATCAACACCTATTAACAGCGCGGTATCCATGACCATAACCCCGGTTTTGCTTCTCCTGCTTACGGCACTTATCCTGCGTGAACGCATTACTTGGGTAAAAACACTAGGGATTGTATTTGGTCTCTCTGGAGCTTTGGTACTTATCCTTTTTCAAGAAAAAACACAGACTAATGCGCCTAACATCCCTTTGGGGAATTTGCTGTTTGTGCTTAACGCCATCAGCTATTCCTTTTATCTCATTTTGGTAAAACCCTTGGTTGCAAAATACAAAGCCATAACCTTGCTGAAATACTTTTTCCTCATCGCTTTATGCATCAATTTACCAGTTGGATATTCAGAATTTATTCAGGTGGAATGGATGCAACTTACGTTTTCAGAAGTAGGGCAAATGCTTTTTGTGATAGTGGCTACTACCTTTTTCACCTATCTCTTTAATATTTATGCTCTAAAGCAATTGAGTCCTTCAACTGTAGGTGTGTTTATTTATTTACAGCCAGTAGTAGCAACCATTTTTGCAATAATGGCTGGAGCCGACACCCTAAATGCCCTAAGAGTGGGCGCCGCCTGTATGATATTTATTGGAGTATTTCTCTCCACCCGAAAACCCAAAAATGGAATCATCCAAGCAAAAACCTAAAGCGATTTTAAGTCTTCTGGAAACTGCCCATATTTTCGGGTGTCTTCTTTAGAAATGATGGCAAAGTCGTCTGTTTTATCAAAAGTGTTGAATTTATCGTATAATTCCCTGGGCAATCCGCTAAGCTTTCGAGTATCCAAATCTATCCAAGCACCCATCATTTCACAACGTGCGAAGTTTCTTCCCTTGTGGTCATAAAAGTTATGTAGAAACATAAAATACATTCCATCGTCCGAAATTCCCTTTAATTGAAGGGAAACCATTACAGGCTTCCCCGGAAAGACCTCGCGGAAGTAATACATGTGTTCGTAAAAAGCAACCGGTCCGAGATTGTATTCCACCAGTTGTATCGCATCCAAACCGTTTTCCATAAGAAAACTCATTCTGGTATGGCTCATATAATCAATATAGGCACTGTTTCGTAGATGGCGGTTGGCATCAACATCGCTCCAGCGGATTTCGAATTGTTTTGTGTACATCTTAAAGTCTTTTTGCAAATTTAACCTACTTTTGTTATGCAAGCATAGTAAAATTGTTTAGTTTCTGTTAAAGTTAAATTTTAAAAAAGTGCCAATTCTTCTAAGTCAATATAAACCCACTCTCCCTTTTAGAAATGGTCATTTCGCTACGGTTTACTCTTCAAAACTGCGGCCGATGCCAATCTTGGTGCAGGAACGTGAAAGAATAAATTTAGATGATGGCGATTTTCTGGATATCGACTGGTCTTTTTCCAAAAGTGAATCAAAAAAACTCGCTATCCTCCTCCACGGATTGGAAGGAAATGCACAACGACCCTACATTAAGGGGCAAGGAAACATTCTACAAAAGAACAATTGGGATATTGCGGCAGTTAACTTTCGGGGTTGTAGCGGCGAACCAAATCTATTGTACCAATCGTATAATGCGGGCAAGACGGATGATTTGGAGGCAGTGATAAATAATGTTTTAGAAAAAGATAAATACGACGAAATAGCTTTAATCGGTTTCAGTTTAGGTGGCAATTTACTGCTGAAATATCTAGGAGAAAGACAAGGTTTTCCAAAAGAAATCAAAAAAGCCGTCGCCATTTCCACGCCATTGTCCCTTAGGGGTTCATTGCATTCTTTGGAACACTTCCACAACTGGATTTATCGCAAAACTTTCTTGACGAAGATGCGAAAGAAATACAAAATAAAAATGAAGAACTTTCCCGAAGAAATGTCGGTTTCCGATTATAATGAAATAAATTCCCTTTTAGAGTTCGACAATATTTATACAGCGCCAGCACATGGTTTTAAAGATGCATTTGACTATTATGAAAAAAATAGCAGTTTACAATTCCTTCCAAACATCCAAATTCCTATTTATATCCTAAATGCTGAAAATGATAGCTTTCTTTCACCAAAATGTTATCCACGGGAGTTGGCTTCTATAATGAAAAACCTGAATCTGGAAATTCCGAAATATGGAGGCCATGTAGGTTTTTATAAAACAAATCGAGTATATTATAGTGAAGCAAGAGTTTTGGAATTCCTGGAATCAGAATAATGCTACTTCATTTGGGCTAAATAATATCGCGAAATCTCAACTCTTCATTCTCTAAGCCCTAAAGACTATTTCATTACCTTTGCCAATCAATTATAGGAAATATGATCCAATCCATGACAGGCTACGGCAAAGAAATTGTCCAATTGCCTTCCAAAACCATTACCATTGAAATAAAATCACTCAACAGCAAAGGTCTCGACCTCAATACGCGCGTGCCATCGGCCTATCGCGAAAAAGAGCTTGAAATTAGGGACTTGTTGGCAAAATCGCTCGAAAGGGGAAAAATCGACCTGTCGATTAATATTGAAGTAACTGGCGAAGAAACCACTACCCAATTGAACGAAGGAGTTGTTAAACAATACATTAAGCAACTGGCCAATGTAGTAAATGGAGATCCCGTAGAACTTTTAAAAATGGCCGTTCGCATGCCGGATGCCTTGAAAGTAGAACGCGAGGAAATAGATGAGGAGGAATATGCGGCAATCTTGAATGGTATTGAAAAAGCATTGGAAGCAATCAATAAATATAGAACTGACGAAGGTTTGGTTTTGGAAAATGATTTTTTGAAGCGCACACAAATTATTTCAAAATTGCTCGAGGAAGTAATCATCTTAGATCCTGAACGAATCGAAGCCGTGAAAGAGCGTTTGCGAAAGGCCATCTCGGAGTTAAAAGAAAAGGTGGACGAAAACCGTTTTGAGCAGGAACTTATTTACTATTTGGAAAAATACGATATCACAGAAGAGAAAGTCCGATTAAAAAACCACTTGGAATATTTTGAAACATCATTACGTTCTCACGGTTCCAATGGTAAAAAGCTAGGTTTTATTACCCAGGAAATAGGCCGTGAAATAAATACAATTGGGAGTAAGGCAAATTATGCCCCTATGCAGCAATTAGTAGTACAGATGAAGGACGAGTTGGAAAAAATCAAGGAACAAGCATTGAATGTGCTTTAATTCGACCTAGATTAAAAATATTTTTTATTTAAAATGGATTCAAAAAAAGGCGGCAAATTATTAGTGTTCTCAGCTCCATCGGGAAGTGGAAAAACAACCTTGGTACAGCATCTGCTAAAACAAGAAGACCTCAACCTCGAGTTCTCCATATCCTGTACCTCCCGGGAACCCCGTGCTGATGAGGAACACGGGAAGAACTATTATTTCATTACACTTAAGGAATTTAAACAACATATAAAGAATGGAGATTTTTTGGAGTGGGAAGAGGTTTATAGAGACAACTTCTACGGCACATTAAAAAGTGAAGTGGAACGTATTTGGAGCAATAACAAAAATGCAATTTTTGATATTGATGTTGTCGGTGGCCTTAGAATAAAAAAGAAGTATCCCAAAAAAACGCTGGCGGTTTTTGTAAAACCTCCAAGCATAGATGAACTAAAAATTAGACTTAAAAAGCGGAAAACCGAATCGGACGATCGGATCAACATGCGCATTGCCAAAGCTTCGGTCGAATTGGCCACGGCGCCCCAATTTGACTATATCATCCAAAACAACGATTTGAATACGGCTCTGGAGGAGGCGCAACATTTGGTGGCCGATTTTATAAAAAAAAATATCACTTATAATAATGGCACTCAAGTCCAAGAAAACAATAATCTCTCCTAACCAATAATCCTTTCCGTCATAAAATCAACTTCAAAAAAAATAGGGCTTTTCTTCGGCACTTTCAATCCCATACACATCGGGCATTTGATTATTGCCAACTATATGGTGGAGTTCAGCGATTTGGAAGAGGTTTGGTTTGTGGTAACACCACATAATCCACATAAAAAAAAGAAAACTCTTTTAGAAGACCATCATCGATTGGCAATGGTAGAAATTGCAGTGGAGGATTACCCAAAATTGAAAGCCACTAATGTGGAGTTTGCATTACCACAGCCCAATTATACAGTAAATACTTTAGCTTATCTGGAAGAAAAATATCCGAAGAATGATTTTTGCTTAATAATGGGCGAGGATAATTTGAAAAGTCTTCATAAGTGGAAAAATCATGAAGTGATCCTGGATAGATATTCAATCTACGTCTATCCCAGAATTTCTGAAGGAACTGTGGAAACACAATTCGACAATCACGTAAAAATTAAAAAGGTGGACGCGCCCATTATTGAACTTTCTTCAACTTTTATTCGAAACGGCGTAAAAAAAGGCAAGAACATTCGGTCTATGCTCTCGCCTGAAGTTTGGAAATATTTGGATGAAATGAATTTTTATAAAAAGAGCTAACCGACTACGGTATTTCCCAAAAGCATAGGAACAAAAAACCGCTCCACTAAATTAACACTGGTGGAGCGGCCTTAACTAAATAACCAACCAAAACTATTGAAATCTCTCTTAACGTATATCTCAATAATTAAAATACTAAACGGTAACCAACGAGAAAAGATTGTGGAAGCAGTCTTAATCTAATGTTAAAAAAATTTTGCTGGAAATTTTGTACTTTTGAATTCTTATTTTTTAATTTATTTCTGGACAAAACCTAGAAAAATTTGTTGTGGTTAGTGTGGGTATTAATATCATGTAACTAATCAGTTATTGTTTTTGGACCTCTAATTTAGCAATTAGGTTCAGGGCATCCAAGACATTTAGGCCGTTTTTGATTGTCGTGTCAATCACAGAACGTATCTGTGCGAAGTTTTGTGCGGT
>JBARWQ010000073.1:0-62030 GCA_049646885.1 Aequorivita sp. | reverse complement strand
CGACAGCCGTTTCAAATTTGTATCGAAGCCCAAAGGTGGCTGAGTGAATTCGAAGTGGGCGACAGCCCAATTCAAATTTGTATCGAAGCCCCCACTGCCGAAGTCCCAATGCCCCTTCCCCTTTAGGCTCAGGGGCAAGACGAAATCCAAGGTGCCTGAGCATATCCGTAGGTGGAACTTTTCCGCCATGCCTCCGGCAGGTAAACCGTAGATGGAACTTTTCCGCCGAAGGCGGGTGAATTTCAAGAGCCCTGCGATTGAAATCTGTATCGAAGCCCAAAGGTGGCCACAGTGCCTCTGCCCCTTTAGCCAGGGGCAAGACGAAATCAAAGCTGCTGTCGAAGCTATCGTTTTCCCCCTTTGGGTGCTAGGGGGATTTCCCGTAATAATGTATGGTTCCCCCGCATCAATGTATGGTTCCAGCGCATCAGAGTATGGTTCATGACGCATTACTGTATGGTTCATAGGGGGTAAAGGCGTGGTGAAGGCGTGCTGAAGCTATGCCAAAGGCTAGTCAAAGCCTAGTATTAGGCTAGTATAAGCCTACTATGTTAAAATTGCAGAGACTAAAATTTAACCTTAAAGCAAAGGTGGCCACAATGCCCCTTCCCCTTTAGGGGCCCAGGGGCAAGACGAAATCAAAGGTGGCTGAGCTTAGGCCGAAGGAGGAACTTGTCCGCCGAAGGAGGAACTTGTCCGCCGAAGGCGGATGAATCCCAAACCTCAGCCCAGTCCCGTTAGGGACCAAATATGGGTAGAAAACAAAATACCTAACCAAACCATTGTGCCGTTAGGTACAAAATATGCCCCACGGGTTTCCCTATTTCAAAATAACAGCCGAATTAGCCACAAGAATTCAACAACAAAACCATATCCCGTACCTAACGGCACGGTAGCCATCTCGTTTACCCAAATGCTACCCACATTAAGCCCCTAACGGGGCAAAATCACAAATAATCCAGTACATATATGTAGAAAATTCCATATGGAACGAGGCCAACAAAACCAAGAAGAGGCAAAAAACCCGATCTCCCAAATGTATTTGGTCATTCCCATTTTAGCTTTGGCCATCGGAAATTTTCTATTCTATTCGCAGCTAAAAAAGGTGGATAAGAATCTAAAACTGGAAGATAACTTCAGCGTTTACTAGACTGCATCGATATTGCGATGGGCAATCCTTGAAGGAACCGCTTTTGTAATCTTATTTTTAGCTCTTGAATACCTAATATTCGGCCTGTTTTTAATATTGATTTTGATGTTTTTAAGACCCACAGAAGCTCGAGTGAAAGCTGCACTTCAACATTTGGATTAAAACATATTTCTCAAGCTTATGGATATCTGTATGCAGTACTGCCGGAAAAAGATTCCCTATCTGTTTATATGAAACAAAAGGCGTAGTTTTATTTCATATAAACGATATTCAAATACTTCCAAAAATGAGCAAAAAGCTACAATCCCTTCTCGATGAATACAGTGAAAGCCATCAGAACATTACCAATAAACGAATCCATTGGCTATGCGTTCCCTTGATATTCTGGTCAATCATTGCCCTGCTCTACGCTATTCCAACTTCGCCGCTGACCGGTCTATTTGGGCATAGGTTTTTCTCAAATTGGGCAGTGATTGCAATGATTCCCGTACTTATCTATTATCTTTCTCTCTCAGCTCCCATTGCGGCGGGAATGTTGGTTTTCATCGCTTGCTGCCTGTTTACTTCGGAAATTCTACTTCATAATCCATTTTTCCCATTGTGGGCAATCGCAGTTATAGTATTTGCTTTGGCCTGGATTGGTCAATTTTACGGCCATAAGGTTGAAGGGAAAAAACCCTCCTTCCTAAAAGATCTTCAGTTTCTACTGATCGGGCCAGCTTGGTTATTGCATTTTATTTACAAACGATTTGGCCTAAAATATTAAACACAAAGACAAGAATTATTAGAAGTCCCTACCGACGCAGATAAAAAAGCATCTTCAATTTTACTGCCTGATAACCTTGGAACAATAATTTCCAAAATTGTAATATCAATATCAAAAATACATCGCCATATCGCAATTAACTATATTGCTGCCAATATAAAAATCAACCAAATGAAAAAAAACTACAAAAGAGTTATAGCAATCCTCGTTTTAATCCTTATCTCCAGTTTTGGATCCAGTCAAACAACTGAAATTAAAATCAAATTCATCGGCAACGCAGGTCTTTATTTGACCGATGGAAAAACCAATCTTTATGTCGATTTCCCATATAAATCGGGGGCTCATAAATATATGGAATATGATCGATCTGAATTGGACAGTATAAAAGACAACTCAATTTTTCTATTTACCCATAGGCATTCAGACCATTATTCAAAAAAGCTTTTGAAGAAACTCAATGGCAAGAAAATTGGAAATTGGAACCCTGAGGAATTGAAGAATCTGAACGATTCTATTCCAGACTTTTCAATTGAGGCAATTAGAACTTCGCATACATTCACCTTTAAAAATTATTCGTATTTAATAACCTGGCACGGTAAAAAGATTTATATAAATGGAGATACAGGCGATGTTGAACCCCTGAGCAAAATTCAAGATATTGATTGGGCATTTGTTCCCTATTGGATTTTATCAAACGCAAAGGAGGAAAACATTAAAATAGACGCTAAGTATTTTGGTGTTTACCATTTATATCCACAACAGGTGGTAACTGGAGAAATTCCAGACCACATATTGTTTTTAAAGGAACAGAATAAAATTATCACAATCCCCTACTAATTGAAAACGGCAATGAACTCTAAAAAATTAATGTTAAATATTTCGGAAGAAATTCAAGAATTTAATACCTTTATATACAGTAAGATAGCCATTACTTCATTGTTTTTGAAAACGGAGCTATAATCCCTCAACACCACATTTGAGAAACAATTCCAATGGAATTAGAATATCTAAATAGCGTCAAGAAACAGTTTGAATACTACAAATCGATGGGAGAAAAAACATTCGACCAACTAGAAAAATCGGACTTGTTTTGGCATTTTAACGAAGAATCAAATTCCATTGCCATCATCGTTAATCACCTTTGGGGAAATATGAAATCACGATGGACGGATTTTCTGAACTCCGATGGAGAAAAAGAATGGCGGAACCGCGACTTGGAATTTGAATCAGTAATCAAGTCAAAAGAAGAAATGTTGTCGAAATGGCACGAGGGATGGGAATGTTTATTCGCAGCGTTAAACTCAATCAATAAAGAAAACTTCGATACGGAAATTCTCATTAGAAATCAATCCCACACCATCATAGACGCACTCAATCGGCAATTGGCCCACTACGCCTATCATATCGGCCAGATTGTCTATATCGGGAAATTGATAAAAGGCAGCGAATGGCAAAGTTTGACAATCCCTAAAAAAAAATCCTCGGAACCCGGTAAGGCAAAATTTATTAAAAGAAAACACGGCGGGCATTTTTCCGATGGCCTAAAGTAACGACTGGAGGTTCCTTTATAGAAAACCGATTCAACCTAAGCATCGTAGCTCTGGAATTTCCTAAGGGACTTTATAAAGTTAAGTTCGGTTTTTATTTCCTACATTAGTTGTTTAAACACCCCAAGCAATCACAAATAGAGCCATTTACCAAGAATAGCCCATCGTAGTCCAAATGGTAAGCATCGAACTATATAACAATGATGAAAATAACGAATGGCTTATCCATCAGTTCGAGGCGTACCGTTTTGAAGGTTCCTCCTTGTCGGATAAATTCATTCCTCGCCCCTACATTTCAATTATTTTTCATTTCAAGGATCGCGCTTTAATTTCAGGTGAAAGTTCCATAAAGTTGGAACCCTTTTTTGTGGCACCCATTATTCCCCAAGCGATAATGCTCGAATTTCAAGGAAAGATGGACACCTTGGCGGTAATATGTAAAGCGACAGTGTTTTCACGCTTGTTCAATATTGATATGTCCCCCGTTTTAAAGCGGAGCATCAATCTCCCGGAACATATCTTTTATCCGTTGTGGGAAGCGATGGCAAATCTTAACTCGACCCCAGAACGAATTGCTTTTTTCACCGAATTTATTAATTCAATACAACCCATGCCCTATTCTCCCGATGCGGTCGATACACTTTATGATAAAATAATAGAAAAAGGTATCTCTACGTCTTTGAAAGAGATCATATTGGAATGCTCTGCCAGCAAAAGCACCCTTTTGCGAAAATTCGTTAAACGTACAGGAGTAAGCCCCAAAACCCTCGCCCGCATTGTTCGATTGGATTATTTATGGACGAAAATCAGAGATCAGAACACCGTCAATTATCAAGAACTGGTTTTTCACGGCAACTATTTTGACCAATCCCACTTCATCAACGACTTCTCAGCCATCATAGGCGAAACTCCCGGCTATTTCTTTAACCGAAATCTTAAGACTGTAAAACTGTTTTCTGGAATCCCTTCCCAGGAAAACGAACCCCGGAAAAACAAATAAGAGTAATCTTCTTAAAACAGACTTTCAGTCTGCTTTATTCGTGAAATTCATAATCATTAGTCAATACATTCAGGTTGAGAAATTCGTGATAAATTAGTGCATTTCGTGGTAAACCCCACCCGCAAATGCTAAATCCCATTTTGTCCCTTCCAATCAAAAATAAGTGGGACTTTTTTCCAATCACATAATTTTCTTACAGAATACTTTTACTCCCTGTAATCATTTCAAACCGTACTTGAATATTAATACTATCCGCCAAATTGAAAACGGGAAAAATTCAACCAACCAAGAAAATATCATGAAGACAATAGCTTTCAAAACCACAATCATTTTTATACTGTCATTCGTTATGATGGGCAGTGTCCAAGCCCAACTTTTAAATAGAATAACGGACAGAGTCCAACAAACCGCTGAAAATAAAGTGCTCAATAAGGCTGAAACGGGAACCGATCAAGCGATGGACAAAACCGAAGAAAGCATAAAGGGAGGAAAAGATAAAAAGAAGAGCACAAAAAATAAAAACAATCAGGAAGTCACCGAATCTTCAAATAATTCTAAATCGGAATCGGCATCGTTAATATCCTATTCCAACTACGACTTTGTGCCGGGCGACAAAATTATTTATCACTATGATATGGCCGGCGAGCGGGATTCCGAAATACCGGGGAGAATGTTAATAGATGAAGGCAATGCTGAAATTCAGACCTATAAAGGAGAAAAAGTATTATTTGTTCCAGGTAATTCACAGGTATATTTTACTCCACAAATGAAAGAAAAAGCCTACCTGCCCGAACAGTTTACTTTAGAGTTTGATGTATTGAGCAATGGCGGTGTCAGCACAACTTTAGACGTTGCTGAAATCACACTTTACTTTCGCGAAAAAGATGAAACCGCTGGCGCGTATGGCAGCGAAACCGCGCCCATTAGAATAAACCTTTCTGGCCCCTCTGGCGATGCTCATGGCGCTCATTACGAATTTGGAGTATTCAAAAACGACGATTGGTCGGGAGGCGGCAGCAAGAACTTTCCAGCGGAGGCTGTAAATTCCAAGCAAAATAACTGGCGTCGTGTTGCGATTTATGTAAATAAAAACATTGGAAAACTATATGTAGATCAGCACAGAATCGGCATTTCAAATCAGATAGAATCCGGGAAGCCTGCTTTTTTGGACATTGAAGTGAACGCGCCTGAAAACCCAGTGATGTTTAAGAATTTCCGTATAGCAGCCGGCGGTGCCGATGCCTATAACAAAGTAGTCACCGACGGAAAATTCATCGCTTACGGAATCCAATTCGACGTGAACAAAGCCACCCTAAAACCCGAAGCTATGGGCACTATCAACGAATTTGTAAAGATGATGAAAGAAAACGCCGACCTACATTTTGAAATAAGCGGCCACACCGACAGCGATGGATCAGCAGAATTAAATAACAAACTTTCCCAAGAGCGGGCAGATGCCGTAAAAACACAAATGACAAATATGGGAATTGATTCAAGCCGCTTGACTACCAAAGGATTCGGCTCACAAAATCCATTGGCAAAAAACGACACTGCCGAAAACAAAGCTCGCAACCGTAGAGTAGAGTTTTTAAAACTTTAAGCAGTGACAATCTAAGCAGAGCATATAGCAGCATGGGGTGCTAAACCCCATGCTTTTTCCTCTACAAGATTGCCCCCCTCTCCAATCCAAAAAGATTATATTTGAGAGTATTGGAACGGAAACACTCCCGATAACACCAGATATAGTAAATATCGCGAAAAGCAATATTTCCCATATCCAATTGTTGTGCAGCAGCGAACACAAATAAAACTATGAATAAAATAATGTCCGCAATATTTCTAATTATTTTAATGATTAGTTGTAAAGAAGCGACACCAAAAGATTACTATTCTATTAAAGGAAAAATTAAAAATTTTAATGGTACAATTTATTTAATAAAAGCAGTTGATAACAAATACTATTTTGACAATTTTATAAAAGACAGTGCAATAGTAATTAATGGAAAGTTTGAATTTAGACTCAGTAATAAGATTAATTACCCATTACCTTTTTATATCGAAACTGATAAAACAAGGTCTTTTCGCTTTTTATTAGAGCCTAAGGACCAACAAATAATAATTGACAGTTTATATTACAATTTCTCTCCTAAAATAATTTGTAAAAATTCGACAGTTCCAGCAGAAAGTTTGCTTTTAGAAAAACGAGATTCCATAGCTTTAGAAGAATTTAAAACCGAATTTAAAAAAATCCAAATTTCAAATTTTCCAAAAGATTCAATTGAAAAATTTGCTATTAAAGCTCGAGAAAAACTCACTTTTAAAACAAACTTAAACCTTACGGAATTCGCTAGAGATTATCCAAATTCATTCGTCCCCTTTTGGGAAATAGTGTTAAAGACTTCATATAACGGCTACTATGTTGAGCTTGAAAATGCATTTAATAACCTTTCGGATTCGATAAAACAGACAAAGGTTTCAAGTATATTCATAGAAACTCTCTTAACAGCAAAAACTCTGCAAAATGGCAGTTTTTTTCCAGAAATGAAACTAAAAGATAAGAATCTCGAGGAATTTGTTTTTAGAGTAAATGAAAATTTAAGTGTAAATTACATATTAGTTGATTTCTGGTTTAGCTATTGCTCCCCTTGTATTGCCCAATTTCCAAAATTAAATGAATTTCATTCAAAATATGATTCAAAACAATTGAAAATTATTAGCATTTCAACCGATAAAACTAAAGACATTGATAATTGGTATAAAGTTTTGGAACAAAAAGATATAAATTGGTTTAATTTATTGGATGAAAATGGGGTTGAGTCCTCGAATTTAGGAATTAATACATTTCCAACAAATTACCTTTTAAACAATAATGGTATAATTTTGAGAAAGGATATTTCATTAATAGAACTTGAGCAACTCTTAAAAAATCTTAAGTAGAAAAAGCCTAAATTAAAAAACTGCTTAACAATCGCCATAATTAATTGCTTGTTCTCACGTTCTCTGAAAATTCCCGTGGAAGTTCCAGCTTGGTGTGTACCTGCAAAGAAATGTGCTAATCCACGCGACTACTCATAGCCAAGACAATACAGCAACCAAAAAAACAAAAAATGCATTTAAAAGATAAAACAGTTTTAATTACAGGCGGTGCATCCGGCATTGGAAAAATCATGGCCCGTTTAATGCTCCAGCGAAATGCAAAAGTGATAATTTGGGATATTGATCAATCAAAAATAGAAGAAGCTATTTCCGCTTTCTCAAATCTTGGCATTATTGCTGGCTATAATGTGGATGTTTCGAATATTAAACAAATACAAGAAACTGCCATAAAAGTGAAACAAGAATTCGGAGGCGTTGATGTTGTTGTCAATAATGCAGGAATAGTTGTGGGTGAGTATTTTCATAAACATGACACATCGGACATAGTCAAAACGATGGATATTAACGCTACTGCTCCCATGTTAATTACCGCAGAATTTCTAAAAGATATGCTGGATAAAAATTCAGGGCATATCTGTAATATAGCTTCTTCCGGAGGTCTTATTTCAAACCCCAAAATGTCGGTTTATGCCGCGAGTAAGTGGGCGTTAATTGGATGGTCCGATAGCTTGCGACTTGAAATGAAGCAGCTGAATAAGAATGTGAATATAACTACTGTAATGCCCTATTATATCAATACAGGAATGTTTGAGGGGGTGGAATCAAAAATTCCAATTCTCGAGCCTGAGGCCACGGCCCTTACCATTGTTAAGGCAATTGAGAAAAACAAAAAAATGGTGACAATTCCCGGATACATCTATAGATTCACGCGATTTGGACAAGCGGTTTTGTCAATCAATATTTTCGACTGGTTTGCTGGTAAAGTGTTAGGGATTTATAATACCATGGATCATTTTAGAGGTCACAAGAAGTAATGCATCTAAAATCCACGTTCTATGGTTTGCTGAGTCTTATACGGCCAACTATCCCATAAATATCAAAAGTAGAACATTCTGGAGCCTTGATTGGGAAACTAAGTTTTTAGGCTGAAAGTGATACTAAAACACCTCGTTTTATGGTTTTTTGGAGCCATATCCCCGAGATTCTGAATTATTATTTAAATCTATATTTCATTTTCTTCTTATCTCCTTCTTATCTCCTTCTTATCTCCTTCATAACATTATCCACTAGCCTATCACATTTGGAATTGCCAAATTCAAAAATTGTAGCGTAATCGGTGAGCTTTAGAATGGAAGTCTTCAACATCGTCCTAGCCCTGTGCAAACGCACTTTCACATTGCTATTGCTCAAATGCAGGCATTGTGAAATTTCTGATATTCCCATCCCCTCCACTTCTTTCAACATAAAGACTATTTTATACTTCTCCGGAAGAGAATCTATGGCCGTCTCCATAAATGTGGAGGATTCCTTGTAAATAGTGTTGCGCTCAGGATTCATAATATTTTGGTCTTCAATTTGTAAAATAGTGTCATCTTGTTGCAAGCCGATGGTTTGATATTTCGGAGACTTTCTCCTTCTTTGTAAAGCTTCATTGATCCCTATTCTAATCAACCAAGTGGAAAATTTTGCTTCATTTTTAAATTGGTATAATTTCTCAAATGCCTTTATGTAGGTATCCTGCATAACGTCTTCCACATCACTTTCCGAATCGATATAACTTCTGATTGTTCTAAAGAGCAATTCATTATAACGTCGTAGGAGGATTTCAAACAATTCAATTTCTCCCTCCAGTATTTTCTCAATTATCCGTGCCTCGGTGAGTTCCGTTGTGGGCATTGTATCCGTATTCATAAGGTTGTCATTTATTGATTGGATGCAATTATTGCAAAGTGGTTACAAGCTTTGTAACCTTTTCTGAAAATTTCAATCTAAAAAGAAAGGAAACAGAAGAATGGACAACAATCGAAAACTATCATTCCGTCGAACAGATTTCCTTGAACGGACATTCATAAAATGAAATTTTAACCAAACTACTTTTAGAACACATGAAAATTAATGGAGAAAATACCGCCATCGAAACCCTTACAAGCTTAAACCGTCATCTCAATGGAACTTCTATTGCAGAAACCGAAAAACTGCAAGCCATTCAGTTTCATTTTGCTAAAATTATGGAAGCATTGGGACTAAACCTCAACGACCCGAGCTTAAGCAAAACACCAGAAAGAGTGGCAAAAATGTATGTGAACGATATTTTTAAAGGCTTGGATAAAAACAATTTCCCTAAAATATCTTTTTTTGAAAACAGCAGTGATTACAAGGATATGATATTGATAGACAATATTACCCTCTACTCCTACTGCGAACATCATTTCGTTCCTTTTTTTGGAAAAGTTGCCGTGGCCTATATTCCAAACGGCAGGGTTATCGGTCTGTCGAAGATCAACCGAATTGTCCAATTTATAGCCAGCCAACCGCAAATCCAAGAAAGATTGACCACGGAAATCGGACATAAATTTAAAGAACTTTTAAATACGGAGAACGTCGCCGTTTTCATCGAGGCCCACCACTTATGCGTTGCATCCCGTGGCATCAAGGACGACAGTAGCATGACAAAAACGAGTTTTTTCGGCGGCAAGTTTTTGAAAAAGAAGTTGCAATCCCGATTTCTTAAAACCATCCACCATTGACTTTAAGGATAAATTGTAACCTAATATTATTATTCGCATCAAAAGTTAGGTAGGGATAAAAATCAATAACGTTTGAATTGATCGAGTTATTAAAATGGATTTAAACGAGCAAGATTTGTTTGGTTGTCGAAAAGCCCAGGAGCACTTTACATAATCCGAAGTAAAGGGTCTTGGGCTTTTTAAATTGATTGGTTCAAACTTCGTCAGAAGTTTTATCTCGACATTAGGGTTGGAGATTATTCTTTACTTCCTTCAATAAATGTAAAAACAAATCGATTTCTTCTTTATGGGTCCTAAAGGATAAAATCGCGGCACGTAAAGTGAGCTTATTATCTAAAACTGTGGATGAAATAAAAATACGCCCATCTTTTTGAATGTAGTCCAGCACCATTTTGTTGAGCACTTCGCTATCGTATCCATCCACCTTGAGCCTGAATGCCACAACACTCAGATCGGGTTCACAAACCACCTGATAGCCAATTGTCAAGAGTTCTTTATGGAGATAGGAAGTGAGCTGCAATTTTTCATCGAGATAATCCGAAAAAACTTTTTCGCCATATAGCTTAAGCGGCAACCACATCCGAAGCCCTCTAAAATGCTTGCTCAATTCAGGCGATAAATTTGACGGGGAATATTGGCCTTCTATATGGGCATCGCGCATATAATTGGCAGTATAGCTATGCGCCGCGGCCAAATGATCTTGATTTTTTACCAAAACAATACCAGAACCATAAGGGAGGAAAAGACCTTTATGTGGATCGAGGATAACGGAATCAGCCAATTCAATTCCTCTTAACCTTTCTTTCCCTCGGTTGGTCAACATGAAAAAACCTCCATAGGCGGCATCCACATGAAACCAGAGATTGTGCGCCTTACTTATTCCTGCCAATTCCAACAAGGGATCCACGGCCCCAACATCGGTTGAGCCGGCATTAGCAATGAGCAAAAATGGTTTTAAACCTAATTGCTCATCTTGAATTAGTTGCGTTTTTAAAGCCTCCGCTGAAATCCGAAATTTAGAATCCATAGGAATCTCTCGAATAACACATCCTTCAACACCAATTATCTTTATCGCTTTAAGAATGCTGTGATGCGTTTGGGAAGTACTGTAAGCGACACTTTGATGAATATTATCAGCCGAAATGTTTTTATGATGCTTTGCTGTATGGAGGGCAATTAGGTTGGCTATGCTCCCGCCCGATGTCAAGTTTCCTCCAAAACCATCGGCGTATCCAATCAATTTTCCGGTCCAATCTATCACGGCATCCTCAATTCTAACCGCTCCGGGGGAAGCATAAAACTCACCCGCATACCTATTGGTAATCGCAGCTAAATAATCTCCCAAGGCCGCACTGAAAATGCCACCTCCGGGAATATACCCCAAATGCCCGCCAGAAGTGGGATTCAATCCAGTTTTGAGTACCCGCTCCTTGAAAAAACCCAAGATATCTTCCATCGAATTACTGTCGTTTTCAATGGTAAAGAAAGAATCTTCCGCTGTGGCTGGATGCGTATTGTAATGAAACGCCTTTTGGGAAGGGAGGGTTTCGAGATATTCTTCGGTGAAATTTTCTATTGTATCGAGAAGAGCTTTTCGTTCCAAAGCATTTTCTTCAAGTTTAAAATTGACTTCTGTTGATTTCGATATGTCTTTTTTCATTATAAGGGAAATGGAGACTATAAAGGTATTTAAAATCACATCGTTTAGTTATCCAAATGCTCTTGAATTTCTTATGGTAAGTGAAGACAATTTTGAGAAGAAATATTTCACCTTAAACAGAGATTGGATTATTATAATTTGTAGCCTGTCTGGATATTATGCTGCGGCACCCCAATAGTTAAAAGATGCGTTCTCACTTCCACTTCAAAATTTTTAGGGCCACAGATGTAAAAATACTGTTCGGTATTCTTGATTATATCCATTAAATAATTCTTGTCAATTCTGCCATAGCGAAGTGTTTTGGTATGGGAACGACTTAAGATTACCGAGAGTTTATCCCTGAATATCTGTTTTAACTGCTTGTGATATAAAACGTCCTTCTTGGTTTTATCGGCATAAATAAGACGGTGCTCCTGCGTTACATCCACCCCACTTAAATCCATAGATTTAAATATTGGCCAAAAAGCAGTAATCCCCGCTCCAGCAGCGATAAAAGTACCACCGCCCATATAGGAATATGAATCCCAAGCATAGGAAATCTGTACATAGTCGTTAGTTTCTAACTGGGAAACTGCCTGGGTGATGCCATCTTTATGTTGATACACTTTAATAATAAACTCCAAATATTCGTCTTCAGGCGAATTGGCAATTGTAAAAGAAGCCACGGAAAGCTCCAAACCAGGTTGGTCAATACTCATATCGACCACTTGCCCCCGATTAAAAGTGAATCTCCACGGCTTTTCGGTTTTCAATAGAACAACATGCTCGTTTATCGTGTCAAGACTTATGACTTTTGCTTTAAAAGGAAATATAAACCCCATATCCAAGTAGATTATGATTTTACTATTTTGGATGCGATTTTAGGAGAATGGTTACAATTTCAGCTGAAAGTTTGTGAAAATGAAATAGATAGGCGATAAATATGAATCATCTTGAGAAAGTAATCTCAAAGATTTTTTCGGTTAATAATCACTACCGAAATTAGAATAATAACAATCCCCAACCATTGTAAGATTGTTACTTGTTCGCTCAAAATAAGATAGGCGCTAAAAACCGAAACGGGAATCTCCAAAGCCGAAATAATACTTCCCAAGCCAGTGCCAATCCTTGGCATCCCTTTATTAAATAAGATAGGAGGAAGTATAGTACCGAAGAACCCAAGAAAACTGCCCCACTTTAAAAAGACTATCCAATTAAATTCACGGAGAATATCGATATTCCAAAATATCGCAACTACTATAAGCCCGCCGTAAACCAAATATTTACTTCGGGCTAAAAGCGGCAATTCCAAAGACACCTTACTGGAGGCGTACATAACTCCAGTGTAACTAGCCGCCGCCAATAATCCGAAACCAATTCCCCTTAAATCCAGAGTGATGTCCGATTCAAATACCTTGGCCGCCAAAGCGGTTCCAACAAGTGCTACTATAGCTCCGATTATTTTGTTGGTGTTGATTAGATGACGGGCGATAAAAAACTCCAATACCAAACCCATCCAAATAGTTTGCATGAGCAATATGATTCCTACCGACACCGGCACATACTGAATGGAGAGATAATAAAAACTGGTGGTGAGGCCCAAAAAAGTGCCGAACAACATCAGTTTTATCTTGGGATATTTGGAAACTGTTTTTTCTTCAATATCCTCGAAATTCCCTCTAAATAAAAAAGATAATACGGTTAAAACTATAGCTCCAAACAGATATTGCGAAAAAGCAAGTCCCGCTGTTCCAATGCCATTGTTATTTGCAAATTTTACAAACGTTGCCAATATACCATAGCTGGATGCACCAATGGCAACGTATAAAACACCTTTCAGATTAATGTTCATGGATTGTATTGCAAAGTGGATTTATGAAGGAAAATCCACCAACTCTATTCCTACAGTGGAATATTCCCATGTTTTCTAATGGGTCTCGGAACTTCCTTTGTTTCCAACATAGCAAAAGCTTTTAATAGTTTCCGTCGGGTTTCGCGGGGTTGAATCACTTCGTCAATAAATCCGCGTTGTGCAGCTTTAAACGGATTGGCAAATTTCTCGGCGTATTCGGCTTCTTTTTCGGAAAGTTTTAGCTCAGGGTTTTCTGCTTTGGCGATTTCCTTTCTAAAAATTATTTCGCTCGCCCCTTTTGCTCCCATCACTGCTATTTCGGCCGTGGGCCAGGCATAGTTCATATCTGCCCCAATATGCTTGCTGTTCATAACATCATAAGCACCTCCATACGCTTTTCGAGTGATTACAGTAACTCTTGGCACTGTGGCTTCGCTTAAGGCGTAAAGCAGTTTAGCGCCGTTTAAAATGATTCCGTTCCATTCCTGATCGGTGCCGGGCAGAAAGCCTGGAACGTCAACTAATACCAATAAAGGAATATTAAAGCAATCACAAAATCGAGTGAAACGGGCAGCTTTTTTAGAGCTATCAACATCCAAAACGCCCGCCAAACTCATAGGTTGGTTGGCGACTATCCCAATACTCCTACCGCCCAAACGCGCAAACCCGACAATTATATTATCGGCATAATCCTTATGTACTTCAAAAAAAGAATCGGCATCAATAATACCCTTGATTACCTCATGCATATCATAGGGCTTGTTGGCAGAATCGGGAACTATAGTTTCAAGTTCATCACGGAATTCATCAGCGGCCTCAAAAGGAAGTTTGTCCGTTGTAGATTTATTGTTCTGAGGGATATAGCTCAAAAGCGTTTTAACCTGTTCCAAACAAACAATATCATTGGCAGCGGTAAAATGCGTAACCCCACTTTTGGTAGCGTGGGTCCGCGCACCACCAAGTTCTTCGGAAGTTACATTCTCATTCGTTACCGTTTTTACTACGTTGGGACCGGTAACAAACATATAGCTACTGTCTTGTACCATCAGCGTAAAGTCGGTCATTGCAGGCGAATAAACCGCTCCCCCTGCACACGGCCCCATAATGGCGGAAATCTGGGGAACGACGCCGGATGCCTGGACGTTTCTATAAAAAATATCGGCATAACCGCCCAAAGAACGAACCCCTTCCTGTATTCGTGCGCCACCCGAATCGTTCAACCCGATTAAAGGCGCACCTACTTGCACTGCATGATCCATTACCTTACAAATTTTCTCGGCATGGGTTTCAGAAAGAGCACCTCCAAACACAGTGAAATCCTGTGCAAAAATATATACCAATCGCCCATTAACAGTACCATAGCCGGTTACCACGCCATCGCCGTAATAGATTTCCTTATCCATTCCAAAATCGGTGGTGCGGTGGGTTACGAGGATGCCCATTTCTTCAAAGGAACCTTCATCCAAAAGATATGCTACCCGTTCGCGAGCGGTCAGTTTTTTCTTTTCGTGCTGTTTTGCAATACGCTTTTCTCCTCCACCTTTATGGGCTTCGGAAATGAGTTCTTTGAGTTTTTTATTATTGTCGGTCATAAAAGAATTATTAGGAGGTTATTTTGGTAAACGAAGTTTTTCGGAATCTTTTAAATATTGCTTTAAAGCGACAAGAGCGGCAATTCTAGCCTCCTCTTTTTGTATAGGCTTTAGCTTCTCTGGAGTGTAATACTTCTTTACGAAATTAGTATCAAAATTTCCGCTGCGGAAAGTCGGGTGTTCAAAAACAAATTTTCCAAAGGGAAGTGTGGTACTAACCCCTTCCACTTCATAGTTAGTGATAGCCTCAAGCATGGTATGGCTGGCTTCATTTCTTGTTTTCCCGTAGGTTATCAACTTTGATAGCAGTGGGTCGTATTGAATAGGGACTTGCATTCCCTCAGTATAACCGTCGTCCACTCGGATGTTTTTTCCGCTTGCCGGTCTATATATTTCCAATTTTCCCACACTTGGCATAAAATTATCCAAGGGATCCTCGGCATAAACCCTAAGTTCAAAGGCATGTCCGTGAATATTTAAATCATCTTGGGTAAAGCCAAGTTTCTCGTTATTGGCAATTTTTATCTGCTGTTCCACCAAATCCAAACCTGTGATAAGTTCGGTTACCGGATGTTCCACTTGCAGACGGGTATTCATTTCAAGAAAATAAAAATCGAGGTTTTCATCCAAAAGAAATTCCACAGTTCCCGCTCCAACATAATCACAAGCTTTTGCCACCTTAACCGCTGCCTCGCCCATCAACTTACGCTTCTCCTCCGTCAACACCGAAGACGGCGCTTCCTCCACCACCTTTTGATGCCGTCTTTGAATACTGCATTCCCGCTCAAAAAGATGAACGGTATTGCCAAAATTGTCGGCCAAAACCTGGATTTCGATATGTCGCGGGGAGGTTACAAACTTTTCTATAAAAACAGAACCATCTCCAAAAGCATTTTCTGCCTCGCTGATGGCGCGTTTCATCTGTTCTTCAAATTCTTTTGAATTTTCAACAATCCGCATCCCTTTTCCTCCACCTCCTGCGGAAGCTTTTATAAGAATAGGAAACCCGATTTTCTCGGCCATTTCCTTTGCAGCTCCTACATCGGTGATGGCTTCATCAGTGCCGGGAACCATGGGAATATCGTATTCTCGTACGGCATCCTTGGCCGCAAGCTTACTGCCCATTACCCGGATAGCATGCGATTTTGGACCTATGAAAATAAGTCCGTTCTGCTCCACCTTTTCGGCGAATTCTGCATTTTCACTTAAAAATCCATAACCTGGATGAATAGCATCCACATTTAAATCCTTGGCCAGTTTTATGATTTTATCGCCTAATAAATAAGATTCATTCGAAGGTGGCGGACCAATGCAAACAGATTGATCGGCATACATAACGTGTGGCGCATCACGATCGGCTTCAGAAAAGACGGCAACAGTTTTAATGCCCATATTTCGGGCAGTTTTCATAATTCGCAATGCGATCTCGCCTCGATTGGCAATCAGTATTTTATTGATCATCGTCTGTAAATTCAATTAGCAATTTTCCTTTATCAACGGTTTCGCCTTTGGAGATATGAACCGATTTTATAACGCCATCGCGAGACGCAGTTAGTGCATTTTCCATTTTCATCGCCTCCAAAACACAGAGGAAATCGCCTATTTTAACCTCATCGCCTTCCATCACATTTACTTCCAGAATAATCCCCGGCATGGGCGCATGGACTTCGTTCTCGACGGAACTATCCCCCAGCGAAAGCCCCATTTCGGCAATAAGTGCGTCCAGTTCATTTTCGATCTTAACCTGATATTTATTGCCGTTTATCTTAATTTCGTATTGGCGGTTGATAAAGTTGGTTTTGAGTATTTCAACCTTTATCGATTTGTTATCGATAATTAAATGCCCTTTATTTTCCTCATAAACAATATCCAATTGCTCAAGATCGGAAGGGAGAAGGGGGTACTCATAGGCTCGATTGACAATCGCCTTGAATTTTTTTTCCATAAAACAGAAATTTTTATAAAGATAATATTTGTGTAAGGATAGGACAACAACAATACCATGTAAAAAACCTCCCCTAAATCGAGGAGGTTTTCCGTTGTAATTGCGGGGATAGTAAGTTTAAGTCTTATTTGAAGCAGGCTTGGATTTCTGGAGCTTTATTTTTTTCCTTACGCCTCCTATAGCGATTCTCAGGGCATCAACACTTTCATCTAAATCTTCCAAGGTGTTCCGTTTTCCGAAAAAGCTTATGTTTTGATCGGCTTTCTTCTCGCTTACCGTCTTGTTAAGAGCATAGGTTAAGAAATGAAGATGCTCCATTTCAGCATTTTTCTTGCCCGTTGAGCCTGCTTTTCTCCATATCTTCTTAAAGCTATCTGAAAATTCTCCCCATTTTTCATCAATATCTTTTCCTTCATCCACCAATAAAAGACATAGATCTAAATTGAAACTGGCTACCATATCCCAGTATTCCAAATTGTCGTCGTCCATTTTTTTGCTTAATTCCGTTTTCATATCATTTAATCTTTTGCGTGCCGCACTGTTTGATAGAACATCGTAATCCTCGCCAAAAAAATTATACTTATTTCTTTTTATAATACCATTGAATTTTAAAATACAAGCTAACTCCACAGCATTTGAAAACGAATAAGTTTGATTATCACAACGTGGGTGCTCCTGTGCCAGTTCATAAAATCGCATAGCTCGGATATAGGCTTCGTGACGTTTCTTCGCATTGGGTGAAACCATTCCCAAACGTTTGTAGGCACTGCCCAAAAGATTTAATCTTTCTGTTGTTTTGCCCGCCAGCAGGAGAACTTTTAAATCCTCGATTACTACCTCTATTTTTTCATAGGCCTTATCCCTTTCTTCAGGGATGAGCACGTGGTCTTGAAATGCTTCTCGAATAGCTTGCTTGGCTCGAATATTGCAAAATTTTTCCATGCAAGCAAAGGAGAATTCGGCCTTTTCCTCTTCAAATAGGTCTTTAAAACTCGCTATAGCCTCCCCATACATCGCCATTTCTTGGTAAATTCTAGCTATTCTTTCCTTAATTTGGGGAGTTCTAAAAACATCCCGATCTACAGCGGTTATGATTTCGTTTAAACTGTCCAAATGATTATTGTTTTCATCAATCGCAACCTCGAGCTCATTGAGAAGGTTGTCCAAGTCTATTTCCGCTTCTTGGGGAACTATATAGCTTGGTGTCCATCGGCTCTTTTCGGCAGCTACAAATTTCAGCTTGAAAAACGGATCGCCATAACACTGATAAGCGCCCCAAGTGTTGTTTCCGGGCACGTTGTGATAAATATAACTCCGCGCCTTTTGAACTGCTAGGCCAAAACTGTCGCCGGAGAACATACTGTTGTAAAAAACTTGGGCAAAATGCTTGGCCGCTACATCGTCAACTACCCATCCAGCCGCAATAACAGCTTTTACGCCTATACTTATAAGCTCAGTGCCAATGTTGGCGGCCAGTTTATACCGGTCTTGGAATAATTTTTCATCCCCAGCGTCGGAATAGCCCAAATGGCAGCAGTTTATAAATACCAATTCAGGCACTACGGGCATCTGCTTGATCTCGAAAACCGTGAGGAATATATCGTTCCCGATCACCATTCCTGACTTCTGTGGGAACTTCGGATTGAATATCCCGTGGCCAGCCAAGTGGATAATGGAATAATCATTGCAAAAAAGATTTTTTATAATAGAACCTGAGTCCCCACCGATTATCGATTCTACAGGATATCCATAATTGCCCAGTGTGCTCTTAACCAGTGCGCCTTCCTCTCGTGCCCCTGGCAATTGTCCTACAAATCCATCTAAAACTGGATCGGCAACTACCAAGGCGTATTTTTGGGCCACGCGCTTGATGTTAATTCGATAATCCTTAGTGGATAATTGCCGTACCATACCGCCATTAATACAAAGTGGCTTGGCATTGGTAGTGTTATCCTGAAGTAATTCCCAAGGATAGGAAGCTGTTTTGGAATCCAGTATCCAAGTGATATTGCTTTGCCGCTTAAGAGTTTCTTTGAAGGCATTTGGAATTAGTAGCTCGAAGAGGGTTTTTGCGGTACACGAATTCCATTGATTGTCCTTTGAAACTTGTGAAATAAACAAATCAATTAACGGGGTGCTTACATGGAGCTCGTTTTCTTCCTCGCGGGAATCGGAAGTCGAGGCGCCAAAAACCATACTTCCCGGTTCCTCCGCAGTTTTTCCTTCTTTATATTTAATGGCCACCCGGTTCCACCAATCTTCCGTACTATCCAATGGCAATCGCTTTCTAACACCCAATAAAGTCTTAATTCTTTTATTGCCAATGATGATATTGAAAGTGGAGTTTTCCTTAGTGGCAATCTTGTTGAGAATATACATACAGCTTAAGGCCCTATTGGCATACACCTCAACCAATTCAATATTTTGGATGGTGCTATAACTCTCCCCGGGAATAGTTTTCACTTTTTCATTGGCCTGATTTACGCCGTTCAATATGGCTTTCATCGACCCCTCCACACTCAAGCCACCATAGACCGAGGCTATTATTACAGCCGAAATCCCCAAATTATTTGAAGCGGCAGCCGTTCCTCTAATACTCAATAAATAATTCAGCACGCCTTGTTCCACCGATTTTGCCAATTGAAAAGAGGTGAGTTTATCGGGTTCGCCCAAGCCTATTATTATGGCCCCTTTAAAATCGTTGTCCTTTATTTTATTGAAATAGGCATTTGTGCCAATCTCCCCCGGATAAAGACCCATACGATGCTTGGCGGAAAGACTGCCCTTTAAATTATGGTCAATTGCTTTCTCCACAAAGAGTACTCCGTCGTTTATAAAATGTCCGGCCAATACAGGATATGAAGCATAGCGCAAATCACCATTGCTAATGGTAACGGTTACGGGAATTTGACTCGCTTGTGGCGATTTGTCATCCCCCAATCCCAAGATAGTTTTTTCGAGCCCAGCTTCAGAAAGGTCGAAATCGACTTCCGGCTGGGTTCTGAAAACTTTCTCCTCCCCTCTCACTGCCGGTCGGGTGGTAGGAAGCGATTTAGTTCTTCCAAAAGCCAGAATTTCATCTATAGCATTAAACAGTTCCGGGTCATTGGCCAAGGCCCCGTGGGTAACATTGCTGTAATACACATTGTTGGCCTCTTCCATCTGTGAAGGAATCCCATCCTTCCAAGTCACGCTTTGATCGCCTTCGCCCGTATAGAGAAACCCCAATTTCCGTTTAGGTTTAATTTCGTCCAGGGTATAGCCACAAGGAGTTATCTTATCCTTGCCAGCTATATAGACCATTTTTGAATAATCAATACTGTCTTTTTTAGCTAAAACATTATCGCGATATTTTCTGAAATCTTCCAAATCCTGCAATGATGGCAAAGGCCAGGAAGTATCGCCAAAATATGTTCGCATTTTTTCCCAAACCGCCATATCGGCAAAATCATCTTTCCCATCGGTGGAAAATGGAAGTAAACTGAGGATTCCAGGGAATTTTGAAAACATTTTCAGCAGGGTTTTCTTGGTGTGGAATAGATCGAGTTTGCTCAATTTCTTTATAATAGCATCCTCCCCAAAGAGCACTGCCGGAATCCGATAGGAGCCACCCAAAGGAGATCCCAAAAACAACAATCTGAAATTTTTGGACTCCCGCAAACGTTTCCAAGTATCATCGTGATTTACAATAAAATCCCGCACCAAAACCCCTCCCATTGAATGACCGATAATCTTGATAGGTTGTTCGATCTTTAAAAGAGCTTTTACTAATAGTTCAAATTCGCTGGCACATACATTAAGGGGTTTTCTCCAATCGAAGGGATAAACAATCACATCGTATTTTCCCGATAGGCGTTTATACAATTTGTAATAGGAAGTTTTCACTATAGATTCCGCGGTAATTTTATCGACACCCGAAAAGTCTAGGTTCATAAGTCCCCCGGTTAGAATACGGCCATAATGCAACCAAACTTCCTTTCCAGTTTGGGAAAGGTTGGAGCCCATAATTCCGGGAAGAAGAACCACAATGGGCCGTTTGCCAGAAGGGGGCCACGGCGTGGGATAGAGTTCGCCGTATTCGATCATGCTCCTATCGGTACCCGGAACCTCATCTTGGGCAATATAAGCAAAGCCCGGAATCAACTCATTTGCTGGTGTTTTCAACACAAGATCAATTGCCTCACGGGTTTTGGAATGGGAAAAATAATTGACGTGGTTCACCTCTCCATCCTGACTAAAAAAGTATTGGATCTTGTCTTTTCGCTTTGCTCCCAAATACATAGAATCAGTGTTTACCACCAAGTCATTTCGTTGCCAATAAAAAAGCTTGCCGAGAATGATTACCAATCCTTTTAGGGAAACACTGAATTTTCCATTTCCTGAAATTACTATAAGCGGCTGCCCTTCAATAGCATTTTCAGGATTGGGGTCGTTTAATATCTTGATAAAAGTAGAATCGGGATTTTGAGCCTCCAACCCGGGAAGTACATTTACATCGTCCTTGGATTCTATGGCTGCGGAAAGCAATTCCTTTAAAATATCGGCAAATGCCCCCCCTACCAAAGTGATTAAGTTAAAAAATACATTTAAAATATGATCCAACCGCTGCGACGCCAATTTAGTGCCAGCCGCCGGACAGCCCACCCGGATAAGCTTTTCAACCGTGATGGTCTTTTCCTGAAAGATTCTATTAAGTGCTTTAATATTGTCGATATCTTCCTGCCTATTCTCTTGCTCCAAGAGTGCCAAATGATCTTGGGTAAACCCTTTTGAACCTTCCCCATTAGTGGAATATTTATTCAATATATCGCCTACAATGCCCCCACGGGAATGGGTTAAAAGGTGCACCCTAGCATGGTCGGGCAGCATATCTGCCAGTTTTACCACATTTTCCAAAGGACTTTGGGTTAAGGTGCGATGCTGGAAGGCTAGGATATTGTTGCCATAAATTTGGTGAAGGGTCGTCCAAGCTGAAGTGCCCTGTAAATCACCAAAAGCTCCCAAAGTGTCGGAATTGGTGCCATGAATGAAAAGAAAGAATGGTTTATTAACTGATTTCTTGTCAGTTTTATCAAAAATAGAGAACTTGAATTTCTCGTCAACCCTAAATAACCCACCTCCATTTTTGATCAAATTGGTTTTAGTAGGAATATTATTATCCTTGTTGGCCTTGAACAATTTATCCGCCTCGGCCCAAACATCATCCTTTTCATCTATTCCATTTTTTAAATGGGCATCCTCCAACCGAGTGGCGATTTCACCAATTCCTTGGGAGACCGCTTTTTTTGCCACAAGTTTTAATACTTTAACCGCGATCTTTCCTATAATACCCCTTTCCGTTGGCGGGGCATCAATGCTTGCTGGAAGCACAAAAGCTTCGGCACTCCCATCTCTATGGGCACTTTTATTGATTTTTTGATCGAGTTCCGGATAGACTTCATGGAGGGTTGAGGCATCGCACATCCAAGTCACCCCATCGGAAAGTTCAAGGTGGATAGTTTTCCCCTCTAGATCTATTTCATGTTTGGGTGCAATATCCCGATTGCTGGCTTGTAAATTATACACCTCCTCATTAATATTGGAGGTATGCTCTTTTTCACCATAAATTATCAGTTTTTTGATGGGTTCCATATTTCTGCAATTAGATAATTTCATTAAAGTACAATAGCCGTGAGGGGGAAAAAAAGACTATTTAGATACCATAAAATACTCGAATCAAGCGTAATAGAGAGAGTCATCTCTATAAACGCAAAGCGCAAGTATTTGATAATGAGTCAAATAAAAATATAGATAGGGGTCTAGTGAGGAGAAAAAAAGATACGATTATTTTTGAAATCTACCTGTTTCTTTTCATTTTTATACAAAAGAAAATTTTTACAACACATTAACCATAAATGGAATAGCTTTTATTCAAGGTGAAGGATAAAGAAGTTTTGCAAGTTTAAAACAACTCAAATAGCTTTATAAATGGAAATTTCCATTCCTTCCAAAGCTATTCTCTATCAAAAGAAAATGTCTGCCAAACATAAATGTAGGCAGACATAAAATCGTTCAATCTTTAGATATTAAGGCTTAGCTTTTAGACGTCTTTTTTCTTCTTCTGAAAAAATCAAATGCAAAATAAGCAATGACCAAACCAATAAAAGGCCATAAATAGGAAACTAGTTTTCCGTTTCCTCCAACGGTTGTAAATACGCGTTCCCAGCGCACTTTCTTATTAATGCCGTCCCAGCTCATCCAAACAAATACTGGCTTGCCTACTACGTGGTTAAAAGGGACAAAACCCCAAGTACGGGCGTCCTCACTGTTGTTGCGGTTATCTCCCATCATCCAGTAATAATCCATCTTAAAAGTGTAGTCGGTAATTGGCTGTCCATTCAATAAAACTTCGGTGCCAGACTGAGTGATTTTGTTGTCTATCCCCAATTCACTTCCTTCATAAACCTCGATAACTCTTCGGTACAATGGCAGAGTCTCGGGCGTGATAGCAACTGTAGCGCCCTTCTGCGGAATATAAACAGGTCCAAAGAAATCATTGTTCCAAGGGTAGTTTTGGTGATTTGGAAATATACCCCTATCCCATTTCCCCAATTCATTTTGAGTAAAACGCATCGTTTCCACTACGTTGGGATTGTTCTTTAATAATTTTAAAGATTCTTCGGAAATGGCCGGAAAGTAATAGGTGTTATTTTCATATTGGTAGCCATCAGTTATGTTGTAACGCTTGTTTAGCATATCGGGGTGCAATGGGCCATTGGTTCGAACGAGATATGAGAATTGAATTCTCGCCCGATCCGGCAGTTCGTTCGGTTTCCCATTGATAAAAACATAGCCGTCGCGCACGGATAAGGAATCGCCTGGAAGGCCCACACATCGCTTTACGTAATTGGATTTCTTATCGATGGGTTTGTAGTAGTATTTCCCATCGCCATATTGTTGAAAGGCGTTTACTGTGTCCACGGGCCAGTTGAAAACCACAATATCGTTGCGCTTTATATCTTGAAATCCAGGAAATCTAAAGTATGGAATTTGGGGTTTGGTGAGATAGGATTTCACATTGATCAGGGGAATAGTATCGTGGACCATCGGGAAAGCCACCGGCGTCATAGGCGCACGGGCCCCGTAATGAAATTTGCTCACAAAAAGGAAATCCCCTACCAACAAGGTTTTCTCCAAAGATGAAGTAGGAATAGTAAAAGGTTGCATAATATATGCATGTACAATTGTGGCGGCAACCACCGCAAATAGTATAGAGCTCACCCACTCTCCCGTAGAAGTGCGTGGTTTTAGGCTTCTGTCCTCAATATAACTTACCTTTTGGGTGTAGTTGATATAATAGATATAAAGTCCGAAGGTAAGCAGTACCAAAACCGTATCTATCGTAGAATTTCTACCGAAACTGCGCAAGGTTTCCACCCAGATTACTGGGAACATAATGAGGTTCACTATGGGAACAAAAAGCAAAATGGTCCACCACCATGGGCGGTTGATGATTTTCATCAAAACAACGGCATTGTAAACAGGGATAGCCGCTTCCCAAGCTTTTCTGCCAGCTATTTGATAAAGCTTCCAAGTTCCCGCAAAGTGAATTACTTGGACTATTAAAATGAATATTAACCAACCTGTCCAACTCATAATCTGCTATTTGTTATTTTGTTAACCCTTCCACCAACAGATGGGATCGGGATTTAATATTTTTTTGTTGAATGTAATGTTTTATAAATTACCTCAAATTCCCAAGACGTCCTTCATTGTAAAAACACCCTTTTTATCCTTTAGCCATTCCCCGGCTAATATTGCACCCTTCGCAAATCCCTCTCGGGAATATGCCTCATGTTTTAATGAAATACTATCAATATAAGAAGTGTAATGAACTATATGAGTGCCTTTTACATTCTCTTTCCTCTTGGCTGTAATATTCAATACATCTTTCTGATCTGCATCCAGCTCCCACTTCTTTTTGTCGCAATGTTTTAAAATTCCTTCCGCTATGGAAATAGCTGTTCCACTCGGCGCATCTTTTTTCTCAAGATGATGGATTTCCTCAACCGAAACATCGTAATCCTTCCAAGGTGCCATCAACTTGGCGACATATTCATTAATGTTAAAAAACAAATTAACGCCCACGCTGAAGTTGGACGCATAAAGAAAGCTTCCGTTACGGCTTTTGCACAAACTTACCATTTCATCATATTTCTCCAACCAGCCGGTGCTGCCCGATACTACAGGAATGCCGGCTTCCAAAGCTCGGGATATATTTTTGACCGCAGCTTCAGGAGAGGAGAATTCTATTACAAGTTCCGCTTCGTAAAAATTCCCTTCCTCCGTTTTGCTCGTACCTTTAAAAACAATGGAATACCCCTTTTCCAAGGCAAGACCTTCTATTGTCTTTCCCATTTTTCCGTAACCCAATAATGCTATTTTCATAGAAAAATTTATTTAAATCTATAGGTTAAGGACATACCGTACTGCGTTTGGGCATTGTGCGGATTGACCTCAAAATTGGGTTGCAGGGAGAGGTCGTCGCTTACTTCGTATTGCTTTAAGTGAGCGTCAACATTGGCATCTACCACATTCAACAGATAAAAAGCCACGGTAACAATAACGCTGATACTCTTGTTTTTTTGCGCAGATTTCTGTGCGTTAATCAGTCGTTCATTGGAAATAGTCGGGGTCTCCCCAGTTCCGTAAAACTCATCGTCTGTATAGCCAGCCAACCTGCGTTTATAGGCATCGCGGAAACGGTTATAATCGTCGTCCTGTTGTTTGTAGAAATAAACTCCCGCCGCCATTCCAGCGTAAATAATCGGGATCTTCCAATATTTTTTGTTGTAAACCTGCCCCAACCCGGGCACTACTGCAGAATAAAAAGCAGCTCTCGCTGGGGCCAAGGGATCGTATTCATCCCTTTGCAAAATAGAATCCGTAACAACTATAACTTGCTCCTCTTTCTTTATTGCCAGAGTATCGGACACCTGAGCCGATAAGGTAGCGCCAAAGATTAAAAAAAAAATATATAGGAAGTTATTTCTCACTTTTAATAAGCTTCAAAATACGCTCAAAATCATCCTGATTCTTAAACGGCAATACCAATTGTCCTTTTCCAGACTTTGAAACTTTTATATCAACTGAGGTTTCAAAATGATCTGTCAATTCTTTCTTCGCCTTTTTAGCAAAGGGCGGCATACTTATTTTGGGAGCAGTTGTTTTTGTTTCTGGATTTTTAATATTCCTCGCCAAAGCTTCGGTTTCGCGAACAGATAAGTTCTGCTCCAAAACTTTTTCATAAATGTCCAATTGCTCTCCTAGATCATCTACGTTGATGAGCGCACGGCCGTGGCCCATACTTATAAAGCCATCGCGCATCCCTGTTTGGATGATGGGATCCAACTTCAGCAAACGCAGGTAGTTGGCAATAGTGGAACGGTTTTTCCCTACCCTGTCGCTCAATTCTTCTTGGGTGACCTTTATTTCCTCCAGCAATCTTTGATAGGAAATTGCAATTTCAATGGGATCAAGATCCTGGCGTTGGATATTTTCCACCAAAGCCATTTCCAAAGACTCTTGGTCATTCGCAATGCGGATATAGGCAGGAATGGTTTCCAGCCCTACCAATTTTGAAGCGCGAAAACGACGTTCCCCACTTACCAATTGATATTTGTTGAAATCTAATTTTCTTACCGTAATAGGCTGGATAACCCCCAATTCTCTGATCGAGGAAGCAAGTTCCCGTAGGGATTCCTCATTAAAACTGGTTCGAGGCTGAAATGGATTCACCTCAATACTTTCCAATTCCAATTCAACTATACTGCCCACAACCTTGTCGGCATTCTTGTCGGCAACAGATTTTATATCATTGTCGGGATCTTTCAACAAAGCTGAAAGTCCCCGGCCTAAGGCTTGTTTTCTGGTAGCTTTCGCCATTAATTCTTTTCGTTTTTCTGGATTAATTCGTGCGCCAGGCTCAAATAGTTATCGGCACCCTTGCTCGAGGCGTCATAACTGATAATACTCTCGCCATGACTAGGTGCTTCACTCAAACGCACATTTCGCTGGATGATTGTTTCGAAAACCATCTCGTCAAAATGTTTTCTCACCTCTTCCACCACCTGATTTGAAAGTCGAAGGCGCGAATCAAACATTGTCAGCAATAATCCTTCAATATCCAGATCGGGATTGTGTATTTTTTGAACGCTTTTTACAGTGTTCAACAGTTTGCCCAGACCTTCCAGCGCAAAGTATTCGCACTGTATAGGAATGATGACAGAATCAGCCGCAGTTAACGCGTTCAAGGTAAGCAGACCCAATGATGGCGCACAGTCAATTAAAATATAATCATAGTCCGATCTAAGGTCTTCCAAAGCAGTTTTCAACATATATTCCCGTTTCTCCACATCCACCAACTCAATTTCAATGGCTACTAGGTCAATATGGGAAGGTATTAAATCCAAATTCGGGGAATCTGTGGCAATTATGGCTTCTCTAGCAGTAGCACTGTGATCCAATAGCTGATAGGTTCCCAACTCCACGGATTCCACATCAATGCCCAAACCCGAAGTGGCATTGGCCTGTGGATCGGCATCGATGAGTAAAACTTTTTTTTCAAGAACCCCTAAGGATGCAGCTAAGTTTATAGAGGTTGTGGTCTTGCCCACTCCCCCTTTTTGGTTTGCAATTGCAATTATTTTACCCATTAATTCATTTGAGATTTGAACCGTTAAAAGTACGATTATTTATGAGGATAGAAAAGCCTTTTTGTTAACAGGAAATCAACAGAAAGTATTTGGAATAAAGAAAGTCCCCTAATATTTATTGTCTTGAAAGACTCTTATTGATTCCGTTTTTAACGATCATGATTTTTTATTCGACCGAATCATCGCTTCCAGCACGTCCCACATTTCCTCAGGAACAGCTTCCAGCAGATTGAACTGGCCAGCGCCTTTTAACCATTCTCCTCCATCAATGGTAATGACTTCTCCATTGATATAAGCAGAAAAATCCGAGACCAAATAAGCTGCCAGATTAGCGAGTTCTTGATGGTCGCCCACGCGCTTTAAAGGCACTTTTTTAGCCAGATCGAATTTCTCCTTCAAATCTCCTGGCAATAATCTGTCCCACGCACCTTGGGTAGGAAAAGGCCCTGGCGCAATCGCGTTGAATCGCATCCCGTATTTGGCCCATTCCACAGCTAGAGAGCGTGTCATTGCCAGTACGCCAGCTTTGGCCGTAGCACTTGGCACTACGTATGCAGACCCAGTCCACGCGTAAGTTGTTACAATATTAAGAACGGTTTTGTTGGTTTCCTTATTGTCTATCCAATGTTTTCCAAAAGCCAGCGTACAGTTTTTTGTTCCTTTTAAAACAATATCTATAATAGTGTCAAAAGCATTTGCTGAAAGTCTTTCGGTAGGGGAAATGAAATTCCCGGCGGCATTGTTTAAAAGCACATCTACCTTGCCAAACTCCTTTATGGATTCTTGAACCATATTTTCAACTTGGTCATAATGCCGTACGTCACATTGTACCGGAAGAACTTTTCCTCCCGTCTTTTTCTCCAATTCTTCCTTGACAGCCTGTAGCTTTTCAATATTTCTGGAAGTTATCACAACATTGGCACCCAATTCCAAGAAATAAGTGGTCATAGCTTTTCCTAAGCCGCTGCCACCGCCAGTTACTACTATTGTTTTTCCTTTAAGCGCATCGTCGCGTAGCATTTTTGAAGTGTAGTCCATGATCTCTATTTATTTATGTTGGCAAAGATACCAAGGATTTCAGGAAGGATAGATTGAAATTTGGGTAAATGTGAGTAAAACCTCATATAGGGCAGTTGCCAACAAAAATCCCTAATTCCGAAAAACAAAACTTATACGTCAAAACAGTATATTCAAAAAATGCGATACGGTATGTTTCAACCGTGGTAATGTATGGTTCCAAGGCTGGATAGTATTTGTTCGTGAAAGTTGAACCACAAGAATTAATGCCGACATTTTTAGAAAGGTCAACTTATATCATACAAATCTATTTTCCAATGACCATAATCATAGTTAAAATAACTGGATCTACTTAGCTTTACAGCAACACAAGAAAATAATTCAACCAAATAAAATCTATAAATCATGAAACAAAAAGTTCCTGTATCCGAAATTATGAGTAAGGATCTGATCACCCTTAGCCCGAAACAGTCCTTGTATGAAGCTGAAATACTGTTTAATCGTCATAATATACGTCATATCCCGGTTGTTGAAAATGAACGCTTGGTTGGAATGATCAGCCACACCGACTTATTGAGAATCAGTTTCGCCGATTTGGATGAAAATGATGAATTTGTCGTTCCTTTGATTTATGAAATGTTCGGTATTCCTGATGTAATGACCAGATTGCCAATATTTGTGGAGGTTGATAGTACCATAAAAGAAACAGCCGAGATCCTCTCGCGACAGAGCTTCCATTCCCTCCCAGTGCTGGATAAAGGAATATTGGTTGGAATCATAACCACAACCGATTTGATTAATTATCTATTAGCGCAATATTAAAAAGCGAAGACTAAAAACAGATATCAATCAGTTATAAGGCGGGGTCTTTATTCAAAATAAAAATTCGAGAAACCTAAAACAAAAAACCGCAGCCCTTTCAGGTCGCGGTTTTTTGCATTTATCAAATTAAGTCTCCTTAATCCCCCATTTGGGGGCTAGGGGGATTTATTTCACTTCTTCAAAGTCAACGTCTTCAACGTCACTGTTTTCAGCGCTGCCTTGATCAGCTCCTGCACCTGCATCACCAGTTGGTGCGCCTTGGTCATCGGCCTGGGCTTTGTACATTTCCTCCGAGGCAACTTTCCAAGCTTCGTTTATCTTGTCCAAAGCAGGTTGGATGGTTGCTACATCTTGAGCTGCGTGTGCTTTTCTCAATTCTTCCAAAGCTTCTTCGATTGGTTTCTTTTTATCATCAGATAATTTGTCGCCAAATTCTTTCAGTTGCTTTTCAGTTTGGAAAATCATTGCATCGGCCTCATTCAATTTGTCCGCTTTTTCTTTAGCGATCTTATCAGTTTCGGCATTTGCTTCCGCATCTGCTTTCATCTTTTTGATTTCCTCCTCGGTCAAACCAGAGGAAGCTTCAATTCGGATGTCTTGCGTTTTATTGGTAGCCTTGTCAGTTGCACTAACTTTGATGATACCGTTTGCATCAATATCAAAGGTTACTTCAATCTGTGGCGTACCTCTTTGTGCTGGTGGAATTCCGTCCAAGTGGAAACGACCGATTGTCTTGTTGTCGTTCGCCATTGGGCGTTCTCCTTGCAATACGTGGATCTCAACACTTGGCTGGTTATCGGATGCAGTGGAGAAAATTTGACTTTTCTTGGTAGGGATTGTCGTGTTAGCCTCAATCAATTTGGTCATAACGCTTCCCATAGTTTCAATTCCAAGAGAAAGTGGAGTTACGTCTAGAAGCAATACATCCTTAACATCTCCTGTCAAGACACCACCTTGAATAGCAGCACCAATTGCAACTACCTCATCTGGGTTTACACCTTTGTGTGGCTTAATTCCGAAGAACTTCTCTACAGCTTCCTGAACGGCAGGAATACGGGTAGAACCACCCACAAGAATTACTTCATTTATATCACTCTTGCTAAGACCGGCAGCTTTCATTGCAGTCTCACAAGGCTTCATTGTTCTTTTTACCAAATCATCGATTAACTGCTCAAATTTTGCACGGGTCAATGATTTGACCAAGTGTTTTGGTCCGCTGGCAGTAGCAGTAATATAAGGTAAGTTGATTTCTGTCTGGGTAGATGAAGAAAGCTCAATCTTGGCTTTCTCGGCAGCTTCCTTCAAACGCTGAAGTGCCATTGGGTCCTTGCGAAGATCAAAATCTTCTTCGGCTTTAAACTCGTCTGCCAACCACTTGATTATTTTTTGGTCAACGTCGTCACCACCTAAGTGAGTGTCACCATCGGTAGCAAGTACTTCAAAAACGCCATCTCCCAATTCAAGGATACTAACGTCGTGGGTACCTCCACCAAAGTCAAAAACCACAATTTTTTGGTCTTTACCTTTTTTGTCCAAACCGTAGGCAAGAGCTGCGGCAGTTGGCTCGTTAATAATTCTTTCCACTTTTAGTCCTGCGATCTCCCCAGCTTCTTTGGTGGCGTGACGCTGGCTGTCGTTAAAATAAGCAGGAACGGTAATTACCGCGCGGGTAACGTCCTGACCTAAATAGTCCTCAGCGGTTTTCTTCATTTTCTGAAGAATCATAGCACTGAGTTCCTGTGGGGTGTACAAACGGCCGTCAATGTCAACACGGGCAGTATCGTTGTCACCTTTTACCACTTTGTATGTGGAGTGTTCCGCTTCGCTTTTTGATTCGGAATACTTGTTCCCCATAAATCTTTTGATGGAGCTAATAGTCTTAGTCGGGTTTGTTACTGCCTGACGTTTTGCAGGATCCCCTACTTTAATTTCGCCACCTTCCACAAATGCGATTACTGAAGGTGTAGTTCTTTTTCCTTCGGCATTAGGAATAACCATTGGCTCGCTACCTTCCATCACGGCAACGCAGGAGTTGGTTGTACCTAAGTCGATTCCGATTATTTTACTCATAACTTGTTGTTTGTTTTTATAATTTATTGTTGTGTCTGATTTTCAATGTCAGACTGTATAAGACAAGGATTGTGCCAGCGAGGGGATTCTGACAGGATGTCATAAGAGTGTCGAGGAGTTTAGGAGGTTAAATGTTAATCATTTTTATATGAAGTATTTGGGCGTGCCCCTCAGTCGGGTCGGGCTATAACTCAACGTTTATATTTTATTTGATTCGTTGAATACTTCGTATTTCAGCGCTACACGGTAGCGGCTTCTATCCCTCACGCGGATACGTAAGAGATTTAAAATTGGGTAAGTCCCATTTCAATTCTATTATATACCTACAAGGTCTTAAAGATCTTGCAGGAAGTGCAATCTTGTCCTCAACTTATAAATTTTTAAACTCTCAACTCTGTTTATTGGAAATATTCCATAATTTTGGATTAAATCCAATTCAATGTTTTTAAACTGCCACACCTACTACAGTCTTCGCTATGGAACCCTGAAAATACAGGAGTTGCTAACGCTTGGACAAAAGAATGGCGCGAGGTGTATGGCACTTACAGATATTAATTCTACCTCAGCGTGTTTGGAATTTGTCCGAATTGCTTCAGATTTTGAGGTTAGACCTGTTTTAGGCGTGGATTTTAGAAACGGCACAAAACAACAATTTGTAATGCTCGCCAAAAACAATAACGGCTTTCAAAATATAAACGATTATCTATCAGAATATCTGCATCAACGCGCGGAGAGCGACGTAGAGATTCCTTCAAGAGCAAAGCAACTTTCGGATACTTTTACTATTTATCCCTTTGCTACTTTTGAAGGTGATGCTCTTTTGGAAAATGAATTCCTTGGAGTAAAAATAGAAGACCTAAACCGATTGAAGTTTTCGCCTTGGAAAAATCGACAGGAGAAATTGGTAATCCTTCAAACCGTTTCCTTTCAGAATAAAAAAGGCTTCAACACACATCGATTGCTTCGAGCCATTGACAATAATACTTTACTGAGCAAATTGTCGATTTCGGAACAGGGCAGTGAAAAAGACGTGTTTATTTCCAAAGAAAAACTGAAGGAGATATTTAGTGAATTTCCAACACTCATTGAAAACACCGAGAAATTATTGGAAGCCTGCTCCATCGATTTCGATTTCTCAAAACAAAACCCGAATAATCAAAAATCCTATACTGCCAATGAAGAATTGGATTTTCGACTGCTGCGGAAATTGGCTTATGCCGGGATTCCATACCGTTACAAACGTCCAGGTGAACGCGTGATGAACCGAATGGAAAAGGAACTGGATATCATCCAGAAAAAAGGCTTTGTTTCCTACTTTCTTATCAATTGGAAAATATTGAAATACGCCCGCAGCAAAGGCTATTTCTACGTAGGCCGTGGCAGTGGTGCCAATAGCATCATCGCCTATCTGCTTCGCATTACCGACGTGGATCCGGTGGAATTGGATTTGTATTTCGAACGCTTTATCAATCTCTATCGAACCAATCCACCCGACTTCGACATTGATTTTTCTTGGCAGGATCGGGATGACATTACCAAATTTATTTTCCGAAGTTTTAAGAATACTTCCCTTATTGCCGTTTATAATACTTTTAAATACAAAGCTTCGGTTCGGGAACTGGGAAAGGTTTTTGGATTGCCAAAAGAAGAAATCGACAAGCTTTCTAGAGGGGATTACAATTTTGACACCTTGGACAAATTGTCGCAATTGGTTGTTATATATGGCAAATACATTGAAGGATTCCCAAATTATCTCGGAATCCACGCCGGCGGCATCTTGATTTCAGAAAAACCCATCCATTATTTTACCGCCACATATATGCCGCCCAAAGGTTTTGCCACCACCCAATTTGATATGGTGATAGCGGAAGACATTGGGCTGTATAAATTCGATATCCTCAGTCAGCGTGGCCTTGGAAAAATTAAAGATACGGTGGAAATAGTGCGCTACAATCATCCCAATCTGCCACCCATCGACATTCACGATATCAAACGTTTCAAAAAAGACGAAAAGATAAAATCTCTCTTGCGAAATGCTGAAGCCATTGGTTGTTTTTACGTAGAATCGCCCGCTATGCGAATGTTGATGCGAAAACTACAAGTGAATGACTATCTGGGTTTGGTAGCTGCCAGTTCCGTCATCCGCCCTGGCGTGGCAAAAAGCGGAATGATGCGGGAGTACATTCTGCGCTACCGTTTTCCCGAAAAAAGGAAGGAAGCCCATCCTGTTCTGCTGGACATTATGCCTGAAACCTATGGCGTGATGGTCTATCAGGAAGATGTGATCAAAGTGGCGCACCATTTTGGCGGACTCACCTTAAGCGAAGCCGATATGTTGCGAAGGGGAATGAGCGGCAAATTCCGTTCACGAGAGGAATTTCAAAAAGTAAAAGACCATTTTTTTGAAAACTGTAAAGCTACAAGCAAACCCGAAGCCTTTACAGCCGGCGTGTGGCGGCAGATAGAAAGTTTTGCAGGCTATGCTTTTGCCAAAGGACATTCTGCTTCCTATGCGGTGGAAAGCTACCAAAGTCTTTTTCTGAAAGCATATTTTCCGTTGGAATATATGGTGGCCACGCTCAACAATGGCGGTGGATTTTACAGTGTGGAACTCTATGTGCACGAAGCGCGGATGCAAGGCGGAAATATTCTCGCTCCCTGTATCAATCGCAGTTTTGCAGAAACGGTTATCCATGGAAAAGATATCTATATCGGATTTGCTTTTTTGCAATCCCTAGAAGCCAAGCTCATTCAAAAAATCATTGTGGAACGCAGCAAAAATGGCGCTTATAAAAGTTTAAATAATTTCTTGAAACGCGTTTCCATTGGGATGGAACAGGCCACTATCCTTATAAAAATAAACGCTTTCCGATTTACAAAAAGAAATAAACGCGAACTGCTTTGGGAAGCTTATATGAAGATAAACAAAGTGAGTTTTGAGGAGAATGTTTACACACTATTTAAATCTCCCACCGTTAATTACAAAACCCCTTCCTTACCCAACACGGCTTTGGAAGACGCCTTTGACGAAATAGAATTGCTGGGATTCCCACTTTGCAATCCCTTCGATCTGCTTTTGGAACCTTCCACCAATCCATTGCGGGCAGCAGATCTACATCAATATATCGGAAAGCAAGTTACAGTTGAAGCCTATCTGGTTACCGTAAAAAAAGCACGCACCACCCGAGGAGACACTATGTTCTTTGGGAATTTCTTGGACAGGGATGGCCATTTTGTCGATACTGTACATTTTCCGCCCGTGGCAAACCAATATCGTTTCCAGGGAAAAGGAGTTTATGCCCTTACCGGAAAAGTGGTGGAAGAGTTTGATTGCATAACCATGGAAATCTCAAAAATGGAACGGCTTGCGATTATTCAGGATCCACGGTATGCGATGCAGTCTGTGGCTTATAGAGAGAGACCCTACCTTGTACCCACAAATATTTGTAAATTCGCTAAATGAAAGAAACAGCAGACCCAAAAACCTCCTATCCAGATTACAGTGGAATCTTGGGGGACTCCTGTTTGGAACGAAGGGCCCTGGAACTATGGTCCAGGCTCAGTTCGAACCCAAGTTCTACCGTCCGACAGCTTGCCTCCAACAGTGCCGAACAAAAGGCCTATTATTAGATTCTTGAACAATGGCAGGATTAAGGAGAAGCCCTTTTCGAAGAAGCTTCCCATCGCGTTGGAAAGCTGGCCAAGGGCCGTCATTTGCTGTGCGTACAGGACACTTGTGAGATAAATTTATCAAAGCACAAAGGAAGGCTCAGCGAAAACAGTGGGCTGGGCCTTTCGGATAAATCCGATACCGGACATTGCTTCAAGCTGCACCCTGGCCTTGTCCTTGATGCCCAAGATCTGAGCCCTTTGGGATTTTCCCATATCAAAATTTTCAGCCGCCCCGAGGAAAGACCCGACAGGAAACAAAGACGTTACAAACAACAGCCCATAGTAGAAAAGGAGTCCTAATAAGTGGACCGAAGTTGCACAAGAGAGCAAAAGGATCTTGAGGGAGGCCGAAAGCTCGACGGTCATCGAGGACCGGGAAGGGGATATTTTCGAGCAGTTTGCCATAGTGCCCGATGAAAGAACTCATTTACTGGTCCGCTCCAGGACAACATGGAACCTGGGCAATGGAGCCAAACTTTATAAAGAAGTTGATGCCCAGCCGGTTGCTGGGACCTATATCGTTGACCTGCCCACCGATAAGCGCAAGAACCAAATTAAAAGACAGGCCGAGGTAGCGCTGCGGTTCATGGAATGTGAGATAAAGTGCCCTGCCAATTTAAGGAGCAAGGGATACCCCCCAACGATCAGCATCAACTGCATATCGGCCAAGGAGATAAATGGCCCATCTACGGGCAAGACCATCAACTGGAAGTTGTTGACCACCCACAAAGTCAAAAGTTATGAGGACGCTCTGTTGATGGTAGAGTGGTACAGTGCCCGTTGGTACATCGAATAGCTTTTCAGGATATTGAAAAAACAGGGCTTTGGGATAGAGGAGACCGAACTGGAAAGTGGTTGAGCAGTCAGAAAGCTAGTGCTGATGCAGATGACGGCCATGTTGAAAATATTGCAGATGAACATCGCCTATGCAGATCCCGAGGGCGGCCAGCCCATAGAAGAGGTCTTTGATGACCAGGAGGTTGCAGTACTTGAAAAGATGAACATTAAATTACAGGGAAAGACCAAAAAGCTCCAAAACCACCACGATCCAAAAAAACAAAATGGGCGGCCTGGATCATTGGACGGCTCGGTGGCTGGAAAGGTTACGATTCACAAGGTCCATCTGGTGTAATTGCCCTAAAAAGAGGGCTGGATAGGCTCGGTTATATAATAGAAGGTGTCAACCTCGCAAAAGATGTGGGTACACCGTAGCTACGGCAGGCAAGCATAGGACGCAGGATGCTCTGTTTTGTCACTCTATTAAAAGCCTCAAAATTTTGGAATCTTTGGGGTCTAAATCCGACGGATATCGCAAAAATTGTGAATAAAATAGAATTTGAAAATATCAAGAAATTAATAGCGGTATTCATTATCTGACCTACGTGGCAAAGAGCATATTGAAATTTCTTAACCTACTGCCGTGCGGTCATCTTCTCGTCCTAAGTCTAAAAAATGTTATTAGTTGGATTGACATAGGACGTAGAACCTTTGTTAGTTGTTAGAAAATTATTTAGTAGTGAACAGTACTATGTCTTACGTCTTTTTGTCTTATACTTTTTCCAATTATGTTTAAAAAATCCCAAATATACTATGCGTGCATAATAAATTTTTGTATCTTTGGTTCCCATTGGCTTAGAAAATTACATGAAAGAGAAAACCATTGATTATATACTGCGCTCCACTTGGATGAGTGTAACGAAAATGTACAATGAGGAAGCGGGGAAAAAGGGGAGTACGATGGCCACTGGGTTTGCGTTGATCAGTATTGATCCTGAAAATGGCACTCCCTCCACAGCGCTCGGACCCAAGATGGGAATGGAGGCTACCAGTCTTTCCAGAACTCTGAAGTCCATGGAGGAAAAAGGATTGATAGAGAGAAAACCGAATCCCGAGGATGGCCGAGGCGTTTTGATCCACTTAACGCCCTTTGGAATAGAAATGCGGGATTTCTCAAAACAGGTAGTTTTTGAATTTGACGATGCAGTAAAAAAGCACGTTCCCGAAGAGGAATTGCGGATATTCAGAAAAGTAGCGGATACTATTAGTGACTTGATTAATTCGAAGAAGATATATGAGATGTGAGACGTGAGACGTGAGATGTGAGACATGAGATGTTAGATGTTAGATGTTAGATGTTAGATGTTAAAAATTGAAAATTAATAAACATAATCTGCTTGCTGGTTGGGCGAGTTCAAAATAATAAGAAATGTCAAAAAGAAGAATCAATAAAGTAGCGGTCATCGGTTCCGGGATAATGGGAAGCGGTATTGCTAGCCATTTCGCCAATATTGGCGTAGAGGTACTGTTGTTGGACATCGTGCCACGTGAACTCACAGATGCCGAAAAGAAAAAAGGGCTCACCCTTGAAGACAAGGTAGTTCGAAACCGGATTGTAAATGAAGACCTCCAGAAGGCAATAAAGAGCAATCCTGCCCCCCTCTATCACAAGGATTTTGCGAATCGTATTTCAACGGGAAACCTCGAAGATGATATTTCCAAAGTAAATACTGCCGATTGGATCATCGAAGTGGTGGTGGAGCGTTTGGATATCAAAAAGCAGGTATTTGAAAACTTGGACAAGCACAGAAAACCTGGCACTTTGATCACCTCGAATACTTCAGGTATTCCTATTAAGTATATGAGTGAAGGCCGAAGCGAAGATTTTCAAAAGCACTTTTGCGGGACCCACTTCTTTAACCCCCCGCGATATCTAAAACTTTTCGAAATCATTCCAGGGCCAAAAACTTCATCTGAAGTATTGGAATTCCTGAATGAGTACGGAGAAAAATTCCTTGGAAAAACTACCGTAGTCGCAAAAGACACGCCCGCTTTTATCGGAAACAGAATTGGAATCTTCGGAATCCAAAGTCTATTCCATCAAGTAAAGGAAATGGGACTTACCGTGGAAGAGGTTGATAAACTAACCGGTCCAGTAATCGGTCGTCCAAAATCCGCCACTTTTAGAACTGTGGATGTGGTAGGCCTTGACACCTTGGTACACGTTGCGAATGGAATTTACGAAAACGCGCCCGATGATGAAGAGCACGGTATTTTCCAAATCCCCGGCTTTATCGATACAATGATGCAAAACAAATGGTTGGGCAGCAAACGCGATCAGGGGTTTTATAAGAAAGTTAAAGACGAAAAAGGCAATAGCGAAATCCTTGCGCTGGATCTAGATACTATGGAATACCGAAAAGGCAAAAAAGCAAATTTTGCCACTTTGGAAAAAACGAAATCGGTTGATAGAGTTTTAGACCGTTTCCCGATTTTGATTGCAGGTGATGACAAGGCTGGGGAATTCTACAGAAAGAATTTCGGGGCAATGTTTGCGTATGTTTCCAAACGAGTTCCTGAAATCACAGACGAGTTCTATAAGATTGATGATGCCATGAAAGCTGGATTCGGATGGGACAATGGCCCCTTTGAAATCTGGGATGCCGTTGGCATTAAAAAAGGAATTGAATTAATTAAAGAATTAGGAAAAGAACCTGCGGCTTGGGTAAATGAAATGCTCGAAGCTGGAGTAGATTCTTTTTACACTATAAAAGAAGGGAATACTTATTTCTACGATATTCCTCAGAAGAAACACTTAAAAGTTCCAGGACAGGATGCATTTATCATTCTAGACAACATCCGCAAAACCTCCGAAGTTTTCAAAAACACAGGTGTAGTTGTGGAAGATTTAGGTGATGGAATTCTAAATGTTGAATTCACCAGCAAAATGAACGCCATTGGTGGAGATGTTTTAGCTGGACTCAACAAAGCTATCGATATTGCCGAAAAAGATTACGACGGGTTGGTAATTGCCAATCAAGGGAAAAACTTCTCCGTAGGCGCCAATATCGGAATGATCTTTATGATGGCAGTTGAGCAGGAATACGACGAATTGAATGCCGCCGTAAAATATTTCCAGGACACCAGTATGCGTCTTCGCTACTCCTCTATCCCCGTAGTTGTTGCACCTCACGGAATGACATTGGGGGGTGGCTGTGAATTCGCACTTCACGCCGACAAAGTGGTTGCAGTGGCTGAATCGTATATAGGTCTTGTGGAATTCGGCGTTGGGGTAATTCCCGGCGGAGGTGGTTCCAAGGAAATGGCGATGCGCGCAAGTGATTCATTTGCCAAGGACGACGTAGAACTCAACCGTCTTCAGGATTACTTTTTGACCATAGGAATGGCGAAAGTATCAACATCAGCTTATGAAGCCTTTGACACTGGAATCCTTCAAAAAGGAAAAGACATTGTAATCGTAAACCAAGACAGGCAGATTGCCGCCGCAAAAGCAACAGCACGCTTTATGGCCGATCAAGGATATACAAAACCCGTTATGAGGACTGATATAAAAGTCCTTGGCAGACAAGCTTTGGGAATGTTTTTAGTAGGAACCGACCAAATGGTTGCCGGAAACTACATCAGCGAGCACGACAAGAAAATCGCCAATAAGCTAGCTTATGTTATGGCAGGAGGTGATTTGAGTGAAGCGAGCTATGTAAGCGAGCAATATTTACTGGATCTTGAAAGAGAAGCGTTCTTGAGTCTTACGGGTGAGAGAAAGACTTTGGAGAGATTGCAACATATGATACAGAAGGGGAAGCCGCTTAGAAATTAGACGGGAGACGTGAGACGTGAGATGTATGTACGTTTTGCCAAAAATTAAAATTATATAGTATCGAACATTTGTCTTAACCTTTTAATAATTGCTTTAATATTCTAAGATTAGAATCACAGGTATAACATCTAAAATCTAAAATCATGCACAATTTCCAAGAACTAAAAATATAGCAGAGGGCAATGGATCTTACAGAAAAAACCTATAGGATATCTGCTGAATTTCCAGTCGAAGAAAAGTACGGACTAACAAGCCAAATTAGAAAGAGCGCAGTTTCCATACCCTCAAATATTGCTGAGGGAGCGGGAAGAAACACAGACGGAGAATTTAAAAATTTTCTGGGTATTGCAAGTGGTTCATCAAACGAACTATATACCCAACTCATCCTTTCATACCGTCTTGAATTAGTTTCAGAAATTACTGTGAATCCATTATTAAACGAATTAATCGAGATACAAAAGATGAATTATGCACTAATTCAAAAATTTTCGAAGAAAATTTAAAAATCTAATATCTCAAGTCTAAAATCTAATATCTATTATGAGAACAGCATATATAGTAAAAGCCTACCGCACGGCCGTGGGCAAAGCTCCAAGAGGTGTTTTCCGTTTTAAAAGACCGGATGAACTCGCAGCGGAAACAATTAAATATATTTTAAAGGAAGTTCCACAACTGGACAAGCTTCGTATTGACGACGTGATGGTCGGGAATGCTATGCCCGAGGCGGAGCAAGGCATGAACGTGGGCCGTTACATCTCTTTGATGGCACTGGAAATTATCGATGTTCCAGGAATGACTGTAAACCGGTTTTGTGCCTCTGGCTTGGAAACCATATCCATCGCCACGGCCAAAATCCAAAGCGGCATGGCAGATTGTATCATCGCTGGTGGTGCGGAAAGCATGAGCTATATCCCTATGGGTGGGTTTAAGCCTGTACCGGATTATAAACTAGCTAAGAATGGCCACGAAGATTACTACTGGAATATGGGCCTAACTGCCGAAGCCGTTGCTAAAAAATACAATGTTTCCCGCGAAGATCAAGACCAATTTGCCTATACCAGTCAAATGCGTGCTTTAAAAGCTCTGGAAGAAAACCGCTTTAAAGATCAAATAGTTCCTATTGAAGTGGAACACACTTTTGTGAATGAAGCTGGAAAAAAAGTGACCGAGAAATACACTGTAGATAAAGATGAAGGCCCAAGAAAAGGCACCAATTTGGAAGTACTTTCCAAACTTCGTCCCGTATTCGCAGCTGGTGGAAGCGTAACTGCCGGAAACTCTTCGCAAATGAGTGATGGTGCAGCTTTTACATTGATAATGAGCGAGGAAATGGTGAAAGAGTTGAACCTTGAACCCATCGCCCGATTGGTGAGTTTTGCTGCCGTAGGCGTAGATCCTAAAATAATGGGAATTGGGCCGTTGCACGCCATTCCGAAAGCATTAAAACAAGCTGGATTAAAACAAGATCAAATGGAACTGATTGAGCTCAACGAAGCATTTGCTTCACAGTCTCTTGCGGTTATTAGAGGTCTTGGTTTGGATAAAGAAATTGTAAACGTAAATGGAGGCGCCATCGCTCTTGGACACCCATTGGGTTGTACTGGAACTAAGTTATCTGTCCAGCTTTTTGATGAAATGCGCAAGCGAAATCTTCAAGGAAAGTATGGACTTGTGACTATGTGTGTAGGAACTGGGCAAGGTGCTGCTGGGGTTTATGAGTTTTTGAAATAAACTTCAAGAGTAGAGAGAAAAGAACAGAGAATAGAGAGGCTGTGAGAAAAAGACATAATTATAAGAATCTCAAGATTTGGCAGTTAGGCTTAGGGATAGCCAATGATATTTCGGATATTCTTACAAATTTCCCCAAACACGAGCGTTTCGATTTAAGTTCTCAAATGAGTCGGTGTTCTGTTTCAATGCCAAGTAATATTGTGGAAGGTTCTGGACGTACCGATAAATCATTTAGTCCTTTTTTAGATTATTCGATAGGTCCATCATATGAACTAGGAACTCAATTATTAATTGCAAAACACCGAAATTATATAAATGAAGAAACCTTAAAAATAATTAAAGATAAAATAGCAGAATGGCAGCGAATGACCATGGGATTTCCAAATGGTCTGGATGAGTAAAAGTCTCTTCTCTCTATTCTTTTCTCTTATACCCAAACAATCTTAAAAAAAATAAACATGAACACAAAAGAAACGAATAAAAATGAATTGCTCCGCGGCGGTCAATTCTTAGTTAAGGAAACAAAGGCCGAAGATGTATTTACGCCGGAAGATTTTTCCGAAGAACAAAAAATGATGCGGGATTCCGTAAAGGAATTTGTGGATCGTGAAATCTGGCCGCTCAAAGAGCGCTTTGAGCAGCACGATTATGCGCTTACGGAAGAGGTAATGAAAAAGGCAGGAGACCTTGGTCTTTTGGGCATTGGCGTTCCTGAAGAATATGGCGGACTTGGAATGAGCTTCGTAACCAGTATGATGGTATGCGACTATATTTCAGGAGCTAGCGGGTCTGTGGCCACTGCTTTTGGAGCACATACGGGAATTGGAACCCTTCCGATAACGCTTTATGGAACTGAGGAGCAAAAGAAAAAATACGTTCCAAAACTCGCGACAGGAGAATGGTTTGGAGCCTATGCTTTAACCGAACCTGGAGCAGGAAGTGATGCCAATAGTGGAAAAACAAAGGCTGTGCTTTCTGAGGATGGAAAATACTATTCTATTTCAGGGCAGAAAATGTGGATTTCCAACGCAGGATTCTGTCATACAATGATAGTTTTTGCGAGAATTGAGGATGATAAAAACATCACAGGCTTTATTGTGGAAAACGATCCGACAAATGGAATTACCATGGGCGAGGAAGAAAAAAAACTCGGAATCCACTCCTCTTCTACTCGTCAGGTTTTCTTTAGCGACACAAAAGTTCCTGTGGAAAATATGCTCGCTGAGCGCGGAGACGGCTTTAAAATTGCAATGAACGCTTTGAACGTTGGACGAATAAAACTTGCCGCTGCCGGTCTTGATGGACAACGCAGGGTTATTTCCAAGGCGGTGGAATACGCAAATGAAAGAATTCAATTTAACGTTCCCATTTCGTCTTTTGGCGCGATTAAACTCAAATTGGCCGAAATGGCAACCAATGCCTATGTGGACGAAAGCGCTTCCTATAGAGCTGCAAAAGACATTGAAGACAGAATTGCACTTCGTATAGCAGCGGGCAACAGTCAACAAAAGGCTGAGTTGAAAGGGGTGGAGGAATACGCGATAGAGTGTTCTATTTTGAAAGTAGCCGTTTCTGAAGATATCCAACATTGTACCGACGAAGGAATTCAAATTTTCGGCGGAATGGGCTATAGTGCCGAAGCTCCGATGGAATCAGCCTGGAGAGATGCCCGCATCACCCGAATTTATGAGGGAACCAATGAAATCAATAGAATGCTTTCAGTAGGAATGCTCGTTAAAAAAGCGATGAAAGGTCACATAGATCTTTTAAATCCAGCGCAAGAAGTAGCTTCGGAATTATTGGGAATCCCATCATTTGACACCCCGGATTTTTCAGAACTCTTTTCGGAAGAGAAGGATATGATTGCCAAATTGAAGAAAGTATTCTTAATGGTCGCTGGAAGTGCGGTTCAAAAATATGGAACTGAATTGGAAGAACATCAGCAAACCTTATTGGCCGCGGCTGACATCCTAATCGAAATTTATATGGCGGAAAGCGCTATTTTGAGAACTGAGAAAAACGCAAAACGTTTTGGCGAGGATACTCAAAAAGAGCAAATTGCTATGTCGCAACTCTACCTATTCCACGCCGTGGATATTATAACCGTGAAAGCTAAGGAAGCCATTCTTTCCTTTGCCGAAGGAGATGAACAGCGCATGATGTTGATGGGATTGCGACGTTTCACCAAATATCAAAATATGCCTAATATTGGGCAACTGCGAAGAACGATTGCTGAAAAAGTGATTGCGGAAAACCATTATCCGTTTTAATCAATCCTGCTAGGTTTTAACTTATCCGAAGGAAGAAAACCTTCTAGGTATTATCACCACGAATACACAAATACTTTTTAAGGGATTTGTGTATTCGTGGTTTTTCTTTTTAATAAACTCAATTTTATCAAAGCCCAGAACTTGCATTTTTTTCAATGGATATTTACGGATTTATCTTACGGTCATTTAAACTAAGGCGTTTTTTAAACGCGTAAACCACAAATGGGTTTCCTAAATGAAATGTTAATTTTTTAGTATCTTTAAATATTAGAATTCATGTCCTATGAAAAAATCCCTCCTTGCGATATTAATCATCTCTTTCTTTTGTCTCGCCTTTTCAGTTGCCGATATAAACTCCTTAAAATATTTAATCTTAAGCAGACTTCAGGAATACACTTCTGAAAAATATCCAGAAAAAATATATATGCATACGGATAAGCCATTCTATACTGCGGGGGAAGATATATGGTTCAGTGCTTATTTGGTAAATGGGGTTACGCATATAGCAAGTGCCAAAAGTAGTGTGGTATATGTGGAACTTCGCGATTATGAGGGTAATATTATCAGGGAGTGTAAGCTATTTGCTGAATCCATAAGCGTGCAGGGCGATTTTAAGCTTCCGGCAGATTTAAAGGAGGGCACTTATATATTACGTGCCTATACCAACTATATGCAAAATCAGCCGCAAGATTTCTTTTTTGAGAAAGAAATCTCAATTTATTCCCTTTACGCAGATGAAACGGATATCGAAAAGGAAAATTCCAAGTCCCAGGAAAATATGGAGCTGCCCGACATCGGATTTTATCCGGAGGGAGGGTATTTGATCAATGGATTAAAAAACAAGGTAGCAGTAAAGATCAAGGACGCCGACGTGGACGCATTTCCGATTTTGGGAATTGTTGAAGATACGGATGGCAATAGAATCACTGATTTTCAAACTTTCGAGTTTGGACTGGGCTATTTTTATTTAACTCCGAAAGAAGGAAAAGAATACAGAGCTGTGATCAGCTCAGACGAGGAGGACATCTTTTATTCCCTACCCCTTCCCCTTTCCGAAGGATATGTAATGAACACTTCTATTTCGGAAAAAGAACTGACTATAAGTATTACTACAAATAAAAGTGAGGGTTTAAAGAACACCTTGATTTTGGGCCATCAACGAGGGATTCCTGTATTCGATTATATTGAAAAAGAAAACAAGAACACCTTATTGTTTCAAATTCCAAAGACCGATTTAATTGAAGGAGTTTTGGATATAGTTCTTTTTAATGACTCAAAAAATCCAGTTGCGGAACGTTTGGTTTACGTTAAAAAAGATGACAAAATCGTCGTTTCTTTTAAAAAGACAAACGGTAATGCCACAACAGTTCGAGATCGAGTAGATTTAAAAATCGACGTAAGGGATTCCATCAGAAAAACGCTTCCAAGCTCGCTTTCCCTTTCCATCACAGATGCGAAAATGGTGAAATTAGATAAAAATGCTGGGGATATTAGAACATATTTGCTATTAAATTCAGATTTAAGAGGGACTATTAAATCTCCAAATTATTTCTTTACCGATGGTGAGAAGATTAAAAAAGATGCCCAATTGGATTTGGTTATGTTAACTCATGGGTGGCGGCGTTTTGACTGGCAGGAATTTTTAGAAATGTGGTCCATCCAGAAATTTAAACCTGAGGACGGAATTTATATTAGCGGAAATACCGTAAATTCAAAATCGCCTTATCAGAATAAATTTAGTGAAACAAAGCTTACTTTACGGCAGGAGGGTTTTTATCAAGAATCGCAAAAAACTGATAAATACGGCCACTTCACTTATGGACCTTATGTCTTTAATGATACTATTAATATTATCTTCCAAGCCGCTACTTCACTTTCTCCTGAGCACCCCAATTTCACGGACACCAACATAATCTTGGATCCGCCATTGGAAAAACCGCGGTATCTGCCTACTTGGACAAGCAGTCCTTTCAGACAACAAATCACCAAGAATGAATCTTACATAGCAAAATCTCGAAATTATATATTCCAAAATTTTAAGTATGACGAGGACAGGGAGTTATTGGAGGAAGTAACAGTAAAAGGGAAAGCAAGAGAAATAGAAGAAATCGAGGATAAAAAGCGGAATAAACGCTCGCGGTCCTTTACACCTTCGTATCGGATAGTTGTATCGGATATGGGGATGCACGGGGCAAACGATTTTATGGAATTATTGATGCATATTCCAGGTATCCGAATTGGTAGAAAGCAAGGAGAATCCTTCAGTTCACAAGATTTCGAAATCAATCTTCGGGGACGGAAGCCTGCTTACTATTTGGATGATATAAAAGTACCATTGGAAATTGCTCGAAGTATCCCCCAGGCCGATATCGATTTTATCGATGTTCGAAATGCCGGTCAAGCCTCCGCTGGGTATGCCCTTGAGGGTCAAGGAGTGATCGCCATCTATACCAAACGGGGGAAAAGCATACAAAGACGGGAGAAAAAGCCAGGTTCCGTTACTTTTAAATCCCCAGGGTTTTATAATGCCAGAAGTTTTTACGCCCCTGATTATTCAAAGGTTGATCGGAATAGGCCTGCCAGAGATTCCCGCTCTACTTTGTATTGGAATCCTAAGGTAAATGTTTATTCATATAAGAGTACGGAAATCACTTTTTACACAAGTGATGAAAAAGGAAGTTTTCAAATAAACGTGGAGGGTATTACCGACAATGGAATTCCATTCCACGGCAGTACCACGATGGATGTGGATTAAGTATATTTATTGATGAATAAGATGCCTGTCGTTAAATGGCGTAGAGTTTGCTATTTTTGATGGAAAATTAATAGTATTATGAAAAAATTCTTTTTCCTATTTATTGCGTTCTCCATCACAAGTGTCTTCGCACAAAATAATACTGAAGTTTATGTTTTTGATATCTCTCCCTCCTACGAAGGCATGGAGTTGTTGAATGTTCGCAATGTTTCAAATAATGAAGGCTATGACAATCAGCCTTCCTTTATTTCAAATGAAGCCCTTGTCTTTGCTGGCAACAATGTGGATCAGACGGATATTTCCGAATACAATTTCACGACAAAAGTGAAAAGATGGGTCAATTCGCCAACGGAAGGAAGCGAATATTCTCCCCAAAAATTTCCTTCGAGCCAAGATTTGGCAGCGGTAAGGTTTGATAAGGATGGACGTCAGCGCTTGTACAGATACGATTTTATAACAGGAAATTCCACGGAAGTAATCAAAGACTTACAAGTTGCCTATTTCGCATTTTACAACGACAATAAAATGTTGGCAACTGTTTTGGATTTTGAAGAAATGTATTTGGTGATGATTGACCTTCCCACCAAAACTGTGGATACTTTATTTAAAGGAGTTGGAAGATCGCTTCAAAGGATTCCGAAAACCGATTTTATGGCATATTCTTTAATAAATGATGAAGGAAAGCTCGATTTGTATATGATGGATATGAACAATAGGGAGAGTTTTTTTATATGTGAAATACCTAAGGATATACAGGATTTTGTATGGTTGAACGAAACTCAAATCCTCATTGGGAAAGGAAGCAAACTTTATATGTACGATACTCTTGGGGAGCCGGAATGGAGAAAGGTGGCATCCACTGACGAATTCGGAATAAAAAACATCAGCCGAATGGCTATTAGTCCAGATGGAAAAAAACTCGCTTTAGTGGGAGAGGAAAAATAAGGGGATTAAAATCTGCAATCAAATACCTTAGTCCAAGGAGATTTCAAGAAGTTATTAGGTTCTTTTCTTATAGGCTAGTAGGTCTTCCTCCTTCTTTTTGGTATTTTCGTCATTTAATTTTTCCCAATGAAAATCGCGTTAAGACTTCTCATATTTTTTATCAGCATTTCCTGTTTCTCCCAAGAATTCACCCGGGCCGATACACTTCGCGGCAGCATTACTCCGGAAAGGGCCTGGTGGGACGTTACTTATTACGATCTAAAAGTTGAAGTAAATCCCACAGAGAAATTTATTGAGGGCAGTAACACCATCACTTATAAAGTTTTACAGTCCAATGACATCATGCAGATCGATCTGCAATCTCCGATGAAAATCGATAGGATTCTACAGGATGGGAAGGAAATTTCCTTTACTTCAGAAGGGAATGCGCATTTTTTAAACCTTCGGAAGAAACAGAAAAAAGACAAAGAGAACAAGGTTACTATCTTTTTTTCCGGCAAGCCTCGAGAAGCGATAAAACCTCCTTGGGATGGTGGATTCACTTGGACAAAAGACAGTTCTGGGAAAGATTTTATTGCTAACTCAAATCAAGGAATTGGCGCTAGCGTTTGGTGGCCTTTAAAAGATCATCCCTCGGAAGAACCGAATAATGGGATGACGATTTCGATTACAACTCCAAAAGATTTAATGGATGTTAGTAACGGACAGTTAAAAGAAGTGATAGAAAACAAGGATTCAAAAACTTGGGTTTGGCAGGTAGTAAACCCTATAAATGCTTATGGAGTAAACCTAAGTATAGGCGATTATGTGCATTGGCATGAAAATTACAAAGGCGAAAAAGGCAAGTTGGATTTGGATTATTACGCCCTTAAAGAAAATGAAGCAAAGGCGAAGGAGCAATTTAAGCAGGTTCCTATGATGATTGAAGCCTTTGAATATTGGTTTGGTCCCTACCCTTTTTATGAAGACGGTTACAAATTGGTGGAAGTTCCTTATTTGGGAATGGAGCACCAAAGCAGTGTAACCTATGGCAATGAATTTAAAAATGGATATTTAGGTAGAGATGTTTCCCATTCAGGATGGGGAATGAAATTTGATTTCATCATTATTCATGAAAGCGGCCACGAATGGTTTGCCAACAACATTACCAATAAGGACGTGGCCGATATGTGGATTCATGAAGGCTTTACCAGTTATTCTGAAAACCTTTATTTAGACTATCATTTTGGCAAGAAAGCATCTTCTGAATATGTGTTGGGAGTTCGGAAAAACATTACAAACGACAGTCCCATAATAGGGCAATACAACGTTGACAATCGCGGCAGTACCGATATGTATTACAAAGGTGCCAACATTTTGCATAGTTTACGGCAGCTAATTGACAATGATGAAAAATGGCGGCAAATCTTAAGAGGGCTGAACGAAACCTTTTATCATCAAACGGTGAACAGTGCGCAGGTTGAAAACTTCATCAGTGAAAAAAGTGGGATTGATCTCAGGGCTTTTTGGGATCAGTATTTACGCACTACAAAAATTCCGAAGGTGAAATACAAAATTGACGACAAGAATTTGTCTTATAGGTATGTCAACATCGTTGCAGGTTTCGAAATTCCAATTATCGCTATTATAAATGACACGGAAGAGTGGATAAAGCCCAATTCGGAATGGCAGACAAAGTCGTTTTCAAGTATCATAAATTCCGTAGAAATTAAAAAAGACTTTTATGTGGAAAGTCAGAAAGTGGAATAATAGCTTTTCCAACAAATAAAAAAACATTATTATATTCAAAATATTAAATCCCCATCAATGAAAAAAATAGTATCTATCCTGGCAATATTGGTTCTTTCTACCTCCCTACTTGCACAAAAGAAGAAGGAAAATGAGAAGGCCAAAGTAGAACCAAAATGGGAAGTGGCCAATCCTGGGAAGGATTTCAATTACAAAACCCATTCCTTCACTACCGAGGAGGGCACGTGGATGAATCTTGATGTTAGCCCCAATGGGCAAACTATAGTTTTCGACTTGCTGGGCGACATCTACAGTATGCCTATTAGCGGTGGAAAAGCCACGGTACTCAGAAGTGGGATTCCTTTTGAAATCCAACCCCGATTTAGTCCGGACGGAAAAAAGATTTCCTTTACCAGCGATGCCGGTGGTGGGGACAATATTTGGACAATGAACGCGGATGGCAGCGAGGCGGAGCAGATTACCAAGGAAACGTTTCGCTTGTTGAACAATGCGGTTTGGAGTGCCGATGGAAATTATCTTTTGGCGAGAAAACACTTTTCATCCGGGCGAAGTTTGGGTGCTGGGGAGATGTGGCAATATCACATAACAGGTGGTACGGGTTTGCAGGTAACCAAACGAAAAAACGACCAACAGGATGTGAACGAACCTTTTGTTTCATCTGATGGGAAATATCTTTATTACAGTGAGGACATGTATCCCGGAGGTTATTTTCAATACAACAAGGATCCAAATAGTCAGATTTATGTGATTAAAAGATACGACTTCGAAACTGGCGAAACCGAAACAATAACGGGAGGTCCCGGAGGGGCAGCAAGGCCTACGCTTTCACGAGACGGCAAAAAACTGGCATTTGTAAAAAGAGTACGGACCAAAAGTGTATTGTATATCCACGATTTGGAAACCGGAAAAGAATGGCCTATTTATGATGGTTTAAACAAAGATCAACAAGAAGCTTGGGCGATATTTGGGGTGTATCCCAATTTCAGTTGGATGCCGAATGACAAGGAAATCGTGTTTTGGAGTGGGGGGAAAATCAACAAAATAGACATCAATACTTTAAGCGTTACCAATATCCCTTTTACGGTTGATGTAAAAATTGACTTGGCGCAAACTGTTCATTTCAACAATAAAATTGAAACAGAAACTTTTATTCCGAAAATGATTCGAAATGCGGTTACGTCGCCCGACGGAAAACTTGTAGTGTTTAGTGCGCTTGGGCAGCTTTACAAAAAGACCTTACCCAATAGCGCGCCACAGCGAATCACCAACAGTTCGGATTTTGAATTTGAGCCAAGTTTTTCATCCAATGGAAACGACATATTATACGTTAGCTGGAACGATAAGGAAACTGGTGCTATCCACGAACTCAATGTAGCAACTGGAGTTTCCACGAAAATAACTTCAGAGAAAGGAATTTACAGAACTCCCTCCTATTCACCTGATGGGAAAAACATTATATATCTAAAAGAGTCTGGAAATTCCAATCAAGGATTTACTTATACCAAAAATCCTGGAATTTATGTAATGGATTCCTATGGGAATAATTCGAAATTCATCACTAAAAGCGGTCAATATCCACTTTTTAGCCAAGATGGTAAAAGAATTTTTCTACAAACCGGCGGCACTTATTTTGGGGAATTGGAGAAGAAATTAATCAGTGTAAACCTAGATGGCAAAGACGAAAAAACGCATATCACCTCTAAACATGCTAACCGATTGGTCCCTAGCCCAGACAACAAATGGATAGCTTTCACCAATCTTCACAAGCTATTTGTGGCGCCATTGGTAATGAATGGGCAAACGATAAACTTGGACAACAACAGCAAGTCCGTTCCCGTTTCAGAATTGGCAAAGGACGCCGGTATCAATATCCATTGGTCGCCAAAAAGCGACAAGGTAATTTGGACATTGGGGGACGAATATTTTAGCAATGAGCTTAAAAATAGCTTTACTTTTTTACCCGATTCCCCTGAAAAATTGCCGGAGACAAAATCCGAAGTGATAAAGTTTGGGTTAAAAGCCCCAGTGGATAAACCTTCGGGACGAATTGCCTTTACCAATGCAAGGATCATTACCATGGACAATGACAAGGTAATTGAAAATGGCACTTTGGTTATCAATGAAAACCGCATAGAAGCCATTGGAGAATTTGACAAAATAAGCGTTCCATCTGGAACAAAAATATACGATGCCCAAGGAAAAACTATTATGCCCGGTATGGTTGATGCCCATGCCCATATTGGGGCATTCCGATACGGGCTACCTTCTCAGCAGTATTGGCCGTTTATGGCCAATCTGGCGTTTGGGGTAACCACATCGCATGACCCTTCAGCCAATACTGAAACGGTATTTACGCTTTCAGAACTTCAAAAAAGCGGGCAATTGGTTGGTCCCAGATTGTATTCCACTGGTTTTATCCTTTATGGTGCCGATGGCGATTTTAAAGCCGAGATCAACAATATTGAAGATGCCAGAAGCAGTATTCGGCGCACCAAAGCCTTTGGCGCGAAAAGTGTAAAAAGTTACAACCAACCTCGAAGAGACCAACGACAGCAAGTACTTCAAGCGGCACGCGAATTGGGAATAAACGTGGTTCCAGAAGGTGGTTCTACTTTCTACCACAATATGACCATGGTCATCGATGGCCATACAGGGATAGAGCATAATATTCCCGTAACTCCTGTTTATAAAGACATCACCGAAATTTGGAGTAAAAGTGGATCGGGCTATACCCCTACTCTCATTGTAAATTATGGTGGAATGAATGGGGAAGTATATTTTTATGAAAGGGACAATGTTTGGGAAAATGAAAGGTTACTAACTTTCACGCCACGTTCGGTAATTGACAGTCGTTCACGACACAGGATAAAAGTGCCACAGGAAGAATATGAAAACGGCCATATTTTAGTGTCAAAAACCGTCAAGGATTTAAGTGACGCAGGCGTAAAGATAAATATGGGCGCACATGGCCAAATTCAAGGGCTGGGTGCACATTGGGAAACTTGGATGCTGCAACAAGGCGGGATGAGCAATCTGGAGGCCTTAAAAGCCGCCACCATCAACTCTGCGGAATATTTAGGTCTAGGTGAAGATATTGGGTCGTTGAAAGTTGGCAAACTGGCCGATTTAGTGGTAATGGAAAAAAATCCGTTGGAAGAAATTCGCAATACAGAATCCATGAAAATGGTAATGATAAATGGTCGTTTGTTTGATGCCGATACCATGAACGAGATTGGAAACCACCCAAAAGACAGATTGCCGTTTTTCTGGGAAATTGATGGTTATAACCAAGCCTTCCCTTGGCATGAAGAAACACAAGGATTTATGGATAGCGGATGCAGTTGCCATTGATTTAAAAAAATAAGACTATATGCTGAGAGCCTATTGGCAATTTTACAAAAGCATTTTCCCGTTTATTGCAAGTTTTTCAATCCTCAGCTTGTTGTTTTTGGGATTGGTATGGGGCTTTATACTATTTGCTACCATTTCGCTGCTCGTTGGTTTTATGGGTTTTCGCGTCTTTTATAATGACGAGTATTATTTCTATTACAATCTCGGCATTACAAAATGGCGACTCTTAAAGGTGTCGTTTATCATAAATTTAACGGCGGGACTTCTTATATTTTCAATAATCATCATTTTTATAAGCTTCGTCTTTGGCAATCTTCAAATTACATAGAGCATCGAAAAGCTTTGGCCCAAAGGAAGTGATAAACGACATCTCCTTTTCTTTGGAAACCGGAGAGATAATAGGGCTTTTCGGCAGAAACGGTTGTGGAAAATCCACGCTATTAAAGATAATCTTTGGAAGTCTGAACTATAATAATTTTGATGCGGTTATAGATGGAGAAAAATACTATCCATCAAAAAATATACAGCGTCAACACATTGCCTATCTCCCCCAACAGCCCTTTTTACCAAAGAATCTAAAGGTTCGCGATGTGATTCCTATTTATTTTTCCGAAGAAAAAGAGCAGGATACCATATTTTATGATCCGTTTATTGCAAAACTAGCGGTGAAGAAAGTGGGAGAACTCTCTCTTGGGGAGGCCCGATATTTTGAGGTGTTATTATTGGCCAATCTCCACCATCCCTTTTTATTGCTCGATGAGCCCTTTTCGATGATTGAGCCATTGTATAAAGAGGAAATCAAAAAATATTTGGAAGCGCTCAAAATGAAAAAAGGAATTTTGATCACTGATCATTATTATGATGATGTACTTCAGGTTTCCAACAAGAATTTCCTGATAAAGGATGGATTGGCTCTGGAAGTGAAAACCAAGGAAAATCTAAAAGAACTGGAGTATCTCGGAAAAAATTTCACCTAAAAAAACCCCATTGCTGGGGTTTGATTTCATTTTAAAAGAAATGAGTCTTACTTAGGCATCAACACCTTGTCCACCGTGTGCACCACTCCGTTGGAAGCAGTTAGATCGGCACCAGTTACTGTAGCAGTATTGCCCTTTGCATCTTTAATAGATACTTTTCCGTCTTTTTCAGATAAGGTAAGAATTCCACCATTTAAGGTAGTAACATCCAATTTCCCTCCGGCTTCCTTGATTTTAGCAATCACATCGGCAGAATTCATATTGCCTTGTAACACGTGGTATTTAAGCAAGTTTTGAAGGTTTTCCTTGTTCTCTGGTTTCATCAAATCATCCAATTTGCCTTTGGGAAGTTTTCCAAAAGCATCGTTGGTTGGCGCAAAAACCGTGTATTCGCCCTCACCTTTTAAAGTTGGTGTCAACTCTGCGGTTTGCAATAAGTTGGCAAAGTTGGAAAGATTGGCATCAGCCATTGCTTTAGCGGCAATTGAATTGGCTTCCAATTCAGCCGAGAGGGTTCGGTTCGCTTCCTCAAGGCTCATTAGCGAGTCTTGTTCACGCTGCATGCGCAATTCGTCGGCCTGGGCCTGTGCCTCGGCTTCCTTCTTTTTTGAATCGTTGCAGCCCATGAAAACCATTCCCATCACAGCAGTTGTCAATAAAATTGTTTTTAGTTTCATAATAATTTTCGTTGATTTTTGATTTAGGTCAAAGATATTGCAAGAATCTCTTAGTTATTTTTTGTTTTAACTAATTTTTCGTTAATTTTTCGCCTCATTTCCTATTTTTTTAACATATTCATTTTGGATAATTGCCAAACTTTTGTAAAGAGATATTATGAAAACTCCGAAAGTGTTATCTTTATAAAATAACTTTAAAATTGAATTCAAATGATAAAATCGAAGTATCAAAGCGTTTTAGACTTAGGAGAAAAATTGAATATCCAAGATGGGGATGTCAAGGAAGAAAACGGCCAATTGAAAGTATGGGGCACAGCCAAAACCCAATACGATAAAAACCTAATATGGGACGCGATAAAAAAGGTTGGCGGCGAGAACCCCACCGATATTATGGCTGATATTAAAGTGGCCGACACCTCAGCTTATGCTTATCACACCGTGAAAAGTGGTGAAACGCTGAGCAAGATTTCAAAGCAATATTACAAGGATCCAAATAAATACAATACAATTTTTGAAGCCAATCGCGACAAGTTGAAATCCGCTAACCTCATCCATCCGGGAGATAAGCTTGTGATTCCCAATATTTAATCTCTCTGAATTTCATAATAAATCCGCCGACTTTTCACTAAAGTTGGCGGATTTGTTTATGGTCTAAAGTCCGCTAATATAGCCGCCATATACATCCTTAAAATGCAGGCCATTTCCCAAACTGAATTTGCTCAGTTTTTTGTTTTCCGCCAAGCTCCAGAGGATGACTTCCTTTAAAAAATAGCTATCTTTTTTTTGAGTTTCCGATTGATATTTTTCAATCAATTGCTGAAGGGGAATCATCCGATCCAACTCATGTTTATATTCCGCATCGCTAAAAGAATCGAGTAGTTCGAAATCGTTTTCCTCAAAAAACCAAGCTACGATATCAGAATAGGGATCCTCGTCACTCTGTTTTATCAGTTTCTCTATCTTCGGAAACATATCTTTGAAGATGGTGTTCACTGCATCCACAATCAGTTGCTGCGCTACTTGTGCAACGCCCTCTTGTTCGCCTTCGTAAACCAATTCAATTTTTCCTGTGATCGAGGGAATGATTCCCACGAAATCGCCCAAGCGTACCGTCGTTTTTTCATCTCCAGTATGAAGACTTCTACGTTCCGCCGTACTCAATAGGTTTTCAAAAGCGGTAATGCTCAATCTCGCGCTCACACCGCTTTTGGCATCGATAAAATGGTTCTCACGAGCTTCAAAACTTATTTGCTCCAAGATATCCTTGGCTAGTTCAGGCACGTAAATATTGGATTTTGCTTTAATAGCCTCTGCCGTTTCCTGTTCTGTTATGGTGCGTGCGGTTTCAATATCCTCAGGATAATGGGTTAAAATCTGCGATCCGATTCTATCCTTTAAAGGGGTTACAATACTTCCTCTGTTGGTGTAATCTTCTGGATTGGCTGTAAAAACAAACTGAATATCCAACGGAAGACGTACCGCAAACCCACGGATCTGCACATCGCCCTCTTGCAAAATATTAAAGAGTGCCACTTGAATTCGAGGCTGGAGATCGGGCAACTCATTGATAACAAAAATACATCTGTTGCTACGGGGAATCATTCCAAAATGGATCACCCTATCATCGGCATAAGTGAGTTTGAGGTTTGCCGCTTTTATGGGGTCAACATCACCAATAATATCGGCTACGGTTACATCTGGAGTAGCGAGCTTTTCAGAAAAACGGTCGTCACGATGCAGCCAACTTATAGGCGTATTATCCCCTTCCTCAATCATTAAATTTTTTGCATAACGGGAAATGGGGTTAAATGGATCGTCATTTATTTCACTTCCTTCTACTATCGGAATGAACTCGTCCAAAAGACCGACCATTTGACGGGCCAATCTGGTTTTTGCCTGTCCTCGCAGGCCTAAAAGGTTTATATTGTGTTTGGATAGGATAGCACGTTCAATCTCGGGGATTACCGTTAGTTCATAACCGTGGATTCCCTCGAAGGTCGGTTCCTTTTTCATTATTTTTTGAAGGAGATTGCGACGCAATTCTTCCTTGATTGATTTTGGTTCGTATCCAGCTTTTTTGAGCTGGCCAAAGGTTTTGATTTTTTCTACTTCCATAATGTCTTTTACTCTCTGTAATCCATAATTATCTAATTCTCTTTTTTCTATTCGTTTCATAATCGCTAAAAATCATTTCGCCCAAACCATCAAGACCTGTATAAAAAGCTTTTCCTTTATTGGCCGCAGTGAAGTTTTCAATAAACTGAATTAGATAGGAATCTTGGGCAATCATAAAGGTGGTAATGGGAATATGAAGCTTTCTAGCTTGCAGCGCCATAGCATAGCATTTATTAACTATATAGGGATCTAGGCCTACGCTGTTTTTATAATATTGACCATCTGGAAGCTGAATGCAACTGGGCTTCCCGTCGGTAATCATAAAGATTTGTTTGTTGGTATTCCGTTTTCGGCGGAGCAAATCCATCGCCAGTTGAAGACCTGCCACGGTGTTGGTATGGTATGGGCCAACATTGAGATAGGGTAAATCTTTAATTTTAATGGGCCAAGCGTCATTTCCAAAGACCAAAATATCCAAGGTATCCTTTGGATAGCGGGTGGTAATAAACTCTGCTAGAGCCATGGCCACCTTTTTGGCCGGGGTTATTCTGTCTTCCCCATAAAGAATCATACTATGGCTGATATCGATCATCAAAACCGTGCTCATTTGGGTTTTGTACATGGTTTCCTCCACTACCAGATCGTTTTCTGAAAGTGTAAATTCGCCTAAGCCGTGATTTATCTGGGCATTTTTGAAACTCTCGGTCATAGAGATTTGTTCCAAGGCGTCCCCAAAACGATAGTCTCTAAATTCTCCTGCTTGTTCGTCTCCTGTTCCGGTGAATTTGGTTCGGTGGTTGCCAGCGCCACTTTTTCGAAGCTTTCCGAATATTTGCTCCAAGGCTCTTTTGCGAAGGGCGCGTTCTGTTTTTTCGGTAATGGCAAGGCCATTTCCGCCGTTGGGTTTAATTTCTTCCCTTAAATAGCCTTTCTTTTTTAGATCTTCCACAAAGTCATCAAGAGTATAATCTTCCGTGGTTAGATTATATTCCTCATCCAGTTGTTTCATCCAGTCCATCGCCTCATCAAAATCGCCTGAAGTATGTGTGATTAATTCTTGAAAAATATCAAAGAGTTTATCGAAAGGAGACTGATCTTCCGGTCGATGTTTTGTAAAAACAAAGCCAATTTTCATTATCTTTTTCTTCATATTTTAAAAGTAAAACATTAGTTCTTGAGAAAAAAAGTGCAAACGTTAAACTACTCCAAAAAAAGAATAGATCAGGGAAGTCAAAATGATGGTTTCAAATTGAAAATCCTTAGATTTGTGTTGAAAATCAACAAAATACCAATCAAAACCTAGCTATATGAAGAAAATCAGTTTAATCTTTTCCGCATTACTATTAGTCATTGCCTGTAAAGACAAGGCGAAAGACGACACCAAGGAAGTTGCGGAAGTAAAAACCTATACCATAGAGCAGTTTATGGGAAATGAAAATGCTTCGGCCAATGGTTTTTCACCAGATAAATCGAAAGTTTTAATAACCAGCAATAGATCTGGAGTTTATAATATGTACAACGTTTCTGTTGAAGGCGGGGAATTTATTCCGGTAACGCAATCGGATAGCGCTTCAGTTTACGGCATTTCGTATTTTCCAGATGATGATAGAATCCTTTTTAGAATGGATGGTAATGGAGATGAAATTTTTAAAATTTTTGTGAAAGACAGCAGTGGAATTAAAAGATTAACTCCTGAAAAAAACGTTAGAGCCCTGTTTCAAGGATGGGCAAAAGACGGAAAAAGTTTCTATTACAACAGTAACGAACGAAGCCCACAAATGATGGATGTGTATGAAATGGACATTACAACCTTCAGCCCAAAACTTATTTACAAGAATGAAGAGGCTATGGAGTTTGGTGGCATTTCAGCCGATAAAAACTATATTTTGCTCGCCAAGGCCATAAATACAAATGACAACGATCTATATTTACTTGATCGTAAAACGAATGAGAAAATTAAGATCAACGAAAATCTGAGCAAAAATTCACCCGAAGATTTTTCACCTGATGGAAAGTCATTTTACTACACAACTGATGATGGTTCCGAATTCAGCTATTTAATGAAATACTCTATTGAAGACGGCAGCAAGGAAAAGGTAATTGAAAAAGATTGGGACATTAACGCTTTCTATTTTACCCATAACGGTAAATATCAAGTAATGTTTACCAATGAAGACGCCAAAACCCAGATGTATGTAACTGAGGTTGCAACTCAAAAGGAACTGAATTTCTCAGATATTGACGGACAAGAAGTAAATGCTGCGAGCTTTTCCAGAGATGAAACTATGGCGTTGTTGACTGTGGGTAGCTCTCAACTACCTACAAACACATATTCATACAATATTGCATCCGGAAAATATTACAAGCTTACGGATGTTTTAAACCAAGAAATAAATCCTGATGATTTAGTTAAAGCAACCGTAGTGAGGTATCAATCTTTTGACGGTTTAGAAATTCCAGCTATTTATTATGAACCAAAACAGGCTAATGTAGATAATAAAACTCCTGCGCTTGTATGGGTTCACGGCGGTCCAGGCGGGCAGTCTAGGCAAAGTTATAGTTCACTGATTCAATATTTAGTAAATCACGGCTATGCTATTTTAGCCGTCAACAACCGTGGCAGTAGTGGCTATGGCAAGACATTCTATAGAATGGATGATCAAAATCACGGCGATAAAGATTTGAAAGACTGTATTGCTGGAAAAGATTGGTTGGCTAGACAAGATATGATTGATAAGGATAAAATAGGGATTATAGGTGGTTCGTATGGTGGGTATATGACAATGGCTGCTTTAACCTACGCTCCCGATGAATTTGAGGTTGGCGTAAATATTTTCGGGGTTACCAACTGGATAAGAACTTTAAAAAGCATTCCGCCTTGGTGGGAATCTTTTAAAGACGCTCTTTACACAGAAATGGGCGATCCTAACACAGCAGATTCAGTGCGTTTAAAGGAAATTTCACCCTTATTTCACACCGAAAATGTAACCAAGCCTTTAATGGTATTGCAAGGAGCTCAAGACCCTAGGGTTCTTAAAATTGAATCTGACGAAATAGTTGAAGGCGTCAAAAAGAATGGCGTTCCCGTGGAATATGTAGTTTTCGATGATGAAGGCCATGGATTTGTAAAAAAGGAAAATGAGATTGAAGCCTATGGAAGAATTCTGAAGTTTTTAGACCAATATTTAAAAGGTGGAGAAAAAACTATGATGGAGGATAAAAGTGTGGAGGATACGGCGGTAAAATAGAATAGTTTTCTGAAATCTATTTTCATTGTTAATGTTTTGTTGCTTTTATTAACAGAGACAAAAATGTTCTGTAAATTACAAAAGCATTAAATCGCAATCATGAATATTCACAAAATATCGTTTACCAACAAAGACAAAGAGCAGTTAGCAGGACGTCTTGAACTTCCATTGGATCAAAAACCCCATAATTTTGTAATTTTTGCCCACTGTTTTACCTGCACCAAAAATTTAACTGCCATAAGAAACGTGAGCCGAGCCTTGACATCCTCAGGTTTTGGAGTGCTTCGATTTGATTTCACAGGATTGGGCCAGAGCGAGGGGGATTTTGAAAATACCAACTTTTCCGGAAATGTGGATGATTTGATAGTGGCCGCCGATTTTTTAAAAGAGAATTATACCGCTCCTACTCTACTTATCGGCCATTCGTTAGGGGGAGCAGCAGCTCTTTTTGCTGCCGCCAGACTTCCTTCCATCAAAGCGGTGGCAGTAATAAACTCGCCCAGCGATCCATCACATGTTAAGAATTTATTGAAAGACAGTGAAGCTGAAATAAACAAACACGGGAAAGCAAGGGTCAATATTGGAGGTAGCGATTTCACCATAAAGAAACAGTTTTTGGACGACCTTGAAAACAAGCCGCTGCAAGATGTGGTAAGAGATTTTAGAAAAGCGCTTTTAATTCTCCATTCCCCTCAAGACACAGTGGTGGGCATCAAGAATGCTGAAGAAATATTTATAGCCGCTAGACATCCCAAAAGTTTTGTCTCGTTAGATGGTATTGACCATTTACTCAGCAAGAAGGAAGACTCTCAATACGTAGGAAAGGTTATTGCAGGGTGGGCGTCGCGCTATGTTCATATCCCACCTATAGAAGAAATAACTACCCAAAGCCGGGTGGCGGGCAGTTTGGATAGCGAGGACAAGTTTACTACTCATCTAAAGATCGGGAACCATCGCTTATTGGCAGATGAGCCTCTAAATTTTGGAGGAAATGATTTTGGACCAACCCCTTATGACTTAGTTTCGGCTGGGCTTGCCGCTTGTACCGCAATGACTCTTCAAATGTATGCCAGACGAAAAAAATGGGAAGTAAGGAATGTTAGCGTACATATCGACTATTCAAAAGAGCACGCAGTGGATTGTGAAAAATGCGAAGAGAAATCCTCCAAAATAGACACCTTTAAGCGAAAAATACGTTTGGAAGGAGATTTATCTCCCGAGCAACAAAAAAGACTTTTGGTAATTGCGGATAAATGTCCCGTCCACAGAACCTTGGAAGCCAAGTCGCAGATAATTACGCATCAAATGAAATAAACATCTATATTATGCTAAGATTTAATTAAAATCTTGTGAGGAAAAATAGGATTTGGTACCTTTAATATTTATAATATCAACACGAACCAAAAACATTTCAAATGAAAAAACTAGCATTATCCATTACCGTTCTTGCCCTGTTTGCATTTACAGGCTGTAAGAATGAGAAAAAGGACTTAGACTCTGTTGAAGGAGTAAACGACTCCATTCAAGTGGACACAAATTCGAATGCAGATATTAGGAACGAACCAACTAAGGTAGTATCAGTTGCCATGCTTTCCAAAAGTGGCAGTAAGGCACAAGGTGAAGTTTATTTTAGCGAATATAATGGAGTGGTTAGGATGGAAGGGAAGTTTAAGGGCTTGACACCTGGCACTCACGCCATTCACCTCCACGAAAAAGCGGATTGTAGTGCGGATGATGCCATGTCGTCCGGAGGCCATTGGAATCCAACGCATCAAAAGCACGGGAAATGGGGCGATTCTGATGGATACCACAAAGGTGATATTGGGAACATAGAAGCCGATGAAAATGGTAACGCTAGCATCATTATGGAAACAGATGAATGGTGCATTGGTTGCGGCGATGAAAACAAAGACATATTAGGGAAGGCAGTTATCGTCCACGAACGGAAAGATGACTTCGTTTCCCAGCCCACAGGTGATGCAGGAGGAAGAGTAGCCTGCGGTGGAGTAATTGAATAAACAATCCTCAACACCTATATTTATTCCCCAAAAAACCCATCCAGATTTTAAATTTGGATGGGTTTTTGTAACTAATCAGTTATTGTTTTTGGACCTCTAATTTAGCAATTAGGTTCAGGGCATCCAAGACATTTAGGCCGTTTTTGATTGTCGTGTCAATCACAGAACGTATCTGTGCGAAGTTTTGTG
>JBARWQ010000072.1:0-3352 GCA_049646885.1 Aequorivita sp. | reverse complement strand
GCTCTGGATATAATAAGTAAATCACTTCAAAAAAATATAAACGCAAACTATCCGAAGGGTTCGGATGGAATTTTAATTAATCCTTAAATTTTTTAATCATGAGTACACTAAAAAACAAAGTACAGTTAATCGGGAACGTGGGCAATGTTCCCGAAATCAAGACCCTAGAGAGCGGCAAGAAAGTCGCAAACTTTTCACTTGCAACAAACGAATTTTATAAAAATTCAGATGGCGAAAAAGTGCAGAACACCCAATGGCACAATATTGTAGCCTGGGGCAAGATTGCCGAAATCGTAGAGAAATACGTAGGCAAAGGAAAGGAAGTTGCCATAGAAGGCAAATTGACCTCACGTTCCTATGAAACCGAAGCAGGAGAGAAACGATATGTTACCGAAGTGGTAGCCGATGAAATCCTGTTACTTGGAACCAAAGATAACGCAAACGCTGAATAATAGCGGTAAAATTTAAGAGGGCGTTCCCATCGAAAGTAGCGCCCTCTTATTCTCCCGATAGTTATCGGGATAACTTCTAAATAGAAATCACAATGAAAGCACAAGTTAACGAAATAAAACAGGGATTGCAACATTTTAGCGGAACGGATATGTTCTATCAAATCCCATTGACACGCACCCGATTTACCAACGGAATAAAATATTTGGTGGAAGCCGCTGAATGTTTTTGGCTGGTCACGGACACTTCTATAATAGCAAAAAGTCTAATGGAAAAAAGCTATTTTATAACCATTGACTTTAAAAAGTTATCGGAAGAGGAACAGGCAAGATTAGGATGTCAGGCAACCATTACCTATGGCGATGGAAATGGTACTGTATTGGAAACACATAAATACAGAGCAACGGATTTTCCACTTGATGAACTTCGTCTTTATTTTATTGACAATACACTCTTGTTGCCAAGTGAATATTAAGGTTTTAAAATGTGAGTTATGATTTATCTTAATTATTCAAACCTGAACGAGGAAACCCAGACAAAACTTTTGGAAAATTCCAGAAAGGAAATAGAGAACCGTTTTGGGGATGATATCCGAATGTACGCCGATGAAAATCACATTGATTTTGAAAAGATGCTGGAAGAGGAAGCACAGCGGAATCTTTACAGCTATGATTTTGTATTTATTATTTAATCCATAATAACTAAAACTCAAAGACCTTTGAAATTTCAAGGGTTTTTTTTGTGAATAATCCTTTGATCATTCCGCAATCGATTTGCTGATTTCTTGAAGAAAATTTAGATTCTTAAAATTGAATTTCACAAAAACTGTCAATTCATTCTATGCTTCATACAAGACACTTAATTTTCTATAAATGGTTCTAAAATTTTGTCCGCGCGCGGAAAAATTGGAGAAGCAAGAGGGTAACACGCTGCGCGATGTTAGAAACTCCAATTTGATTTATAAGTTATTGATTAGTAGTGGTTAGCAATTTTTCGTGAGGTTTGGGAGCTTGAGGTTTATAGACATTTTTCACGAAAAAAGTTTCCCAGGCCAACAAAACCAGCAAATATTTCACGAAAAAATGGATAGAGGATATGAAAAAGAACAGTTCGAGAGCTTGATTATAAAGAAATCTGTGGCTAAAAAATTCCGGAGTTATTGCAAGTCGATTTCAAAGTCGCAGTCAATGACATTGTTGCTAATGTTGGAGTTTTTTCGAGATCACGGAATTTCTCCACTGGATTCCCTTGGACCGCATTTGATGGCTTCGGAAGTGCGGATTATGAAGAGAATAAATGCGGTAATAGCGATTATGAGAGATATGGAAAAAACACAGACTAAACCGACGGCAGCGATGATACTTTCACTTTTTGAAGAGTCTGTACCTAATGAAAAATCTCTCATTTTGGAAAAGAAAACGGTGGTGGAAAAATCTCCGAAATATAGCGAACGTCAAGATGAAAATCAAAAATCATAATAATGTATATCACGATCACAGCCCAAAAATTGGGCGACAATTATTCACAGAGTTCAGCTGATTTTGTTGAGTATCTGGAAAAGGAAAATGAGACCCAAGAGATTGATGCCGAAGAATTTTTTTTCAATCAACATGGCGATAGAATATCGGCTAAGGAAGTGGTACAAGAAATTGATGGTAACATCGCCAAACTTAAAAAGATTGAGCCCAAATTTTATTCTATTACAGTCAGCCCTTCAAAATATGAATTGAAACGTTTACAAAATCACAGTGAGGATTTAAAAAAGTACACCCGGGAAGTGATGAAAGATTATGTGTCCTCTTTCAATCGTGAAATAAATGGTAGGCCAATTTCTATTGATGATATTAAATACTATGCAAAAATTGAACATCAACGAACCTTTAAAGGATCGGACATTCAGATCCGCGAGAACCAAGTTTTTGCCACCAAAATACTTAAACTTAGAAAAGAAATACGAACAATCCAATTTGGAGAAAAGGAGGGAAGCATCAAAGCTTTGGAAAAGGAAATAAATAAATTGGAACGGGAAGCTCCCCATCAGCAAAATGGAAAGCGTATTGTTAGGGGAATGAAAAAGGAAGGCAATCAGAGCCATATCCATATCATCGTAAGTAGGAAGGATGCTTCCAACTCGTTTAGCCTTTCTCCTGGAAGTAAATACAAATCCTCCGAGGTAATGATGAATGGTAAAATGGTAAAAAGGGGATTTGATCGTGATCAATTTTTTGCAAAAGCTGAGAAAACTTTTGATAGGACTTTCTCATACCAACGAAATTTTGTGGAAACCTACCAAGCCAGAAAGGAGTTTATAAAAAATCCGAATTTCTATTTTTCCGCTTTATTGCAATTACCAACCAATGAAAAAGCAATCGCCTTTAAATTGATGCGGGAATCTGGAATGCCTATTCAAAGCATTCCAACAAGCTCAGCACAATTGGCATTAAAGGTATTCAATAGACTGAGGCGGGGAGTGGAGGTGGCAATCAAATCCAGTTCAATCGGAATCTAATTTTTAAAAATATGGACTTTAATAATCCGATAATAATCATTGCAGTCATCGCTACGGCCAGTTTGATTTTTTATGGCATCTTCCAATTGATAAGATTCGCCTTTTGGATTAACCTGTTTATAATTGTTTCTTCGGTTTATTTTTTGACGGATTCAATCGGTTTGACAAATTCCCTTTTATACTTTGCTTGTCCAATCCTACTGATAAATACGGTGTTATTTGTGTTCTTTCAAAAAGGGACCAGTATGTCAGAAGCAGGTTCCAAATACGAAGTCCATTTTAAATCGAATCATGGTGATTTTAAGATTCAAAATATTAGAAGGGGAGCTTCAATAATTGGAGCTGCAGGAAGTGGAAAGACCGAAAGTGTGGTGTATGGATTTTTAAAACATT
>JBARWQ010000071.1:0-20109 GCA_049646885.1 Aequorivita sp. | reverse complement strand
TTGGAAAAGCGCGCCAGTGACATCGGGTCGCATTACAAATGCTAAAATAGATGGTCACGCTTTGGAAAAGCGCGCCAGGGACATAGGGTCGCATTGCAAATGCTAAAAATAGATGGGCACGCTTTGGAAAAGCGCGCCAGGGGAGTGTGGTCGCATTGCAAATGCTGAAATAGATGGGCACGCTTTGGAAAAGCGCGCCAGGGACATAGGGTCGCATTGCAAATGCTAGAATAGATGGGCACGCTTTGGAAAAGCGCGCCAGGGGAGTTTTAATGAAGCTGTAGCTTGAAGTTCAACTTGGCTCCGAGCGCATCAAGGATTTTCAGAACAGTTTCAAAGGTAACGTTGCCGGTACTGTTTTCAAGTCTGGAGATCTGGGCTTTCTTTACGCCTACCAATTCGCCCAATTGTTCTTGGGTTAGGTTTCTTTTTTTGCGGGCGGTTTTAATCATATCGCCAATGAGTTCAAGTTTTAGTTCAAACTCATATTCATCCCTTTCTTTTGTGCCTTTCTTTCCTATTAAAAGGTCTTCGGCTTCGTTTAATTTATAGGTTTTCATTTCTTCTTATTTTTAAAATAACTGGTTCTAATATTTTCTGCTTTTTCAATTTCTTTTTTATCCACTTTGCTGGTTTTTTTTATAATTCCGTGAGTTGCAAAAACCAGAGTCTTGCTTTTGTTTTCCCTATCCCAAAAAGCCAATAATCTATACTGGATGCCAGAATATAAAGTTCTGAACTCCCAAATATCGTCGTTCAGTTTTTTAAAAAATTTAGGATCAGAATGTTGTTCCACCCTTCTTATATTTTGAAGGATTTTGCTTCTGGATTTTAAATTTTGTTTTTGAATGAATTCAAAAGCCTCTTCCAATAATATTGTTTCAAAGGGTTTAAACATTACCAGTCAACTTATTTCAACAGATACAAAGATAACAAAGTTTCTATAATTGTAAACTTTTTATTTTTCAGTCTCGATTTGCTCCCTATCGATTCCCCGCCGCCTGCAACTTAAATACCTCTGATTACAGTTTTGAGCTTTGCTTTTAATGAAGCTGTAGCTTAAAGTTCAACTTGGCTCCGAGCGTATCGAGGATTTTCAGAACAGTTTCAAAGGTAGCGTTGCCGGTACTGTTTTCAAGTCTGGAGATATGGACTTTCTTTACGCCTACCAATTCGCCCAATTGCTCTTGGGTTAGGTTTCTTTTTTTGCGGGCACGAGCGGGACGCTCGCGCTAGCGGGGTCGCATTGCAAATGCTAAAATAGATGGGCACGCTTTGGAAAAGCGCGCCAGGGGGAGTGGGCACGAGCGGGACGCTCGCGCTAGCGGGGCATTTGCAATGCCCCATTACCAAAGTGTTTTAATCGTAACCAAAGGCTTTTTCCTGTTGCCATCTTCATAGGCCACATAACTGCTGTTTATCCAATCGCGTTATTTCCCTGGCGCGCTTTTGCAAAGCGTGCCGGTTTATAGGGGCATTTGCAATGCCCCATTACCAAAGTGTTTTAATCGTAACCAAAGGCTTTTCCCTGTTGCCATCTTCATAGGCCACATAACTGCTGTTTATCCAATCGCGTTCGTGATATACAAACCTAGCGCTTACGGGATTATAATGGATGTAATTAATGCGCTGTTCCACTTTTTCGAAGGTATCTAAAAGTACAGGATGGAATCCATCTTTCCAAAATTTGAAGTTGACGCCACGTTTGGTTCTCTGGGCGGCATAACTGAATTTTTTCAACAACCACTCACGGCGGCTTTCTGGATATTCCTGTATGGCTTCCACGATTCGTTTGGAAGTGAATTTCTTAAAATCGCGAATAATGTTTTGTAATTCCTCGCCATTTGAACTTACTATGGCGTGAAGGTGGCTGGTCATATAAACATAGGCGTGAACTTGCAATCCTTTTTCGGCAATACAGTAATTGAAAGACGCATCCAATATTTTGGTGTATTCTGAACGAATAAATACATCTACCCAGTCTATCACCGTTAGGGTAATAAAGGTAGGTTGCAGGCTGTCTATAACTTTGTATTTGTGAGACATAGTTTAAAAATACAAAATTTTAGGATTGGTTGGGTAGGGTTCGCATTACAAATGCTAAAATAGATGGGCACGCTTTGGAAAAGCGCGCCAGGGGAGTGTGGTCGCATTGCAAATGCTAAAATAGATGGGCACGCTTTGGAAAAGCGCGCCAGGGACATAGGGTCGCATTGCAAATGCTAAAAATAGATGGGCACGCTTTGGAAAAGCACGCCAGGGGAGTGTGGTCGCATTGCAAATGCTAGAATAGATGGGGCACGCTTTGGAAAAGCGCGCCAGGGACATAGGGTCGCATTGCAAATGCTAAAAATAGGTGGGCACGCTTTGGAAAAGCGCGCCAGGGGGACTCTTAACCTTATAAACACCTAACCTTATAACCTCCTAAAAAAATCTTCCCAAATTATTTACTCCCTTACTAAGCTATTCTAAAAAACCCAACAACTATCTTTGCGCAAAAAATTTTGGCATTTGGCGCTTTCAGATTACACCCGGGAATTTAAGTACAACACCAAACTTGCAACACCCGTTATTTTGGGAATGCTGGGGCATCAGGTTGTTGCCCTGGTGGACAATATTATGGTTGGGCAGTTGGGAAGTGCGGAGCTGGCGGCGGTTTCCTTGGGAAACAGCTTTATGTTCGTGGCCATGTCCTTGGGAATTGGATTTTCCACCGCAATAACACCTTTGGTTGCAGAAGCCGATGGGGAAGGGAATCGCGAGAAAGGAAAATCCTCGTTTAAACACGGTTTGTTCCTATGTATAGTTCTGGGAATAGCTTTGTTCGCCTTAGTAATGTTCTCCAAGCCCTTGATGTACGTGATGAGCCAACCCCCGGAAGTGGTGGATTTGGCTATGCCCTACCTCACGTTGGTAGCCGCCTCATTAGTACCCCTGATTATTTTCCAAGCCTTTAAGCAGTTTAGCGATGGCATGTCGATGACGCGGTTCCCAATGTATGCAACTATAGTGGCCAATGTGGTAAACGTAATACTTAACTATATGTTTATCTTCGGAAAGTTTGGCGCCCCTGAGTTGGGGGTAGTCGGTGCCGCTATTGGAACCTTGGTTTCACGGGTTGTAATGGTGCTTTATCTATGGTATTTATTAAGCAGACAAGAGAAGTCGCAGTTTTTCGTGACGGGGATTAAAATATTCACTCTAAGTAAGGAAATGCTAAAAAAACTGCTAAATCTTGGTGCCCCTTCAGCTATGCAAATGCTTTTTGAAGTGGGTATTTTCACCTCTGCTGTGTGGCTCTCGGGGATTTTAGGAAAGAATCCGCAAGCGGCTAACCAAATCGCCCTGAATCTAGCCTCAATGACCTTTATGGTGGCCATGGGCTTTAGTGTGACGGCCATGATACGGGTAGGCAACCAAAAAGGACTACGGAATTTCAAGGAACTCCGTAGAATCGCTATTTCTATTTTCTTGTTGACCTCGATTCTGTCCCTTATTTTCGCTTTAGGCTTTATCATTTTTAGTGGCGATCTGCCAAAAATCTTTTTGGATTATAACAATCCCCTCCTGTTTGCCGATAATCATGAAGTGGTCATATTGGCTGCCCAACTGTTGGTAATAGCCGCGATATTCCAATTTACGGATGCTTTGCAAGTGGTGGCTTTGGGGGCCTTAAGAGGAATGCAGGACGTGAAGATACCCATGTTTCTGACCTTAATTGCTTATTGGGTTATCGGCTTCCCGGTATCCTATTTTCTCAGTATGCATACCTCCCTGGAAAGTATGGGAATTTGGATAGGTCTTTTGGCGGGATTGACGGCAAGTGGGGTGATGTTATTTGTAAGATTTAATTATCTTTCGAAGAAATTGATTCATGAGACGTGAGACGTGAGATGTGAGACGTGAGACGTGAGACGTGAGACATGAGACGTGAGACATGAGACGTGAGATGTGAGACGTGAGACATGAGACATTAGACGTGAGATTAGAGACCCAAAACAGTTTAAACCCATAACAGAAAAACAATGGATTTTCCAAAATACTTATTAGGCGACAACAGCGATTATCCTACGGCGATTTTCGTGATCCACACTGAATTTCCGCGATTTATTATCAACCTTGAAAATGATGAGGTGGAATGGTTGGAGGATTTTGACAAAGAGGACCAGAAGGAACTTGAAGCCGAGACCGAAAGCTTGATTCAAGGGGCGAATGATTTCTATGATAGGGAAATTGATAGGTATGGGGAGGATTGATGAGACATGAGACGTGAGACATGAGACGTGAGATGTGAGATGTGAGACATGAGATGTGAGACGTGAGACTTGTGTGTGATGGAAACAGGACTAAAGGGAATCAGGAAACAGGACGGTTTGCGTGTCTAATTTAAATCATAACACAATAATCAAAAATGGTGCAATTAGTATCAAAACTAATTAAATAACGGTCAATATTAATCAGGCAAACTCAGCTTCAACAAAGAAGATTGATGATTATTTTTAACAAAATAAAGCGATACGGGGAGGATTGATTTTATGACCACGAATTCACGAATTATGTATAATTATTTGTGTTGTAGCTTGAACTTACTATAGAACTCAGAATAATGCTCGAACACCTCCTACATTACGACACCCAACTCTTTCTATTTCTAAATAATCTTGGAAGTGAACCCTGGGATAGACTTTGGTTGTTTATAACCCATAAATTTTCTTCTATTCCGATTTATGCCATTTTACTATTTTTGGTTTATAAGAATTATGGGCTAAAAGGAACCTTGGTTATCGTTGTTTGTGTGGCATTGATGATAACCGCCACCGACCAAATTGCCAGTCTCTTTAAATATGGAATAAAGAGACCGCGACCTTGCCAAGTTGTAGAAATAAAAGAACACATGCGCTTTGTTGCCAGTGGTTGCGGTCGGTTTGGATATTTTTCCGCCCATGCCGCCAGTTCAATGGCTGCTGCGGTATTTTTGGGGTTAAGCCTTCAAAAGTGGTATAAATATTTACCCTTTCTATTGCTTTTTTGGGCTGTTATCACGGCTTATAGTAGGATTTATTTGGGGGTTCATTATCCGTTGGATGTGATTTCGGGGATGGCTTTTGGGGGATTGACAGGATGGCTGTTCTTTCTTTTGCAGAAATGGGGACAGCGAAAGTTCAATTCCCAAGATGGATAAAACCCCAAAGGTCTCAGAAACTATTGGGGATTGGAGTTTTGACTATAAACAAATCCCGATACAATCTGGTTTTATGGGTCCTGCTATCTTTACCTTTGGGATTCATGTCGTAACGGCTTATGGGTTCTATTTTGAAATTCTGAAAACTTTGTTTAAAATCCTCTAAGGCATCCGCTGAAACCAATACTCCAAACTGTGGTTCTAGGGGAATAGTAAGTTTATCACCACTCTTTAAGACTCCCATTTTTCCCCCATAATCCCAAATCAGTTCAGGGGTCATGCCCGAGAACTCATAAACCTTGAGTCCGTGTTCCGTTTCCCAGGTTTTTAGCTGTGAAAACGCTTTGTATTCGGGGTTATTGGTTATGGCATTGCTCAGGGGAAGTCCGAACCATATTATGGCAATGATAAATGCAATCGTTAGATAGAATACCGTGTCAATCCTTTTTCTGAAGAGATTTCGGAAAATGGAAATTCCGATAGCCAGCAAGGAAATAGATAGAAGAACGAACCAAATCCAATTGCCTGAAATGCCATCCTTCAAAAACACATATCCCCCAATGGGGAAAACAATTCCTATAAAGGCAAGGAGCCCGAAATTAAAATACACTGGAACAGTTTCTTTTTTATCCTTTAAATCTTTAAATTTTCGAAAGAGATATTCTATATAAAACCCTGTGTTCAGTGCCATAGGAATCAATACTGGCAACAGATACCGCGATTTCTTTTCCGGTATCAACGAAAGCAAAATAACGGAGAGCATCGTCCAAAGAAAGGTAAACCGATATGCTTTTTTATCAAAAACCCTATTCTTTAAATACGGATAGAGTAAGGCGATAAAAGCTGGAATGGTCCAAACGCCGCTCTGTGTGAAAAAGCTCCAGTAATAGTAAAACGGTTTGGTTTCGTAGTTTATCCAGTTGGTCGTTTCATTTTTGGTGATCTCGGCAGCTGCGGGATCAAAAGTTATGGTGTACCAATGCCACCAACTTGAAACTATGGCAGCAACGATTAGAAAAGCTACCAACGGCAACCAGCGCGATTTAAAGTTTTTGTATTTATAAACAATTCCGAAGGCAATTAAAAAGGGTAGAAGCAGGCCATAAAGCGAAACGGGTCCTTTGCTGAGGAACGAACAGCCAAAGAAGAGTCCAGCCAACAGTGCATTTCGGTATTTGTGTTGTTCTTCCGTAAAAAACAGGTAAAGCAGATAAATACAAGCCACCATAAACCCGTGGGTATAGATATCCCATTGTCCGTCGCGGGCGGAGGCAACGATGTAAAATGAGGTGGCCAATATTAGGGAACTGAGAAAAGAATAAAGCTTTTCGGAAGTAAGTTTTTTAGCAAATTTATAAGAGAACAAAACCAAAACCAATGCCATCAGTGCCGCTGGAAGCCGAAGTGCCCAAACGCTTTTTATCCCGAAAATAGCTGCCGAGAAAGCGGTTAGCCAAGTGGGAAGCGGTGGTTTTTGGTAGCGCGGCTCGCCGTTGATGGTGGTTAAGAGCCAGTTGCCATCGTGCAGCATTTCGCGGGCGGTTATGAAATTGCGGGCCTCCATTATGTTTACGGGCAATGAGTCCAAATTCACGAAAAAGATAGCAGCGCAGGTCAGCAGCAGGAGCAGTAAATAGTTTCTTTCAAGTTTCATAGCGCAGCTGTTTTTTCCATATAAAAATGTTCCTCACATAAATAACCAATCCCGCAATATGACCTACAAAAAGCACTGGGTCCTTTCGAAAGATGGCATAGATCAAAATCAATGAAGCCCCCAAAACGCTTATTCGCCAAAATCCAACGGGCAGTTGTGAGATTTTTGTTTTTTCTGAAACAAGCCATTGATAAACAAATCGAAGGGTAAAAAGTATTTGTGAAACTATTCCCAAAAGCAACAGCCACAGCGGAATATTTTCATTGTGAAACAATTTATGGATATCGTATTCGCCGTTATTATAAGCGTAAACAACTACTAATATTGGAAAGATAAATAGGAATATTTGCAACCATTTTGGCGATTTCTGCCATTCGCCCTGCAACTGTAAATTCCGAATGTAAATGTAATAGGTCAACGCTTGGCCGAGCATAATTGCGAAATCGTCACGCAAATGTCCGTAAACAAAAAGTAGAAAAGAGGCGAACAAACTCAATTTCCAAAATGCGGAAGGAGTGATAATGCGTTTGCTTTTTTCAGATAGAATCCATTGTACAATAAGCCTTCCACTGAAAAGGATTTGTGCCAAAAAGCCAATGCCATACACAATCCAGTTGCTCATCCTTTACTTTTGATTTCGTAGTTGATGTATTTTTTCTTCATCCAAAGGTAAGCGAAACAGTCCATCAGCGGCCCCAGTAGCCTATTCCAAAGTCCAAACTTTGCGGTTCCGGCCATGCGAGGAAAATGCCTTACGGGAACTTGCAGAATTTTTCCGTTTTGCAATAGGATCATTGCCGGTAAAAATCGGTGTAGGCCTTTGAACATTGGGATTCTTTTTGCGTAGTCGGTTTTTATCACTTTCAATGGGCAGCCTGTGTCGTCCATACCATCGTGGGTAAAAGCGCGGCGGATGCTATTTGCGATTTTGGAGGACATGCTTTTGACGAACTTATCTTTTCTTTCAGAGCGGACTCCTGTTACCAAATCGTATTCGCCAATATGTTGCAGTAAAAGATTGAAATCTTCCGGGGCAGTTTGCAAATCACTGTCAATATAACCAGTCAGCGGACTTTCAACATGATCAAAACCAGCTTTTAAAGCAGCGCTGAGGCCGCGGTTTTCTTTAAAGGAAATGAAATGGAAGGCTTCGTTGCGGTTGCAAATTTCTTCAATAAGCGCTTGGCTGTTGTCTTTGGAACCGTCGTTCACAAAAAGGGCTGAAGTTTTCTTGGTTGCGATTTTGGTGTATGCCAGCAATTCCTTTTCCACCCGTTCCAGGTTTTCTTCCTCGTTATAAACGGGCACAATGATCGTGAATTCGTACATCGATATTTTTGAAAAGGTTTGTGCAAAAGTATTTCTTTTTTAAAGAATACCACAGAAGGATAAAAAAGATGTTATTTTGCAAGAGAAATTGAAGCAGGAAACAAGACATAAGGGAAACAGGACGGGTTTTGGGAATAAATCCGTTGCCGTCTTGGTTTCCGTCTCGACGGACAGGCGTGATTCGCTTAAGTCTTGGTCCAAAAAATGAAAGCATGAAAATACTCGTTACGGGAGCTGCCGGATTCATCGGTTCGCATACTTCAGAAAGGCTTAAGGAAATGGGACACGAGGTTTATGGTCTTGATAATTATTCGCCCTATTACGACCTTCATCTCAAAAAGTTGAATGTCAAGGCCCTTTCGGAAAAAAATATTGAAACCTTGAAAATTGATTTGAGGAATGATGATTTGGTCGATATGCTTCCGGACAATTTGGATTATATATTTCACTTTGCCGCCCATCCGGGGATTTCGAATACTTCTACATTTGAGGATTATTTCAGCAATAATATTTTGGCAACCCAGCGTTTGCTTGAGTTTGTGGAAATACTTCCGAAGAAACCATTTTTCGTCAATATTGCCACCTCCTCAATTTATGGTTTGGAGGCCACCTTTCCCGAAAGCGTTCCGCCCCAACCCGCTTCCTGGTATGGGGTTACCAAATTGGCCGCAGAGCAATTGGTGTTGGCAAAAAGCCGTGAAAACGAGCTGCAAGGAACTTCCTTGCGTCTGTTTTCAGTTTACGGTCCACGCGAAAGGCCGGACAAGCTTTACACCCGTTTGCTTGATTGCGGACTGAACAACAAAGCTTTTCCATTGTTTAAAGGCAGTGAAAAACACCTGCGCAGTTTTACCTATGTGCAGGATATTGTGGACGGTATTGTAAGCGTTATTGGGAAAGAAGCGGTCTGTAATGGCGAGATTTTCAACTTGGGCACGGAAACCGAAAGTACTACTGCCGAAGGAATAGCTATTGTTGAGGAGATTCTTCAGAAAAAGATTGCCACCGAGAAAAAACCGCCACGTGCTGGGGACCAATCGCGAACCAAAGCAAATATAGACAAGGCCAGAAAGTTGTTGGGGTACAATCCGCAAACAACTTTAAAAGAAGGTTTGATTGCCCAAACGGTTTGGTTCAAAAATAATTTTTAGGCAATTAATAGTTAAAAGATGGTGGATTTTATATTCTGAAAGTACCTGAAATTGATATAAGCATCCATTCTAAAAATTTGAAGGTGTGTATTTTATGAAAGCCTGATGGTCTAGAATACCTTTAGTGACGAAACGGTTGTTCATTATTTTTGAATCGAATGAATATGATTAGGCGGTCTTTATTGAAAGCAGCTTTTCTGCGGCCTCAAAAGGGGTGGTCTTATTTTCGTCCATTGCCTTTAGCTGTTTTTCCAATTCTTTTTTAACCGAAGGATTCGCGTAAAACTCACTTTTCAATTGACTTTCAATAGTCTGCATCAACCAAAATCTGTTCTGTTCCTTTCTTTTGCGCTGAAAATAGCCATTGGCCTTTACAGTTTCAAGATACTGCAGGACCACATCCCAAATCTCCCTGATTCCTTCGTTTTGTAGCGCGCTGCACAGAAGTGTTTTTGGCGACCAGCCGCTTTCTTTGGCAGGATAGAGATGGAGGGCGCGGGCGAATTCGTTTCTCGCCATCTTTGCGGCCTTTAGGTTGTCGCCGTCGGCTTTATTTATGACGATGGTATCTGCCATTTCCATTATCCCGCGTTTTATTCCCTGAAGTTCATCGCCCGCTCCTGCTAGTTTCAGCAACAGGAAGAAATCGGTCATTGAATGAACGGTGGTCTCGCTTTGGCCAACGCCTACGGTTTCGATTAAAATGACATCGAAACCTGCGGCTTCGCACAATATAATCGTTTCACGGGTTTTTCTCGCCACTCCGCCTAGGGTGTCGCCACTGGCTGAAGGGCGTATAAACGCATTTTCTTCTTTTGCCAAGGCTTCCATTCGCGTCTTGTCGCCCAGAATACTCCCCTTGCTTATGCTACTGCTCGGGTCTATGGTAAGGACGGCCACTCTTTTTCCTTCGGAAATCAATAGTTTCCCAAAGCTTTCAATAAAGGTACTCTTCCCTACGCCAGGGACGCCTGTAATTCCGATACGAATGGATTTATTGGCATGGGGAAGACACTTCTCTATAATTTCTTTTGCTTGTTGCTGATGTTTTTTGGCGGTGCTTTCTACGGCAGTAATTGCCCGGCTAAGGGCGATTGGGTCTTGGGCCAAAATGCCCGCCACCAGTTCTTGTGTCGAGGGAGCTTTATCCGGCCTTGCTCGGAGTCGTTCGGCCATTTCCAAATTTAATGTTGGAGGTTGAGAGATCCCTTCCTTTTCTTGTAATGCCCCGATATTTCTTTTTTTGTCTGCCACAGCGTGAATTTAGGACAAATTTATGAATATGTTCTTTTGAAAATGGGTTTAACGTACTATATTGGAAGTTAATAATTTTTAAATTAAAAATAATGAAGATATTATATGAAGCATCCGCAACGGCGGTAGGCGGCCGAAAGGGTCAGGTTTCCACAGACGATGGGAAACTCGATTTGGAACTCTCTGTGCCAAAGGGTTTGGGGGGTGACGGTGGAAAAGGCACCAATCCCGAACAACTTTTTGGAAGTGCTTATGCGGCCTGTTTTGGCGGAGCTTTGCAAATGGTAGCTGAAAGCAAAAAAGTTAAATTGAGTGATGATACGAGCGTAACCGCCAATATCGAACTCGGAAAAACAAAGGATGGGGATTTGCAACTCCGTGCGACCTTGGACTGCTACCTGCCAGGAGTGGATTTGGAAACCGGAGAGGAATTGGTGAACATGGCCCATGAGGTTTGTCCTTATTCCAGGGCTACCCGTGATAATGTTACGGTGACCTTAAACTTGCTTTTAGACGATTAATTAAAAATTATCAAAAATCCAAAAAAGCCCTGAATTCAGGGCTTTTTTAGATTTAAATGGCTTTTAGATCGATAACCTTTCCACCCTCATTCTCCTTTGGCGGTTCGGTTTTTTTTTCTTGTGGCAGCTCCTCCTTAAAAGGACTTATCTTAGTATGTTGGGCGGCTTGTTTGATATACCACTCCAATTGGTATTTTTGTTTTTCAAGAATCTCGAGTATGCTTTCCGGCAATTCCTTTCGTTCCAAAAGTTCGTTGTAGCGTTTAATATTGTTCCGGTCGCGGCTTATGCAGGAATTTACAATGGTCTCTGCATCAAAATACTCCAATGCTTCCTTTATTTCCTGCCAAGTTCTGTCCAAATTGCCTTTTTCAGAGTCTTGCTTTAATGGCTCAATGTTCCGGGAACTCAACTCGTTTGAAATATCGTGGCTCATTCTGTTTCGTTCAACCGCCATATAATTTAAAAAACGTTTTAAATCTGTGGTTTGGGCATCCTGAGCGGCGTTATAATATAACTTCTCTGCTTCAAAACACGCCACTAGCAAGCGATTCAATTTATCAAAGTCTTCGTAGTTCTTTTTCATAATCATCCAATTTTACCAAAGTTAGTATAATAAAGCTTCATTCAAAATTTCAATTCTCAAATAACCCATAAAAATTATCGAGTAACTTGCAACATTCTATTTAATTTCTCGTCTTTAAGTCGAACACCAGTCAAAATCAACTCAATTTGTCCGATTCCCATCTTATCGAACAATGCAAACAGTGCAGTCGCAAAGCGCAAGTAACGCTGTATAATACATATTGCGATGGTATGTTCATCATTGCCAAAAGGTATTTAAAGGATACTGCCGAGGCGGAGGACGCTATGCAGGAGGCCTTTATCAAAGCTTTTCAAAAACTGGGCCAATATAAGGGGGAGGTTACTTTTGGAGCTTGGTTAAAGAGAATAGTAATCAATACCTGCCTCGATGCCATAAAGGCCAAAAGGCTTGAATTGTACCCTCTCAATGAGGAAACCTTTAAGTTGGTGGATTCGGAAACCGATGAAAGTTGGGGCGTGCCAGAGGATACAAATATTTCTGAGGTGTTGGCGGCCATTGAGGAACTTCCTATCAATTATAAAACAACAGTAAAATTGTTTTTGTTGGAAGGTTATGATCATCAAGAGATTTCGGAAATACTTCAGATTTCTGAAAATGCGTCGAGAACTTACCTTCATAGGGGCAAAATGAGATTGAAAGAAAAACTAAAAGATATGCAATATGGAACGGGATATTAAAAAAATGCTGGAAGATTATAAACCCATCCCTCCAAACATTCCTGAGGGACATGAAAAGAGGTTTCTTGCCAAGCTGGACAAAGCTTTTCCAGAAACGTCTTCCAATCAGAAGGTTAAACCGGAGAACGTGCAATGGTTAAAAATAGCAGCTATTCTAGTGGTTTTGATTGCCGTGGGTTTTTTCGGGTACCAAAGATTATTCGGGCCGTCAGTCGATTTCCCTGATGCTTCCAATAGTGTTGTGTTTGAAGATGGATCCAAGCCGGTGGAAGGTACTTCATCGCAGCAGCTTACCTTGGCCGATATTTCTCCCGACCTCAAAAAAGTAGAGGAATATTACATCACCGGCATCAACGTACAATTGGCTTCGTTGCAAATAACCGATGAAAACAAGGAATTGGTCAATGGTTATATGCAACAACTGGCAGTTCTGGATAAAGAGTACAGCGAACTGAGTGCCGAGCTCAGCAAAACAGGACCCACGGAAGCCACCATAACCGCTATGTTCGACAACCTAAAACTCCGTTTGGATTTGTTATTCAAACTTAAAAACAGATTAAACGAACTTAATACCCAAAACAATGAGGAATTTAAATCTTTGCAAACATAGTATTTGCAGTCTCTTATTGCTATTTATTTCTTTTTTGGGCTATTCCCAACAATCTGATATAAAAAGCTTCAATGTAGCCAACAATGTAGAAATTGAAGTGAATGCCTCCTTCACCAATCTCGTGATTGAAACCTGGAACAAGAACAAGGTGGAGGTGGAGGCGTTTATAGAGGGTGAAAACCTTTCGGAAAGTGAAAATCGGCAATTGATGAAAGGTTGGAGATTGGATGTGAACGGCAATTCGCAAAAAGTAATTGTAAACTCCAATAATTCTGGAAGTGGATTTGTGGCAAACCCAATTCCTGCAATGGATTTTATAGGGCCTTTAATGGAAAACATGAATATGGCAGATATGAAAAACTTTCAAGTGCCACCGCTTCCCCCGGAACTACTGCGGAATATAGGAAATATACAGTTTGATTATGAAGCCTTTCAAAAAGATCAAAAAGGATATATAAAAATCTTTGAGGCTCAAATGGATAAAAAGTTTGGAAAGGATTTTCAAAAGAGTATGGAGGAATGGGGAAGGAACCTGGAGAAATCCTGGCGAACGAATAACATGGACAGTCTCAGTGAATCTTTTGGAAAACGGATGGAATCCTTAGGAGAAGAATACGGCAAAAGAATGGAGGCTTGGGCCAAGGAGCTCGAGAAGAATAGTGGGGGAGAAGGCAGTAATTATTCAAGAACGGTGACTACGGGTCCCAATGGCACATCGGTGGTCATCCAAAGCAGTGGGTCCACCTCGCGGAATCTTCCCAATGCAAAAAGAAACATTATTATCCGCATGCCAAAAAATGCACGAACCAATATAAATGTACGCCATGGCGATTTAAGGATGGCGGATATGAACAATGTACGTGCAAACTTGAACTATACCACCCTGATGGCAAATACCATAGATGGTGCTGAAACGCTTATCAACGTTTCCTTTGCGCCCATTGTAATCAACAATTGGAACCGAGGGGTCTTAAATATTAAATTCGTGGACAATTGCAATATTGGAAGTGTTCAAAATTTGAATCTAAACGCCAATTCGAGCGATGTTACCATAGGAAACATCATTAAGCAAGCGGTATTGTCCGGATCGTTTGGCAACTTAAGGATAAATGGGATGTCCAATAATTTTGAAAGCCTAAGCATTCAACTTGAAAATACCGATGCACAATTGAAGTTGCCATCGGGTGCGTTTACTTTCAATTTCAACGGAAGGAGGTCAACTTTTGAATACCCAAAATCCCTTCAATTGGAAGTCTCCAAAACAGCCGATAGAGTTTCGGTTAAAGGCTTTAAGCAATCCAATACTGCGAATAGGAATATCTCTATCAACGCTACCTATAGCAACCTCGTGCTTCAGTAGTATATTGAAGTGGGATTACTTCAAAATAAATCCCCCTTCCAAGAAATGGAAAGGGGATTCACAATAAACATAGAAATTAGAGGAGTGTTAATTGTTTATATTACTGATTATTAGCTTGCCTCAGTCCTTAGGGAACCGAGTAAAAAGAATGCCAACAGCACGCATGTCTTAAAGAAATCGCGAGCTGTTTTGCGGCCCGGAATAAAGATAAGTATTTTCTGAATTTATTTCTTCCTCACAAAAAATGCAGTAACTGTTGATACCAAAAGTCCCAGCGCCAATGCTCCGATGAACGATTGCCACATATAATTGTCGATGTGAAAAAACTCGTTGGCCTTGGAACGGGTTATTAGGTCGTTGGTTACGGAGTATTCTATCACATTGTTGAAGTATTCCTCGGTGATATAGTTGTGGGTGATATACTGGGCCAAGGGCGAAAGAAGTGCGATAAAAATACTTAGGATAAATCCTGAAACAAGGGCTTGGGTGTAGGTCATTTTGCCATCGAACACGCGTCGCCGTTTTTCGCGCAGGGCTAGTAGATACATCAAAATACCAATGGGCGCGAATAAAAGGGTAAACCACCAGTTGTCGGCTATTGGTTCCTCATGCCATCCCATGGTTTTTTCAAGGAGCATCCAACAAAGCAGGGCAATACTAAAGATTACTGCCCATTTCAATTCGATTCGCAATTTCTTCATGAGCCGTTCTTTGAGCCTGATTTAATTCGGGATTAAAGATATATTTTTTTAATGAAAAATCCCGAAGTCATTTCCCTCGGGATTTATAGTATTGATAGGTCTTAAGTTTATTAATATTAGGGCAATAGATCAATCATCCACCAAAACCCAGTCGCCTTTTTCCAATAGGGGAATGGCTTGTTTGTACTTCACGGTTTTGCTCTCTCCGCTCATTACCTGCTTGATGGTGACCCTGTCATTTCGGTTTATTTTAGGTCGCTCGCGAACAATGGTTTCCGTAACATGTTGTTGCTGGGTATTGCCAGCGGCACGGGATTGGGCAGAACGCTCATCCATATTGGGGATTTCGTCCTTCTGCTCGCTCAGCTTCTCTTTTCTTTTAACTTCTCGTGCTTCCTGTATCTGGTCTTGGTTCTCTTGTGGCAACTCTCCTTTAAAGAGGAAGGATATTACGTCCTTATTTACCTTTTCAATCATTCCCTTAAAGAGTTCAAAAGCTTCAAACTTATAGATAAGCAGCGGATCTTTTTGTTCGTGCACCGCAAGCTGTACGCTTTGCTTCAACTCGTCCATCTTTCTGAGGTGGGTTTTCCAGGCGTCGTCTATGATGGCGAGCGTAATATTTTTCTCAAAATCGTGTACCAACTGCTTTCCTTCGGTCTCATAAGCCTTTTCAAGATCGGTGGCCACATTCAGGGTTTTTACGCCATCGGTGAATGGTACAAGGATACGTTTGTATTTGTCCTTTTGGGTTTCGTAAACGTTTTTGATAACGGGGTAGGCAATTTCGGCATTGCGCTCCATTTTGGTGTTATAGTGCTCATTGGCGGATTTGTAAACCTTGCCGGCAATTTCCCTGACATCCATTTTTTCAAACTCCTGTTGGGAGATAGGGGAGCTCATGGAGAAATAACGGATCAGTTCAAATTCAAAGTTCTTGAAATCCTGCACCGTCTTGTTGGTTTCAGCAATCACCTCGGCGGTATCGTAGATCATATTGGCGATGTCCACTCTTAGGCGTTCCCCAAACAGGGCATTATAACGGCGTTTGTAAACTACTTCCCTTTGGGCGTTCATCACGTCGTCATACTCCAACAATCTCTTTCTGATCCCGAAGTTGTTTTCCTCTACCTTTTTCTGGGCGCGTTCTATGGATTTTGACATCATGGAATGCTGGATCACTTCCCCTTCCTTTAGGCCCATTTTGTCCATTATTTTAGCCATTCGCTCACTTCCGAAGAGACGCATCAAGTTGTCTTCCAAGGAAACGTAAAACTGCGAACTTCCCGGATCTCCCTGACGGCCACTACGTCCGCGTAACTGTCTGTCCACCCGTCTGGAATCGTGGCGTTCCGTTCCTACAATAGCGAGTCCGCCAGCTGCCTTAACTTCGTCACTCAATTTAATATCCGTACCACGACCGGCCATGTTGGTTGCAATGGTTACGATTCCGCTCTTTCCCGCTTCCGCAACAATGTCGGCTTCCTTCTTGTGAAGTTTGGCGTTCAAAACGTTGTGGGGAATATTCCGGATGCTCAACATCCGGCTGAGCAATTCTGAAATTTCTACCGAAGTAGTACCGATAAGCACTGGTCTACCCGCATTTGAAAGATTGGTTACTTCCTCAATTACGGCGTTGTACTTCTCGCGTTTTGTTTTGTAAATTTTATCTTCTTGATCGTTTCGTGCGATAGGGCGGTTGGTTGGGATTTCCATTACGTCCAGTTTGTAGATTTCCCATAGCTCTCCCGCTTCTGTTACGGCAGTACCCGTCATCCCCGCCAATTTGCGGTACATACGGAAATAGTTTTGAAGAGTAACCGTAGCGAAGGTTTGGGTCACTGCCTCAATCTTCACGTTTTCCTTGGCTTCAATAGCTTGGTGAAGGCCGTCACTATAGCGGCGACCGTCCATAATACGGCCGGTCTGCTCGTCCACTATCATTACCTTGTTGTCAATTACCACATACTCATCATCTTTTTCAAAGAGGGTATATGCCTTTAGCAATTGGTTTAAAGTGTGTATGCGCTCGCTCTTTACCCCGAACTCCCGGAATAGTTCTTCCTTCATTGCCACTTCCTCATCGATTGGAAGGCCTTGGTTTTCAATTTCGGCAATGGCGGTACCAATTTCCGGCATCACGAAGAAATCGGGATCGTCCTCGCCTGATAGAAAATTCACTCCCTTGTCGGAAAGCTCTATCTGGTTGTTTTTTTCATCGATAACAAAATAGAGTTCCGCATCAACCTTGGGCATTTCCCGGTTGTTGTCGCTCATATAATGGTTTTCTGTCTTTTGCAGTATCTGGCGTACGCCTTCTTCGGAAAGAAACTTTATCAGTGCCTTGTTTTTTGGCAGTCCTCTAAAAACCCGTAGCAGTTGGAAGCCACCTTCCTTGACATCGCCTTCTTTAATAAGTCTTTTGGCTTCTGCCAGAACCCCTGTGAGGTATTTTTTCTGGACCTCAACGATATCGTGGATTTTTGGTTTCAGTTCCTCAAATTCGTGGCGGTCACCTTCCGGTACTGGGCCAGAAATAATAAGTGGGGTACGTGCATCGTCAATCAACACCGAATCCACCTCATCCACAATGGCGTAGTGGTGGGGGCGTTGTACCAGGTCATCCGGAGAATGGGCCATATTGTCGCGCAGATAGTCAAAACCAAATTCGTTATTGGTACCGTAAGTGATGTCGGCCAAATAAGCCGCCCGTCGCTCTGTTGAATTGGGTCGATGGTTGTCTATACACTCCACCCTTAGGCCGTGGAACTCAAATAAAGGAGCCATCCATGCGCTGTCACGTTTGGCCAGATAATCGTTTACGGTTACCAAGTGAACGCCATTGCCCGCTAGGGCATTTAGGTACATCGGGAGGGTAGCTACCAAAGTCTTTCCTTCCCCTGTTTGCATTTCCGCTACTTTGCCTTGATGCAGGGCTACTCCTCCAATCAATTGCACGTCGTAGTGGACCATATCCCAGGTAATGGGTTTTCCGGCGGCATCCCAAGAGTTTTTCCAGATGGCCTTATCGTCCTCAAGAGTAACATATTCCTTTTTCGCGGAAATCTCCCTGTCAAAAGGAGTGGCGGTCACGACAAGGGTTTCGTTGTTTTTGAAGCGTTTTGCCGTTTCTTTCATCACTGCAAAGGCTTCGGGAAGTATTTTGTTGAGGGTATCCTTTTCAACTTCGTAGAGGTCGTTTTTCAGTTTGTCGATCTGGTTATAGAGATCCTCTTTTTTGTCGATGTCCTGCTCTTCCTCGGTTTGTTTTTGAAGATCGTCAATCTGGGCCTGTAAATCCTTTTGTGCCTCCTTTATCTCATTTCTAAAGAAATCGGATTTTGCGCGAAGGTCATCAAGGTCCAGCTTTTCCAGGGCCACTTCATGCTTTTTAATCTCATCTACCAGTGGCTGAATTATGCCGATGTCCTTTTTTGATTTATCTCCAACAAATATTTTAATTACGCTGTCCAGTAGTCCCATGACGTGTTGTTTATTTTGAAGTGTTGCATGAACACTGTTTAGTATGTTTAATTTCTGTTCAGAATCTTTTTTGTTCTGAAGTGTTTTTTCCAATTCCCAAGTTGCCGCCATATTCGTCGGCTACTCAGGTGAAGGGCAATTGTAGGGATGATTTTTAAGTCATTCCTCCAATTGGAATCTTCCGTTTCAATATTTATAAAATAAAAAAAAGTCTCCCTTGAGACTTTTTTCAATATTCTAATTTATCCCAAAAATTTGGGGATTAATATTCATCCTCGTTCCAAAGATAGTCGTCGTCGGTAGGATAGTCCGCCCAAATTTCTTCAATCGAGTCGTAAGAGTCTCCTTCGTCTTCGATGGCCTGAAGGTTTTCAACAACTTCCAGAGGGGCTCCCGTCCTGATCGCGTAATCAATCAATTCATCTTTGGTTGCGGGCCAGGGGGCATCGCTTAAATAGGATGCCAATTCTAATGTCCAATACATATCGATTAGGATTTAATTTTCTGCAAAAATAATTTTTTAGATCAAAAAGTCAAGCAAAATCTAGTTTATTTCTGCTGTATTTTAAAGAACGTTTATTAAAGACTGATTATCAGTTGTTTGCAAGTGAAATAATATATAGCTTTTTTTTTGAATTTCCTCTAAAATCCTGAGAAAACTCCAAATACTCAAAATTTCTCTGGCAGCCATTGTATTTCTTCAGCCCCTAGATCATTGGACAATTTTCGTGCCAGCACAAAGAGGTAGTCAGACAGTCGGTTGAGGTACTTCAGCACCAAGGGGTCAACGGCCTCTTTTTCATTTAAAAGAGTAACACGGCGTTCGGCACGGCGGCATACTGTACGGGCAATGTGACAATATGACACCGCATCGTTGCCACCGGGAAGTATAAAATGGGTAAGGTCTGGCAAATTAGCATTCATAGCGTCCATTTCGTCCTCCAAAAGTTGAATATTTTCCTCATTCACCTTTTCAATATTCAAACGCTCCTTGCCACTTCTCAGTACTGCTTTGTCGGGGTCAGTGGCCAGGGTGGAGCCAAGGGTAAATAGTTGATGTTGGATTTGCACGAGCATCTTCTTGCTATGGCCATCAATTTTCTGACTTCTGATAAGTCCGATATGCGAATTAAGCTCATCAACCGTCCCATAACTCTCAATACGGATGTTGTGTTTTGGCACCCGGCTACCGCCAAAAAGTGCTGTTGTACCGGCATCCCCGGTTTTAGTATATATCTTCATTTCAATCCGTGGTTTATCTGTTTTTTGGTTTTAGGTTCCCAAATTTACGAATAACTCCCTAGAAATGCTTGCGAAGGAACAAAGTATCGGTAAGAATTGAATCTTATGTCAGTTGTTGGTAGTTGGTGGTCGGTGGTCGGTTGTGGGTTGTGGGTTATTGGTTATCGGTGATCGGTAGTTGGTGGTTTGTGGTTGGTAGTCGATAGTTGGTTGGATGTCCATTCATATATTTGATTGACACTATATCCAGTTTATTGAACTTCTTGTTAATAACATATTTTACTTTATCGATTTCTTATATTTAATTTTAACCTGTAAAGTCAAACGGAGATAGGCTC
>JBARWQ010000070.1:0-30133 GCA_049646885.1 Aequorivita sp. | reverse complement strand
TACTAAGGTAATAAGGTTTTGTTGTTCTTGGATTATGGTTCTTTACTAAGGTAATAAGGTTTTGTTGTTCTTGGATTATGGTTTTTTACTAAGGTAATAAGGTTTTGGTGTTTTTGGATTATGGTTCCTTACTAAGGTAATAAGGTTTTGTTGTTCTTGGATTATGGTTTTTTACTAAGGTAATAAGGTTTTGGTGTTTTTGGATTATGGTTCCTTACTAAGGTAATAAGGTTTTGGTGTTCTTGGATTATGGTTCTTTACTAAGGTAATAAGGTTTATAATTGGCACGAGTTATAAGGAATGAAGATCCTATTAGTCCTGGAGTGCAAATACTTGGCGCAAAAGGGTTGTAGTTCGTGCCGAAAGATTGTGACGGATATCCTTCTCTTCCACTGCGATCATGGTAAACACTCCTTTTAAGGCTTGGTTTGTAACATAATCCGTAAGGTCGGGATTAACTTTTTGAACAAAAGGAACTGCGTTATACCTATTGATGATATTGGTCCAAATTTGATCGGCTCCTACTTTGGCAAAAGAAGATTTGATGACCGGGTTAAATTTCCCGTACAATGATGTGGTGGTACGGGTTTGTAAATAGTTGGTAGCGGCGTTGTCCGACCCTAGCAAAATAGTTTTCGCATCCTGAAAGGTCATTTCCTTAACTGCTTGTACGAAGATAGGGGTGGCCTCCTTGACGGCATCTTCAGCGGCTCTATTGAGTATTTTTAATCCTTCATCAGCTAGGCTTCCAAGTCCTATATCTCGTAAGGTTTGATCCACTTTTTGTAATTCTTGGGGCAGCAATATTTTAACCATTTGGTTCCGGTAGAATCCATCGGTCTTCGTGAGTTTACTAACCTGCTTATCTATTCCTTGATCCAAGGCTTGTTTGAGGCCGTTGGCTATAGTATTTTGATCCATGCCTATTCCTTGGTTGGGAAGGCTGTTAACTACCTGCTGCATTTCTGCACAGGAAACAAAGAGAGAAAGGATGCTTAGGGAAAAAAGTGTTTTGAACTTCAATGTGTAGAAATTAAAATTAATAAGTTCGAAGATAAAAAAAACCCTTCGATTGAAGGGTTTTTTAGATTTTAAAATGCTAGAAATTCTTCTTATTTAAGAACTTTAACTGTTTTGGTAGTATTTCCAATAGTAACATTTACCATATAAGCTCCTGAAGGAAGGTTTGAGGTATTGATACTTGGAGAAATTTTACCAGGATTTTCCTGAAGAACAAGTTTTCCTAAGATATCATATACAACTACTCTTTCTACTGGGGAAGCAGATTTGATATTCATAACATCGCCTACTGGGTTAGGATAAATAGTAAACGGATTGGCTTCAACAGTGTTGGTTCCAAGCATAATATTTCCTTTGTATGCGGTTACGTCATCAACGTACATATCGTTATTCATGCTTGCAGAATAAAAGTCAATTCCAGCCAACTCAGCAAATACCATTGCTCCAAAGGCAAAAGGATATCCTGTGAATTGCTCGGCATCATTAACGTACATACTCCAGCTCTGGTTAGTTAGGTCGTAAACATTAGTCATTTTAAACCACTGGTCTTCTGGATAACCAAAAATAACATCGAAAGCTGAACAATCGATAACGCCAGTTACACCACCTACACCGCCAGTTGAACCATCACAGTTTAAGTAAACGTTACCGCCCATAAGCGCTTGGTTCCAAGGAGAGCCATCTGCGGTTTTAGCAGCTTGCATGTTGAAGTAGCCTGATTTTCCAGAAGGAATAAAAGCATACCACTGAACGGTATACTCACCAGATGTTGGCATTGATTCTACCAAGAAAATTTCGTCGGTAATTTCATTCCCAGGAATGTGCATTGACTGAGATCCAGAATTAGCCTCGTCATCTGTTACGTCGGCATCTTCAACACCGTTATTGTCACCAGACCAAGTACGCCAATGTGAAGATTGAGAAGAAAGCTTCCCTAGGTTGTAAGAATCAAAGTCGTCGTAGATCTCTACTTGAGCTTGTGTCGACAGGCTAAAAGCACCTATTGCGAGTGCCATAATGTAAAATTTTTTCATAATCTTAAGTTTTTGTTTGTTTATAATTGATGATGCAAGATACAAAAATCTAAAAGCTTCGCAACAATTTTCAGAAAAAAAATATAAGAGTCATTATTGTCAAAGGTAGTATGTTCGCGATGATTTCATTAAATTTGCCATTCATAAATCAATTCCATAGCTATGCAACCTATAACTCCTTATAAACCAAAAAACAATATTCGAATTGTTACCGCAGCGTCACTTTTTGACGGTCATGATGCAGCTATCAACATTATGCGGCGCATCATTCAGGCAACGGGGGTTGAGGTGATTCACCTAGGACATGACCGTTCGGTAGAAGAAGTTGTCAATACCGCCATTCAAGAGGACGTGAATGCCATTGCATTGACTTCGTATCAAGGAGGGCATAACGAGTATTTTAAATATATGTACGATCTTTTGCAGGAGCGGGGAGCGGGCCATATTAAAATTTTCGGTGGAGGCGGGGGTGTAATCCTGCCTTCTGAAATAAAGGAGCTAATGGATTATGGCATTACCAGGATTTATTCTCCGGATGACGGTCGGGAAATGGGGCTTCAGGGAATGATCAATGATTTGGTTGAAAAGTCTGATTTCCCAATAGGCGATAGATTAAATGGAGAAATAGATAGACTTCCTGAAAAGGAAATAGGTGCCATTGCCCGAATTATTTCCTCCGCAGAGAGTTTTCCGGAAACTGCCAAGGAAACAATTAAAAAAATTAAAACTTTAAACAAGGAAAGTAAAATTCCAGTTCTGGGGATTACAGGCACTGGAGGAGCAGGAAAATCCTCTTTGGTAGATGAGGTAGTCAGGCGGTTTTTGATAGATTTCAAGGATAAAACGGTGGCCATTGTTTCCGTGGATCCTTCCAAACGAAAAACCGGTGGGGCCTTGTTGGGAGATAGAATACGGATGAATTCTATTAATTCACCCCGTGTCTATATGCGCAGTTTGGCTACCCGTCAAAGTAATATGGCCCTTTCTAAATACGTAGCCGAAGCAGTAGAAGTTCTGAAAGCTGCAGAATACGATCTTATCATTCTTGAAACTTCGGGAATTGGGCAGGGCGATACCCAAATTCTGGAGCATAGCGATATTTCCTTATACGTAATGACTCCTGAATTTGGTGCAGCAACCCAATTGGAAAAGATTGACATGCTTGATTTCGCCGATTTAGTGGCCATCAATAAATTTGATAAGCGCGGATCTTTGGATGCGCTGCGCGATGTGAAAAAACAATATGTCCGCAATCATTTAATGTGGGATACCCCGCAAGATAAGTTACCTATTTATGGCACGATCGCCTCCCAGTTCAATGATCCCGGCATGAACAGACTTTATAAGGCAATAATGGAGAAAATTGCCGAAAAAACATCGGCAAATCTTGAAAGCGATTTCCATGTGCCGGAAGAAATGGAAGAAAAGGTCTTTGTAATTCCGCCTGCAAGGGTGCGATATCTTTCTGAAATTTCGGAGAGCAATAGGGCCTATGATAAAAATGGTGCCCAACAAACGGAGGTTGCGCAGAAACTTTACGGGATTTTTAAAGCGATGGAATCCATTTCCGGAAAAATCCCGGAATTGGACAAGGGAGGAATTAGATATGATTCCGTTCAGACTTCCGAAGAAAACAAGGATTTATTAAAACTTTTGCTCGCCGAGTTTGATCGTGAAAAATTGAATTTAGATCCCTATAACTGGGAAATCATAACAGGTTGGGATAAGAAACTTCAAAAGTATAAAGATCCGGTTTACAGCTTTAAAGTACGCAATAAGGAAATCAATATCGATACCCATACAGAATCGCTTTCCCACAGTCAGATTCCAAAAGTGGCACTTCCAAAATATAGGGCTTGGGGCGATATTTTGCTGTGGTCGCTACAAGAAAATGTGCCAGGGGAGTTCCCTTACACTTCGGGACTTTATCCCTTTAAAAGAACCGGGGAGGATCCTGCGCGAATGTTTGCGGGGGAAGGAGGGCCGGAAAGGACCAATCGCCGTTTTCATTACGTGAGTATGGGCTTGCCGGCCAAAAGACTTTCTACGGCATTTGACAGTGTGACCCTTTATGGGAATGATCCCGATCATCGCCCGGATATTTATGGGAAAATCGGAAATGCCGGAGTTTCTATCTGTTGTTTGGACGATGCCAAAAAGTTGTATTCCGGCTTTGACCTCAGTCACCCTATGACTTCGGTAAGTATGACCATCAACGGGCCCGCGCCTATGTTGTTAGGCTTTTTTATGAATGCTGCCATCGATCAAAACTGTGAAAAATATATTGTGGAAAACGGGTTGGAGCAAGAGGTTGAGAAGAAAATCAAAAAAATATACGAAGATAAGGGTCTTGAACGACCTAGGTATCACGGGGAACTGCCACAATCCCACAACGGTTTGGGGTTGATGTTGTTGGGTGTAACAGGCGATCAGGTTTTAGAAGCGGAAGTGTATAAAAAGATTAAGTACGATACATTAAAGCAAGTTCGAGGTACGGTTCAAGCGGATATCTTAAAGGAGGACCAAGCACAAAACACCTGCATATTTTCTACGGAATTTGCCCTTCGTTTGATGGGCGATGTGCAAGAGTATTTTATTGAGAACAAGGTTCGAAATTTTTATTCTGTTTCCATCAGCGGATATCATATAGCCGAGGCGGGTGCCAATCCTATTACGCAACTTGCTTTTACCCTTGCCAATGGCTTTACTTATGTGGAGTATTATCTAAGCCGGGGGATGGACATCAATGAATTTGGCCCCAATCTATCCTTCTTTTTCAGTAACGGCATTGATCCGGAATATGCGGTAATTGGCCGGGTGGCGCGAAAAATTTGGGCCAAGGCCATGAAGGAAAAATACGGGGCCAATCCAAGGGCCCAAATGTTGAAGTATCATATTCAAACCTCAGGTCGGTCCCTTCATGCGCAGGAAATTGATTTTAACGATATCCGAACTACGCTTCAGGCCTTGTATGCTATTTATGACAATTGTAATTCCTTGCATACCAATGCCTATGACGAAGCCATAACAACGCCAACCGAGGAAAGTGTGCGGCGAGCGATGGCCATACAGTTGATTATCAACAAGGAACTCGGATTAGCGAAAAATGAAAATCCAATACAAGGTTCATTTATAATTGAGGAATTAACTGATTTGGTTGAAAAAGCCGTTTTAAAAGAATTTGATAGTATCACCGAGCGGGGCGGGGTTCTTGGAGCCATGGAAACCATGTACCAACGCAGCAAAATTCAAGAGGAGAGTTTGTATTATGAAACACTAAAGCACAATGGGGAATTTCCTATTATTGGGGTCAATACTTTTTTGAGCAGTCAAGGTTCCCCGACCGTATTGCCTGCTGAGGTGATCAGGGCCACTGAGGAGGAAAAGATTGTTCAAATACAAACCTTGAAAAACCTTCATAAGATGTATGACGACGTTGCCATGAACGCGCTTGAAAAAGTAAAGATGGCGGCGGTCCACAACGAAAACATGTTTGAACAGCTTATGGAGGCCACCAAAGTCTGTTCTTTGGGCCAAATTACCGAATCACTTTTTGAAGTAGGGGGGCAGTATAGGCGCAATATGTGAAAAATGGATAAAAACATTTTTAAACACGACAGAAAGACGTGTATTTGGGACAAAGGTCGTGGTTATGAAAAATCATGTCTCCCGTTCGGATTTAAGTTTAATTTCCTTCAGCAGTTTTGCCAAGGGAATATAATGTCTAGGTGAATCCTTTGCATAAGGATTTTAAAAAGCTAAAGTTGATTGAGATTGCTAAAATGGATTTCGGCCCTCGATTACTGCGCTAGGGATTGGAAGTTTTTGGATTTCTTTTACTCTTCTTCGTCCCAGTACTCTTCGGAGTCATCGTCAACATCATAATCTTCAGGGTTCACGAAGAATTCGTCCGGAAGATCTAGAGGATTGAATGGAAGATCGTCATCGGGGTCGTGGTCGTCGTAATTTATGCCAGGGGGATTGAACACTCCCCATCTATCGATAATATAGTCCCATGGGTCGAAGGTTTTTACCCATTCCGCAAACAGAACACGGAATTCTTCAATTTCCTTGCGAAGTAAGTCCAAATACTCTGTATCCCTAAAGCCCATCATTTGTATTCCGCGGAGATCGGTGGTCAGCTCGCGGGCGGCCTTTCGGATCAGGGCTGCATTCTCCATTTTAAGGTCATAAAGCTCCATGACTTCTGCGCCAGAGATTTTCGTGGGAATAAGGAAGGCGTTCTCGATCATATACCCTAGGTTATGCTCGAGCATTTCCTTTTCCCCTTCGCGTTTAAATTTTATATCGGTGTTTTCAACTGATTTTACCAAATGTTGGACCAAAACTAAAATTTCCTGTGCTTTCAAGAAAACAGGCATTCTCTTGGCGCGGTTGTATTCATCCATTGGATTATAGTTTTCCTCGTCGTCAAACATAGCTTTTAACTTAGGTTTCCAAACAAATATAAGAAATGCCCTAATGTAAACCGAAAAATTTAATAAAGTGGGATTAGAGAGTCAACCTCCAAGTATGCTGAAGCTTGCGAAATTTTTTCAATTCCTTTCGCAATAGGGGCAGGAAGTCTTTGCCATTACTATTGGCGCGTTCCAAACGCAGGCAGTTTTTATACAATAAGGTTGACAGGCGCATTACCGAAGCGGCATATTTGTATTTTTCCTCAGAAAACGTTTGGCTTTCGGCTTTGAGAATTTGGGGCCCCAGGGAAATGGACTGTTGTACAATGTCGCCAGTAAAATAAATATTTGAATCTTCGCGACCATTTCTATGCAAATGGGTCAAATCGTGGCTTAGGTAGGTAGAAATATGCCGAGCCAATGCAAATATCTCCAAAGCTTTTTGGTAGATTGCGGATTGCGGTTTGTGGTATGGGGAAGCAGACGACATTTTTAAACTCTTCGATTTTTTAAACTCACCCAAATTTAGAAACTTATGGCCGCATACGACAATCGTATTTAAAGTAAATCTGTATATTTACTTTAAATATTAACCAAGATTTTATTTAAACTTTAAAATGAGCATTGATCCCTTAAATTGGAAAATTTTGGATTGTCTGCAGAGGAATGCACGGCAACCCAATACCGAAATAGGCAGACGGGTAGGCATCAGTTCTCCGGCGGTATCGGAGCGTATAAAAAAGATGGAGGATTCGGGAATCATCGATAGTTATTTTACCGTAGTATCTCCTTTTGAAGCTGGCTATCAGTTTAAAGCTATCATTACCCTCCGAGCTTTTATGGGAAAACTAAAGCCCTTTCTGGAAATTGTAAAAACCTTTGATGAGGTCTTAAACTGCTATCGCATTACGGGAAATGAGAATATTGTAATGGAGGTGGTCCTTAAAAACCAGAAGCATTTGGAATCCTTTATCGATCAACTGATTGTATATGGAGAGACTAAAACGCAGATTGTGTTATCCCACGTGGTCAAAAACAATCATTTAAAACCTTTGGAATAGGTTGTGTTAATTATCCAACAATTGTCTTCTCTTTAAGATTTGCCCAGCCTAAGGAGTTTAATTTTGGATATTCCTAATTTTTTAAATTCTGAACGCCCATGAAAAACTATACCTTCCATTTTTTAGTTCTAACTCTTGTTACCGGTATTCTCGGCTATTCGGGATGGGAATTTCCGGGCGCTAAGCCAGTGCGCATTATTTGTCTTTTTGCATTTATAGCCTTGATGATTTCCTGCCTAGACTCTTTAATGGTCATCCGCAAAAAGAGAATGATTAAAAAGAGTTCCAGTCTCAAAAATTGATCTGCTTGTTTAATGTCTTCGATTTTTTCAATAAAAAATAGAGCCATATAGTCATGGAGGCAATAAACAGCAAGAATATGGAAAAGGTCAGCCAGGTTTTGTAATAACCGAAACTGTTTATAAGATTCATTCCTCCATTGTGGCCAATTAGATGCGCTAGGCTGAAGCTCATACTGTACAATCCCATATAACTTCCCTTTCTGCCTTTGGGTGCCATTTCCAGGGCGAGTGAATTTGAAAATGGAAAGCCGATCATTTCCCCTAAAGTCATCAAAAGCATTCCGATAACCAAAACGCCGCTCCAACTGGTAAAATTCAAAACCATAAAGCTTAGTCCCAAAAGGAATATTCCCCAAAAAACAGCCATGGTTTTCGACATTTTTTTTCGATCCAGCCATGCTATAAGGGGCATTTCAAAAAGGACAATGGTCGCGCCATTAATGAACAGTAACCATCCAATAATTCCCTCCGACAGAAAGTATGCTTTTTCATAGTAAAGTGGCATCACTGAGAAATACTGTACAAAAATGAGACTGTTGGCCACCATGATAAAAAAAAAGAAGATAAAGAGCTTGTTTAGATAGGGGGGAACACCTTCCTTTTCCATAATTGGCAGTACTTCTTTTTTGCTTTTCAGTTCTTTAGGTTTTAGAAGTATAAATACTCCAAGAGATGCCAGCATACAGCTGAATCCATTGACCCAAAAAAGCGAGGAATAATTGATATAGGTAATTATTAGGCCGCCGACCAAAGGACCTACCGAAAAGCCTAGGTTGATTGCCAGGCGTATAAGGGTAATGCTCCTGGTTAAATTGCCAGGGCGGCTATAGGTATCAGCCGCTACGAATATTGCCGGTCGTCCCGCATCGGTCATTAATACCAATAAAAAAATCCCGATACAAAAACCATAAAAACTGTTTATAAATTGCAGCAAGATGAATCCTACGCCTCCAAGGAACAAGCTCATAAGAATAACCTTGTAAAACCCGATAAGATCGGTGAGTTTGCCTCCAAAATAGGTACCGACCAATGACCCAAGGCCAAAACATGACATTATCCACCCAACTTGTGGCAGACTGAACCCTTCAAAGTTTATTAGGTATAAGGACAAAAACGGGATTACCATGGCTCCAGCCCGGTTGATAAACGTTATCAGGGCCAAAAGCCAGATTTCCCGAGAAAGTCCCCGGAAATTTGAAACATAGCTACCGTATATTTTAAGCATATATTGCCTTCTTATTTAAAGCAAAAAGTCCCGATTTTGGAAACGGGGCTCTTTAATAATGAACGGTTTTTATATTGTTCAAAATAAATAGTACCGGCCTCTCTGGAGAGAAATCAGCTTGTATATCGAGTGGGTATCCGTCCTATTCATTGTGTATTATTGAATTGCGAATCAAAAGTAGTGAAAATTGTTTTTTGGTAAACGATGTTGCCAGCTAATTCTCTTTTATTATTTTTATCCAATATACCGGTCATGAAAAATATCATATATCTCATATTCATTATGCCTTTCCTCATTTTGGGGCAGAGCAATTTTGCCATTGAGGAAAGCGTGGCGGCCCAAATTAAATTGAATGGGGAATTCTCCGATCCTGAGACTTCCATATTGGAAGCAGAGGATTTTAAAAGTTTCAAAGGCTTACAATTCTATCCCTTGGACGAAAAATATATTGTGGAAGCACGATTTGTTCGCACTCCGGATGAAAAACCTTTTTTAATGCCGACTACCACTGCGCGTTTGCCGGAATATGTAAAATACGGGGAAGTTTATTTTTCCATTGATGGAAAGGATTTGAGTTTAGATGTTTTTAAAAGCACCCAAGCTTATGATGAACCCGGGTATGAGGATTACCTATTTCTACCCTTCACTGATCTAACAAGTGGCGATGGTTCCTATGGAGGCGGGCGTTATTTGGATCTGCGAATCCCAGAGGGTGAAACAATAACTATTGATTTTAACCAGGCCTACAATCCGTATTGTGCTTATAACCACAAATATTCCTGTCCCATTCCTCCAAAACAGAACGATCTTTTGCTGCGGATAGAAGCTGGGGTAAAAGATTTTGTAAAGGACTAGAGAACTTTGACCAGCCACATTCCCAAGAATACCACGGCGAAACCGAGGACCACGCTTCCTATGGAATACAATGCAAGCGACAGGAAATCGCCGTTTTTCAAAAACAGGTGATTTTCATAAGCAAAGGTTGAAAATGTGGTAAATCCCCCACAGAATCCAGTCGCCAAAAACAGTACGGTGCTAGAGGAAAGAGTGTTGTTTTTTAGCGCCAGGCCGAGAATAATTCCCAGCAAAAGGCTTCCAGAAATATTGGCCAGCAAGGTGCCGTAAGGAAGGCCGGTTTCGTGGCTGTTGAGGAATTTGGACAAAAGATATCTCAAGATACTTCCCAGGCCCCCGCCCATAAAAATCAAGGCTAAGCTTTTCATTAAATTCCTTTCAAGTTGTACTCAGGTATAGATATTATAGGTATATAAACTTCTGTGAGCCATTGGGCAGGGTTTGGGACTTCTTCCGGATCCGTCAAATAAACTTCAAACATTTTTGCGTCCAAATCTATCTGGAGTCCTTCCATCCTTATATATTCCCTTCCTTTGGCATAGGCTTCCGGCAGATGTTCATAGCTACCTTTTAAAGTAATCTTAACGGCCGAAACAGCGTCCATAAAACCACAAACTACGGGACTTCCCTCGGGCGTGATAACCCGTTCCCTTACTGGAACGGCGGTAGAAAAAATAACTGTATTGTTGGCATCGTCAAATTCGTTATAAATACTGAATGGATTGCCGGCCATATTGAGCTTGTTGTTTGTTACAAAATCCATCACCAAATGCATCATTGGCTTCGTTTTTTCTTCCAATTCGCTTTGTTTGGCAACTGAAGTGGTGTACATATAGTATCCGCCACCATAACTAGTAACGCCGTCCACATTTATGCTGTATTTTTTCATCTCCTCGGTCACTTCTTTTGAAATCTCATCAAGTGCCAATTTTTTCATTTGGTGGACTTCTGAGGCAAAATTGAAGCCGCTTATGGAGTAGTAGGCTTTATCCATCATGCTGTGAACGCCCTTAATCGTCCAGGTTACTTTGGTACCGCCATCCATTTCCTCGAAGTTCCATAAAACCTTTGATTGTTTTTCCCCTCGGGATGTTTCCATGGATAAATCTTGCTCGATTTCTTTATAGGGAATCACCTTGGTGGTAATCATAGACCCGTTTTTATCGCCTTGCCATGAATAGGAAGCCCCTTCTCCGGAGGTTTTTTCGGCATAGGTAAAAGTGATATTGTCGTCTTTCTTCCAGGGACCCCAGGTTTCCCAACTTTTCAGATCATTTACTTTGTCAAAAACAACTTCCGGAGGCGCGGGGATAACCATCGAATCTTCAATAGAATAGGTTCCGTCCTTGGTGCCAAAATAAATGGCTGTACCAATTATTATAAGAAGAATAAGAAAAAGCAGGTATTTCAATATTTTCATCGTACCGAGATTTGTTGGTTGGCTTCGCTAAGATAAGTAAATTTCACAGAAATGAATTAAATCGACCCAGCCATATCACAGCGTTAAGGATTCCTTTAAATTGGGAAAAATATTTTAGTACATTTGTGAAAACTTAAACATTTATTAAAATGAAAAAAACCTTTTTTATTGTTGTGGCATTGTATGGTTTGCTGTTTTTTTCCTGTAAAGAAAGCACGGAAAAACCAGAGTTGGCCGAAGTAGAGATAGAACAATCATCAGATTGGGATTCTACCGTGGATCAATTTGCCGATCTTAGGGTATTGCGCTATCAAATTCCAAGCTGGGATAATCTTTCCCTGAAGGAACAAAAACTTGTTTATTACCTAACCCAGGCCGGACTTGAGGGCAGGGATATTATGTGGGACCAAAATTACCGTCACAACCTTACCATAAGAAAGGCTTTGGAAAATATTTACACCAATTATAAAGGTGATAAATCCGGCGAGGATTGGAAGAATTTTGAAATCTATCTAAAAAGGGTGTGGTTCAGTAGTGGAATCCATCATCATTATGCCAATGATAAGCTTAAGCCCGATTTTTCTTCCGATTACCTTAAGCAATTGTTGACCGATACCAACACTAAGTTGGAGGGGGAAGCTTTTGATGTTATTTTTAACGATCGAGACCTAAAGAAGTTGGACCAATCCAAGGGCATTGACAATGTTGCGAAAAGTGCCGTCAATTTTTATGGGCCTGATGTAACCAACAAGGACGTAGAGAATTTCTATTCAAAGATGAAATCGCCGGATCCTACCAAGCCGTATGCTTTTGGTTTAAATTCAAAATTGGTAAAGGAAAATGGACAGCTAAAAGAGCTCGTATATAAATCGGGAGGTCTTTATGGAGCTGCGATCGACAAAATCATTGGTTGGTTGGAAAAAGCTCAGGGTGTGGCTGAAAACCAAGCTCAAGGAGATGCAATTGGTATTTTGATAGATTATTACAAAACAGGCGATCTCAAAACCTGGGACGATTATAACGTGGCCTGGACTAAAGCTACCGAAGGTAATATTGACTATATAAACGGTTTTATTGAAGTTTATCAAGATCCGTTAGGCATTAAAGGTTCATACGAAACCATTGTCCAGATCAACGATTTCGATATGTCGCAAAAAATGGCGGTACTTTCTGAAAATGCCCAGTGGTTTGAGGACAATTCTCCCTTGATGGAAGAGCACAAGAAGAAAAATGTGGTTGGCGTGAGCTATAAAGTGGTAAATGTGGCTGGCGAAGCTGGAGATGCCTCCCCTGTTACTCCAATTGGTGTAAACCTTCCGAACTCAAACTGGATACGTGCCGAGGTGGGCAGCAAATCAGTTTCTCTTGGAAATATAATCGATGCATACAATCATGCGGGAAGCTCCGGTAGATTGAAAGAGTTCGTAAACGATTCCACCGAATTGGAATTACAAGAAAAGTATGGAGAGCTGGCAGACAAACTGCATACTGCGCTTCACGAAGTTGTGGGTCACGCTTCAGGGCAATTGAATCCCGGAGTAGGTGAGACCAAAGAGACCCTTAAAAACTATGCTTCTACCTTGGAGGAAGGTCGGGCCGACCTTGTTGGCTTGTACTATCTGTACAGCCCAAAACTCCAAGAGCTCGGATTGGTAGATGATTGGAAAAAAGTTGGGATGGCAGCTTATGACAGCTACATCCGAAATGGCTTGATGACACAGCTTATCCGTCTAAATTTGGGAGATGATGTAGTGCAGGCACATATGCGAAACCGGATGTGGGTTTCTGCTTGGGTTTATGAACACGGGAAGAAAGACAACGTAATTGAAAAGATTACGCGCGATGGCAAAACCTACTACAATATCAACGATTACGAAAAGCTTCACGACTTGTTCGGGCAATTACTACGTGAAACCCAAAGGATAAAAAGCGAAGGCGATTATGCCGCGGTGGAGCATTTGGTTGAAACCTACGGTGTAAAAGTTGATCAGGCGCTTCACAAGGAAATATTGGAACGCAACAAAAAGTTTACCGCCGCGCCCTATAGTGGATTCGTAAACCCGGTGATTGTTCCAAAAATGGATGACAATGGCGAAATTGAAAGTTTTAGTATTGAGCAGCCGGAGACTTTTGCCGAACAGATGCTATTTTATTCCAAAAATTATAGCAATCTGCCGGCTATCAATTAAACAGGTATTTTGAGTGAAGTAAAAGAGTATTCCTTGCATCGCGGGGGGTACTTTTTTTATACATTGGAATTTAGTTTTTGAAATACATTTTTACCGCTATCAAGAATAGCACGAAGAGGATAAAGCCAACCAAAATCCAGAGGTTTCCCTTATAGTATTTTCTGTGGAGTTTTTTATCGCCGCGATAACTGTAGATCATGATAAATATGAAGGCGACAAAAAATATAATTGCGAAAACCCATTGGCCGGTAGTAAACATTATGTTGTAATTTTATGGCCGTAAAAATAGAGATTAAACGGGAAACCTGAAACTGTCTTTTCCTCTATTACAACTTGATTCAAATAAAAAACATGAAAAATAAAATCGAAGCTGTTTCCAAATTTCACAAAGCATTTGGTCTAGGGAGAAAAGAATCTCCAACCGCCGATCTTGGGATGGGAAAAAATCTACTGCGTTATAAACTTATGCGCGAAGAGAACGAGGAATATCTGGACGCCGCCAACAATGGCGATCTGGTGGAGGTGGCCGATGCGTTGGGAGATATGCTGTACATACTCTGCGGCACGATAATCGAGCACGGGATGCAGCACAAAATAGAGGAGGTTTTCAATGAAATCCAAAAAAGCAATATGAGCAAATTGGGAAAGGACGGAAAACCGATCTACAGAGAAGACGGCAAAGTATTAAAAGGGCCGAATTTCTTTAATCCGGATATTAAAAGTATTTTGGAAAAATAAGTTTGGGTTCTCCGGGGCGGGATTTTATCATTATTTCACTTCCACTCTCCAGCCGAAGGGATCCTCGCCGCGATTGTACTGAATATCCAATAATTCCTTTTTAAAGCGCGCCGCGAAGCTGTCCTCTTGTTTTTCAAGTTCGTACACTTGGTCTTGATAGCTGAAGGCACTTACAGGACTCACGACGGCAGCCGTTCCGGCACCGAAAATTTCCTTAAGAGTTCCGTTTTTGGAGGCTTCCACAATTTCCGAAACCAGTACGGGTCTTTCCTCTATATGGACATTGTCGCGATTGGCCAATGCTATAATGCTCTTTCGGGTTATGCCATCCAGAATGCGGTCGCTTATGGGAGCGGTGAGTAAAGTATCATTGACTCGAAAGAAAACATTCATGGTTCCTGCTTCTTCCAGGTACTTATGAGTGCTGGCGTCAGTCCATATAACTTGTTGAAAACCTTTTTCGCGAGCTAAGTTGGTCGGAAAAAACTGAGCGGCATAATTACCAGCTGCTTTTGCTGCCCCAACGCCACCATTGGCAGAACGGCTGTAGTGTTCGGCAATTTCTACCCTCACGTCGCCAGTATAATAAGCCTGTACGGGTGACAATAAAATCATAAATTTGTATTCCGTTGACGGGGAAGCTCCAACTCCCGCCTCGGTGGCAATAACAAATGGGCGAAGGTAAAGAGCGTTGCCCAAACCACCTTTAATCCACTCTCTGTCCATGCCCACCAAAGTGGTTAAAGCTTCGAGGAACATTTCCTCGGGAAATTCCGGAATTGCCAGTCGGGCTGACGATTTGTTGATGCGTTTGGCATTTTGATCGGGCCGAAATAACCAAATTCTGTCCTGCTCATCACGGAAAGCTTTCATGCCCTCAAAAACGGCCTGTCCATAGTGGAAGACTTTTGCGGCGGGCGATATGGTAAGCGGGCCATAAGGTCTAATAATGGGATTTTGCCATTGTCCGTCCTTATAGTCGCATTCAAACATATGGTCGGTAAAAATATTTCCAAAGACAAGGTTATCAAAATCCACTTGATCGATTCTGGATTTTTCAACTTTTTGGACAGCTATTTTTTGAGTGGTAGAAGAATTCATCTAAATAAAGGTTTATTTTGTAAAAATAGATAAAATTTGGGCCATAAAAAATCGAAAAATTTATTAAAATTGCAAGTCGATATAAGTCAATAACTTAAATAAATTTCTAAAAATGAAAAAAACATTCTTCCTATTAGCGGTTTCCCTTATTTTCTTCGGTTGTAAAAACGGGAATTCCGATGAAAAATCCTTGCTTGATGTTGAAACAAATATCCATGAGCAGGAAATGGCTATCAACTACCAATCGTATGGTGATGGAATCACTGATAAAGGGGTTTTGAGCAGCAATGAAATGGTGGAGAGATACAACAATCTGAAAGTTGGGGATACTTTAAGCTTAAAGTTCACTTCTGAGGTAAAGGAAGTATGTAAAAAGAAAGGTTGCTGGATGAAAGTGGATATGGAGGAAGAGGAAGTCATGATTAGATTCAAGGATTATGGTTTCTTTATGCCCAAGGATATAGCTGGGCAGGAAGTGATAGTGGAGGGGAAGGCCTATATTGAGGAAATGAGCGTGGAAGACCAGCGTCACTACGCCGAGGATGGTGGGAAATCCGGAGAGGAAATAGCCGCCATTACCGAACCCAAAAGAACTTTGGCTTTTGAAGCCCACGGCGTGCTTATTCCAAAATTGGAGACAGAGTAGTTTTTGAAACGCAATTTATTAAAAACCGACGACGGGTCGTTCACCTTGCACATACCGGAATGGGATGAGCAATACCATTCCAAGCACGGCGCGATTGCCGAGTCCAAACACGTTTTTCTCCAAGAGGGGCTTCATCATTGGCTTTCGCAGCATGAAGTTCCCGATATCGCCATAATGGAAATCGGTTTTGGCACCGGTCTCAATGCCCTGCTCACCTATTTAGAGACCGAAAGCAAAGTCGTTAATGTTGAATATACTGGCATAGAAGCTTATCCTTTAGATATTGAGGAAATTGAGATTTTGAACTTTCCTTCCCTTTTAAATATTTCGGAAGAAAAATACTTGAAACTCCATCGAATTCCATGGGAGCAAAGGATAGCTATTTCCGGGAATTTCCATCTCACCAAACACAAGATATTTTTTTCTGAAATTGAATTTCAAGACCAGTTCCATCTTATTTATTTTGATGCTTTTGGTATCCGTGTTCAACCGGAGCTTTGGACCGAGGAGATTTTTGAAAAGATGTACAATTCCCTTATGCCAAAAGGGATATTGGTTACTTACGCTGCCAATGGCAATGCAAGACGGGCACTTCAAGCTGTCGGATTCACTGTGGAAAGAATTCCCGGTCCGCCGGGGAAAAGAGAAATGATCCGGGCGGTGAAAAACTGATCTTTGAATCTTCAAAACCCTTATATTATTTACTAAACCTTCAAGCTTTTTCCTTCCACAAGTACTTACTCACAATCTTCCGTTAATGGCCTTTGCTATTCTCAATTGAATCTTTAAATTTAGAAATATGATAGAAAGAGTTTTGATAACGGGAGCTACGGGTCTTATTGGGAGCGAATTGGTAAAAAAATGTCACCAAGAGGGGATTGCTGTGAATTATTTGACCACTGACAAATCAAAAATAGAGAACACAGAAAATTATAAAGGATTTTATTGGAATCCTTCCAAAGGTGAAATCGATATAAATGCCTTTAACGGGGCCAGTGCCATCATCAATCTGGTTGGTGCTTCCATTGCCAAGAGATGGACGTCCAAGTATAAAAAGACTCTAATTGATAGTCGGGTTAAATCCATGGAATTAATTTACGACAGTCTGCAAAATACAGATCATTCTGTGGGGCATTTTATTTCTGCCAGTGGAATTGATATTTATCCAAATTCAAAAACCAAGTTTTATACTGAGGAAGACTTGAACGTTGACGATACTTTCCTGGGAAACGTAGTTGTTCAATGGGAAGCTGCCGCGGCACGGTTTAAAGATTTGGGAATGGACGTGAGCAAGGTCCGGACGGGGATGGTGTTGGCGAATGAAGACGGTGCTTTCCCTAAGTTGGTGAAACCCATCAAATTTGGAGTTGGCGCGCCTTTCGGTAGTGGGGAGCAATGGCAGAGTTGGATCCACCTTGAGGACATTGCCGGAATATACCTATTTCTTCTAAAAAACCGTTTGGAAGGAGTTTATAACGCGGTTGCGCCTACGCCCGTTCAAAACAAGAAATTGACAAGAATGATAGCTTCCTATTTAGATTCCCCTTTGTGGCTTCCCAATATCCCCGGATTTTTACTTAGAATCGTGCTGGGTGAAATGGCAATATTATTATTGGAGGGGCAACTGGTAAGTTCGCAAAAGATTCAGAAGATGGGATATGTCTTTAAGTTCCATAATCTCGAAACAGCCCTTCAGGACTTGTTGCCATAAAAAAACGGGAAGCAGATACCTCCCGTTTTGTATTAAAATATCCTTTTTTTATTAGGCCTTGGTCGCTTGTAAAGAAACGGTAAGTTTCATAGTGTCGCTCACAAATTTATCTCCCAAGTTTGGAAATATCGATTTTGAACCAAAGTTAACGCCCCATTTTGTTCTGTCGATTTCAAACGCCTCGCTTTTTAGCAGTAAAGTGTCACCTTCGATGGTCACAGTGGCAGGAAACTCGACGGCGTGGGTTTGGTCTTTTATGGTAAGATTGCCTCGTACTGCATTGTTTTCCACTCCGGTCATTTCAAATTTAGCGCTAGGATATTCAGTTGCATTAAAGAAGTCGCCTTCTTTTCCTTCAATGGTTCCAGTCAAGTGTGCTTCCAACCTCGCTTTGTCTTCTCCTTCCAAATCTTCCACGACAATGCTTTGCATATCGATTGCAAATTTGCCTGCTTGCACAACCCCGTTGTTGGCCAAAACTGCACCTGAAGCTACGCTTATAGTACCGTAGTGTACCGTTCCTGGTTTAGAGCCTTCCCATTTAATGCTGGAATTATCGGTATCCACCACATATTCCACAGCACCTTCTGTGGCAACAGCAGCTTCTTCTTGTTCTATCTGCGCTTCTTTCCCGGTGTTCTTGCAAGCAAGAGATCCCACGGCTACAAAAGCCATCAAGGTAATTTTTAAATAAATAGATTTCATATTATTGATTTTTATTTTGACCGGCAAAAATACCCTTTAACAATTAAGAAGTTCTTAAAGTATTATTAAATTAAGCCGGTGACATTTTGACATTATAAAACAATTGGCAGTACTTTTGCTTCCTTTGATGAAAAATGAAAAGAAACGCAATATGAGCAAAAAGCATAAATTCGAGGAACCCGAACTAAATAATGATATGGGTTTGAACGAAGAAAAAGTACTTGAACAGGAATCGGCAGAAGACACTGTAAACGAGGTCCTTTCTGAGCTACAAGAAGAATTTGAGCGGGAAAAGGACAGATATCTTCGTCTTTTTGCTGAATTTGAAAATTATAAAAAACGCACGGGCCGTGAACGACTAGAAATGTTTAAGACTGCGGCGGAAGACGTAATCTTTTCGCTTTTGCCAGTTTTGGACGATTTTGAAAGGGCGTTAAAAGAAATAGAGAAAAGCGATGACAACAGCTATCTTAAAGGAGTGCAGCTTATAAACAGCAAGCTGCGCGAAACCTTGCGCGCCAAAGGCTTGGAAATGATAAAAGTGAAAGCGGGCGACAATTTTGACGCCGATATACATGAGGCGATTTCCCAAGTTCCGGCGCCCAATTCGAAATTAAAGGGTAAAATTATAGATGTGGTAGAAAATGGATACACGTTAGGTGAAAAAATAATTCGCTTCCCCAAAGTGGTGATAGGACAATAAATATGAAAGAAGATTATTACGATATTTTAGGAATCTCTAAAGGTGCTTCGGAGGCGGAAATAAAAAAGGCTTACCGCCAAAAGGCCATTCAATATCACCCAGACAAGAACCCGGGCGATCACGAGGCAGAGGCTAATTTTAAAAAGGCTGCCGAGGCTTATGAGGTGCTTAGTGATCCCAATAAGCGTTCCCGATACGACCAGTTCGGCCATGGAGCGTTTGAGGGGGGTGGCTTCGGTGGTGGTGGCATGAACATGGATGATATTTTCAGCCAGTTTGGGGATATATTCGGAGGTGCCTTTGGCGGTGGTTTCGGCGGCGGGTTCGGCGGCGGGCGGCGCACTGTGAAAGGGAGCAATCTTAGGATCCGCGTGCAGCTGAGCTTGGAGGAAATTGCCAATGGCGTAGAGAAAAAGATAAAAGTAAAACGAAAGAAACTTGCCAAGGGTACCACTTATAAAACGTGTACAACCTGTAATGGCCAGGGTCAAGTAACCCGGATCCAGAACACAATTTTAGGCCGGATGCAAACTTCTGCCACCTGTAGTACTTGTGGTGGGTTAGGGCAGATTATCGATTCAAGGCCCGCTAATGCCGATGCGGATGGTATGTTGGTTACTGAGGAAACAGTTTCCATCAAGATTCCAGCCGGGGTGGTTGACGGGATGCAATTGAAAGTAACAGGAAAAGGAAATGATGCCCCGGGCAACGGTATTCCCGGCGATCTGTTGGTGGCCATAGAAGAAAAGCCCCACGACACGCTTCAGCGGGAGGGCGATAATCTTCATTTCGATTTATATATCAGCTTTTCCGAGGCCGTCTTGGGAACTTCAAAGGAAATAGAAACCGTAAGTGGAAAAGTACGTATCAAAATAGATCCGGGTACCCAAAGCGGAAAAATTCTCAGACTTCGCAACAAGGGAATTCCGAGTATTAATGGATACGGAACTGGCGATCTGCTGGTGCATGTTAATGTTTGGACCCCACAAACTCTTTCTAAGGAGCAAAAGGATTTCTTCGAAAAAATGAGTGATAATGAATCTTTTCAACCGAACCCCGTCAATGGTGACAAATCATTTTTTGAGAAGGTAAAAGACATGTTTTCTTAATCAAACGTTAAATTATAAATATTTTTCCTATATTTGAATCGTCGCTTTCTTATAAGCGATAATTTTTCTTTTTCATAGCAATTTTTTTCCCACCCAAGAAATCGATCTTGGGTGGGTTTTGCATTTATATAGGGGCTAGGTACACCACCGCCATCTTTATTATTATATAGAGTTTTTTCCAAATTAAATCATAAAACTTCGCCCTTAAAGAGTCAAGGGTATTTCAATTCAATATATTTACAAACTTCAATTAGCACGTATGGAAAAACTTTTAGTGGTCAATAATGTCTCCAAATTCTTTGGGGATTACAAAGCGCTCAGCGAAGTATCCATAGAGGTGGAAAAAGGAAGCGTTTTTGGTCTCTTGGGTCCCAATGGAGCGGGGAAAACAACCTTGATCCGGATCATCAATCAGATAACCCTGCCAGATTCCGGAACCGTTATGTTAGGTGGGGAACCGTTACGGCCCCATCATATACAATATATTGGATATTTACCCGAAGAGCGCGGACTGTACCGAACCATGAAAGTGGGGGAACAAGTGCTTTACTTGGCGCGCTTAAAAGGGCTTACAAAAAGTGAGGCGAAAGAAAGGTTGAAGTATTGGTTTGACCGTCTTGACATTGGGGATTGGTGGGATAAAAAAATACAGGAGCTCTCCAAGGGGATGGCACAGAAAATACAGTTTGTCGTCACCGTGCTTCACAATCCGAAACTCCTGATTTTTGACGAGCCTTTTAGCGGTTTCGACCCGATAAATGCCAATCTTATTAAAGATGAAATCTTGAAGTTGCGCGATGATGGGGCAACAATTATTTTCTCGACCCACCGAATGGAATCTGTGGAAGAGATGTGCGACCATATAGCCTTGATCCATAAATCGAGGAAAATATTGGATGGAAAATTGATCGATATAAAACGCCAATACAAGAACAATATTTACGAAATCGGGCTTATAGCTCCCGATCCAACGGCCACTTCGGCCGCATTAAAAGAGAAGTTTGAGGTATATCCCGCAACTTTCAAGAGCATCAATGACGAATTGCAGTACAAAGTAAAGGTGCCCGATGCCATTGCGACCAATGATTTTGTGAATTTCCTGACCTCACAGGGACAATTGACACATTTTATGGAAGTTATTCCTTCCACGAGCGATATTTTTATTGAAACCATACAGAAACAGAAAAATTAAACGACGATGAACCATTTACCGCTCATTATACAAAGGGAATACCTAACGAAAGTTCGAAACAAGTCGTTCGTTATTATGACGTTTTTGAGTCCGTTTATTTTTGTGGGAATTTTTGGGCTTGTGGCTTATCTTTCGAGTCTTAACAGTGATACCGTTCGTCATATTTCCATTTTGGATGAAAGCGGTTTATTTTTGGATGAATTTGTGAGCTCTCCCCACACGAGATATAAAATGCTCCATGGAATTTCTTTGGAAGAGGCCAAGAAGGAAGCGGAAACCTCCAAAATATACGGTCTTTTGCATATTCCGAAAACAGACGATCTGGAGACGCTTGCCAAGGGAATAACCTTTTATTCGGAAGATTCTCCATCCCTTTCAATGATGGGCGACATCAACAAAATGCTCGAAAACAGAGTAAACACGCTGAAACTGAAGGAAGCCGGCATCGATTCGGAAGTCATCCGGAACTTGCGTATAAGTATCAGTGCCAATCAGGAAACTTTTAAAGGGCAGGAAACATCAAAATTGGGAGCGGGTTTAAAATTGGTCTTTGGCGCCGCCGCGGGGTATTTGCTGTTTATGTTCATCATAATTTATGGCAATATGATCATGCGGAGTGTGATCGAGGAGAAGACGAGTCGTGTGATCGAGGTTATCATCAGTTCCGTAAAACCCAGAGTTTTGCTATTGGGCAAGATATTTGGCACCACCTTGGCGGGGATCACCCAATTTGCAATATGGGTAGTGCTTATTATGGTCTTGATGACCGTGGTAACGTCTATTTTTGGAATTGACCCCGCTGCGGCTTCCCCATCGCAACAAGTTTTGGAGCAGAGTGTGGACGGTGGATCACAGAGAATTATTCAAGATATTATGATAGAGATAAACAATCTTCCTTTAACCAATTTGGTTGTGATGTTTATCCTCTTCTTTGTTGGGGGTTATCTTTTATACGCTTCGTTATATGCCTCTGTTGGGGCGGCGGTTGACAGCGAAACCGATACCCAACAATTTATGATGCCAATTTTAATGCCGCTTATTTTGGCGGTATATGTGGGGATGGTTACCGTAATCGACAATCCACACGGGACTGTTTCCCAAGTTTTCTCATATATTCCATTTACCTCTCCAGTTGTTATGTTAATGCGAATTCCTTTCGGGGTGCCCTTATGGCAGCAGATTATTTCGGTAGTGCTGTTGTTTCTCACTTTTTTGGGAACAGTTTGGTTCGCGGCCAAAATTTATAGAGTGGGAATTTTGATGTACGGAAAAAAACCGACCTATAAAGAGATATTCAAATGGCTTAAGTATTAAAAAAAATTGCATCCGGAATATGCTATGTTTCGGAAACGGTTCAAAAAACGAAAAGGAAAAATCTTATGATGAGAAGAATCTTATTGAGTTCGTTTTTTGTGTTTTTTGTTTTCGGACTGAGGGCGCAAACTACTGATTTGGCGCGGGTTGAATACCTTCATTTCCCCTTTTCGAAATCCGGTAATTCTATCACTCGATATCGAGCTTTGATACAAGCCCCCATCTCCCTGAAGAAGGATAAAAAGAGCTTTTTGGTTATTGGGTTGGAATATCGATACCTTGATATCGACATACGGGATGAGGAGGATGTTGTGGCATTCAACGGCCACTTGGTTACTTCCACCCAACGTATGGAGGGCTACCTAGCATATACATGGAAACAGAACTACGACTGGCGTTTTGGCGTGAAGGCAGGTGTAAAAATCCAAAGTGACTTCATGGGAAGTCTTGTAGATGACGACTTTGCTTATGAATTTGGAATTTATGCAGTGAACGATAAAATGAATAATGTGCCAGAAGGGGAGAAGCCTTGGCGTTTGATTATGGGCCTTACCTATTCCACAGTTCCGGGCCGCAACTATCCACTGCCAATCATTAATTATTATAAGGAATTTCGTCCCAATTGGACGTTTACTCTGGGTGTTCCCAAAACCAATATTCGCTATTATCTAAACGATAAGCACCGGGACGCTGTTCAAGCCTATGCTACTTTGGACAATTACTTTGCGAACATCCAACAAAATTTCGTTCCGCAAATGCCAGACGGAAATCCCGATAATAAAATTGCCGAAAGTCTTCAGTTTACTAGTGGGGTTTTAGGGTTGGGTTATGAGCATTTTTTTACGGAGCACTTTCTATTTTTTGCTTATGCCGCACATACGGTTTATAATAATTTTCGTTTTGAAGATGGGAAAGGGAAAAAGATTTTTGTGATCAATTCCGAAAATTCGCCTTATTTTAGGGCGGGACTAAAATTTAAATTTTAATATAAAATGCCTAGAATACTTATAATTGAAGATGAAGCCTCTATCAGAAGGGTTTTGGTGAAGATTTTAACGGAAGAAAATAAAAACTACGAAGTTTTTGAAGCGGAAGATGGGGTGGCAGGAATGGAGCTTATAAAAAAGGAAGATTTCGATTTAATTCTTTGCGATATTAAGATGCCGAAAATGGATGGAGTAGAAGTCTTGGAAGCTGTAAAGAAGATAAAACCCGAGATTCCCATGGTGATGATTTCCGGTCATGGCGATTTGGAAACTGCTGTGAACACTATGAAAATGGGCGCATTCGACTATATTTCGAAACCACCGGATTTGAATCGTTTGCTGAATACAGTTCGCATTGCCCTAGACAGGAAGGAGCTGGTAGTGGAGAACACCCGCCTGAAGAAAAAAGTCTCAAAAAACTATGAGATGATAGGCGAGTCGCCGGAAATAAATCAGATTAAGGAGATGATTGAAAAGGTGGCGCCCACCGAAGCCCGTGTCCTTATCACTGGAGCCAACGGTACTGGAAAGGAATTGGTCGCCCACTGGCTCCACCAGAAAAGTGACCGTAGCAGCGGTCCCATGATTGAGGTAAACTGTGCCGCTATCCCGAGCGAGTTGATTGAAAGCGAGCTTTTCGGTCACGTGAAAGGCGCATTTACTTCGGCGATAAAAGACCGAGCTGGCAAGTTTGAAGCCGCTAATGGGGGAACCTTATTTTTGGACGAAGTTGGCGATATGAGCCTTTCTGCCCAGGCGAAAGTTTTGAGAGCCTTACAAGAAAACAAGGTGCAGCGTGTGGGCAGCGACAAGGATTTGAAGGTGGACGTAAGAGTTATCACCGCTACAAACAAGGATTTAAAAAAGGAAATAGAAGCGGGTAGATTTCGAGAAGATCTGTATCATCGATTGGCCGTAATTTTGATAAATGTTCCCTCCTTAAACGAAAGAAGAGAGGATATTCCCTTATTGGTCGATTATTTTTCAGAAAGAATTTCAAGCGAACACGGGACACTGCAAAAAAAGTTTTCTCCCAAAGCCATAAAGACCTTGCAGGAATACGACTGGACAGGAAATATCCGAGAACTTCGAAATGTAGTGGAGCGCTTGATAATCCTGGGGGGAAATGAGATAAGTGAGCAGGATGTGAAGCTTTTCGCGAGTAAATAAATGGAGTTTTCTTCAGTTTCAAACAATTGGGATTAAGATGAAAGAAATAAACATTGAAGATTTTAGAGTTTCGGAAAAAGTGAGAATTGCCGACACCAAAACGGCTTGGAAACTCGATGCGTCCAAAAATAAATTGGAAGAACATCTGGAAGAAACCCGCAAGAAACTCGGAAAGCTTCAGGATACTTTATACGCCCATGGCAAATACGCAGTGTTGGTCTGTTTTCAGGGAATGGACACCGCGGGGAAGGACAGTTTGATTCGGGAGGTGTTTAAGGATTTAAACGCCCGGGGCGTGGTAGTTTACAGTTTTAAAACGCCCACTGCCCTAGAGAAACGGCACGATTATTTGTGGCGTCATTATGTTGCCCTTCCCGAACGCGGAAAATTCGGCGTCTTTAATCGAACGCATTACGAAAACGTATTGGTTACAAGAGTACATCCGAAATATATTTTAGAAGAAAATTTACCCCAGGTGAATAAGTTGGAGGATATAGACGATGCTTTTTGGGATCGTCGATTTGAACAAATCAACAATTTTGAGCGGACCATTCAGCAGAACGGGACAATTATTTTTAAGTTCTTTCTAAACCTTTCCAAGGAAGAGCAAAAATACCGACAATTGAGAAGACTGGACAAACCGGAAAAGAACTGGAAGTTTTCCCCAGGCGATCTGGATGAAAGGGAGTTATGGGACAAATACCAGGAATATTATGAGGATGTCCTAAACCGCACCTCCAAACCCCATGCGCCTTGGTATATCATTCCGGCCGACGACAAACGTGTTTCCAGAGTTATAGTGGCGGATATTTTGTTGCAAGAGCTAAAAAAATACAAGGACATTAAAGAGCCAGAATTGGATGATGAGATCCAGGCCCAGATTTCTGAGTATAGGAGAAGACTTATGAATGATTAAATTTTAATTTAGCTTACTGTTTACCACGATTTTTTTTAAATGAATTCTATCTAACTTTTCTATAATGAAAAACCTTTCCCTCCCTACTTTTGTCCTACTGTTATTTATTTCTTTACAAGCTTTCTCCCAAAATGCCATTCAAGATTCCATAATGATGGGAAAGATATATACCGCTGCTTTAACCGAGGGCAAGAGCTATGAGTGGTTGGATTATATTGCCAATCAAATTGGCGGAAGACTTTCCGGCTCCATTGAGGCTGAGGTGGCAGTAAAATATACCGAAGCCGAATTAAACGAATTGGGTCTGGATAAGGTATGGCTACAACCGGTGATGGTTCCAAAGTGGACGCGCGGCTTTAAAGAATACGCGTATATAGAAACAACAGGTGGAGAGAAAACGATAACGGATATCTGTGCCTTGGGAGGATCTATTGCCACTCCAAATTTGGGATTAAAGGCCCAGGTAGTTGAGGTAAAGAGTTTTGATGAATTAGCTTCACTCGGAAAAGACAAAATTTCCGGAAAGATAGTTTTCTTTAACCGACCGATGGATCCGAGTATCATACAAACCTTTAAAGCTTACTCAGGAGCAGCCGACCAAAGATATGCTGGAGCTGCGGAGGCGGCTAAATACGGTGCTGTTGGCGTGCTCGTTAGATCCCTAACGCTTAGCATGGACGATTATCCCCATACGGGAGCAATGAGCTACGGCAGTCTTCCGGTTGACAAACATATTCCCGCTGCGGCTATCAGCACCAATGGAGCTGAGTATTTGAGCAGTCTTTTAAAACTACAGCCCACGCTTCAATTCTACTTCAAGCAGAACTGCAAAACCTGGCCTGACGTACAGAGCTATAACGTAATTGGTGAAATAACCGGCAGTACCTACCCCAACGAATATATGGTTGTTGGCGGGCATTTGGACAGTTGGGATCTTGCGGATGGTGCCCATGACGATGGAGCAGGGGTAGTGCAAAGCATGGAGGTATTGCGACTCTTTAAAAAAATAGGCTATAAGCCAAAACATACTATCAGAGTTGTGCTTTTTATGAATGAGGAGAATGGTCTTCGTGGAGGAAAGAAATACGCCGAAGAAGCCAAGAGAAAAAATGAAATCCACCGTTTCGCCTTGGAGAGTGATGCCGGCGGTTTTACACCTCGTGGTTTTTCCTTCGATTGTGGAACCAATAACTTCGAAAAGGCCAAATCTTGGACTTCCCTATTCGAGCCTTATTTAATCCACCTTTTTGTAAGAGGTTATGGAGGGGCAGATATTGGCCCATTAAAGGGAAATATTGATGTTTTGGCAGGTCTTGTGCCGGACAGCCAACGTTATTTTGATTTACACCATGCCGCCAATGATACCTTTGACAAGGTAAATAAGCGGGAATTGGAATTGGGAGCCGCAACTATGGCCAGTTTGGTTTATCTCTTTGATACCTATGGCACAAAATAGGCATTTCTGAAATTTTCATAATAGTTTTCATTCCATTGTTATTTCAGGATTGTTTTAAATGATTGTCCGTAAAACCACCTAAGGTTCCAATATGACATAGGACGAAAGGACATAAGATGTATGACTTCATCAGCTTTCACAAAAAGAATAGCTATTTCGATACTTTTTTGTCTTATATCCTACGCCTGCCTGGCCGGCCAGGCAGGTCTTACCGCCAGGCCAGTCGGCAGGTCCTAAGTCTATTTTAGGTTTCTAAACGGATAAGCATATTGTTTTAATACAATGCTTCGGCTTCAATCAGCAATCATTAGAGTTGTAAACTTCGGCTACTTTTATAATGTACCTGTCATCTTCCGCTTGTGAAGAAAGATGAAGTTCTACATTATAGGTCCTGTTTTCTTCGGCTGTATCAAAGATGAAGTCGGGCTTACCATCCAGATCCAAATCGCCTATCCAAAGCAATTGCGGACAGATGAATGCCAATTCCTTTAAACCTATGATTTCTTGGGATCGGTCTCCTTTTTTATTTAAGCTTAGGGAATAATCATCAATCAGATAATCCTGATAAATCTCGTCTTCAAACCCGGCAATTTCTTCAGAAGAAAAATAGGGCCCGCCATATTCCTTTACTTTACCCTTGGCAGTAAGGGAGTATTCCTCTGAATTAAATTTAAAGTCGAATTGTCTTTCAGGCGCCATTGTTTCAACGATTGGCATCACTGTCTTGATCTCATTTAAAGGAGTCTCGATTCCCTTGAAAAACAATATTGCTTTTCGAGCGGACAGAACGAAAGTAACCGAATCTCCAGCGCACTCATCAAAGTCCCTAGAGATTTTAAAAGAAGCTTTATCCACCAACCACTTATTTTCACTCTCGTCAAAATATAATTCCTTCCAAGAATCGTCCAACTGCGAGAGATCTTTTCCCGATTCATCGCGGTACACATTGGGAATAAGTATTTGGGGGTTTGTAATTGCAACGCCCTTGAAAGAGTCAATTATCTCCGGCTCTTGTTCTATTAGATCTTCAATGTTTTCAGATAGAGTTTGGTCTTGCTCTTTTTGTTCCGTTTTTTGGCCACAAGAAAGTAAGAGCAGGCTAATAAAGAGAAGTTTTGTAAAATTCATAGTTGATCAATTTGGTTATGATTGTTTTAATTGGATTTTGGGATTCAATAAAGAAAGGCATAATTAATGGGGATATGAAAAATAATTGAAATGTTTCATAGTAATCTCTGTTTCAGTGATTAGTAAACTTAATAAAAATAACCCTTGGTTGATGCCTACGAACAAAGCCATTAAAACAAATATAATAGTTTACAGGAACTTATTGAAAAGCAGATAAACGGATATGATTTAACAAAAGCTTATGTCGTCTTTTTTTGGACAGTCCAGTTAAGGGCCTATTTTTACCATTTAAACCCAAATCTCATGAAGAAACTACTACTACTCACCTTCCTGGTGACTTTCTCAATTACCCACGCCCAAGAAGAACTGAACCTCGACTACAATAAATGGTCGCTTGAAATTGCCGGTGGGTTTCACAAACCTACTAGATATTTTGCCGATGGCTATTATACCGAAACACCAAGTTTCGGACAATTTAGTTTGGGAGCACGTTATATGTTCAACGATCGTTTTGGTTTAAAACTCGACTTTGGATACAGTACTTTAAAAGAGGGAAAAAGCAGTCTTCCTTTTCAAGGAGATTATTACCGAAGTTCCCTACAAGGGGTAGCCAATCTAGGATCCATACTTCGATTTGAAGAGTGGACCAACACTATAGGCCTTTTGGCGCACGCAGGTGGAGGCTATTCCATGCTCAGTCCCCAAAAACCGATTGAATTGGACAAAAATGACGGGATGGTCAATGTTATTGTGGGAATCTCTCCGCAAATTAGATTAGGTAACAGCGTAGCTTTTACGACCGATGTTTCCCTGATCGGTCACGTTGGACAAAATCATACTTGGGACGGAACCCAATCTTCCTCCATACGTGGTTTTGACGGAATGTTGATGAATTTTTCGGCTGGGCTCACTTTTTATCTAGGTAAAAATGAGAAACATGCCGACTGGTTCACACAAAAGGCTATGCTAGATAATATCTTGGAAGACCATGAAAATAGAATTTCCAAGATCGAAACAGATTTAATCGATTCCGATCAAGATGGGGTCCCTGATTATTTAGATCGGGAGCCCAATACCCCTTCCGGGGTTACGGTGGATACCAAGGGCCGGGCCATAGACCTGAACAAAAACGGTATTCCGGATGAAATGGAGGCCGGTCTGGATGCGCGTTATCTAAAAAAGGAAGAAGCCGCTGCCTTGGCGGGCGGATCGACTACGGTTGAAGAACTACTCAATAAGGGCTATGTAAACGTTTACTTCAGGTTCAACAGTGACAAACCGGAAACTTATTCCTTGGACGCCATTAATTATTTGGTAAAATATATGAAGGATCATCCATCCGCAAAAGCGGAATTGGTTGGATTTGCTGATGAAATTGGAAATCCGCAATACAATCAGGCGCTGTCCGAAAGGAGAGCCAAAAGAGTATATGACATTTTGTTGGCCACGGGTGTATCTGCGGATAGATTGACGTATCGCGGAGGCGGGGAAGATACCTCGGTTGATAAAGATTCATCACCGGCAAGGCAACTTGTGAGACGCGTTACTTTCAGATTGAAATAAGAGAATCTCTTAATATTATAATGAAAACCCTCGATTTATCGGGGGTTTTTGTTTGCTATGCATGTTCATTATCTCTAGGGTTAAAGTCCCGAACGGGCTTATTTTGACGAGAACCGTTAGTTGAGGGCAAGGGTGTTTACCGTGAGGTAAAATCTGAAAGAAGCCTAAAAC
>JBARWQ010000069.1:0-3733 GCA_049646885.1 Aequorivita sp. | reverse complement strand
AACAAGCTCTTGGCCCGGGCATTTGCCGTGGTAAAAAGAGGGACACCCTACGTGAATACAATGAAATTTGCCGCTTGATTATAAAGAAAATTTATGACAAAATATTTGGTCAAGTCATAGGATACGGACAAGTTCCCCCTTCGGCTAAGCTCAGCCACCTTTGATTGTAACTATAAAGAATGTTTTGGATGGGGGCAAGTTCAGCCACCTTTGGAAAACGAAAACGAAAACGAAACTTGTCTGCCGGAGGCAGATTTAAATGGGGAACCTGAACTACGTCCTACGTCCTATGTCCTAAAGCGAAGCGGTCTTAAGTCCTCACCATTAGATTCGGATGAGGAAATGCTGTTTGGGTTGTTCTTTTCTGAAAAAAACCATACCCCATTGAAAAGTGTCTATACTCACCGTCACCTTTTCGTGGGCGATAATCTTTTGCCAGGCTTCCGTCATATCCTTGCTCCAATAGATGTCGTCAAAAATAATAAGGGAATCGTTGTGGACTTTTTCCAACAAAGCGTTGAAATATTCCAAAGTCCTTTCGCCATTGTGGTCGCCGTCAATTAAGATGAGATCGTATTGCGGGGATTCTGCGCTTTTGGATTCCAAAAGGAATTCTTTAAAGGTTGTTTGGTGGATTTGAATGTTCTTTAAGTTGAACTGTTTAAAGTATTGCTCGGCCTTTGCCGCAGTATTGGGGCAGCCTTCCACGGTATTTATAAAAGCGTATTTGTTGGAAAGGGAGAGGGCGATGGTTCCCAGACCAAGGGAGGTACCGAATTCGAGGATGTTTTCACTTAAAAAATAATAGCCCAAACGAAAGAGCAACTTTTGCCGCTTCTTTTTCATGCCCGCTTTTTTGGTGATAGCAGATACCTTGCGCGCATTGCCTTTAAATACCCTTGAACCTTGCCCGAAATCCTTCATCTCAATATTTGAGGGATCGCTTCGCAAAGTTTTTCTATATGATTTTAAGATTTGATATTCGGGGTAAGTGGTCTTGTCGTTAAAGCATTTGGTCACCAAGTCGTACACAAAAGGCGAATGCACCCCATGTTTGGTTTTGGAGAGGCGCAGGAATTTTATGAAACTTTTTGCTTGGTGGATCAAGGGGATTAATTAGTTAATTGGTTAATTAGTTAATTAGTTAATTAGTTAATTGGTTAATTGGTTAATTGGGTATTTGGTATTTGGAATTTGGTGCTTGGTACTTGGTGTTTGGAATTTGGTGCTTGGTATTTGGTGCTTGGTATTTGGTGCTTGGTACTTGGAGTTTGGTACTTCCTTCGCACCTCCATTTATCCTTCTTCCAGTTTCGCTGATAACTCGAACCAGCGTTCGGTTCTTTCTTCTATTTTGTCAATGAGTTCCTGTAATTTTATGGATTGTTTGTCGATTTCCGGGCCATCCCAATTTTCGGTGGCGAATTTGTTTTGGAGGTCTTCCCTTTGGGTTTCCAGCTTTGCTATTTCCTGTTCCAGTTTGCCGTATTCTTTTTGTTCGTTATAGCTCAGTTTCGCCTTGGGTCTATCCTCTTTCCAATCGTCCCTTGCCTTGGTATCGATTTCTTTCCTTTCCGAAGGCTGACTGTCCTCATAAATTCTAAAATCGGAGTAGTTGCCGGGGAAATCCTCTATTTCCGTATTGCCTCGGAAAACAAAAAGGTGATCCACTATCTTGTCCATAAAGTATCTGTCGTGGGAAACTACCAATAAGCATCCTGGGAAGTCGAGAAGGAAGCTTTCCAATACATTCAAGGTAACGATGTCCAAGTCGTTGGTAGGCTCATCCAGAATTAGGAAGTTCGGGTTTTTTATTAAAACGGTACATAAATAAAGACGTTTCTTTTCTCCGCCACTGAGTTTTTCAACGTAGTCATACTGCTTTTTCCGATCGAATAAAAAGCGTTCCAAGAGCTGACTGGCGGAGATCTGTCTTCCTTTTTTTAAGGGGATAAATTCCCCGTGCTCGCGGATGACGTCGATAACTTTTTGTCCGTCCTTGATATTCATCCCGTCTTGGGTATAATAACCAAATTGGATGGTGTCCCCGACAACCACCTTGCCCGAATCGGGTTTGACGACCCCGGTGATAATATTCAAAAAGGTGGATTTTCCCGTACCGTTTTTGCCGATAATCCCCACTCTTTCGCCACGGTTAAAGTTATAACTGAATTTATCCAAGAGTTTCGTTTCACCAAAAGCCTTGGAAATATTGTGCAGTTCCACCACCTTGGTGCCCATGCGCTCCATATTGAGCTCCAATTGCACTTCGTGTTCGTTGCGGCGTTTGCTGGCGCGGTCCTTTATTTCAAAGAAATCGTCTATTCGGCTCTTGCTTTTGGTGGTTCGCGCCTTGGGTTGCCTGCGCATCCAGTCCAATTCCTTCTTAAAAAGCTGTTTGGCCTTATTGGTTTCACTGGCTTCATTCTCAAGTCGCGCGTCTCGTTTTTCCAGATAGTAGCTGTAATTTCCCTTATAGCTATATAAAATTCCCTCATCCAATTCCACAATTTCATTGCAGACCCTTTCCAAGAAATACCGGTCGTGGGTAACCATAAAGAGCGTAAAGTTCTCTTTGGCAAAAAGGTTTTCCAACCATTCTATCATCTCTAGATCCAAGTGGTTGGTGGGCTCATCCATTATCAATAGATCTGGGGTGGTGAGCAGGGCATTGGCCAGCGCCAATCGTTTTTTCTGTCCCCCGCTCAAGCTGGAAACCTTGGCGTGTAGGTCGTCCAATTTCAATTTGGAAAGGATTTGCTTGTATCGAGTTTCAAAATCCCACGCGTGGTGCCGCTCCATGGCATCGAAGGCTTTCTGGTAACTGTCGCTGTCATCCATATTTTCCAATGCCTTCTCATAAGCCTCAATAATTTTGAGAATGGGATTGTCTGCCGAAAAGATGGCCTGTTCCACGGACAAGGCGGGATCCAAATTAGGTTCCTGCGGCAGGTAGGCAACTTTTAGGCCTCGTCTGTAGGAGACATTTCCGGTATCCGCCACATCCAAGCCCGCGATTATATTTAATAGGGAGGTTTTTCCCGTGCCATTTTTGGCGACGAAACCTATTTTCTGACCTTCGTTTATTCCGAAGGAAATGTTTTCAAACAACACCCGCATCCCAAAGGATTTGGAAATATTTTCTACTGAGAGGTAATTCACAATTTATAATTTTTGCAAATGTAGTGAATTGGGGGGTGTGGTTTGTGGTTTCGGGTTTCAGGTTTCGGGTTTCAGGTTTCGGGTTTCAGGTTTCAGGTTTCGGGTTTGTAGAGTCCTAAATAAGGTTGACCACGAATGACACTAATGGACACGAAAGGTTTTTGGGTTGGGGATTGGTTAATTCCCGCCTACGGCGGGCAAGCTTCTCCTCCGGGCGAGCTCAGCCACCTTGGCTTTCGTCTTGCCCCTGCGCCCCTCGTAAAGGGGAAGTGACATTGAGGGGTTGTGTCTGCCCCTGCGCCCCTAAAGGGGAAGGGTGCTCTGTCTGGCCCCGGCGCCCCTAAAGGGGAAGTGACATTGAGCTACGTCTGGCCCCTGCGCCCCTAAAGGGGAAGTGACATTGAGCTACGTCTGGCCCCGGCACCCCTAAAGGGGAAGTGACATCGAGCTACGTCTGGCCCCGGCACCCCTAAAGGGGAAGGGTGCTCTGTCTTACACTGGCGCCCCTAAAGGGGAAGTGACATCGAGGTGGAGGATACATTTCATTCTTATTTTCAGATGTTTATGGAGTT
>JBARWQ010000068.1:0-96374 GCA_049646885.1 Aequorivita sp. | reverse complement strand
GATACTAGGCTGATACTAGGGGATGAGTAGCACTCGAGTAGAGTAAACGTAGCACTCGAGTAGCACTAGACCCCCATGAACAATACATTAAGTGCGCATGAACGTAGCACTCTTTGTGGGTGAACATAGCACTCTTTGTGGTTGAACGTAGCACTCTTTGTTTTGAAGGTAGCATTCTTTGTATTGAATCAGGACGTTTTGAATCACGACGTTTTGAATTGGAAACTCGTTTACCTACACCAACCAATCCCGCCCCCTGAAGCATGTCCAAAAAATAGGCAATGCCCCCGAACAGTTGTTGGCGCTAAACGAATATGATGCCCTGGGCCGCCTCAAAAGCAAAAAGGTCGGTGGCACGGATGTGTCCGGCGGGGCCCCCTTACAGATCGTGGACTACAAATACAACATCCGCGGCTGGCTCACGGAGATCAACGATATTGGAAATCTTGCGCGACAAGGGAATGACCCTCAGAACCTATTTGCATTTAAAATAAACTATAACGAGATGGTTGCCGACGATATAAACGGTGCCGTGTTGCCTCTCTACAACGGCAATATAGCCGAGACTTTTTGGAAGACCAGCAGTGATAATATACTGCGAAAGTACGGGTACAGCTACGACTACCAAAACCGGTTGTTGGCCGCATTTTACCAAAAGCCCACCACCACCATCCCCCGGGCGGATTCCTATAGCACCGAGTACAGCTACGACCGCAACGGCAACATCCTCTCCCTAAAGCGCAACGGACAGAGCGACATGGCCACCCAGGTATTGGCCATAGACGATCTGAAATATACGTATGACGCGGGCAACCAGTTGCAAAAAGTACTTGATAAGACCAACCACCCCGCGGGGTTCAATATGAACGGAGCCGGCACCAACGACACCTTTGTGTACGACAAATACGGCAACCTTACGGCCGACCCATATAAAAAGATAAGCACTATCCTGTACAACCATCTCAACCTACCCACCAAAATAACTTTTTTAAGTGGCGGTAAAATTGAGTACTTTTACGATGCTACCGGTATTAAACTAAAGAAAAAAGTAACCGATGGCACCACAATAACCACCACGGAATATATGGATGGCTTCCAATACACCAACAACACACTGGATTTCTTTCCGCATGCGGAGGGCTATGCCAAAGCGATACCCGCAGTTTTGGGGGGTGGCTCCAGCTACCAGTTTAAGTATGTATTTACCTATACCGACCACTTAGGAAATATTAGATTAAAATATGCCCAGGACCCGAGCAACAACAACCAGATCTCTATTTTGGAGGAGGACCACTATTATCCGTATGGTTTAAAGCATTCAGGCTACAACTCCTTCCACCAAATATTCACCAATGACGATGAGAAAGGCCCGGGCACCGGTATCGTGCTTACACCTGTTAACCCGTTTTTGGGGGATAGTTATAAGTACAAGTTTGGCGGGAAGGAGTACGATAACAGCTTCGATATCAACACCTACGACTTCGGCGCACGTAACTACGACCCTGCATTGGGGCGTTGGATGAACATCGACCCGCTGGCGGAGATGATGCGCAGGCACTCGCCTTATAATTATGCGTTTAACAATCCTGTTTATTTTATTGATCCGGATGGGATGATACCGATTGCAGGAGGACAGACTGGGGCTATTGAAGTGTATGATTTTGGTTCTGGGAATGAAAGCGGGGCTTTAAAGAGTAGTGGGGATAATTCAGTTTCTACTGACGAGGGAAGTTTAATGTCTAGCAACAGTGAGCCCAGTGGAGATAGTGGTAATGGACAAGAAGAAAGTGGTAATTCTGGAGGAGAAGGATCGTCTTGCCCTACTGGAGACTGTCCCGAGAATCCACCTTCTGGGAACAATGGAAAAAATGTAGACCATAGACCCAAACCTGTTGGAGACGCTACAACTTCTTCTTCTGTAGAGATTGAAGTAAGAAAGGAAGTTAAAACAATTGATAATAAGATTGATGAATTATCTAAAGATATTAAAGATGCCCACAGAAAATATTCAATTTTGGGGACTGCAGAAGACTTTGATAGGAAATGGGTTGATAGAATGGATGGAGGAATAGGATCTGGGGGAAGAGGAGCTGGATCTGGTAAATTGCAGCAGATGTACGAGATAGATAGTGTAAATAAGTCGAAAGAAAGAAAATCTTTAAAAGAAACCAGAGAAACTCTTCTGAAATCTCCAAAAACAAATTAGGACATGAACTTACATATAAATAGATTTATTATTTTATTCATTTTTTTGATTTCAAGTTGTGACAATCAAGAAAGAGATGTTCTTGAAGAATATATAAAAAAAATAGACAAAATTCCTATAAGTGAAACTTCATACATATTTGAGGTTGATTCTGAGAAAAGAATTATGGATACCTTAGCGTTAAGAAAATTCAAATATGATGAAAATAAAACTCTAATCTTTGAAAATAATTTTCAATTAAAGTACAATTTGGAAATGATAAATTATTATGACACGAAAAATGGGATTGTTTATTCTGAAACAAAAGTAAAAGATGAAATTATTTCAGATTTTCGGGTCAACTTGAGGAAAGGATTAATTGTTTCCGCGAATTACAATGTATATGAAGATGGAATAATAGATAGTGTTTTCATGAAGTATGATTATACTTTTGATAAAGATAAAAAGAAAAGATTATTAATTGATTCAGGAGATGATTTCAAAACTATAGAATTGTATGATGAATTGGAGAAGCTTACTTTAGAAGTTTCGATGCTCAAAAAAGACACATTGGAAAAGACTGAATTTACTTATGACAAGGAGGGTTTTATGAGGAGAAAAAGGGTTGATAATTTTTCACGCAATGAAGAAATTATCTATGATTACGATGAGGGTGTTCTTGTGAGAGAATCTTTTTTTAAAAATGGTATTGGAGAATTTATTACTGATTATTATAAGGACAAACAAGGAAATTATTTAAGTTACACTAAGATTGTCAAGGATACCATTTGATATAATGATTAATGGTTTTCTGTACAAAAACGTGAACTTGGAGTTTTTGTCACATACTTCGACTTCCCCAGCCCTTGGGCTATGGCTGAACCTCGACCCGTTGGCGGAGATGATGCGCAGGCACTCGCCCTATAATTATGCGTTTAACAATCCTGTGTTTTTTATTGATCCGGATGGGATGAGTCCTTTACCCGTTGCCGTTACAAGTATTGGGATGGGAGTGGATGGCGTGAAGGATATCGGGGCCGGAGGCTCCGGTGGTTTCGATGTGCGTACGTACGACAGAGATGGGAATACCTTGGATTCCGTAACGGTGAACGATAACCAAGGGGTGGACATAAATGCAGATGGTGATATTACTAAAAATGATCGGCAAACTCCGGGAGATAATGGTTATGACATAGATGGAAATAGAGTGAGTGATAAAGGGGGGAATGATGTTGATTATCTATACGATAAACAAGGAAATGAAATTAGTTCTACCGAAGTTGTCCGTCGTGGGATTTCCGGAGGGGAATTGTCCAAAGGAAATTTTATACAACACCCTCCCCAGGAAGGGCAGTTTGAATATGAAGGATATGGCGTAAGAGGTTGGGCATTATCTTCCGGTGCCATTACTCCTGACAATACTTTTTTAGAGATGTATGCAGGAGGAAAAACGATTAGTGCTGCATTTAATATGACAAAAGTGCCGCTTTTCAAAGCTATTGGAGAGGTGATAAGCAGATATAACCCTTCTTTAAATAGTGGTCCTGGATTTAGAATTGGTCTTTCAAAGGCTAATAATATAAACTCAAATCCTGGCACAAGAAAAGTTTTCAGGGCAACTTCTGGCAATCGAGCAAAGCATTGGTTTAACATTGATTTAGGTAAATGGGGGAAATAGCTATTGGTTTCAGGAATTATCTTGAGCGAGAAAATTTAAAGTCCCAAGTAATTTATTTACAGGATATTGCTTTGCAAAAAATAAACGATATTTTCATAAGCCAATTTATTTTAAACCTTCATTTTAATCATGAAATAGGAATTGGAGAAAGAGGTAATTATGACGGAATAGAAAACCACCTTTTTTCAATAAAGTTTGATTACATAAAAAATTATCATATTAATTTTTTTCTTTATTATGACCAATTGGAATATTATATCTCAAAAAACAACAAGACTTTAAAGGAATGCAATCTTGAAGATTTTTGGGAAGATAATATTATGATCGAAAAGTTTTTAAATTATTTAAAAACAGATATGAAAAAATTGGGCATTCCTTATCAAAATTAGAAATAAACAAATATATACATGGTTAAGCTGAAGACACCACAATAACCACAACGGATTATATGCAAGGGTTCCAATATACCAACAACTCGCTGGATTTCTTCACGCACACTTCGACTGCGCTCAGTGCAGGCTCCGAAGGCTATGTCAAAGCACTCGTGGCAGGTTTAAGGGGTGGGACGAGCTATGATTTTAAGTATGTATTTACCTATACCGACCATTTAGGAAATATCCGCTTAAAATACGCTCAGGACCCGAGCAACAACAACCAGATTTCTATTTTGGAGGAGGACCACTACTATCCTTATGGGCTCAAGCACAGTGGTTACAACTCCTTCCACCAGATATTTGCAACGGAGGAGGGGGACGGCCCTGGCACTGGGATCGTGCTCACGCCGGTGAACCCGTTTTTGGGGGAAAGCTCTGATGTGGTGTTACCCTCTAATGTGATGTCCTTATTCACGTCATCGTCCATAAATGCAATCTGGTCAATGGTAATGCCATAAAATCTGGAAAGGTTATGCAAGATGCCGAGGATATTTCCATTCGGATCAAGGAAAAATTATGGTCCCAAGTTTTATTGGGTCACCTGTCGGTCTAAATATTCCCATTTTGAAAGGAACTATTTACACAGAAGTATTATTTTGCACTCTGAAGTAAGACCCGAATTTTATGGATAATCTGGAAAATAAAAAGTGGATCACGATTTATGGGATATTGGCAGCTTTGCTAATTGCCATTCATTATTTGTTGGACTTGAGGATTTTAGCGTCATGGCATGAGTATGTCCCGTTTTTCAAAAAATTGAGCATGAGCTTGTTTTTAATTGCGGTGATTTTCTTGGTGAGCAAAATTATTGCTAGGATAATTGACAATCAGACCCATACCGAAGGAGATCGTTATAACTTATTGCGTATCACGCGTTTTCTTTCGATCGTCTTTTCTCTTATTGTCGTTGCATCTTTTTTATTCCAGAACTTGTATGCCGCGGTTGTCAGCTTTGGACTAATTTCCCTGGTCATAGGTTTTGCGCTTCAGGCACCAATCACTTCATTTATTGCGTGGGTCTATCTTATTTTCCGACGGTCGTATTTAGTAGGGGACCGCATTCAAATAAAAGGATTCCGCGGTGATGTGGTGGAAATAAGTTATCTGGATACGTCAATTTTGGAATGTAGCGGAGATTATTTGGGCAACGATCGAACGAGTGGAAGGGTAATTCGTTTTCCCAATAGTTTGATATTGAAAGAGGAGGTTATTAATTATTCCGGTCCCCAAGTTCCCTTTATTTGGAATGAAACGGCTATTCAAATAGCATATACCAGTGACCTACAATTTGTGGAGGACTGTCTGCTAGAAGCATCTCTCAGAGATTTCAAGGAGCAGTATCCACATCTTTCGGATAAACAAACGGAATGGGTGCCGGCTGTTTACTTTAGAATAAATATCTATGCTTGGATGGAGGCGGTAATTTCTTATCCTGTGGAGCCGGTGGATACTACTGGCCGCCGAAACCGCATCTTGAGATATGCCTTACCGTTGTTAAATGGAACGCCTGATAAAGTACAATTTCCCGAGGGTTCCTTGCGGTAACAATTTTTTGCTTCAATGGACTTTTAAAAGGATCGCGATTTTTTATGGCCTCAACTTTTAGTATCTTCACCGTCCTAAAACCATAAAATGATTACAGAAATTATCCGAAACCGACGTGCGGTTTTTCCCGCTCAATATAACGACCAACCCATAACAAAAGAAGAACTGTTGACCATCCTAGAGGCCGCCAACTGGGCTCCCACCCATAAACGAACTGAACCATGGCGTTTCAAGGTCTTTCATGGAGCTTCTCAAGTGGGATTAGGTCACTTTATGGCCGAAACCTATAAAAAAACCACCGATAACTTTTCAGAATTTACCTATGAAAAGTTTAAAAACAATCCTGTAAAGGCTGGTTGCGTCATAGCAATTTGCTTTCAACGCGACCCAAAGGAAAGTGTTCCCGAATGGGAAGAAATTGCCTCTACCGCCATGGCCGTACAAAATATGTGGCTCACCGCATCGCATTTGGGCATTGGTTCTTATTGGGCTACTCCTGGCGTTATAAAGTACATGAACAACTTAGTCGAACTGGCCGATGGCGAGCGTTGTATCGGCCTATTTTATCTAGGAAAATATGATGAGGAATTACCTGAAGGCCGTCGAAATACGGATATCGAGGAGAAAATAGTGTGGATATAGTCCACAACCAAATTATTCATTTAAAGTCCCCAAAAGGTGTCAAAAATCTTTGGGGATTTTTTTTATCAAAACTTTTAACAACTAACTTATTAGTTTAAACTAAATATTTAGTTACATTTGTTTTATAACTTTTCATATTTACATCTTATGTCTAAGGAAAATATAAAACAACTCACAAAAGCGGAAGAGGACATCATGCAAATTCTCTGGCATTTGGAGGAGGCAAACGTAGCTTCCATAATCGAAAAATTGCCAGAGCCAAAGCCTGCCTACAATACAGTTTCAACCATAGTTCGGATTCTTGAGAGTAAAGATTTTGTCGATTACAGAAAAGAAGGAAGAGGACATATCTATTTTCCAAAAGTGAAAAAATCTGAATACAGCAATCAATCCTTGAACAAATTGATGGACGGCTATTTTCAAGGTTCGTTTAAAAGTATGGTCTCCTTTTTTATGAAGAAAAATGACATCACTATCTCCGAAATGGAGGCTATAATGAAGGAAATCAATTCTGAACCCTCCTACGGCGGGCAAGCTCCGAAAAAATGATACACACTCTTATACAAATACTCGTTTTTCAATTCCTGTTTTTAGCGGTTTATGATCTTTTTCTAAAGAAGGAAACTTTCTTCACTTTGAATAGGGTTTGTCTTTTGCTCACGCCAATTTTAAGTATGGTTTTGCCATTTATCAGCATTGGTTTCATTCAACAAAACATTCCGCAGGAATATTATGTGCAATTGCCAGCGGTAATCCTTGGTGAAACTGCCTCGCAAACCGCAAGTAGTTCAATATTTGGGCTGTTAAGCTTAAAGAGTTTATGGATTATTGGGATGATGGCAAGTGCTCTGTTTTTTTGCGTGAAAGCTTTAAAAATATTAAGACTTCGATTCACGGGAACTACATCGTATGTTGATGGAAGTATGTTGAAAATTCTTGCCAAAACTAACACCGGTTTTTCTTTTTTTAACACCATTTATTTAGGTGAAAATATTTCTGAGGAAAACAAAGCAAGCATTATTGCCCACGAAAAAGTTCATATTCAACAGAAACATTCTTTGGACTTGTTGTACTTCGAATTCCTTCGCATTGTATTTTGGTTCGATCCCGCGGTGTATTTATTTCAAAATAGAATCTCAATCCTCCACGAATATATAGCCGATGCTGAATTGGCAAGGCACAAAAGCAAAAACCAATACTATCAAAACTTGCTTTCTGAAGTTTTTCAAACTCAGAATATTTCATTTATCAACACATTTTTCAAGCAGTCATTAATCAAAAAACGAATCACTATGCTACAAAAATCCAAATCACGAAAAGAAGCTATGCTAAAGTATCTATTACTGTTGCCAATAATCTTTAGTATGTTATTTTACGCTTCGTGCCGCAATGAGCCTAAACCTCAGGAAACACCGACTACTTCCCAGTCTGATTCTGAGGTAATGACCAAAATCAATGAACTTGCTGAAGCTATTATGAAGAAAGGTGATATGACTGCCGAGGAAGAAAAGGCCCTGAAACTGTTAACCACTGAAGCCCAGCCGGGCGATAAAGTTTATACTTCGGTACAGGAATATTTAGACGAAAACAAAGACCAGAATCAAGGAGAGGTTCCCTTTGGGGCTATCGAAAAAGCACCGACCTATCCAGATTGTACTGGCGATAATGAAGCCATGAAAAACTGTGTATCCACCAAGATATCTGAATTTATCAACGCCAATTTCAATACCGATATAGCAGACGATTTGAATCTTTCCGGAATACAGCGAATTTCTGTACAATTTACAATCGATCCAACCGGCGCAATTGTGAATGTTCGTGCCCGTGCTCCAAAACCGGAACTAGAAGCCGAGGCAATTCGAGTGGTTGAAATGCTGCCACCAATGATACCTGGCGAACAAAAAGGAAAAAAGGTAGGGGTGATGTATTCCTTGCCAATAGTTTTTGATGTAAAGTAAATATCTAGAATAAACCTCAATCTAAACACCCCAAAGGTCTTAAAATCTTTGGGGTGTTGTCTTTAGTCAAGTGAGTTTAAAATAAGTCGTGTATGTTTCAGTAAATTTGTACTTTTCAAGTTGAATTCTTTCTGAAATGGTGCAACGTCTCTTTTTGGTTTTTCTATCTTTTCTGGTTACTTCTTGCCAGTTTTTTGAGACTGAAAAGGTTTCTTCCGAAGAAATATTTGAAGATGAGATAAAAACCATAAACTGGAAAGATGTAGATCGATATCCTTCCTTTCCGAACTGCGAGAACAGTTTAGAAAAGCTGGAACAAAAGGATTGCTTTATCAACACAATCAGCTCTCATTTGTATAAAACCATAAGCCGAGAGGATATGGTCGCGGTTCGAGAAATTTATGATACCGTAAAGGTGAATTTTGAAGTTGGCAGTTCCGGAAAACTTTCCATACTACAAATTGAAATAGATAGCTTGCTTCAAAAGGAGTTTCCAGATTTAGAAATGTGGATATTGAATAGTGTTGATTCCCTACAACCTGTAGCTCCCGCCTATAAACGTGGCATTCCCGTAAAAACTCAGTTTACGTTACCGGTCGTAATCAAAACAAATTGATTACAGATTGAATTTGTAGCCCAGAGAAAAATCTATCGGGAATTCTTTATTGCTATCCACATTCAGGCCCACAATATCGTGATAATTAAAAGTGATATAGCCATTGCCAACCTTATAATCGGCGCCTATGCCAAAAGTTAGCGGCGCATTGAAATCACTACCTGATTCATTTTCGGTTACGGTGATTTCATTTTTGATATAGGTAATTTCTTTTTTGAAGAAAGTAAAAGTGGCAAATTTTGCGTTTAAAAACACATCCAATTTCGGGGTTTTAATAAACTTAAAACGATAGTTTAATGAAAATTGTGATGCGGAATACTTGTGGTCACTACTTTCAAAAGTATGTCTAAAACCGAGCACCATTGCGTGTCTTCGCAGCTTTACAGCATCGATCATTTCCAGTTCCAAACCTCCTACACCTTGTAATGTGTTGTTGATGTTCTCTGTGTAAACGCTATTGGTAACCCCAACATAGGCTCCAAGACGAAATTGTAGGTCGATGTTTTTCTTCGTTTCAGTATAGCTGGGATTTCGAAGTGTATTGTATTCAGCAAAAAAAGTGTGAAGACTTGGCAAGGTCAGATTTACCTTCTCGGTAGAAATATTGACATCTGCTGTCTGTTTCTGCAAGACCTGTTTAAATTCCTCTTGATATCGACCTTCTCGTTTAGTGTTTTTCAATTCTAGGATTTCGTTTTCTTTTTTAGAAAAATAACGGTATTCGCCATCGATGGTATTCCATAGAAGCGTTAATGACCCCTCCACCTCTGTTTTAAGAGTGTAGGTATTCCCATCAACCGTATATTGTTGCTGTGAATGCACAGAAGTTGTGAGAAGAAGGAAGCCGAAAACAAACAGAAGAAGTGATTTCATAAAGGAAGATTAGGTGTGGCTAAGGTAAAAAAATTAATCAATTTATCTCCGATTTTGAAATGTCCGTCCTTTCCAGGAATATTTTCCACCCAAACTCTTAAAAAAGACTATCAAAATAAGAGTGCCGTACACAATTGAAAGCGCTGGGAATTTCAAAATTGAAATAGGTTGTGCAAAAAATTTCGCCGATTGTAGAACAACAACATAATCCATTAGAATTTTTAAAACAATTAAAACTATATAAAATTGAAAATTCCAAAAATCAATGATGATAGCAACTGGAAGCATCAAGAAGGCCAGGTTTACCAACAACACTAAACCTCCCAACAATATAGAAAATAGATTTTTTTGTTTACTTGTTTTCGAAGCCCAGCGGATTCGTTGGTTTACGAGATCTTTCCATGAAGCTTGGGGTTTTGTGGAAACTATAGCTTGGGGCGTTTTTAAAAATCTCACCTTCCCGGGAAAAGATTTATTCATCTTCTCCATTAGAAAAATATCGTCTCCACTGGCAATATGAGCATTTCCAGAAAAGCCTCCTACCTGCTCAAAACTATCTTTTCGGTAAGCTAAGTTAGCGCCATTGCTCAGGATTGGAGTTTTCAGACCAAAACTTCCAATGGTCGCAGCTTGTAAACTAAATCCATCGAGTTGTTGAAAATCCTGAAGAAAACTGCCATTGGTTTTATAGAGCACCGGCCCGCAGATCATAACTGGAGCATTGATGTTTCCGGTTAGTTGTTCAGTTTGAATAAAAGCATCCAAGGTTTTGAGCCAGTTTTTTGGGAGTTCGCAGTCGGCATCCGTTGTCACAAGCCACTCAAATTTTGAGTTTTTAATCGCTTCGGAAATCGCATCTTTTTTAGGGGAATTTGAAACTCTGTTGTTTTGCAATAATTGAAAGGAAATTTTACTTTTTTCAATCATCTCCTTAATGATTTCCTCAGAAGAATCACTGGAATCATCGTTCACAAAAAGAACTTCAAATAAGTATAAAGGATAATTTAAACTGAAGATGCTTTTTAAAAGAGCATCTAAGTTTTCTGATTCATTCCGAAAAGGGATTATTATTGTGAAACTTGTTTTTTCCAGAGGCGTTTCCAATGAAAACGTCTTTATCTTCCTAAAGCCGATCATCAAGGCCACCATACAAAGAGAATATAGGCCGAATAGTGTTGCAAAGCCCAGCATCATTGTGTTACAGGTTGATAGGAAAGCACGAAATAACTTCCGATAATTGATGGGATTACAAAATTTAAAATCCACATCACTAACACCGTTGAAAGCACGGTTAAATCTGAAACCCCCGCAAAGGAAAACAACCAGACCGCAATTCCGCCACGCACTACAACGTCAAAAATAAAAATGGAGGGCACAATAGAAACCAACAAATACATTGCAAAAACCAATGCCAGTGCTGTGAAAAATGCTATTTCGGAACCGAAAAAAAGAAGCAATCCATAAAACATTCCGCTAAAAACGAGATATCTTAAAATTGAAAGTAGAAAGATTTTGAATTTTAAGATGTTTGAAAACTTCTGGAAATAACGAAATATCTTCTCGATTGAAAATCCTTTCACTAGCAATTCTTTTTTCCATAAAATATATCCCAATATCAAAATGATGAAAATTCCAATGCCCAATCCAATGATTGCTTTTGTGGAGTAAACCACGTCGTATTCCAATAGAAAATAGAATAGGCCCACAGTCCCAAAAATGATAGTTGCAAGCAATTGAATTCCGTTTGAATAAAAATTGAGCAACAGTACTCTTTTCCGTTTTTCCCTTTCAAAAAACAATGCTTTTGCGCCGTAATCTCCAATTCTATTTGGTGTTGCCAGCGAAACGGTTAATGCCGCCAAACTCTGCTTCAGGGCAGTTTTGAAATCAATTGACTCGATGGTGGAAACCAAAATTCTCCATTTCATGATTTCAAACATCCAATTGGTCGCTGCCAATATTAAAAATAGAATTAGAAAATATCCTGTTGTAAATCCTTTGGACATCAAATTAGAGGCAAATATTGAAAAATCAAATTCGGGATTGTGCCTCAATCGGTAAAAAATATATCCAAACGTGATAACGACCACCAAAACTTTGGCGAGGGCAAGTAGATATTGATTAGTTTTGTGAAATGCGGCCATTGGGCTAAAATACAAATTCCTGTCAACGCAGGAATCTCAGTTGGGATAGAAATGAAATCAGAAAGAATTATTTTAGGAATCGACCCCGGAACCACAATTATGGGGTTTGGGCTAATTAAAGTAGTGAATAAACAGATGCAGTTTATGCAACTGAATGAGCTCCAACTGAAAAAATACGACGATCATTATCTCAAATTGAAACTCATTTTTGAGCGAACCATTGAACTTATAGATACACACAATCCTGATGAAATAGCAATTGAGGCTCCTTTCTTTGGAAAAAACGTACAATCCATGTTAAAGCTTGGACGAGCTCAGGGGGTGGCAATGGCGGCAGGGCTTTCCCGTGAAATCCCAATTATCGAGTATTCCCCAAAAAAAATAAAAATGGCCATCACGGGCAACGGAAATGCCAGCAAGGAGCAAGTGGCCAAAATGCTGCAAAGTCTTTTGAGCCTAAAAGAACTCCCTAAAAATCTGGATAGTACGGATGGTCTGGCCGCTGCGGTCTGTCATTTCTATAATTCAGGGAAAATCGAAATTGGAAAAAGTTACACTGGGTGGGCAGCCTTTGTAAAACAAAACGAAGATCGAGTTTCAAAAAAGTAAGAGGGATCGATTATTTTTAGAATGCAGGCTTTCTCTCCTTTGGAGGGGTTAGGAGAATATGCTAATTCCTCGAAATCCAATCCTCCACAATATGCGTTATTTCTTGCGATTCTTGTAGTCGTATAATCTGAAGATCCACTTTCCGTTTTAGCTTGCTGCCAATTGGAAAAAGAAAACCGTAATACTGGGGTTCTATTCTTTTTTTGCTCAAAACGAATTCTTTCCGCTTGCTGTCTTCAAAAATATATTCAAGCGGAATCTCATCATAAATAAGAGCATCCACTTTTTTGTCGAGCAGCATTTGATAGCCTTCAGAAACATCATTTACTGCTACGGGAATCCCTTGGGCATCGCGAACCTTATCCATTATTTTTTTATAATTCGGCACTGCAACTTTTTTGTTTTCCAAATGGCTTAAGCTGGTAATGGTTTTATCTTCCTTGGAGCTTTGAGAAAAAGTAGTTGCGATTCCAGCGACAAAGGAGGTTGCCAAAATCAAGGAAATCACCATCCACATACCCATTATAAATCTCCCACCAGGCGTCCTCGGCGCATAATCACCATACCCTACGGTGGTCATGGTTACAACCGCCAGCCAGATTCCCGAACCCGTACCTCGGATTACGCCCTTTCCATAGTCATCTTCCGATTTCCTGCCTTCCACCAGCCAAAATAAAAATCCAACAAAGGTCAGGATTATTAACAACCCTATTACAGCATATAAAAATGTGGTCGAAAGAAAAGGCTTTACCCGGTCCCAAACAGTTGTTTCCACAACGGGAGCCAAGATTGCCAATTCGGTATTGTAATAAGGTTGAGAAAAAGAAGCGAGATTTGCACGGCTGGAGTTGATGGTAATAGGGCCGATTAGTATGTCGATTTGGTTTTTTTCAATGGCATCGATTCCGCTTTCAACACTTTGATACTTTACTAAAGAAAAATTCTCTCTCAAGCCATAAGCGATTTCTTTCCAGATATCGATAACAATACCTTCCTCTTTTTCGTTTGGCATAACAAAAGGCGCCGACCCTGCATAGCCTACACGTAAATCCCTATCCCCTTCTTGGGCGAAAGAACTTGGATTTATCAGAAGTAATAAAATAAAAAGAATATGGAAGTTGCGCATTTATTGTGTTTTTTCTGAAATTCCACAGCGCGTCATTTCCAAAAAAGAACGCACCTATATCGGTAAAATTATGAGTAATTTTGAAGCTTTAAAAACAATTCACGTTTGAATTTCACTTAATTTTCTGTGGAGATAGTTGCTGCTCCTCCGCTGAATCAATAAAATAAATGCCAAATAAAGACCTATTTCAAAACTTAAAGACTGAATCTGGCGCTGCCTTATACATTCATATTCCTTTTTGCAAACAAGCTTGCCATTATTGCAATTACCACTTTTCGACTTCGCTTAAAAAGAAAGGTGAATTGGTGCAGGCCATCTGTGAGGAACTGCGCATGCGGAAGGATGAATTAAACGTGACGGTAGAAACCATTTATTTTGGAGGTGGTACTCCCAGCTTACTTTCTTCAGATGAATTGCGGCAGATTTTAGAAACTGTCTATTCTAATTACACCATCTCCAAAAACCCAGAAATCACCCTCGAGGCCAATCCCGACGACTTAATGGATGTCATACAGAGCCCAAATGTAAGTCTGAGCCCAATTGTCAGCTTGAGCGCAGTTGAAGACCTATCGAAGACGAATCATGATAAGCCAGATGTCAGCTCAACCAAGGTTGAAGATATTAAAACCACTAAATTACAATCCTTAAAAAACCTTGGAATTAACCGCCTCAGCATAGGTGTTCAATCCTTTTTTGAAGAAGATTTAACATTGATGAACCGCGCCCACAATGCTTTGGAAGCGCTGTGTTGTATTAAGGAGGCAAAGAAGAATTTTGAAAACATCAGTATTGATCTGATTTATGGCATTCCTGGAATGTCCATAGAACGTTGGATGAAAAACCTTGAAATTGCCTTGGAATTGGATGTGCCACATTTATCCTGTTACGCCCTTACCATAGAACCTAAAACAGCCTTAAAGAAATTTATAGAAAAGGGAATTGTACCCCCGGTTGATGAAGAAATAGCCCAACAACATTTTGAGATTCTTTTGGAAGTCACCGAAAATGCTGGATATGATAACTATGAGTTCTCCAATTTTGGAAAACCTGGTTTCCATTCCAGAAATAACACCGCCTATTGGGAAGAAAAACCGTATTTGGGCATCGGTCCTTCTGCCCATAGTTATAATGGAGAAAGTAGAAGTTGGAATGTGGAGAACAATACAAGATATATAAAGAGCATCATGGCCGGCGAACTTCCCTCAGAAAGAGAAGTCCTCTCAAAAGAGAATAAGTACAACGAATACATTATGACCGGTCTGCGCACCAAAAAAGGAGTTTCCCTGAAGAAAGTTGAAGGGGATTTCGGAGTGGAATTTCTGGAATATTTGATGGAACAGGCATTAAAACCCTTAAGAGATGAGATTTTAATTCTTGAAAATCAAAACTTGAGGATTTCCAAAAAGGCTAAGTTTGTGGTCGATGGAATTGCGAGCGACTTGTTTTGGGTATAGACCCCAAAGATCTCGGAGACCTTTGGGGTCTGGATGCTTTTCAGATAAAATTAGAATCGTATCTTTAAACCTCAATTTTTTCTACCCGTGAAAACCACCATTCATCATAAAGATAAAATCATAACAGTCAATTTGTCCAAACCCTTGGATATTTCAATTCCGTTACAAGCGTCACAGCAAAACCCCTTGGCGTGGTACCAAAATGAACCTATTGTGAAACCAGTGGTTATGGGTGATTGGATTGGGAAAGTTTCTGAAGGCGGATCGGTTAATTTCAACAATGTTTTCTTTAACCCGCATGCGCATGGAACGCACACCGAATGTCTTGGACATATTTCCACGGATTTTCATTCAGTAAACGATGCTCTAAAAATGTTTTTCTTCTTTGCTGAAGTCATAACGGTTCAGCCAGAAAAAATTGGCGAGGACGAAATCATTTCAAAAGAAAGTATTTCAAAAGCCTTAAAGGGAAACATGCCTGAAGCAATTATAATCAGAACGTTGCCGAATAACACTTCTAAAAAATCAAAACATTGGTCCAATACCAATTGGCCTTATCTCGACGAAAAAGCCGCATTTTTTTTGAGAGAATTAGGTATAAAACATCTTTTAATCGATTTGCCTTCCGTCGATAGAGAACATGACGAAGGAAAACTTTTGGCGCACAAAGCGTTTTGGAATTACCCTGAATACCCTCGGCACGATTGCACAATTACAGAAATGATTTATGTTCCCGATTCCATTGAGGATGGAAGTTATTTGCTCAACCTTCAAATGGCGTCGTTTCATAACGATGCTTCACCGAGTAAGCCAGTTTTATATGAATTTGGGAAGTAAACTTTGTAATTGAGACCAACAAAAACCCCAAAGGTTGTTGAATCTTTGGGGTTTGAAAAACTAACAATATGAATATAGAAGAATTCCGCACTTATTGCCTTTCAAAAAGAGGAGTCACTGAATCTTTCCCTTTCGGGGAAGAAACCCTTGTGTTTAAGGTAATGGATAAAATCTTTGCCCTTGCAGGCCTTGATGCCCATCCTGCCAATGCCAATCTTAAATGCGATCCAGAAAAAGCCATCGAGCTTCGCGAGGAACACGACGGACTTATATACCCTGGTTATCATATGAATAAAAAACATTGGAATACTGTAGAAATTGAAAGAAATTTGCCGCCAGCTCTGATTGTTGAATTAGTCGATCATTCCTATGATTTGGTAGTAAAAGGACTGACCAAAAAACTTCAGGCCAAACTGGAAAACATGTAAACCTACAAGGTCTTTGAGACCTTGCAGGAGAAACCGATACTTCCTGCAAGGTTGTAATTCATCCGCCGAGGGTGAAAACCTTGTAAGATATTCCCAAAACCTCACAGATTTGAGACCTAAGAGGTTTCAAAATGCACATTATGACAAATTCCTCAGAGTTTTATAGATTAAAAATTGAGCATTATTCCGAAAATCTACAGCGGACGAAGAAAAAACTAGCTTTTTCCAGCTCCTTGCGATTGTTAGTGTTTCTCGCAGCTGGCGCGGCGATATATTTCACTTTTGGAAACACAAAGATGGTTATTGCAATTGTGGTGGCAACTGTAATCCTTTTCATTATTTTAGTCACAAAACACAGTCGTTTAAAATATGAACGCGATTTGACTAAGTCGTTAATTTCACAGAATGAAGTAGAACTCGAAGTCTTAAATAGAGTTTTTCATCATTTGCCCGCCGGTGAAAAATATAAAGATCCGCTACATTTTTACAGTCAGGACATAGACCTTTTTGGAAGAGGTTCTTTTTTTCAATATGCAAACCGAACGGCTCTGGAAAGTGGATCTGATTTTCTGGCGAACCTGTTGACTGAAAATGCTATCGATGATATTTCAAAAAAACAAGAAGCCATAAGGGAACTTATGGAAATGCCCCATTGGCGGCAACATTTTACGGGCATCGCTTCCTTAGTGAAAACCGAGGTTCCGGCTTCAGGGGTTGTAGATTGGCTAAAAGATTATCAGAAATTTGTACCCAAATGGATCAAATCAATTTCTTTAGTCTTTTCAATAGTTTCTCTTTTATTTATCGTGTTGAATTATCTCGATATTATTTCAGGTTATGCTGTGGCCGGATGGTTTTTTCTGGGGCTCGCCATTTCGGCAAGATATTTAAAAAAGGTCAACGATCTTTCAACCCACACGTCCCGAATACAAAGCACCTTCGAGCAATTTCACAAACTGATTTTAGAAATCGAGAATCAGGGTTTTTCTTCGGAATTGCTGTCGAAGAAAAAGAAGTTGATTGTTGATTCTAATACGAAAGCTTCTGCTGTTTTAGGGAAGTTTGCTAAACATTTGGATGCACTGGATCAGCGGAGTAATATGATTATTGGAGTAATCGCCAACGGGTTTATGCTTCGCGATCTTCGACAATGTTATAATATTGAGCAATGGATAGATGCGCATAAAGCAAGTGTACCTATATGGTTTGATGTTATTACTTTCTTTGATGCTTATAACAGCCTCGGTAATTTCGCATTCAACCACCCAAATTATGTATATCCGAAATTGAACGATGAGATTTCCGTCTTAAATGTGAAAGGTGCAGGGCATCCGTTGTTGAAGGAAGAAACGATGATTAAAAATGACATTCAGATTAATTCTGAAGAATTTTTCATTGTCACCGGCGCGAATATGGCGGGGAAAAGCACCTTCTTAAGAACCGTATCGCTTCAAATAGTTATGGGAAATATCGGTCTGCCCGTCTGTGCAGAAAAATCCGATTACAATCCTATCAAGCTTATCACCAGTATGCGGACCACGGATAGCTTGACTGACGATGAATCCTACTTTTTTAGTGAATTGAAGCGTTTGAAATTCATTGTGGATGAAATAAAAACAGATCGCTATTTTATCATTTTAGATGAAATTCTAAAAGGAACTAATAGCACCGATAAAGCTATCGGTTCCCGAAAATTTGTCGAAAAACTCGTTGCCAGTAATTCCACCGGAATAATCGCTACGCACGATTTAAGTTTATGCGCAGTTGCGGACGAAATGCCCGAAGTTAAAAACTATTATTTTGATGCCCAGATTATTGATGGCGAACTGTATTTTGATTACACCTTTAAACCTGGAATTTGCCAGAATATGAACGCTTCATTTTTGCTGAAGAAAATGGAAATAGTTGATTAGATTGCCACAATGGATTCAGTAACACAGATTGTTTTGGGGGCTGCTGTTGGCGAGGCGGTTTTAGGAAAAAAAATTGGTAACAAAGCGATGATCTTGGGAGCGATTGCCGGTACCATTCCCGACTTTGACGTTGCTGCTGGTTTTTTCACAGATACTGTTTCTGCACTTGAGATTCACAGAGGATTTACCCATTCCATAGTTTTCGCTGTTTTTGTCGGGCTCCTCTCTGCCTGGATGCTCGCCCTTTGGGACAAGCGCGCTACCCTGAAGGAATGGTGGTTGTTTTGGTTTCTCACTTTTGTCACACATCCACTGTTGGATGCGCATACTACCTGGGGTACCCAGCTTTTTTGGCCTTTTGAAACCCGCTTGGCATACAAGAATATTTTTGTGATAGATCCGCTATATACAATTCCATTTTTGATATTTCTCATTTTGGCGATGCTTCAGAAAAGAGGAAGTATAAGAAGACGAAAATTCAATAATCTGGGTTTGATTATCAGTAGTAGTTATATGGTTTTGACTATTATTTTAAAGGGAATTACCTATCAAAAATTTCAAAATGAACTTGCGGAACAGCAAATTGATTACCTCACCCTTCAAAATAAACCCAGTCCTTTCAACACTATTCTTTGGACGGCGAATGTGGAAACGGAAGATTCATTTTTGATTGGGAATTATTCTTTTTTCGATACAAAACCCGTTCAATTCCATTCCCATCTCAAAAATCACGAAGGGTTGGGAAACTTAAAGGAAGAGGACAAAATACAACGACTTATAAAAGTGGTAGAAGGTTGGTACACTATCACAGAGCGCGATGGCCAATTACTTTTTAACGACCTCCGTTTTGGTTTGATGAGCGTGGATCCCAATACCGATAAATATGCCTTCAGCTACATCCTTGAAAGGGAAAACGGTGAAATAAAAATCACTGAAGAACCAAAAGATCGAAGCGATGCCAAGAGACTATTGGGCGATTTGTGGAAACGGATTAAAGGGAGTTAGCAACTCATATCGGCCACAATTCGCCATTCCCCATCAATCTTTCTAAAAATAATTAGAAAAACACCATTTGCATTTCCCACATTTCTAACCAAATAATATTGCCCCATTACGTGATAAGAGTTTTCTTCAATTTCGGTAATTGCATTGACAGTAAATTTCAATGTTCCGGTGTGCTCTTTTGAAGGATATCCTTTTTTGTAGTTTTCTAAAGTTTTTTGCCAACCCTTGGTAAGTCCGCTGCTGCCGTAAAATTTTAGGGAATCGCTTTTCCAGTAGCCTTGCATATACCCTTCAAGGTTAAATTGGTTCCAAGCTTTTTCTTGTGCGTTTAATACGGAAAGAATTGCTTGTTTGTCAGTTTCTCCGGTTTGTGAGATAGTGTTTATCGTCGCAATTAGGCAGAAAAGTAAAAGGACTTTTTTCATAGCTAAATTATTTAAACTCTGCGCTCTCCGCATCTTCTCTGCACTTTGCGTGAAATCACAATGCTTAAAATCTCACGCAAAGGACCGCAGAGGTTTTCGCAAAGGACGCCAAAACGGCAAGAAAACCTTTGCATCCCCTGCCCACACTTCGACTCTATCCACACTTCAACAAGTTCAGAATAGAGCAAGTCCCAATCCCATTATTTTCCTCTTATGAAATTATGATGGACGAGCTGCGGGATTACCGATTTTATTCCGAAGATATGCTTAATCCCAATAAAAATAGCTGTTGAAATTATTTGGGAAAAGTTTTTTAAGGTGTGGATTTCCGGTAATGCCGAATCACTTCAAAAGGAAATAGCTTCTATTCAGAATGGTTTGCTCCATAAATCTTTCAATCTTTTAAGTGAGGAACATCTTCAGTTTTCAAAAACTCTTCAATATAAAATCTTCGCTATTCAGCAAGAACTTCCACACATTCAATTTTAAATACCGACTCAGCTTTGGAGCTAGGCAGATCGAATACGTCAATTGCCCTATTGTGAGACCGTTGCTTTTGCAGCAATTTTGTTTCAACAATAATAATGAACTCCCTTGTGTGGGAAACTAAAACCAAATAACATGAAAACATTCAACAAAACAATTTTAGTATTGATGGCAGTAGCTGCCATAAGTTTTACTTCTTGTAGCAAAGATGATGATGGAGGTTCAGATCCCGATGGCGGCACGGGCACTTTTTCTGCTAAAGTAAATGGGGATTCTTTTACCTCATTGGAAGGGACAGTTGCTGGACAGATCACGCAATCAGGTCCAACAAAGGTCTTTGCTATTAGTGCAGGTACTAAGCAATCTCAGAATTTGCAGATGATCGTTACTACTTTTGACGGTGTAGGAACTTACGATCTTAATTTTGTAAACATTGGAACGTACAGCTATTTACCAAATCCAAGTAATCCAGATCCAAGTACTGTAGTTATTTTCACGACCGGCAATGGTCAAAGCTCGAACGGGCAGCTTAAAGTTTCAAGTTTTGACGGCGATGTTGCAAAAGGAACCTTCAGCTTCACTGCATACAATTTAGATAACCTATCACAATCAGTTTCTGTTTCAGAAGGGGAATTTAATATTAAAATGACTGTTAAATAGAAACACTCCTATAAACAATTAGAAAACTCCTATTCTGGGTTTTTAAGACCGAAGTCGAAACGCAAGTTTTGTCTCCGGTTTTTTGATGAGAAAGGTTTAGGGGTTGGAGGATTTATAAGTTCGGATGTTATTTGATTTTTACCGACTACCGACTACCGACTACCGACTACCGACTAAAAAGAATACGTCAATTGCCTTATTGATTTCACTTTTTATATGAAGCATCTTTGAATCATCAACTTATAAAACCACGATTATGAAAACTTCAATAATTTTTTACATTCTAATATGCTTTATGATTATCACTAAAAATCCACTGCTGGCCCAAAGAGCGGAACAGCCGGATTTTCGGTATGATACCGGAGCCAAAATAAACGAAATGTCATTAACCCAGGGAGGTACAATGGTTGTTGCTACCAATAATGGTCTTGTGGGGATAAAACCAGGTAGCAACCAACTGTTGTTTAATTTTACTGAGTACGGAAGGGTAAAGCCAGAGGAGTTGACCTACGTGCCAAATGCGCCCTATGTTATTGTTTATCAAGGTGGATTTGCCAATCTAAGTTCAAAAAAGAGCGTTATAGATTATATTTCAGGCAAAACGCTTTTTAGCACTGAGGGTAACGGCTGGAAAGACGTAATTACTTGCGATGTAATGATGCCACAGAACAAATTGGTGGTAAGCGGCAATCGCACTTCAAAAGAAAAGTACGCTCCACAAGTTGCGGTTTACGACTTAAATACTGGCAAAGAAGACTATCGTTTTGATATTGGCGAGCCTGGCAGAGTTGGTATTGCTAAAACGTATGTAGTTACCGGACGACCTCTTTTGCTAAAAAACAGTTTGGTATTGCCAACATCGCAAGGGGTTTTTAATATGAAAGCTGAAACTGGCGAATTGCTTTGGAAAAATGATCTGAAAAATTTGAACATGCTTGTGGCCGATGAAACCGAAAAAGAAATTTATGGTTTTGAAGCTGTAAACCAAGGTAAAAATACACGGATACACAAATTGGCAATAGACGGTTCAGAACTTTGGGAAAAAGATCATAAAGTGAAAGGCGAAGTTGTGAATTTTCAAATCTTGCCAAAAGGAATTGCGGTTGTAAGTAACCAAAGCGATGGCGGCAACAATAGTGTTTTTGCGCGAAGCAACGAATCGAACCTTGCTTTTTTAAGTGCTTCCAATGGTGAAGATCTTTGGGATAAGGCCCCAAAAACAAAAGGTTATGTGCAACATTTTTATGTGATGGAAGACGGAATTCTCTTCGGGATTTACCAAGGGGGAATCAATAAGATTTCTTTTGATGGGCAAACTCTTTTCAAAAAACCTTTAAAGACCGGTGAAAATATTTTGACGATGGCACATACGCCGCAAGGTTTGATTTACATTACTTCTGAGGATGCCAATATTGTAAATCTTGAAACCGGCGAGCAAGTCTGGGAAAAGCCGTTGAAGTATAAAAGAGCTGGAGCTGTTAGTTCTACTCTCGATAAGAAAAACAATCGTTATTTAATAAGTGCCGATGAAAACTTGTTTGCAGTAAATGCAACTTCTGGAGAGGTTAGCACTTTGGCCCAATCAAAGTTTGATGGCAAGGAAGCGCCTTCGCACGTCGAAATTCGCAATGGTGGCATTCTGCTTACAAGCGATCAAAACATGCATTTGTTAGATTGGAATGGAGGAGGACAATGGCAGGAATACTATCGCGCTCCTGGTAAAAGCGCAATGGGAGCAATTTTGGCTGGTGTAACTGCCGTAGCTTCAATGGCGGCAGCAACAGCAGCTGCAAACTCATCTATGCAAAACAAACTTGCAGGATACGACAGTCAATCCGATCGTGATGCCGCTCTAGCTGGTGGAATGGCAGTAGCAGCTGGCGCTTCAATTTCTGAAATGCTAAAACGTTTTAAAGCGACTGCTGCGACGGAAAATGATCAATTTATTCTAACAAAACTGGACGATGGTGTGGGCTTAGTGAAAATTAACAAAGACACTGGAAAGAAAGAAAGAGAAATTATTTTAAAGGATAAAAAACCAGAATACGTTGTAGATGATATTGGAGGTATTCTTTATTATAGAGCCGACAACAACTCGATTTTTGCATATGATCTTAAAAAATAGGAGTTATTGAGCCGATGATTTTTTAACTGCAAATGATGTGAGGCATTTGAGGTTTCTGAAACCCCGTATTTTGATATGGGGTTTTGCTTATTTTCTTTTTACTGCAAATATTTATCCATTACAAAAGTAACTTGTTTGGCTTCCTTGATATGGCAACTGGACATCAGGACTTCCCAAGTCGAGAAGGTTTAAATGTAGTAATCTTGGTATTGGTTTTTAGTTCCTATTTAGAACATTTAAAAATCATAGGGTAGAGGATGCATCTTTAAAAATATATGAGTCAACAATGAGCTTTGTTTTTTTTCTGTATTTTCGGAATCTCAACACTGGCTATTTATGAAACATATTTTTTTTGTTTTTCTGTTCTTGGTTATGGGCTTTTCAACAATCTTCTCTCAATCCGCCCAAAAGAAAATTGACAGCCTTATGTTGGTTGCGGAATCTTCCAACGATTCCATTAGGCTTCGGCTGTACAATAAAATAAGTTTCTATTATATTTTTAATGACCCAGAAAGGGCAAAGGACCTTCTGTTGAAAGGGATAGAACAGGCCGAGACCAAAAATGTCCCTTTTTCAGAAGCTGAACTCGTAAATACTTATGGAATTTATTTCGATGTTTCTGGGAAATCGGACTCCGCAAAATATTATTTTGAAAAGGCTTTAGATATAAGCGAAACCCATGATTACAAAATAATTACCGTAATGGTAATTAATAATTTGGGAATGTTTCATTGGAACAAGGGGAGTTATCAAGAAGCATTGGACTATTTTTTCCAGGCTTTGGAGATGAATAAAAATAACACCCTAGATTCCGGAAATGGGGCTTATTTCAACAATATTGGTTTGATTTATCAAGAAATGGGGCAAATGGATAAAGCCTTAGAATATCACCAAAAAGGGCTGGCGGTAAGAGAAAAGTATAATCAAAAAAGTGATATAGCCACCTCCTTGTCCAATATAGCCGTAGTTCTTGGCGCGCAAGGTGAATATGCCAAAGCGGAAGAAACATTTCTAAAAGCCATCCAAATGGCCAAAGCCGAAAATGAATTGGGTAAGTACTATGATGCCCTTAACGGATTGAGCGATAGCTATCTGGATCAAAACCAGTCGAGAAAATCCATTCCGTTGTTGGAGGAGTTATTGAAAGGCCGAAATGATAATAACATTGATAGAAGATCAAATTTGGCCACCATTTCGAATTTAATAAAGGCACATAACGCTACCGGAAATCTACCAGCCGCTTTAAGATATGTTGAAATGGGAAATATTTTTTTACAAGAATTTCCAGATTTGAGGAATTCGGCTGTTCAGTTTTTTCAAAATGCTTCGCAAACTTATTTTCGGACCAATAATCCCGAAAAGGGCTCTGAGTATTTAGAAAAAGCAATTGCGACCAAAGAAGAAATTTTCTCTGCTGAAAATGCAAGTGCAATAGCAAATCTTGAAACTAAATTCAAAGTCTCCGAAAAGGAGCGAGACCTTGCGCAAGCCCGAGCCAACCTTGCGGAAAGCGAATTGGAAGTGGAGCAAAAAAACATTTTTATTTTTGGAACGGTAGCTTTGGCAGTTTTTCTAGGAATACTGGGTTTTTTGGTTTATCGGCAACAGAAACTAAAAAACAGCCAGTTGAAAAAGGAAGGTGAGCTAAAATCTGCACTTGCAAAAATAGAGACTCAAAATCAATTGCAGGAACAACGCCTCCGAATCTCTCGGGATCTTCACGATAATATAGGTTCACAGCTCACCTTTATTATTTCTTCCATAGATAATTTAAAATTCGGATTGCGGGAAGCGGGAACCTCAGTAACTGATAAATTGGCGAAAATAAGCGAATTCACTTCCCAAACCATTTATGAACTTCGAGATACTATTTGGGCCATGAACAAAACCGATATTTCCGTAGAGGATTTACAAGCCCGTATTTCAAACTTTATTGAAAAAGCTAAAATCGCGAGTGACGTCGATTTTCAATTTAATGTAGATGCTATACTTCTGAAGGAATCTCATTTTACGTCTGTTCAAGGCATGAATATTTACAGAATTATTCAGGAATCAGTAAATAATGCTTTAAAGTATTCCGAAGCATCATTAATAAAAGTACAAATCTCAAAATCTGTTGCCACTGGAGATGAACGATTTATAGTTTCCATTTTTGATGATGGAAAAGGTTTTGATCCTGAAAGCCTTGATCTTGGAAATGGAATTGCGAACATTAAAAAGCGCGCCAAGGATTTAGGTGGAAGTGTGGATATTTCTTCAGAAAAAGGGAAGGGAACTTCTGTGCAACTAGCTTTTTAAATAAGGCAAATGCCCTATTTTACATATAGGAAAACAAGGCTAAATTTAGACTTATAAACCAGCTTCAAAATATGTTCTCGCAAATCGTTATATCGAATGTTCTACTTTTTTCAATTATTGGAATTGCGATTTGGTTTTCTAATGAAAAACAGGCAATAGGCCGTATCCATAGCGAAACAATTTCAAAGTTAGAAAGTGCTATTCGGCACAATCACAGCCAAATAAGTTTTAGAAATTCACATCTGAACCACTACGATTTTCTGAAATATAATCTGGATGAGGCATTGGTTAGACAGCTTGAAATTGTAATCAAATAAATATATGGCAACCAATAGAGTTTTCGCATTTATTTTTTTCATTCTTTTTCTTTGCGCCGAGATGGTTTCCCAAAACCCAATTCAAATTATTGATAGTCTAAAAACCCAGCTTGCCCATACGTCTTTAGCTAACAATAGAGCAAAAATACTTGCAGACTTGACGTGGTACTATAGCATGGTCAATACAGATTCGGCTTATGTGTATGGCGAAAAATCTATACGCAGTGCCAAAAAAATTGGTGATTCAACTCTTATTGCTCAGGCCTTGAGCGATTTTGCCGTAGTAAACTATAGCAAGGGAGATCTAAAAACAGCTCTTAATTATTACAATAAATCTTTAGTAATAAGAGAGAAACAGCGAGATTCTTCAGGAATCGCCTCGCTCCATTATAAAATGGGCACTGCTTATCACAAAAAAACCCAACTTGACAGCGCTATGATTTATTATTTAAAAGCGTTGAAGTTCTATGAAGATACTGGAAATGAAGTTTTGGCCAATTCTGCGGAAAGTAATATTGGAGCTTTGCATTTTAACCAAAAAAACTATAAAGAAGCTCTTCGGTATTTTAATAAAAATATAAAGTTTTTCAGAAAAACAGACCAAACTAAACTATTGGGAAATGCTTTGGTCAATAAAGCAAGTATTCAGTTGGTAATGAAAGACACCCTGGAGGCTATAAAAACGCTAAAGGAAAGTATTTTGATTTCGGAAGCTATACATAATGTAGAAACCCTTGGCGCTTCATATAATAATCTTGGGGAGGTTTATATGGCCCAGAATAAAATTGAAGAGGCTAAAGAAGCTATATCTAAATCTATTCTATACCGCGCCAATTCAAATATGGATGCTGACTTAACAAGTTCTAAGTTGACTTTGGCAGGAATTCACAACACATTGGGGGAATATAAAAAAGCAAGATTATTACTCGATGAAATCAGACCTTTTTATAAAAAAGAGAACATAAAGGAAAAACTTTCTACGCTTTACTTACAATACATTACTGTTTTTGCAAGTGAAAAAAGGCCAGATAGCGCAAGATACTATACTGCGAAATATGCGCAACTTCAAGAAGAAATTGTTGGGGAAAATGCCTTGAACATTACCAATGAACTTGAAAAAAAGTACGAAACCAAAAAAAAGGAAAACCAAATCCTACAACAACGCGCCCAGTTGGTTGAAAAGGATTTGGAAGTAAGTAGAAAAAACACTTTCATTTATGGCAGTATGGGGTTGGCTTTAGTGCTTGGTCTTCTTGGCTATTTGCTCTACAACCAGCAAAAACTCAAGAACCGCCAACTTCAAAAAGAAGGTGAGTTGAAATCTGCCTTGGCGAAAATTGAAACCCAGAACAAACTACAAGAACAACGCTTGAGAATATCCCGCGATCTTCACGACAATATTGGCGCGCAACTCACATTTATTATTTCCAGTATTGATAATCTTAAATACGGATTTTCAGATATTGGTGAAAAACTTGGGAATAAACTCAGCAGTATCAGCAACTTTACCACGCAGACCATTTATGAATTGCGCGATACTATATGGGCAATGAACAAAGAGAACATCACCTTTGAAGACCTCCAGGCTCGGATTGCAAATTTTATTGAACACGCCAAAAATGCCTCCGAAAAAATTGAGTATTCTTTTAATATTGATAAAAATGTAAACGATGCACATGTTTTCTCATCAGTTGAAGGGATGAATATTTATAGGATCATCCAAGAAGCCATAAATAATTCGTTGAAATACGCTTTCGCAGATGAAATTGAAATTAATATTTCAAAAGAATCAAGCCGATATCTTATCGAGATTATTGATAACGGCGTTGGTTTTGATCAAGATTTCGTTGAAATGGGTAATGGTCTCAACAACATGAAAAAACGTGCTCGAGAAATCGGGTGTGATTTTCAAATCGTTTCAAAATTGAAAAAAGGAACGAGACTTACTCTCGAATTGCCGAGATAGTCGGAGTTAATTAAGCTTCTATTTTTTGTCTTTCTTCTCTCATTTTTATTCTTTTTCTGATTATACGTCAATTGCCCTATTTTGTCTATAATTCTTAAAATGTATTTTTAGTATCTTTAACTAAACTAACCATACTGAAATGTTGAAAATTGCAATTGTTGACGACAACAGCTTTTTACTCCACGCTGTTAAGGAAAAACTTTCCTTTTTTGAAGATGTTTCGGTAAAGCACACTTCATTAAACGGCAGTGAGCTCTTGATGAAATTGGAAGAAAACCACAACATCGATCTAATTTTGATGGATGTGGAAATGCCCGTTCTTAACGGCATCGAGACCACTCAAATCGTAAAGCAGAAATATCCGCACATTAAAATAGTCATGCTCACGGCCTTTGACAATGACGAACATATTTTCAATGCAATTAAGGCTGGAGCAGATGGTTATCTGCTGAAAGAAATAAACCCTCAAGACTTATATGAAGGGATCAAAGAAACTCTGAATGGTGGAGCTGTCATGAATCCTTCCATCGCAATGAAAACCTTAAAATTGCTCAGAAATCCCATAGATATTCAAAATCCTCGTGACCAAGAGGAGATTTCCCTTTCAAGCAGGGAGGTTGAGGTGCTCGAGCAGTTAAGCAAAGGTTTGAGCTATACAGTTATTGCTCGCCATCTTTTCCTCTCGCCCAGCACGGTGCGCAAACACATAGAAAACATCTATAAAAAACTTCAGGTGCACAGTAAGATCGAAGCAGTCCAAAAAGCGAAAAACCACAATATTATATAAGTGAACGAAACAATTAAGAGATAAAATTTTCAGTGGTTTCGAAGTTTAGCTATGATTTTTCTTCTGTTTTGAAACCTATAAAATGAGTTTCAACTTATTGTTTTTCCCTCTTTTTTTGAAATCAGGAAGACATCGCATCAATGTTTTGAGTCCAATGCAATGTTTCAAATATTGATTTGTGAGGATTTCCAAAACGTTTTGATTCTTTCTCATTTTTATAATTTGTAATTTTGCGTTTCATTTCAAATAAAATCCTCCACCACACAAATCTGTTATTATGAAAAAACTTTTTGCGCTAGGCTTTGTCTTTCTTTTTGTTTCTACCTCTTCAATCTTTTCACAGGAAAAAAATAAAATTGTTGAAGGCATTGTCAAGGAAGCTTATGAAAATTCACAAATAAAAATTTTAGCCCACGAACTCATGGACGATATTGGTCCGCGTTTGGTGGGAACTCCACAAATGCAAAAGGCACATGATTGGGCCGTAGCAAAATATAAAACTTGGGGAATTTCTGCCGAAAACCAGAAATGGGGTGAGTGGAGAGCCTGGGAACGCGGTATAACCCATATCGATATGGTTTACCCTTGGGTAAAAACCTTGGTGGGAACACAATTGGCTTGGAATCCTGGCACTTCTTCCAAGGGAGTTACTGCTGAGCTGGTTGTAATTCCTGAAGTTAAAGATGCCGCTGACTTTCAAAAATGGCTTTCTACCGTAAAAGGAAAATTTGTGATGATAGCCATGAACGAACCCACAGGAAGACCTGACTACAACTGGGAAAAATTTGCCACGCCTGAATCTTTTCAAAAAATGAAGGACGAACGCGCAGCCCAAACGAAGGCGTGGAATGATAACATGCGCCGAACAGGTTACGACAAAAGAAGCATTGTGAAGGTGTTGGAAGATGCCGGTGCAGTTGGAATTGTTGATTCTTACTGGTCCAAGGGTTTTGGGGTGAACAAGATTTTTGCCGCTAGAACCAAAAAGATACCAACTGTAGATATTGAATTGGAAGACTATACTATGCTTTACCGCATGGTAGAACACGGTGATAAGCCTAAAATTAAGGTGGTGGCCGAATCAAAAGATTTGGGCGTTGCTCCAGCTTTTAATACTATCGCAGAAATAAAGGGCAGTGAAAAACCAGAGGAATACATAATCCTTTCAGCGCATTTTGATTCTTGGGACGGCGCTACGGGTGCTACCGATAATGGTACGGGTACTTTAGTAATGATGGAGGCGATGAGAATCCTGAAAAAACTGTATCCCAATCCAAAAAGAACAATTATTGCCGGACATTGGGGCAGTGAGGAGCAAGGTTTAAATGGTTCTGCCTCTTATGTGCAAGACCATCCTGAAATCGTTAAAAATATTCAAGCTGTCTTTAATCAAGATAACGGGACAGGAAGAGTGGTAAAAATAAATGGAGCGGGGTTTCTAAATTCCTATAATTATATCTCACGATGGTTAAGCGCAGTTCCCGATACTATATCAAAACAAATTGAAACCACCTTCCCGGGATGGCCATCCACAGGCGGTTCGGATAATGCCTCTTTTGTGATGGCGGGAGCACCTGCTTTTGGATTGAGTTCTCTTAGCTGGGATTACTGGAACTATACTTGGCATACCAACCGCGATACTTACGACAAAATCGTTTTTGATGATGTACAGAGCAATGTTATCCTCACGGCTATCTTGGCTTATATGGCCTCCGAAGATGAAGCAACGGCTTCTCGCGAACAGATTGTACTTCCTATAGATGAAAAAACTGGTGAACCTGGAAAATGGCCAACGCCTAGAACTCCTGAAAGAAGAGGGGGCTTAGATTAATTATAATAGAAATCGAGAAAATAAAATCCCAAACTCCAATGATACTTTCGGGGTTTGGGATTTGTTTTTAATAGATATTTTTGTTTGCGGTTTAAAGACCGAAAGCATTTTTTACTTCTTCTTGATAATCCAGTTTCTCCCAAGTAAAAAGCTCCACTTCTCTTTTGATATTTCCCTTATAAGGACTTTCAAAATACTTTACTTTTTTCTCGGGTGTTCTTCCCATATGGCCATAAGCCGCAGTTTCGGAATAAATAGGATTTCGAAGTTTTAATCTTTTTTCAATGCCGGCAGGGCGCATATCAAATATTTTTGCAACTTTTTTCGCAATTTCCCCATCTGATATTTTAAGTTTTGAAGTGTTGTAAGTGTTAACCAATATAGACGTTGGCTCGGCTACTCCAATGGCATAACTTACCTGTATCAAAACTTCATCCGCCACTCCAGCGGCCACAAGGTTTTTTGCAATATGACGAGCGGCGTAAGCACCGCTTCTGTCCACTTTGCTTGGATCTTTTCCGCTGAAAGCACCTCCGCCGTGAGCTCCTTTTCCGCCGTAAGTATCCACAATAATCTTTCTTCCGGTTAATCCAGTATCGCCGTGGGGCCCACCGATTACAAATTTTCCGGTTGGGTTAATGTGGTAAATTATATCGCCGTTGAACAATTTTTGAACGTTTTCAGGAAATTGCTTCTTAACTCTGGGAACAAGAATTTGAGCGATATCTTTTTTTATTTTCTCCAGCATTTTCTCGTCCTCATCAAACTCGTCATGTTGGGTAGAAACTACGATCGCGACAATTTTTTGTGGCGTATTGTCATCGCTGTATTCAATGGTAACTTGGCTTTTTGAATCGGGTCGCAAGTATTTTATTTCCTTGTTCTCTCTTCGCAAAGCTGCGAGTTCAATCATCAACCTATGCGAAATGTCGAGAGCTAAGGGCATATAGTTTTCAGTTTCATTTGTTGCGTAACCAAACATCATCCCTTGGTCTCCTGCACCTTGATCCTCTTTGTTTTCGCGATCAACACCTTGGTTTATATCTTGGGATTGTTCGTGGATCAAGGAAATAACTCCGCAAGAATCTCCACTGAATTTATAGGCGCCTTTGGTGTAACCAATTTTGTTGATGACGTCGCGGGCAATAGTTTGTACATCTAGATAGGTGTCGCTCTTTACTTCGCCTGCCAGGACAACTTGTCCAGTGGTGACCAAAGTTTCGCAAGCTACTTTGCTTTCGGGGTCGAATGCCAAAAAATTGTCCAAGAGCGCATCGCTAATTTGATCTGCAACTTTATCTGGGTGGCCCTCAGAAACACTTTCTGAGGTAAATAAATAGGCCATAGGATATTTTTTAAAAAATTATAGTAAATAGTAAAACTGACGACGATGCCAAAAGTGGAGTTTTCACTGCCTTTAGCATTTTTAACTCCGTATTTTCCGCGGAGTTTCAAGATGGGAAAAACCCAAGCTTGAAGAGGTTGCAATCAGTCAAATCTTTCCTCTTAATTTGTCTTGGGCAAAAATAAAGAAATTAAATGAATAGGAGTTTTATTTGAAGGTTTTTGGAGAAATATCTGGACATTGTTTTTTTTGTCGTCATGCCAACAAGAATGATGCTGTGATAATGGAGAAGAATATGTGGTGGAATTACCTTCTACCTTTGTAAAAGTCTTTGGATTTTTGATATCAGATCGCTCATATCGAACGGCTTTGATATAAAATCTGATGCTCCGGCTTTCATACAGGCTTCTCGGGCGTTGTTGAGCGCAGACATCATCAGCACAGGGATACCAGAAATGGATTCGTGCTTTCTGATCGCAGCGCAAACATCGGTGCCGTCCACTCCCGAAATCAGTTTGTCCAATAATACCAATTTTATGTCGTGTTCCATGATCTTTTCATTGGTATCGTTAGGTTCTCTTGAGAGCATGACATTATAGCCACTAAACTCGAGCATGTCTTGGATCATGATCCCTAGGTTGTGATCGTCTTCAACTATTAAGATTTTGTTCATCTTATTTAGGATTGATATAACTCTTTTCTGATCTTTTAACTGCCTGGTTCAAAGCCTTTTCAATTTTTTTTTAAAAAAGGCATTCAGCTCAAATGGTTTTGATATGAACGCATCGGCTCCAGCTTGTAAATATTTGTTTTCTGCTTCATAAAAGGCGGACATAATAATGATGGGGACATGCGCCGTAGATATGTTTTTTTTTTAATCCGGAACAAATCTGGAGTCCGTTTTCTCCCACACCCAACAAATTATCCATTACCACCATATCTATCCGGTTTTTGAGGATAAAATCGGCAATTTCGTCTGGGTGTTGCTGTATCCAAACCTTGTATCCTCTAAAGGTAAGCATATATTTTAACATTTCCCCTATAATGCGATCATCCTCCACTACGAGTATTCTTTTCATTCTTTTTTCCTGATTAATTTAGGGAACAATGGGAAGGGTGAAAATAAATTCGGACCCTTTTCCCTTTTCGCTTTTTACGGCCACCCGTCCTTGATGCCGCTCTATGATCTCTTTGGCCAAAAAGAGACCGATTCCAAAACCGGAATAGGTGGTCTCGTCCTTTCCGCTGACGCGATAGAATCTTTTGAATACGTGTTCATGATCTTTTTTGTCAATCCCGATCCCTTTATCCGTAACACTTACAGCACCTTTTCCCTCATCTTTGTAAATACGTACTTCTATATTTTTATCTTTTGGTGAATATTTGATGGCATTGGTTATGAAATTGATCAAAACTTGGTTGATCCTGTCCTTGTCGCCATTTACGCTGAATGTATCGTCCTGGGTTATCTTTATTTTGTACTCATCGTTGGTATATTTAAGATCTTGGACACTGCTCTCTACGAGTTCGTTTATGTTGAATGTTTCGTGTTGCAGTTCCAGTTTGCTCTCCTCCATACGCGATAGATCCAGCATTTCGGAGATCAGGCGAGTAAGTCGAGATATTTGGCCGTCTATGCGCTTTAGGCTTGGGACCAACGGAATAGTATCAATGGTATCAGGTGGCCTGCTTTTTAGCATGCTCAACAATAATTGGGTGTATCCCTTAATGGAGGTGACCGGGGTTTTGAGCTCGTGGCTGGCCATTTTTAGGAAATCCTCTTTGCGTTTTTCTTCTTCCTTTATTTTCTGGATTTCGGTGTTGGCTCCTACCCACATGATGATTTTTCCAGTGACATCTTTAACTGGGATGGCACGGCTTATGTGCCATTTGAAATCGCCGTTTTTATTAAGTATCCTTAATTCCATTTCGAAATCGTCTCCCGTTTTTAACGCTCGCTGCCAGTTGCGTTTCACTGATGGCAAATCTTCTGGGTGCATCAGTTTCCCCCAGCCTTCCTTTTTTAGTTTCTTCTGACTCCACCCCGAAAAATCCGTCCAGACTTTGTTAAAGTAGAACACTTTCCCCCCTGGGGTCGCATTTGTTATCATGTCTGGCACCAGATCGGTCATTTGCTGAAACCGGGCTTCGCTTAGTTCTAGTTTTTTATGTAGTTCTGCTTCGGCGGTAACTTCCGTCGCGATCACGGCAACACCTTCAATCCTTCCGTCTATATCCCGCTGGGCCTGAAACACAAAATTGAAATAGGGTTTTTCTTCATTCCCTTTACGGATGAGGGTTATCTGCACTTCATGGGCATGGTAGGGAATACCGGTGTTTAAAACATCCAACAGGAGTTTATTAAAACCCTGACCCTTCAGTTCGGGTATTGCCTTCATCAAAGGCCTGCCTATGGCACTTTTATCCTTGCCCCACGCATTTAAGATGGCATCGTTGGCCATGGATACGATTAAATTTGGTCCTTCAAATATAGCGATAAGAGAAGGCGATGAATGTATCATTTCATTGTACCGGTGCGCACTTTCCTCTACTTTTTTCCTGGCAAGTACCTGCTCGGTTACTTCGGTGGCAATTACCATGATCCCCGAGACAGTTTTGTCCTGATCCTTCATGGGTTGGTACACAAAGTTATAAAAGCCCTGTTCGGATTTTTGTCCCCTTTTTATTTTCAATTCCAGTTCCTCGCCTTGATAGGGCTCCCCACTCTTAAGTACATTGTCAAAAAGTTCTTTTATTCCTTGATCTTTAAGTTCCGGCATTGATTCAAAGATGGGTTTGCCCACAAAGTCCTTCGCTTTTTCAACCAATTGCAAATAAAAATCATTGGCCAGTTCAACGGTATAATTTTCACTTTTCAAAAACATAATGGCCACAGGAGCTTGCCGGACGAGGCTTTTAAATTTATCCAGATGTTCTTGTTCCTTCGCTTGAAGTTGCTTTTGGTGGGTAATATCCTCGATAGCCAAAAGAATCAAGTTTTTAGATCGATCCTCCCGCTCAATGGTCTTGGCATTGAGGCGCATGGTGCGTTCCCCGATGTTTTCAAAAGTGTGTGTTACCTCAAAATCGTCAAAGCCACCTTTTTTGGGCAGTATGGTTTCAAGCAGTCGCCGTAATTCTGGAATGTCCCAATGCTTATTGCCCAGTTTATAGATCAACTTTCCTTCCGTTTCCTGCTCTTTAACACTGAAGGTTTTATAGAAAGATTTGTTTGCAGTAATCACTTTTAGGTTCTTGTCCAAAACCAGTAAGGGTTCGTGGATGGTTTCCACGATGGCTTCGGCATAATTCCGTTCTTCGGTTACCAATTCGTTTAAGTTGATGAGCTCGTGGTTTATTATCGTGATCTCTTCATTGGTGCTTTGGAGTTCTTCCTTGCTGGTTTCCAGTTCTTCCTTGCTGGTTTCCAGTTCCTCATTTAAGCTTTGCAGCTCCTCGCTTCCACTCAGAAGTTCCTCGTTAGCGCTTTGCAGTTCTTCATAGGCGGCCTCTTGGTCCTCGGTAATACTGCGCATATCTTCCAAGCTCTGCTCCAGTTGTTTCTCCAATTGTGCGATGCGCCGCTCCTTTTCGTCTTTTTTGGAAGAGTCCTTTTGTGTAATATCTTCCTGGCCGATCAATTGCGGGTGAAACAGTATCAGATAATGTGGTTCAGCCACATTGGGCAATGGCACGGCTTCTAAACAGATTATATGTCGTATTCCATTTTCTAAATGTGTGATGTGTTCTTTTTTAACAGCAATACCTCCCTTTTTGGCTTTATGGACGATGTTTCGGAGTTCAAAGGCTAAGCTTCCTTTTGCCATCTTGATTAGGTTATGACTGGGTTTCCCACTTTGCTGCCCTAAATAGCTATTGGTATTGCCATGAAAGAGAACAATGTCCATGGCCTCGTTTACCACTACGCTGGCAGGAGTGTAGGAGCTTAATAACAATTCGTCCGCTATTTCTTGAAAATCGACACGTTTATTTTCGGTTTCGGACCCAGTGTCGTGGTGGGTAGCCAGTGCGTTTTCACTTGGCCGTATAGAAGATTTTATTACTGATGTCGCAGTATTTTTGCGCAAGAATAGTTTATCATTCTTGTTTACCGAACTAAAATGCTCGGGGAGACTGGTGGTTGTTTCTGATTTTCCAAGCAGCAGATATCCGCTTTCCTTTAAGGAGTAATGAAATGTAGTAAGAGCCTTTTTTTGCAAATAAGGCTGCAAATAAATAAGGACGTTCCTGCAGCTTATAATGTCCATATTGCCAAAAGGAGGATCGCTCAGGAAATTATGCACGGCAAAAACACACATTTCCCGGATTTCCTTGTTTATCTGGTATCCTGTTTTGGTTTTGGCGAAAAACTCCTTCAGCCGCTTAGGGCTTACGTTTTCAACTTCACTTTTAGTGTATATCCCTTTTCGTGCCTTCGCTATAGCCGGTTCGCTAATATCTGTGGCAAAAAGCTGTATTTTTATTTCTGGATTTGTTTCTTGGCCACCATTTATTGCTGGGTTCGCATTGAGGTATTCCTGCAGGCAAATAACAAGAGAGTATGCTTCCTGTCCGGTGCTGCATCCCGCCGACCAAAGGCGTATGGATTCATTTTCCTTTTTGTTCTGTATTAGCAACGGCATCACCCGCTCACATAAATTATCAAAAACATCCACATCTCTGAAAAATGAAGTTACGGGAATAAGCAAGTCTTGGTACAGCACATCTTGCTCATTTCTGTTTTCCCTTAAATAGGTGAGATAGGCTGCTGGCTTTTTGTTTTTATTAATGGCCATCCTACGGAGTATCCTTCGGCGGATGGTGGTCTGTTTGTAATAGGTGAAATCCGTTCCCTTACGGATACGTAATAACGAAAGGATTTTCCGGAAGACCTCCTCTTCAAGTTCGGAGATATCCTCTTTTCTGATCCCGTTTTTACCAATAGTACTTACCAGCTCTAATATCTTGGCAGGTATTTCTTCGGGTTTAAGGATAAAATCCACCACGCCCGCATCTATTGCATTTCGGGGCATGTCCGGCCACTCGGCCGATTCCTCGCTTTGGGCGAAAGTGATCCCTCCCTCGTCTTTAATGGCCTTTAGCCCGGCGGTTCCGTCAGCACCCGTGCCGGAAAGCACTACGCCTAGCGAATAACTTTGGTGCACTATTGCCAATGAGCTGAAAAAGAGGTCTATGGGCAGATTTCGTTTGTTCTTGTCAAGATCAGGACGTGGACTAAGCTCCAGAATTCCATCATTGGCCAACAGCATTTTATTGCTCGGAATAATGTAGATGTGATCCGGTTCCACCTTTACGTCGTGGGCAATCTCCAGTACCGGGATTTTGGTAACCTTCTGCAGCAGTTCCGCCAACATGCTTTCGTGGTTGGGATCCAGATGCTGCACCAGTACATAGGCCATGCCAGAATCTTCCGGAATGGCTTCCAACAATTTCTTAAATACTGCAAGGCCGCCGGCAGAGGCACCTATGCCTACTACTGGGAACTTGTTTTCAGATTTGATAAGATTTTTTTTTGGTTTGCCCAAAATGATGTTTTAAAAAGGTTTGGTCTTTATTGTCTGTACTGTCTTTTGGATAAGGACAAATAGCTTCGGAAGTTAATCATAAATAATTTCGTTTTTTTTAATTTACTGGTAATTAATCGTTAATAACGCTTAATACTCCCGTGTTATGAAACCTTATAGATTATGATTGGTATAGCTCGATATGTGACAATCGGTATTATATTTTAAAATTAATTATTTTTTTGAATGTTATGTTGTTATATTTGCCCCCACAAAGTTCAAATCTTTATTGAAATGTTATCAAGAAAGGCCGAGGGATTAGACCCTATGACGCCTTAGCAACCCTTTCTCCGGAATGAAGGTGCTACATTCTACAACGATTCCAAAAATTTTCGGAATCGACGATAGATAACGACAAGACAATTTCAGTTCCTGAAATTACTTCTCAAATATTCTTTTTAACATTTTTCTATTGTTCCGAATTCATTTCGGAATTGTTTTGATCAATTTTATTAATTCAAAAAATTTAGAAAAATGAGTACTCAAAAAAAATTTGCAACCAATTCGTTGCACGCAGGACACGATGTTACCACTACCAATGGAACCCGCGCGGTGCCTATCTACCAAACCACGAGTTATGTTTTTAAAAACAGCGACCATGCTGCCAATGTGTTCAATCTCTCTGAGCCTGGTTATATTTATTCTCGGCTGAACAATCCTACTTGCGATGTTCTGGAGCAGCGGCTCGCTGCCCTTGAGGGAGGGATTGCAGCGGTTACTACGGCCTCTGGAACGGCTGCGACAACTACAGCACTCTTAACCCTATTGCGTGCCGGAGATCATATTGTGGCATCCAACAGTCTATATGGAGGAACCTATAATTTATTCAGTGTTACCTTACCTCGTTTGGGGATTAAGACCACTTTTGTGGATCCTGCCGATGCCAATAACTTTCATGGGGCAGTGCAGGAAAATACCCGAGCTATTTTTGTGGAATCCCTCGGAAATCCGAAATTGGATGTTCTGGATATTGCCGAAATCGCCAAAGTGGCCAGAGAAAACAAAATTCCATTTATTGTTGACAATACAGTGCCTTCCCCAGCCTTATTGAGACCCATTGAATACGGAGCAAATATTGTGGTGCATTCGCTCACCAAATATATTACTGGCAACGGAACTACTTTGGGAGGGGCAATCATCGATGCTGGCACCTTTGATTGGGCCAATGGAAAATTCCCAGAATTCACGGAGCCATCTGCTGGGTATCACGGGTTGGTTTATTCCGAAGTTTTAAAGGAAGCAGCCTTTATCGCCAAAGTTAGAATTGAAGGCTTGCGCGATTTTGGGGCGGCTTTAAGTCCATTCAGTGCATTTCAAATTCTCCAAGGCTTGGAAACTCTGGAAATCCGTATTAAGAAGCATAGCGAAAACGCATTGAAAATTGCAAAATGGCTTCAGAAAAAAGATGAGGTGGCATGGGTTAATTATCCCGGTTTGGAGAAAAGTCCCTATTATGCCTTGGCTCAAAAATATCTTCCTAATGGACAAAGTGGATTGGTTACCTTCGGTGTAAATGGCGGATTTGAAGCCGCAAAAAAAGTTGTAGATAGCGTAAAGATATTTTCACTTTTAGCCAATTTCGGCGATACTAAATCTTTGATAATCCATCCTGCCAGTACCACCCATCAACAATTGAGCTTGGCCGATCAAGAATCTGCTGGAGTACCTCAAGACTTGATCCGACTTTCCGTTGGCTTGGAAGATTTGGACGATTTGTTTGAAGATTTGGAAAATGCTTTTAAAAGTATTTCCAAAGAAGCAGTTTCAATTTAAAAATTCACCGCTAAAATCTCCTGCCAGCTATTGCTTACAGATATTTCAAAATGTTACAGAAACTTATCATACCCAGTTATACCACACAAACGGGATTTCATTTTGATGAATTGCCTCTTACATACCAGCTTTTCGGAAGGGAGCTTGGAACGGCACCAATCGTTTTGGTGACACATGCGCTAACTGGAAACAGTAATGTAGGGGGAGAAAATGGATGGTGGGTATCTTTAATCGGTTCGGAAAACTGTATCGATCTGAAACGTTTTACCGTGTTGTCTTTTAATATTCCTGGAAATGGATACGATGGGTTTTTAATTGAAAACTATGAAGATATTTTGCTTTTTGACGTTGCCAGTTGGTTTTTAAAAGGCTTGGAAGAACTGGATATAAAGTCAGTTTATGCAGGGATCGGTGGCTCGTTGGGAGGAAGTATTCTGTGGCAAATGGCATTGTTAAAACCCGATTTATTTCAAAATTTAATTCCTTTGGCGACGGATTGGAAGGCGACCGATTGGTTATTGGCCCAGTGCCGTGTTCAAAAACAGATTTTGGAGAACTCCAATACACCTCTCCACGACGCCCGTGTGCACGCTATGACTTTTTATAGAACCCCCCAATCTTTTAAAGAGAAATTCAATAGAAGTTTAAGCGAAACAAAGGCATTGTTTAATGTAGAAACCTGGTTATTGCATCACGGAAAAAGGTTGGAAGAACGATTTCATTTGAGCGCTTATAAGTTGATGAATCACTTATTAATGACTACTAAATGTGAAACTGAAACCGATGGGTTTTTCACTTTGGCGACACAAATCAAAGGAGATATTCTTTTAATAGGAATAGATAGTGATGGTTTTTATCTGAATGATGAAATCAAAGAAACCTATTCGCGATTAAAAACCGGGAAAAGCAATGTGGGTTATTCCGAAATAAATTCCATTCACGGTCATGATGCGTTTTTAATAGAGTACGAGCAATTATCAAGAATTCTGGCACCAATATTCAAACCAGAAGAATTAAATACAAAATCAATAAATTATGAGAACACAAATATTGGATAGTCCGAAAGAAAGTCGGATCGATTTGAACAGCATTCAGAAGAAGCGAATTAACATAGCCATTTTCGGCCATGGAAATGTAGGGAGCAATTTAGTGGATCAGATAATTTCGTCGAGAGAAGAAATTTCGAGAAGGCGAAATCTGGAACTCAATATTTTCGCAATTGCAAATTCAAAAACACTGCTATTTCAGCAAAACGGTTTACAGGTAAATTGGCGCGATGACAAATTAAATCTAGGGAATAATTATCGGCCTGAGGAAGTTATTTCATTCGCAAAAAAACATAACCTGCAAAATCTTATTTTGGTTGATAACACGGCGAATGTCGATTTTGTTCAAAATTATTCAAATTTTGTAGAAAATGATTTTCACTTGGTGTCGTCCAACAAAATTGCCAATACCTTAGACTTGGATTTTTACAAAGCGCTTCGTAGAAAATTGACTTCCAAAAAGAGGCATTATTTATATGAAACCAATGTTGGCGCCGGACTTCCGTTAATTGACACCATAAAACTTTTGCATCTTTCCGGTGAAAATATCACTAGGATTAGAGGCGTGTTTTCTGGATCTTTGAGCTATATTTTTAATACCTATTCGGAAGAGAACCGCTCCTTCAGCTCTGTCCTTCGATCGGCGATAGATAAGGGGTTTACCGAGCCAGATCCACGTGAAGATCTTTGTGGAAACGACGTTGGAAGGAAATTACTTATCTTGGCTAGAGAATTGGATTTGCACAATGAATTTGATGATGTTGTTATTCAAAATTTAATTCCCAAAAGCTTGCGAAAAGTATCGAAAAAGGAGTTTTTAGATCAATTGCAGGAGTTGGATGTTCCTTTTCAAATTAAAAGGAAGAACCTGGCAGAAGCCACTGTTTTTAGATACGTTGCCGATTTGCATGGCGATTTATCCAAAGAAACAGGAGCGCGTTTGGACGTGAATTTAACGACAGTTCCGAAAAATAGTATGTTAGGTTCGCTTCGCGGAAGCGATTCTATTTTTGAAATATATACTGAAAGTTATGGCGACAATCCCATAGTTATTCAAGGTGCCGGAGCCGGAGCCGCAGTGACCGCTAGAGGTGTTTTTGGCGATATTTTGCGAATAAGTGACAAAGATTATTTTTAATAATTTAATGTAAATATGAAAGTTGTACTTAAAAGAATTAACGATAAATTCCTCTTCGAGGCCAAAGGTATTTCTGGCGTTCCAGTCTATATTGACAACACTGGCGACGGACCGTCTATGGGGGCGAGTCCTATGGAACTCCTCTTGATGGGTGTTGGCGGTTGCAGTGCTATTGATGTGGTTTCCATTTTGAAAAAACAGCGACAGGAAATAACTTCCTATAAGATGGAAGTTGACGGTTATAGAAAGGAAGTTCGGGAAGCAAAACCTTTTGAGGCAATTCATGTAACTCTTTATTTGGAAGGGAAAATTGACGAAGCAAAGGCGATTCGAGCAGCAAAATTGAGCTTTGAGAAATATTGTTCGGTGTCCATAACGATGGAAGCTTCGGTAAAAATAACTTATGGTATTGTGCTTAATGGAACACAACTTTCCATTGAATAGCAAGTTTAGATTTTCTTTTCACTTCTGTGTAATTATAAACAATATGATTCCTATCAAAAATAGATGTTGACGGGCAATTGTCGGGGTTCGTTCTTTTGAGACAGTAATTTCCGAGGGCAATATTGACTTAAAAAACCTGGTATTTTAAGAAAACATATACAAAAAATGACTGGCGTAAAAAGTACAGATTGCTCTTTCATTTTTTAAAGATTAGTTTATCTTTACCGGCGTTGAAAAAAATATGAAATATCCCCTTTTCCTATTCGCCCCCATTTTTTTAAGCTTTTCACTTTTTTCCCAAGAGAAAGAAATCAAGCCCATTTCTGTGGAAGCTGATATTTTTTACGGGAGTATCATGGAGCACAATCCTCAAATCGCACATTTGATTACCGGGCATCCCACTGGGTTTTTTACTTCACTTAACTACAAAACCTATGGTTTTAATGAGTGGGAGCGCCGTTATAACTTTCCCGACTGGGGTTTTACCATGGTGTATCAAAATTTGCACAATGAGTACTTAGGAGAGGTCGTGGGAGTTTATGGGCATATAAACTGGTATTTTTTAAAGAGGCACCTTATGCTCCGAGTGGGCCAAGGAATCGGTTATGCCAGCAGTCCGTTTGATGCCGAAACCAATTTTCAAAATAACTCTTATGGCACCCGATTTTTGAGCACTACTTTTCTTAAGGGGAATTTTGTACGCGAGAACATTTGGAAAGGACTTGGAGTTCAAGCGGGCGTTACCATTATTCACTACAGCAATGGCAATTTGAAGGCTCCGAATACTAGCACCAACACATTTGCCTTTAACGCAGGTGTGAGCTATCAATTTGACCATCGGGAATTTCCTGAATATATCCATCAACAAGATTCTCTTAGTTCGACCCATGCAGAGAGGTTCAAATACAACTTTGCCTTTCGCACGGGTGTAAATGAAAGTGATGTGGTGGGGCTGGGAGCAGAACCTTTTTATGAGCTATCCTTTTTTGTGGATAAACGCATCAATTACAAAAGTACTTTTGTAGGAGGGGTGGATGTTTTCTTCTCAACCTTTTTAAAGGAATTGATTAAATACCGTTCTATTGCCTATCCGGAAGATGGGCTTTCGGGAGATGAGGACTATAAACGGGTGGGGGTTTTTGTAGGACATGAATGGCGATTTAACAGAGTGGCTTTCGTAACACAATTGGGTTATTATGTTTATTGGCCTTATGAATTTGAAACTCGAGTTTACAATCGATTGGGTTTGAAGCGCTACTTTTTAAATGATAGTCTTTTCGCAACTGTTATGGTACATGCGCATTGGGCCAAAGCTGAATCGGTAGAATTTGGAGTGGGAGTGAGATTGTAGAAATCTCTATTTTGATAAAATAAGAATGAGAAAAATTATTTTTATAGCGTTTATTCTTCTTTTTGCAGGATGCGATTCCGATACTGGATGGGACTGTATTAAAACGGGCGGCAAGATGGTGGAAAGAGAAATTGCCGTACCAAATTTCAATAGAATTTTGGTTTGGCAACAAGTTAAGTTGTTTGTGAAATATGGAGAAGATCAAAAAGTGATTGTGGAATCGGGAGAAAATTTAATCCGCGATATTGAACTGACAGTTGTAGATGGAAGACTTGAAATAAGCGATAAAAACAGCTGTAATCTATTGCGGGATTACGGTTTAACAAAGGTGTATGTAACCTCTCCAAATATTACAGAAATAAGGAACAGTAGTGGTCTAGCTGTTGAAAGTATTGGTGTTTTGCCATATCCTCGACTCAATCTTTTATCTGAGGACTATTCTCCGGAAGATGATTATTATTCCGATGGAGATTTTATTTTGGAACTCGAGGCTGAACATCTGAGTATTACCGCTAATGGTCTTGCCAGTTTTTATTTGAGCGGGGCCACAGATTATGCAAACTTTGGTTTATACGCAGGAAATTGCAGGATATTTGCGGCTGATTTAGTCGTGGGAAACCTGAATCTCTATCATCGGAGTTCGGCAGATATGATTGTGAATCCGCAGCAATCTATTAAGGGAAAAATTGTGGGTGTTGGGGATGTAATTTCTAAAAACCGGCCTCCTATTGTGGAAGTTGAAGAACTATATCGAGGTCGCCTTATTTTTAAATAGGAAATCTTCGGAATTCACACTTTAATTTTTAGTGGTCAATTCTGTAAAAAGTTTTTCCAAGGTAGTGTTCTTTTGATGGAGCTGCAGAATTTTCAAGCCATTGTCGTGGGCAAAATCAAAAACTTTCCCCCGCATATCTTGGTCGGTCGAGAAATATAACTGATAAACAAAGCCAACTGAATTTTCAATTTTCTCGATCTTCGGAAGTTGTTCGAGAGCAATTTCCTCAACCCGATAATCAAATTCCACTTCAATAATCTGTTGTTGATCGCTTTTAAGATCCTTCAGTTTTCGGTCAAGAACAATTTCTCCTTTATCGATAATTATCACGCGGTCGCAGATTGCTTCCACTTCCTGCATAATATGGGTAGATAAAAGAACGGTTTTTTCCTTACCTACATTTTTAATCAGATTCCTGATCTCAATCAGTTGATTTGGATCTAGTCCTGTAGTGGGCTCGTCTAAAATCAGCACTTCTGGATTGTGCAAGAGTGCGGCTGCCAAACCAACTCTTTGTCGGTATCCTTTTGAAAGTTGTCCAATCCTTTTATTGGCTTCCAGGTCGAGACCTGTTTTGGCAATCACTTTTTCTACTTCAGATTTTGGTATTTTGTAGATTTCGGCATTGAAAAGCAGATATTCCCGAACGTACATATCCAAATAAAGTGGATTGTGTTCTGCCAAATATCCCAGATTTCTTTTGACCTCCATGGCTTCAGTGTTCACATTATATCCATTGACGAATGCCGAACCTTCTGAGGCGGGCAGGAAAGCGGTCAAAATCTTCATCATTGTCGATTTTCCTGCGCCATTGGGTCCCAAAAAGCCAACAATTTCCCCTTTTTCAATAGAAAAGGAAATACTGTTTAGCGCTTTTTGTTCGCCATAGGATTTGGTGATATTTTCTACTTTAATCGACATATTTTCAAAAAAGCAAAACTACATCTTTTTTTCGCTGAAGGGAAGAGGCACGTCATCATTAATTTTTTTAAAACTTTTCCTCAATTGCAATTATTCGCTACTTTAGCAAGGATGAGGATGGTTAGTGAAGGCACTCTTCTTATCTTTGTACACTTTGGAATTACACTATTATTGAAGGTGAATATTGTGTGAATTCATAAAACACTATCAAAAGTACCAAGAAGGATTTTTCTTTTTTCGGAATTGAAATTATATGGAAAACAGTAAAGAATTGCGTGGCTGGTTGGATGCTATGAAGTTGAACCATCCTTTGGTTATAGCAGGCCCTTGTAGTGCTGAAACAGAAGAGCAGGTTTTAAAAATAGCACATCAGCTAAAGGATACCGACACTTCTGTTTTGCGTGCCGGAATCTGGAAACCTCGCAGCCGACCCGGGAATTTTGAAGGTGTAGGAGCCCTAGGTCTAAAATGGCTGCAGAAAGCGAAACAAGAAACTGGATTATTGATAACTACGGAAGTGGCAAATCCACATCACGTAGAACTGGCCCTCGAACACGATGTGGACATACTTTGGATTGGTGCCAGAACCACCGTTTCGCCTTTTATGGTTCAAGAAATTGCAGAGGCCTTAAAAGGAAGTGATAAAATTGTTTTGGTCAAAAACCCTGTCAACCCTGATCTAGCACTATGGTTAGGGGCGGTGGAGCGTTTATATGAAGCTGGGATAACCAAGCTTGGAGTTATTCATCGCGGATTTTCAAATTATGAAAAAACGCGCTATCGAAATAATCCCGAATGGCAACTGCCAATCGATTTGCAAAACCGTTTTCCCGACTTACCCTTGTTACTCGATCCTTCACATATAGCGGGGAAGCGAGATATAATTTTTGATCTCTGCCAAACAGCACTCGATCTAAATTATGACGGGTTAATGATTGAAACCCATTTCGATCCGGATAACGCTTGGAGCGATTCCGAACAACAAATAACTCCAGCGGCTTTAAAGGAAATAACGGCTAGATTAAAAGTGCGTAAAACAGAAGGGGAGGCTATTGAGTTTAAAAATCAATTGAACACCTTGCGCACACAAATTGATTTAATCGACGACCAGATTATGGATTTGTTGGGGAAACGAATGAAGATTGTGGACAATATAGGAGTTCTGAAAAAGAGTAACAATGTTGCAATTCTCCAGGTGAAACGTTGGAATGAAATTTTAAACCGAATGATTTTGGAAGGCGAGGAGAACCGCCTGAGCGAAGAGTTTGTGTTGAAAATTTATAAAGCCATACATCAGGAATCCATCAATCATCAGAAAAAGATCATCAATGGGTAGAGATCAAGGGTTTATTGATTATTTTCGTCAGCATCTCAAAAACTTAGGATATTGATTGAAGTTGGAATTTTTAAAAGCCCATCAATGGGCCTTTCAGTAAAAAAACAAAAAAATTGAATGAAGGGCACAGTTTATAAATCTACTGGAAGTTGGTACTCTGTAAAAGCGGAGGACGGTACTTTTTACAACTGCCGTATCAGGGGAAGGTTTCGTATTGGGGATATTAAAAGCACCAATCCCGTTGCTGTGGGAGATCATGTTCAAATCAAGATTGAAAAAAAGGGTGATGAGGAGTTGGGAGTTATTTCTAAGATTTTTCCTCGGAATAACTATATTATCAGAAGATCTGTAAAGCTTTCCAAGCAAACCCATATTATCGCCGCCAATATCGATACTGCTTTTCTGTTGGTAACGTTAAATAACCCACCCACTTTCACAGCTTTCATAGACAGGTTTTTGGTCACCGCCGAAGCCTATCATATTCGGGCGGTAATTCTCTTTAATAAAATCGACACTTATAACGAGGATGAGCTTTCGGAAATTAGATTCTTGGCGGAGCTTTATCGAAAAATAGGTTATGAATGCATAGGCATTTCAGCCATCACAGGCAAAAATCTTGACAAAGTAAAAGCTTTGATGCAGGACAAGGTAAGTATGTTTTCCGGCCATAGCGGCACAGGGAAATCGACACTTATAAATGCAGTGGAACCAGGTTTAAATTTGCGGACCGCCGAGATTTCGGAACAGCATCTGCAGGGGCAGCACACCACCACTTTTGCCGAGATGTTCGACCTTTCATTTGGTGGTCAGATAATAGATACTCCCGGAATTAAAGGTTTTGGGCTTGTAGAAATAAAAAAGGAGGAATTGGGCGATTATTTTCCCGAATTTTTTGCTTTAAAGGGAAAATGCAGGTTCAATAACTGTATGCATCTCGAGGAGCCACATTGCGCAGTCAAAGAGGCTTTGGAAAACGATGAGATTGCTTGGTCACGATATAAGAGCTATTTGCAGATTCTGGAAGACGAGGAGGAGCAATATAGAAAGGATGTATATTCGACATAGTGGCAGATGATAAAAGCGGTTGCAATTAAAATTGGAAAATTTAGGGATTTTGAGAGCACTAATACAAAGAGTAAAAAAAGCATCCGTAACCATTGACGGAAAAATTCATTCCGAAATAGGAAAAGGTTTGCTTATTCTATTAGGTATTGAGGAGGAAGATTCGCAAGAGGATATTTCCTGGTTGGCGGGAAAAATTGCCCGTCTTCGGATTTTTTCCGATAAAGATGGAGCTATGAATCTTTCTGTTCAAGACGTTAAGGGAGATTGTTTGGTGGTAAGTCAATTCACTCTTCACGCCAATACGAAAAAGGGAAATCGCCCTTCTTTTATAATGGCTGCCAAACCCGAAACCGCTATTCCTCTTTACGAAAAATTTGTGTTTCAATTGGAATCTGAAATAAACAAGAAGGTGCAAACCGGAACTTTCGGGGCAATGATGGATGTGTCTTTAATCAACGATGGGCCGGTTACAATTTGGATCGATTCAAAAAGAAGAGAATAAAGTCTTTAACTTTTTTTTAACCTTTCCGAAATTTCATATATTGTGAAACAATAAATGAATTTCATGAGAACCATTTTTTGTTTGGCAGTTCTTCTCTGTTCAACTTATATTTCAGCTCAAAAAAACTATTCCATAGCTGCAATAAACAGCGAGCTACTGGAATACTCCAACAGTATTCTGATTGATGAGTTGGTGGAAATCGATGTGACGGACATCAATAAAATGAAGACAAAAACCTATCGCGTTATGGCTGTGTTGAACAAAATGGGCGATCAAGACACCAATCTTTTTGAGTTTTATGATGATAATTCCCGGGTTAAAAATATGGAAGCTCGAATTTATAATGCGTTGGGGAAGGAAATAGGTCGTTATAGAAAAAAGGATTTCAATGATGTAAGCCGTACGGGCAATAATATGTACGCGGATTCTAGAGTGCTCTTCCTGAGATACACACCTACAACGTATCCTTATATTGTAGTTTTTACCAGCGAAACCGAAACTGGCGATTCAGCTTTTCTCCCTCCGTGGTATCCGTTGGGAGGATATGCGGAAAGCACCCAAAAAAGTGTTTTAAATATAAAATTCGATCCTTCGAACAAACCAAAATACAAAGCCCAAAATCTGGAAGGACACGATATTAATATTTCCGAAACACCGAATGATATTACCTTTTCGGCATCCAACCTTAAGGCCATACGTTATGAAGAGCACGGCCCTTCAATAAATAAGGTTTTGCCAAATATAACTTTAGGACTCGATGTTTTTAAGCTTAAAGGAACTTCAGGTGCCGGCAAGGACTGGCAGGAGTTTGGAAGTTGGATGAACAAAAGTTTGCTCTCTGATCTTAATGCACTTTCTCCGGGTACTTTGACAAGAGTTAAAAGTTTGGCCGCCAACGAAACGACAAACGAGGGGAAGGCAAGAAAAATCTATCAATTTGTTCAAGATAAGGTTCGCTATATCAGTATTCAAATAGGTATTGGTGGCTGGAAGCCGATGTCTGCCTCCGATGTGGACAAACTGAGCTATGGCGATTGCAAGGCCTTGACCAATTACACAAAAGTGTTGTTAGATGTCGTTGGCGTTCCCTCGTATTACACGGTTTTATACGCTAGTCCCAATGAAAGGAGTATTGACTCAGATTTTACATCATTACAAGGAAATCATGTAATCCTAGGAATTCCGGACGGTGATGAAATTACTTGGTTGGAATGTACCAGCCAGGACACGCCTTATGGTTATATTGGAAGCCTTACTGAGGACAGGGATGTTTTGATTATTACTCCTGATGGCGGGGAAATTACCCGTACAAAAATTTACCGTACCGAGGAAAACACTCAGCGGAATACCTCAAAAATAAAAGTTAGTAGCGATGGAAGTGTGACGGCGGATTATGAAAGCATTTCCCAGGGCCTTCAATATGAAGACAAGTATCTCCTTCCTAAGAATAAACATGATGAAGTTGACGAATTCTACAAAAAACAATGGAGCTATATCAATGGGTTTTCATTGGATAATTTTGAATTCGATAACGATCGCGAAAACATAATCTTTACAGAAAAAGTAACTGTGAGCATTCCCAATTACGCAAACCTTATAGGCAATGATTATCTTTTCTGTACGAACGTTTTCAACCAGAGAAATTATACGCCACCTCGGATTGAAAACAGAATGCAAAACCTGTATATAGGTTATGGATACTTGGATACGGACATAGTGGAAGTTGAAATTCCAGAAGATTTTTCAATTGAAAGTCTGCCGGAATCGACCGTTTTGGAAACCAAGTTCGGGAAATACGAAATTGAGTTTATCAAAACTTCCGATACTAAAATGAAATACACTCGAACGCTTCGTATAGACAAAGGGGAATATCCGCCAGAGGAATATAAAAATTATCGTGATTTTTTAAGGTCGATTGCGAGGTTGGATAAGACAAAGATTCTTTTAAGACAAAATGTACAATAAATAACACACACTCGTGAAATCAAATATTCTTATAATAATTTGTGTTTTGTTCTTCGTGAATAATTCAGTGGCCCAAAACTATAAATTCGGAAGAGTTTCCAAGGAAGAATTGCTTCAAAAAGAACATCCTTCCGATCCTAATGCCGATGCTGCCGTGCTTTATAGGGAGACTAAAACTGAATTCCAATACACTCAGGATACAGGGTGGTATATGGTAACAGACTATCTTGAACGCATAAAGATCTACAATAAAGAGGGCTTTGATTGGGCCAACGTAACCATAGATTTGTACCGTGGCGATGGAGAAGATAAACTTCTTGGGTTAAGAGGGTCCACCTATTTTATGGAGGATGGCAAGGTGAAAGAAGTAAAGCTCAGGAATGACGGAATAATAAAAGAAGAAACCTCAAAATTTCTTTCCCAGACCAAAATCATCATGCCCGATCTTCGCGAAGGTTGTGTTATTGAATATAAGTACACAATCAATTCGCCATTTATTTTCAATATAGACGAGTTTAGATTTCAGGAAACAATTCCAGTTGATAAGGTAGAAGTACAATTCAAGACGCCCGAATATTTTGTTTATAAAAACCATCAAAGAGGTTGGGTACCTTTTAGAGTGAATTCCAGCTCGAGAGAAAGGTCGTTGTCTTTCAGACAGACAACTCGCGACCTTAGAGGGTTAAGTGGAACTGGAATTCCGGAAACAAGCACTCGGGAAGTGAAGTTTAAAGAACACACTTATTCGGTAGAGTTGGAAAATGTTCCTGCTATTAAAGAAGAATCATTTATTGGAAACCTGAATAATTACACAACCGCACTTCAGTTTGAAATGAGCTATATAGATGTGCCGGGCACTCCGATTAAATCGTATGCCACCACTTGGGAAGACGTTTCAAAAAGTATATATAGAGCTGATGTTTTCGGGGGGGAATTAAACAGAAAGAATTATTTTGAAAGTGATTTAGACAAGCTTTTAAGCGGCGTGACCAAACCAGAAGAAAAAGTAGGCCTTATTTTCTCGCACGTTTTAACAAAAATGAACTGGAATGGTTATGTTGGTTTTTATACGAATGAGGGAGTTAGAGCGGCCTATAAAAAAGGCTCGGGTAATGTAGGCGATATCAATTTGATGTTGGTAGCTATGTTGCGCCATGCCAATCTTAACGCCAATCCTGTTTTGGTGAGCACCAAAAAACACGGAATTCCTTTGTTTCCAACTCGCAATGGCTTCAATTATGTTATTGCTGCCGTTGAATTGCCTCAAGGGACTTTATTGCTTGATGGCACGAACAAGAATGCCGAGATAGGCGTGTTAAAATCGAGTATTTTAAATTGGCAGGGACGGATTATAACGAAAGAAGGAAACTCTGATTGGGTTGCTTTGCGCTCGCAGGTGCCAGCCGTTAAGAGTACAATGCTGAATGCAGAAATCACTCCGGACTTATCGTTTAACGGAAAAGCCCAAAATAGATTTACAGGTAATTACGCCTTCGAGTACCGAACTGAGTTTAAGGCATTAAATGAAGATTCACAACGCAAAGTTTTAGAAAAGGGTGTTAGTCCCGCTGAAATCTCAAATCTCAATTTCGAGAATCTCAATGTGCTCGGCAAACCGGTTTCATTGGATTATGATTTCGAGTTTAGGGATGCCGTTGAAAATGTGGCCGACAAGTTGTATTTTTCTCCCTTGGCATTTTTGGTGACTAGAGAAAATCCGTTTAAACCTGAAGCGAGAGAATATCCTATTGATTACGGATATCCAATGAAGAATAGATATATTGTGAATATTGCACTGCCAGAGGGTTATACAGTAGAATCCTTGCCACAGGACGCAGTCTTTAATTTAGGTGAAAATATTGGGAATTATCGTTATCTTATCTCGCAAATGGGTGATAAATTGCAGCTTTCGGTAGAATTTGCGATAAACCATGCTTTTATAGCGGCTGAGGAATATGGGAATTTGAAAAAATTCTATGAGCTATTAATCGCAAAAGAAAACGAAAAAGTTGTACTTTCAAAGGCATAATGAATATAAAAAACGCACAGGAAGCAGTAGATGCTTGGATTAAAGAGCACGGGGTCCGTTATTTCAACGAATTGACCAATATGGCGCAACTCACTGAGGAAGTGGGTGAGGTCGCGCGCATTATCGCCCGCCGTTACGGAGAGCAGAGTGAAAAGGAAAGCGATAGGAATAAAGATTTGGGGGAAGAGTTGGCCGATGTTATTTTTGTAGTCCTTTGTCTCGCCAATCAAACGGGCGTTGACTTGGAAAAGTCCTTTCAGAAAAAGTTGGAATTAAAAACCAAACGCGACCACGATCGGCATCACAGCAACAAAAAATTGAAATAATGTTTAAAAAAGTTATAAACACTCAAGGTTTTTGGAAATCAGTTTTCTCTTTGGCCATCGCTTTTGTCTTCCTTTTCGCATTGGTGAAATGGGCGATTGAAGGTTTTAAAATGGCCTATTTTACAGAGGGGAATATCTTTCTTTATTTTCTTACCCTTCTGCTGGCCGGTTTTGTTTATGGCTTCTTTGTAACCTTCGGAAAATTCCGCGCTAAACTGAAAGAAAGGGAATCTCGACGATGAGAGCCATTCTTAAAAGAGGAGGCCCATTTTACCCTGTGAAAATCACGATAGGAGGTTCCAAAAGCGAATCGAATCGATTGTTGATTTTACAGGCGCTATATCCTAATATTACCATTGAAAATCTTTCCGAAAGCGACGATACTGAGCTTCTCAGGGCAGCCTTAAAATTTCAGAATGGCACCGTTGATGTTCATCATGCAGGAACGGCCATGCGTTTTCTTGCCGCTTATTTCGCCATTACGGACGGACTGGATATAAGGCTGATTGGAAGCAAGCGCATGCACGAACGTCCCATTGGGATATTGGTGGATGCACTTGAACACTTAGGAGCAGACATTGAATATCTTGAAAATGAAGGTTTTCCTCCCTTGAGAATTCGGGGGAAAAAGCTTTTAAAGAGGGAAGTAAAAATACAAGCCAACGTAAGTAGTCAGTACATCTCGGCACTTATGCTTATTGCGCCCAAGCTTATTAATGGATTGAAAATTAATTTGGAGGGAGAAGTCAGTTCGCTTCCATATATTGAAATGACTTCGGCACTTTTAGGCAAAATTGGTGTTGATGTGGGTTTTCAAAAAAACACCATTGCAATTGAAGCTACAGAAAACATACCTAGCACCACCATTGTCGTAGAATCCGATTGGAGTTCAGCATCTTATTATTATAGTTTGGTCTCACTTTCTGAGGATATGGAAATAAGCCTTGAAAACTTTTCAAACGAAAGCTTACAAGGAGATAGCGCGTTGGCGGATATTTATCGTGGACTTGGAGTTGAAACTGTTTTTAATTCCGCGGAAGGCATTTTGTTGTTTAAAAATAATACTCCACTTCCTGATTCTTTGATACTTGATTTGGCAAATACACCAGATTTGGCACAGACCATTGTAGTCAATTGTTTTGGTTTGGGAATAGGGTGCGAGCTTACTGGTCTCCATACTTTAAAAATAAAGGAAACCAATAGGCTTTTGGCGTTGAAAACGGAGCTTGAAAAATTGGGTGCCACTGTCCATATCGACGATAATTCGCTTCAACTTAAAAAGTCTTCGCGGATTCTTTCAAATAAAACCATTGAAACCTATCAAGACCATCGAATGGCCATGGCTTTTGCGCCACTTGCTTTGAAAGTGGACATCAATATTGACCAGGCGGAGGTAGTCTCAAAATCCTACCCCAACTTCTGGAATGACCTCAAGAATGTAGGTGTTTCGTGTATATTGGAGGAGGATTGATTTTATATAAACCTCGGCAGGCTTGGCTCCCCCTCATGCCGTGCGCATTTAATAATAATAAAGTGTCTTTTACTTGACAACGCCTATCTGGCGGTCGTATATTTGCACCCTTTTATAACATCATAATACAGAACGAAATATGGGAATGAAACTTTCACATTACAACTTTGACTTACCAACTGAATTATTGGCGGAATATCCTTCACCAAATCGAGATGAATCCCGTTTGATGGTTCTCAACCGAAAAGATAAAACCATTGAGCATAAGATTTTCAAGGATCTTATTGACTATTTTGAGGAAGACGATGTATTGGTGACCAATAACACTAAAGTCTTTCCGGCTCGTTTGTTCGGTAACAAGGAAAAAACCGGTGCCAGGATTGAAGTCTTTCTATTGCGGGAATTAAATGCCGAAACCCGTTTGTGGGACGTTTTGGTGGATCCTGCGAGGAAAATCAGGATTGGCAATAAGTTGTATTTTGGAGAGGATGAATCTCTGGTGGCTGAAGTTATAGACAACACTACTTCCAGAGGGAGAACTTTGCGCTTTCTTTTTGATGGCTCCTATGATGAATTTCGCTCCAAATTGACGGAGCTTGGCGAGACGCCACTTCCTAAATATATACAAAGAGAAGTAGAACCTGAGGATGCAGAGCGGTATCAAACCATTTTTGCCAAAAACGAAGGAGCCGTCGCGGCACCAACCGCAGGTCTCCATTTTTCTAAGCATCTGTTAAAGCGCTTGGAAATAAAAGGCGTTAAGATGGCTGAGGTTACATTGCACGTTGGTTTGGGAACCTTCAGTCCTGTGGAGGTTGAGGATCTTTCCAAACATAAAATGGATTCTGAGGAAATGATTATTACCCCAGAAACTGCAGCGATTGTAAACGCCGGCATCGAAAATAAGAGGAGAATTTGTGTTGTAGGTACAACGGCTATGCGCGCAATTGAAAGTGCGGTTTCTACCGATCATCGGCTGAACCCTTATGAGGGATGGACCAATAGATTTATTTTCCCACCCTACGAATTCAGCATAGCCAATGCAATGATAACCAATTTTCACACCCCAAAGTCAACTTTGTTAATGATGGCCTCCGCATTTGGAGGTTATGAATTTATTAAAGAGGCCTATGCTGTAGCAATTAAGGAAAAGTATAGGTTTTATACCTATGGTGATGCAATGTTAATCATTTAAATATCCTCCAAAACTCTCGATAAAAATCGGGAGTTTTTATTTTTAAGCATTTGGTTTTCAATTGTGGAAATAAAAAATTACCTTAGTCTGTTCAATTTTGGACCAATGGCAATTTTTGAATGAAAAAAACTACTTTCCTTTTCATTTTTTATTTCTTTCTTTTTACCGCCTTTTCACAGGAGGGAGGAGGAGAATTGCCTGAAAGTTGGTATCTAAACCTTCCTGACTTCCCGGAAATAGTAAGGTTAAAACCCTTGGATTTACAACCGATTCTTGCCCAGGACAGTATCAACGATTTGGACAAAAGTTTGCCTTGGCGCTATGGCATTGAAAGGCCAGTGGTTTTAAATATGGAAAAAAGCGGACTATGGACAGAATTGCCCAATGGTGGAAAAATCTGGCAAGGTGCCATTGAATCGCCAAACGCTTTAAACTTGAGTGTCAACTTTGATGATTTTTATCTTCCAGCCGGCTCCCGACTTCAATTATATAACAATGACCATAGTGATATTACGAGCACTTTTACCAAAAAAGAAAACCGTGAATCCAATAAACTGGGGACTTGGTTTGTTCAAGGCGATGTAGTTTGGATAGAGTATTATCAACCTCCTGGAACCACTGCAAATGCAAGACTTCAAATTAATAGTGTAATTCACGGGTATCGAATGGGCAGGGTTAACACTATGCTTTTTGGAGAAAGAGGGTTCAACGATTCCGGTGCATGCAATTACGACGTTAACTGTCCGATAGGTTCAGATTTCGACTCCAAAAAAGATGTATTAAAAAAGGCAGTTGCTTTGCTAAATCTTGGCAACGGACATCTTTGTTCTGCTGCCTTAGTGAACAATACTCGGTCCGATAAAACACCTTTTATGCTGACTGCCAATCACTGTTTGGACAATAGTGACCCCGCACTTTGGTCTATCCGTTTTAATTGGGTAAGTCCAACTCCCGCCTGTGGTACTGGGGCAGACAGCGGTGAATTGCAAACTAATTTCACCGTTAGTGGAGCTGAATTGAAAGCTAGTAATCCTTTGAGCGATTTTGCTTTGGTAAAATTGTATAATGATATTCCATCGTCTTGGGATGTGGCTTTTGCCGGGTGGGATAATTCCGATACAAATCCGTTGTTCGAAGTGGGGATCCACCATCCCCAAGGCGATATAATGAAAGTGTGCAGGGATGATTCCGGAGCAGAGAAAGTTGATGCCAATGGCACTCAAGTCTGGTTAATAGGAGGTGGGCAACATGGAACAGGCAACGGTTGGGAAATAGGAACCACCGAAAGTGGCTCTTCCGGCTCTCCACTTTTTAATGAGAATGGACGAATTATAGGTCAGCTTTACGCCGGTCAATCTGCTTGTATCGGTATCCAGAACAACAAAGAATACGATGTTTATGGCCGTTTCGGCATTTCTTGGAATGCCGGAACTTCACTGGAAACTAGACTGAAAGATTGGCTAGATCCTACCAATTCGGGACAAACCACTATTGAAACCCTTCAAAATATTTTGAACGTTCCAAATTTTGAGCTTACAGGCGATCTGAAGATTTACCCTAATCCGGCCAGTACTTCCATAACGATTATGAACAATCGTTACCCTCATTTGACTTATGTTTTGAGCAATATTATGGGGCAGCGGATTGGCTCTGGATCCTTGCATAACACTATAAACACCATTTCGGTTGACAATCTTGCCGAAGGTGTTTACTTGCTTAATTTGACCGATGAAGATTCCAATGACTCCATGACCAAAAAGATTGTTGTAAAACAATAGATTTTCCAAAACGGTCATCCTAAATCCTTTTCTTATTTGAAAACTGTATTTCATTGAAAATACAGTAATTTTGCAGCATGGTTACAGAAAAAAAAGACATACGTGCCCTTTCAAAAGAACAGCTTCGAGATTTTTTTGAAAGTATTGGGGACCAAGCCTTTCGCGGAACGCAAGTTTATGAATGGCTGTGGAGTAAAAGTGCGCACAGTTTTGATGAAATGACGAATCTTTCAAAGGAGACTCGAGCGCATTTGGATGATAATTTTGTTATAAACCATATCAAGGTGGACCATCTTCAAAAAAGTAAGGATGGCACCATCAAGAATGCCGTAAAACTCCATGATGGTTTAGTGGTGGAATCCGTATTGATTCCTACCAAAAGCAGAACAACTGCCTGTGTTTCTTCACAAGTGGGCTGTAGTTTAGATTGTTCGTTTTGCGCAACCGCCCGTTTAAAAAGAATGCGCAACCTGAATCCGGATGAAATATACGATCAGGTGGTGGCCATTGATAGAGAAAGTAGGTTGTATCACAACAGGCCACTTTCGAATATAGTTTTTATGGGAATGGGAGAACCGTTGATGAATTATAAAAACGTTTTGGAATCCATTGAAAAAATCACTTCAGAAGAAGGTTTGGGAATGTCGCCAAAACGAATTACCGTTTCCACTTCTGGGGTGCCTAAAATGATTAAGAAATTGGCAGACGATGAGGTCAAGTTTCATCTAGCTGTTTCCCTACATTCCGCTATTCAGGAAACCAGGGAGCGGATTATGCCCTTTGCCAAAAGTTTTACGCTTCCAGACCTTCGCGAGGCCTTGGAATATTGGTATAGTAAGACCAAGAGAAAAATCACTTATGAATACATTGTTTGGAAAGATATTAATGATAAAAGCGAAGATATTGATGCCTTGGTCATATTTTGCAAATATGTGCCCTGCAAGGTCAATTTAATAGAATACAATCCTATTGGAGACGATAATTTTCAACAAGCTTCTCCCGCGATCATTCAGGGATATATCGATAAGTTGGAACGGAACCGAATCCCGGTTACCGTACGCCGCAGTCGGGGAAAGGATATTGATGCTGCCTGTGGGCAACTCGCGAACAAGCAATAAAAAAAGAGCGGCCAAATGCCGCTCTTTTCAATTAAATCAAATCAAGATTTAATTCTTTCCAATTTTAAAGGTTTTGGAAGCTCCTTCTATGGAGACTGTGACAATATAAACTCCGGTTTGCATTCCAAAAAGATCAACGACTTCGTTGTTGCTGTTTAGTTTTTGCGAAAACACCTCTTGCCCAAGCATATTATGCATAGAGATTTTTTGCATCGCATTGTTTGCCGAAAGTTTCAATTGGCTATTAGAAATATAGTGTTTGAAGTTTTGGAAATTTTGGTCTGCTATACCAACTAAGCCTTGGTCGCCAGCGGTTATAGCTGTATTCGGGGAAGATTCATAAGCATAGTCCATTACAATATAATTCGCACTATCCGCTACATCCACACGTACCCATCCATAATGATTGGCACCGTTAATTTCGAATTTCACTGCAATATAGCCTTCTCCTGTGCCACAAAATTGATGGTACATATAACCTGGGCCAACACACAATTCACCAGCGGATCTAAACATTCCCGCGCCTGCGTCAATAGTATCGCCGTATGCTAAATTGGAGGTGTAAATATAACCTCCATTTGAGCTTGTCAACACACCTCCGTTATCGGTATAATTCGTTAGTAAATCATAAACTCCATTATTGCTTTGGATGAATTCGATATCGATATCTCCATCCTCGTTAAAATCAATTGAAAATTGGGATCCTGGTCCCCCGTAGAAATCTGGGTCTATATCGGTATAAACAACCTGCCCCGATGCATCGGCCACGCCAGCAATGGCTAATGATAATGCGCTATACTTGGCGAGCTTTTTACTGAATTCATTTTTAGTAGTTTTCTTCATAATTCTAAGGTGTTTTTAATAGCGTTTTTTAGTCCTTAATCTATTTAGATTCTTTTCATTAAAGTTTAGAAAGTAAACATAGTAATACTCGGACGGAATTCAAAATATAAATCATATTCTTTGAGATATTAAGCCAGAATAGATATAGGAAAGGCTGAGAATGTAAGTTTTCTAAAACCATTATTGTCAACTAATTGATTTAATTGGCTAATGAAGAAGTAGTCTTTGTGATTTTGAGAGAAATCAAAATGAATATTTCAAAAATAAAAATAGAAAATAATTAACCGTGTTGAGATATTGAGATTGGGTTAAAGGTTTTGATAATTAAAAGTTTAGTTTTAATTAGACTTTTGTTTATTGAAAAAGCAATTTGATTCCTATCCATTCATGTATTTTTGGCCAACAAAGCAATTACCCAGAGTAATATTTAAAAACATTCCCTAAAGATTAAGCAATGAGCGAGAAAAAAAATGATGAGAAGCTAAAAATGGATATTTCCCAAATCCCCGTTAATGGATCGTTGGGTTTATTGGCCTATGGAGACATAGCCTTTACCGCTTGGAGAAAAATAAAACAAAAATCCACAAAAAACAGCGATGAAGAAGAATAAATTACTGTTGATAGGCTGGGATGCTGCCGATTGGAAAATTATCGGGCCGCTGTTGGCAAAAGGTCTTATGCCTTCTTTGAAGAAATTGATAGACAATGGGGTATATGGCAATATGAGTACCATGAATCCGCCATATAGTCCGATGTTATGGAGCACAGTTGCCACTGGAAAAACCCCCGACAAACATGGTGTTTTAGGATTTGTGGAACTTGTACCCAACCAAAAAGCGTTACGACCTGTAACGGCTAATTCGAGAAATTCCAGAGCCATTTGGAATATTTTGCACAACCAAGGCTATAAGAGCAATCTTGTGGGTTGGTGGCCAAGTTTTCCTGCGGAACCAATTAATGGGGTGGTGGTGTCGGATAAATTTCAAATGGTAAGTCCCGATCCATCAAGGGAGAATCCGATAATAAAAGGAGTCATCCATCCTGAAAACTATGCGGATAGATTAAAAGACTTAAGAATGTTTCCCTACGAGCTTACCAAGGAACATATTCTTCCCTTTATTCCCAATGCTGCAAAAATCGATCAAACTAAAAAAAATAATGGGCTAATAGCATTTTCCAAGATTCTATCCCAGAACGTTTCAGTTCATAATGCTTCTACCTATTTGTTGCGAAACACGGAATGGGATTTTATGGCAGTCTATTTTAATTTTATCGACCATCTCTGCCATTCTTTTATGAAATTCCATCCTCCTAAACTTGCTCAAGTTTCCCAAGAAAACTATGATTTATTTAAGGATGTGGTGATGGGCGGATATCGATTTCAGGATATGATGCTGGGTCGGGTTATGGATTTGGTTGATGAGGACACGACCATAATAGTAATGTCGGATCACGGATTTGAATCCGGCTCCAAACGAATTTTAAAGATGCCTAAAGTAACTGCCGCTCCAGCGCTGGATCATAGGCAGTTTGGGATTTTTGTAGCCAGTGGCCCCAATATTAAAAAGAAAGAAAAAATATTTGGCCTCAGCTTGATCGACGTTGCTCCTACCATTTTACATCACTACGGTTTGCCTGTTGGGAAGGATATGGATGGCAAGGCAATACTTGATATTTTTAAACAAACCCAATCTCCAAAAATAATAGAAAGTTGGGAAGATGAGCCCGGGGATTTCGGGGAACTGGTAAAGGAAGAAGTGGATGCTCTTTCAGATAGTGAAACCATGGAACAACTCATTGAATTGGGTTATATAGAGCGACCAGACGAGAAGATTGAAATCGCTATTCTAAAAACAAAATGCGAATTGAAACACAACTTGGCCAGGGTCTATCTGGGCAAAAAGGATTATGAAAATGCCAAGGATCTGCTATTGGAATTAATTCAAGAGAAAAGACCTATAGACGTTGCGCCGTACTACATTGATCTGATGAAGGCTTATTTGGGGATGGACGATTTTGAGCAAGCCGATAAATATTTAAAAGAATTCAGAACCATTGAGTCTGAAGTGAGGTTTAATGTCGAATTTTTTGAATCGGATATTTTATTAGGAAGGGGCCACCCTCGAAAAGCCCTTGAGGTTCTTGAAGAACTCAAAAAGGTTAGCAATGACCCTGAACTGTGGTATAAAATAGGAAACATCCATTTTGCCCTCAATAATTTTGAAGAAGCCCGAAATGGTTTTGATGGAGCTATAGAGATGGAACAGGATAAAGCAAAATACCATAAAGCTTTGGCCCAAACGCTTTATGAGTTGGAGGAATATCAAGAAAGTGCCGAACATGCGCTCACTAGTATTGAACTTGTAAAATATTACCCATCGGCTCACTATATTTTGGGAAGATCATTAGAAAAGATGGGGGATCTTGAGAACGCAAAGATTGCTTACCAAACGGCAACGAGTTTAAAGCCAAGAGCTTTCCATAAAGCCGAAAAAGCCTTGGAGAATATTGAAGAAAAACTTCAAGCTCCAACCGATTTTACAGATAAGTACCAATCAAAATATCGGGAAGGACAAATTGTAGTGGTATCGGGCCTCCCCCGTTCCGGGACTTCCTTAATGATGCAGATGCTTGACAAAGGAGGGCTGGATGTGCTCACAGACCATAAAAGACAAGCCGACGAATCCAACCCAAAGGGTTATTACGAGTACCAAGCGGTTATGTCCCTTCAAAAGGACAATTCTTGGTTGGAAAAATCGCAGGACAAAACGGTAAAGATTGTAGCACCTCTTTTACGGTATCTAGATAGGCAGTATCGTTACAAGATAGTTTTTATGACCCGCGATTTAGACGAGATTGGGAAATCGCAACAAAAAATGATAGGAAAAGATCCAGATACATTTTCTGTCAAACTTCATAACGCTTATGTGGAGCACTTAAAGTTTGTTGATAAGTGGAAAGAACGGGAGCCTGGCGTGGAATTGATTTATGTGGACTATAAAGATGTATTGGAAAGCACGGAAGAAGCATTGGAGAAGGTGGAGGCGTTTATTGGCTTCCCATTGCAAAAAGAAGAAATGGCAAAGTGTATAGACAAATCGCTTTATAGAAGTAGGGTGAAAATAAAGTAGAGTTAATCAGCCAATACAATAAAACAAAAAGAGTGGTATATGCCGCTCTTTTTATTTCAAAACCATACTTCATTTTTCCTATCTTTGAAGCGCTATGAAGATAGTATCTCGTATTAAACTTCCCATTGAAAATGAAATGGAGCTTTTTGAAAAAAAGTTCTCCGCTTCCATGTCTTCAAAAGTATCCTTGCTCAACAGGATTACTCACTATGTTGTAAATCGAAAGGGAAAACAGATGCGGCCCATGTTTGTTTTTCTCATTGCAAAAATGACGGGAAATGGGCAGGTAGGCGAACGAACCTACAGAGGCGCCGCCGTTATAGAACTTATCCACACGGCTACTCTTGTCCACGATGATGTGGTTGATGACAGCGATAAGCGTCGAGGATTCTTTTCCATCAATGCACTTTGGAAAAACAAAATTGCTGTGCTGGTAGGGGATTATTTGCTCTCCAAAGGCTTGTTGCTTTCCATTGACAATGGCGATTTTGATCTTTTGCGAATAATCTCTGTTGCAGTTCGTGAAATGAGCGAAGGAGAGTTGCTTCAAATTGAAAAGGCCAGAAGACTGGACATTACCGAAGAGGTGTATTTCGAGATTATCCGTCAAAAGACAGCGACGCTTATTGCCGCTTGTTGTGCTATGGGTGCCCGCTCGATGATGGCCCCGGATGAAGAAGTAGAAAAAATGCGAAAATTTGGGGAGCTTATCGGCACTGCATTTCAAATTAAAGATGATCTTTTCGATTATGGAAATGAGCATATTGGCAAGCCGACTGGTATTGATATTAAGGAACAGAAAATGACGCTTCCTTTAATTCATACCCTGAACAATTCTTCTCCTAAAAATAAAAAATGGTTGATCAATTCAGTGAAAAACCATAATAGGGACCGAAAACGCGTAAAGGAAGTCATCGCCTTTGTGAAAGATAATGGTGGCTTGGATTATGCCGTCCTTCGCATGAAAGAATACCAACAAGAAGCTCTCCTGCTTTTGGAATCCTATCCCCCTTCTCCTTATAAGGAATCCTTGGAGCTAATGGTGAATTACGTTATTGACAGAAAGAAGTAGGGGGATTAGTTGGTAGTTGGTAGACACAGGGTTCAGTTGGCAGTGGCAGTTGGCAGTGTGTCAGGTTTCAAGTTTCAGGTTTCAGGTTTGAGCATTTGAGAGTTCTTATAGGTTGATTTTTTGGAATTTGGTACTTGGAGTTTGGTGCTTGGAGTTTGGTGCTTGGTGCTTGGTGCTTGGTGCTTGGTGCTTGGTGCTTTGTAGAGTGTAGAGTCCTAAATAGGGTTGATCTTTTTTCTTCAATATTAAACATTTTCTTGCTCAGGCAACCATTTGTCAAAAACTTACGTCTAATAAAATAGAGACCCTGAACGTCGAAGCGTATCGTGAAAATTATTCCCTTACATAAAAATTATTCAAAACTGATTGTCAGGGCGTCTAAAAACGATAGACGTGCGCAGCAGGAATTGTTTAAACAGTTCTCACCGAGAATGTTGGGAATCTGTAGGCAGTATTTAAAGAATAATGATTTGGCTGAGGAAGTGATGCTCTCTGGTTTTATGAAAATTTTCACGCATCTGACGGATTTTAAAAATGAAGGCAGTTTTGAGGGATGGATGCGAAGGATAATGGTAAACGAAAGTATTTCCCAACTTCGGAAGGATAAAAAATTGCAATTCATTTCAGAATCTGAAATAGAGAATACTGTAGAACATTCCACAATAATTGACACCGCTCTTGAGGTAGCTGAAATACAAAAATTAATAGATGGGCTGCCGGATGGATATAAAACAGTTTTCGTGCTTTATGTAGTGGAAGGTTACAAACACAATGAAATTGCGGAACTGCTTCAAATAAGTGAAAGCACTTCTAAATCGCAATTGTTTAAAGCGAGGAAATTGCTTCAGAATAAACTCAACAAACAAAACAATATAAATTATGGCACCCTTCAATCTTGAAAATAACATTCGTGAAAGCCTAGAAAACAGGGAGCTAAAGCCTTCTCCCGAGGCTTGGAAAAAACTTGAGGCGCAATTGGATAAAAAGCAGCCTAAAAGGAAAATGGCATGGTGGTATTATGCCGCCGCCAGCTTTGTGGGAATTTTGATCCTGGGTTCTATTTTCTTCAGTCAAAATAATTTAGAAGAAAATCCAGGACTTGTTAAGGAAAATGCAGAGGAAAATATTGAAAGGCAATCCGAAATCACTCCAGAATCATCCATTCAAGAAAATGTTGTTTCAGAAAATAACAAAGAAAAATCAAAACAGATAATGAAAAGTTCGAAGGATCCTTTAAAGTCAATTCCCATTAAGGAAGAATCGACTTTTGACAGACAAATTCGAAAGAGCGAATTCCTCGCTGAGGTTCCAAAAAACGAAGTGAAACAATCTTCGGACGCAGAAGCTATCTCAAATGAAGAAAGTTATTTGATTGAGGATAAAGTCAATGAGGTTGTTGCAAGTATAAAAACCATTCAGAAGAACAATTCCGAAGTGACAGTTGAGGAAGTGGAAGCACTATTGCTCAATGCCCGTAGAAACATACAGGCCAATAAAATGCTGCAAACTCCAAAAGTTGATGCTGTGAGCTTGCTTGAAGAAGTAGAATGGGAACTTGACAAGAGTTTCCGCGATAAAGTATTTGACGCTCTAGGCGACGGCTTCCAAAAACTTCGGGTGGCCATAGCTGAGCGAAACGATTAATCATACATCCTGTCGGGTGCGCGGACGGGATGTTTATTTAAACCACAAACATTTATTATTAAAAACATCTAAAAAAAGAATGTAATGAAAGTGTTTACTTTTTATACAACTTTGGTCCTGTGGGCCATGGTTGCGATCAGTGCGCAAAGCCAAAATGAAGACAGTTCAAATTCCGTGGAAGAACTTACGGAGTTAAAAGAAAAGGTGATTCAACAAGAAAAGGATATGTTGAAACTGGAGATTGAATTAATCCATAAAAAGATGGATAATAACAGTATTACCAAAGAAGAAGCAGAAACTTTAAAGGTAGAAGCTGCCGAAAAACGCGCGCTTAATATTGAAAACCGGGTGGCTATTATTGATAATAAGATTGCACTGATAGAACGAAACGGCGAGGAAGGGGAAAAGGGTGATAGCACCCACTTAATTATAAATATTGGTCAGGCAAATTCCGAGAATGAAAGAAATTTTGGAGTTTCGGTAAAAACTCCCAAAAGGAAAGTAGTTTACGACAAACGAACTACTTCGGGACCAGTTATTGGTTTTGGACTCAACAATGTGATTACTGAAGATGAGTCCTTGGAAGATTCAGATTTTAAAGTAGCGGGAAGCCGTTTTTTTGAAATAGGTTGGACGTGGAATACCCGTGTTTTTGAAAATAGTAATTGGCTACGGGTAAAGTATGGCTTTTCTTTTCAGTTTAACGGGTTAAAGCCAACCGACAATCGTTATTTGGTCGATACTGGAGACGAAACTGAATTACAAACCTATCCTCTGGATCTTAAAAAATCCAAATTTAGGATGGACAATTTAGTGTTGCCAGTGTATTTTGAATTTGGCCCTTCAAAAAAAGTGGAGCATAAAGACTACTTCAGATATACCACCCACAATCAGTTTAAAGTTGGTTTTGGAGGATATGGGGGAATAAATCTTAGTACCCGCCAAAAATTGGAATTCAAGGAAGATGGCGAGACTAAAAAAGAAAAATTAAAGGCCAACTTCAATACCAACAACTTTGTTTATGGCATCGGCGGTTACATTGGCTGGGGCAGCACCTCACTCTATTTGAAATATGACCTAAATACCATCTTTAAAAATAATGCCGTAGATCAACGCAACATTTCACTTGGACTACGATTCGATTTGGATTAGCTTTGAATGTTTAATAAAAATCGCAACCTGCAAGGTTTACAAAACCTTGTGGGTTTCTTTTAAAATATCCCTATTTTTACAAACCTGCAACCTGAAACAATATGATCTCCAGATCCACCATAGACAATGTATTTGAAACCGCTCGGGTTGAGGAGGTTATTGGTGATTTTGTGCAGCTCAAGAAATCCGGCAGCAATTTTAAAGGATTAAGTCCCTTCACCGATGAGCGTTCTCCAAGTTTTATGGTATCACCTGCCAAACAAATTTGGAAAGATTTCAGTAGTGGAAAGGGCGGCAATGTGGTTTCTTTTTTAATGGAGCACGAGCACTTTACCTATCCCGAGGCCATTCGGTTTTTGGCCAAAAAATATGGAATAGAAGTAGAGGAAACCCAGCAGTCAAGTGAGGAAAAGGAACAGGCCAATGATCGGGAGGCTCTTTATTTGGTAAGTGAGTTTGCCAAAGAGTATTTTCACAATACGCTTTTGAAAACTGAGGAGGGGAAGGCTATCGGCTTATCCTATTTCAAAGAAAGAGGGTTTACCGATGAAACCATTAAGACATTTCAGTTGGGTTACTCCCCCGATTCGTGGGATGCATTTACTTCTCACGCTCTCAAAAAGGCTTATAAGCTCGAATTTCTTGAAAAGGCAGGCCTCACCATTGTAAAGGAAGAGAAACAATTTGACCGATTTAAAGGGAGGGTCATTTTTCCGATTCTGAGCATGAGCGGTCGAACGCTTGGTTTTGGAGGAAGAATTTTAAGTTCCGAAAAAAGAGCGGCAAAATATCTCAATTCTCCCGAAAGTGATATCTATCACAAGAGCAAGGTGCTTTATGGGATTTTTCACGCCAAACAGAGTATCGCCAAGGAGGATAACTGTTATTTGGTAGAAGGTTATACCGATGTTATCCAGTTTCATCAAACAGGGGTGCTTAACGTGGTTGCCTCTTCGGGTACCGCTTTGACTCCAGATCAAATCCGTCTTATAAATAGGCTCACCAAAAATATCACCGTTCTTTTTGATGGCGATGCGGCTGGATTGAGAGCTGCACTTCGAGGTATTGACCTTATTTTGGAGCAGGGAATGAATGTGAGGATTTGCACTTTTCCTGAGGGGGAAGATCCCGACAGTTTTTCACGAAAGAATTCCTTGGAGGAACTCACACTTTATTTAGAAGAAAACGCCAAGGATTTTATCACCTTCAAAGCTTCTTTGTTGGCCGAGGATGCCAAGAACGACCCGATTAAAAAATCGGAGACCATTCACGATATGGTGGCCAGCATTTCAAAAATTCCCGATGTTATCAAACGCGAGGTTTATTTGAGGGAATGTTCGCGAATTATGGATATTTCGGAGCAAGTGCTGTTTAATACCTTGGCACAAATGCTCAGAAAGGAACGTCGGGACTCGGCTAAAAGAACTGAACTTCCCTCCGACGCTTTTGAAGTTATTCCAGGAGAAAAGCAAACCGCCGAAAAAGTGGATGTACAGTTCCAATTGGAACAAAAACTAATGGAATTACTAGTGCTCTATGGCAATGCCGAGGAAGATTTTGAAGAATTGATAATTGAGACTGATGAAAAAGGAGAGATAAGCTTGAAGCCTGAAACCCACAAATCCAGAGTTTTTGAAAAAATTTATTTGGATTTGCAGGATGACGAGATTGAGTTTACCACCCCTGGTTTTAAAGCTTTATATACAGAAATCATCAACAGATTAATCTTGGAACCTGAAATCAAAACCGCATCTTTTGTAAATCAGCTCCCAATTGAAATGGCGGCTACTGTGACCAATATATTAATGGAAGAGGAAAGATACACTCTACACGATTGGGAACGAAAAGAGATTTATGTGAAGGACAAAAACAGGACGATTGCCCAAATGGTGGGCGAAACCATTCTCAATTTACGTCGCTTTCTTGTTTCAAGGAAAATAAATGAGCTCTCCGAAACTTTAAAATTGGAAAATCGGGATGAAAAGGAAACGGGATTGAAGGAAATTGTAGATTATATCAATTTGAAAAAGATTCTTTCCAACCGGCTCAATCGAGTTCTATAAATCAATTAAACTGAAACATTCGTGTTTGGGTGATAAGCTCGGCCAAACTGTTTACTTTCAATTTTTTGAGCAATCTGGTTTTATAGGTACTTACTGTCTTCTCGTTAATTTCCAAAAGAAGCGCAATGTCCTTGTTTCTCTTTCCGCTGGAAAGCAAATTCAACACTTCAATTTCTCTGGTGGAAAGTTTTCTGTACCGTGCCTCTATGCTGTTTTCCTTCCAGTCTTGTCCTTTGTTTGAAGTGAGGCTGCTGGTTAAAAATACTTTGCCGGAATCGATAGTATTTATGGCGTGTAGAAATTTTTCGGCAGACGAGGTTTTTGGGATATACCCCACAGCTCCAGATTTGATGGATCGCAATGCGTAAATCTCTTCTGGATGCGTCGTGAATATAACAATTTTGGTTTTTGGAAATTCCTCGCGGATACTTCGTAAAGCATGAAACCCATTGATCTCTGGCATTTCTAGCTCTAAAATCAGGATTTCGGGACGTTCTTTTTCCAAAATCGGCAATAGATCCGAGCCGAGGGAGACTTCCCCTACTATTTTAAACCTCTCGGTTGAAATGAGTATTTCGGCAATTCCCTTTCGGGTTATAGGATGATGGTCGGCAAGAACTACTTTTTTCATAGGGGGATATGGTTGTACTATTTTTAAAATATTTAGGCTCAAAAAAAATAAAACATCTCCATAATTAGAATATGGATTGTTTTAGCAAAAAAGTCCATTCAGATGAAATTCATAAGAACGGATGGATATTTCTTAAGATTAAAAACGAAATATAATCAATTTGTTTTGAATTTTTAAACTTCTCTTAACAAGATTATTGAAGCTTTCGTTTATTGGTAAAAATATTCGAGGAACAGTTATATCTTATTTGAATCCTTCGGGGACAATGCACAAAGGAATGGGTTTCATCTTATGCTGGTTGGCTTTGTGCAATCTTTCGTAAATTTCAAAAACTTTTCGTTCCCTTCCTGAAAAGTCTGTAGCTTTTTTTTGTTGTTCTACCATTTTCATTGCCCACTCCAATTCGTCATAACTCGCTCCCAATTGGTCTTCATCCGTTCTGCTATCCCCGAAAAGTCCATCTGTTGGAGCGGCCTTCATTATGGATTCCGGGATTTCCAATAATTCCCCAAGAAGATAGACTTCACTTTTCATCAAATCACCAAGTGGATTTATATCCACCCCGCCATCACCGTATTTTGTAAAAAAACCCACTCCGAAATCCTCTACTTTATTCCCCGTTCCAGTTACCAAATAACGGTGCAAGCCTGCGAAATAATAGAGAGTGGTCATCCGCAATCGAGAACGGGTATTGGCCAAGGAAAGAGAGAAAGAAACGTCGTCTGTTGTTTGCGGCACTTGAGCTTTAAATTCGTCAAAAACAGAGGTGAGATTTACCTCGATGTCACTGATATTGGAATATTTTCTCTTTAGAAAATCGATATGTTCACGTCCCCGGGAAACCTGGCTGGGAGCTTGGTGTATAGGCATTTCAACACAAAGCGTTCGCATTCCGGTTCTGGCACAAAGCGCTGAAGTGACGGCGGAATCTATACCGCCGCTTATTCCCACAATAAATCCATCCATTCGGGCATTTATAGCATAGGCTTTTAGCCAATTTACAATATGGTTTGTTGTTTTTTCGGTTTGCATTTTTTTGAAATTAATTGAGGGAACAAAATAATCTAATTTATTTTCATAAGTAGTTGGGGCATCTCCCCATCACTAAAAAAAGTACCTTTGCACGGCAAAAGTCACTACGGATAAAATTAATGAAAAAGAATGGCGTTTGTCCAGAATAACATTATAATAAAAATGAGGTATATCTTACTGATTTTAATGACCGGTTTTCTTATTTCGTGCAATGACAAAGGTAAGCTCGAAAGTGAGATACAGAAGATACCTATGGATGTTGAAGTAATCCGATTCGATAAGGATTTTGCGGAGGCCACTCCCGAAGACCTTCCGAAACTCAAAAAGCGATTTCCATTCTTTTTTCCTGTCCAGTACCATGACAGCATTTGGGTTGAGAAACTTACAGATACCCTTCAACGTCAACTGGAGGAGGAGGTTTTGAAAACTTTTCCGATGGACGATAAACTTGGAAACATCTTAAGGCCACTTTTTCAGCATATAAAATATTACTTTCCAAAGTTTCAAACTCCATTGGTAATTACCACCACTTCCGATGTCGATTACCGAAACAAGGTTATTCTCGCCGACAGTATGTTGGTGATAGCACTAGACACTTATTTGGGAAGTGAACATCCATTTTATGAAGGTATTGAAAAGTATGTGGCCAAGGAAATGAAACCTTCCCAACTCGTGCCCGATGTGGCGGAGGTATATGCCAGAAGATATGTGAGCCCTCCGAGGAGCCCATCTTTTTTGGATCAAATTATTTACTACGGGAAACTGCTTTATTTAAAGGATATTTGGCTAACTAGTACATCGCATGCTGAAAAAATTGGATATACCGAGCTGGAATTTGAATGGGCTGAGGAAAATGAATTGTACATGTGGCGATATTTTGTTGAAAATGAATTGCTGTATAGTACCGATTCCAAACTCGGGGCGAGATTTATCAATCCCGCACCTTTTTCAAAATTCTATCTCGAAATCGACAATGATTCACCGGGAATGTTGGGCAGGTATTTGGGCTGGAAAATTGTGCGTGCCTATATGCAAAACACAGATACAAGTGTACAGCAAATGATAGTGACCAGTGCTGATGATATATTTACAAACTCAAAATACAAACCAAAGAAATAATGACAAAAAAACGTATTTCTGTTATTGAACTAAAAGTGGAATTGGATGAAAACAGAATTCCGGAAACCATCCATTGGTCTGCGGAGGATGGAGGAATTAACAATGAAAATACCAAAGCTGTAATGCTATCGGTATGGGATCATAAGAGCAAAGAATCGTTGCGTATTGATCTGTGGACCAAGGAAATGCCCGTGGATGAAATGAAAATTTTTTTTCATCAAACCTTGAGTGCCATGGCCGACACCTTTGAGCGGGCAACCAGCGACGATAAAATGAGTGCGACCATGCGCGATTTCTGCGATTATTTTGCGGAAAAGTTGGAGTTGAAACGAGAATAGGAAGTAGGTTACATATACCTTTTTATAAGGCTGTGAGATTTTGATTGATCTGGTCAATATGCTTCAAAACTTCGTCTCGGCCAGTAAAATTGCTAGCTGAGGTGATAAAATACTGTGGCATTTCCTCCCAGGTTTCCAGCATTTTCTTCTGGTATCGTTCTATGTTTTTTTCCAAATCTTTGGGCTTGAGTTTGTCAGCTTTGGTGAAAATAATATTGAACGGAATTCCGCTTTCCCCCATCCATTGCATAAACTCCAAATCAATGGGCTGAGGTTCATGTCGACAATCTACAAGAACGAAGGCGAGAACCATCTGCTCTCGCTGTTCGAAATAATCTGTGATAAATTTCTGAAATGTTTTCTTGATACTTTTAGAAACTCTAGCATATCCATAACCGGGCAAATCCACTAAGTACCATGCCTTATTGATGAGAAAATGGTTTATCAGCTGAGTTTTTCCAGGTCTTCCAGAGGTTTTTGCCAGATTTTTGCGTTGCATCAGCATGTTGATAAGAGAGGATTTTCCCACATTGCTTCGGCCGATAAAAGCATATTCAGGCAAACGGTCTTTGGGACATTTGCTTACCTTGCTGTTGCTCATTAAAAATTCTGCCGATTTTATCTGCATTTTTAAGTCTGATTTTTTAAAGCTTTAGAAGAATCTACTAGTTTTTAATTTATGCTATAAATTTAAAACTCCCTTTTTTTCAACCAAGCATATAATAGCTCGTTAAATTTATCGGGATGTTCCATCATGGCGGCGTGTCCACATTTTTCAATCCAAAAGAGTTCGGAATCAGGTAGAAGTTGGTCGAATTCAATAGCAACGTCAGGTGGAGTTACCTTGTCATTTTTTCCCCAAATAATGCATGTAGGAGTGTGCATTTTGGGCAGATCTTTTGCCATATTGTGACGGATGGCACTTTTGGCGATGGCAAGAGTTCTTATCAGTTTATTTCTGTCATTCACAGATTGGTAAACGTCGTCCACAATGGCTTTGGTGGCAATAGCAGGGTCATAAAAAACATTTTCCGCTTTTTTCTTTATATACTCGTAATCTCCACGTTTGGGATAACTTTCGCCCATGGCACTTTCATAAAGACCGGAACTTCCTGTTAACACAAGTGCTTTTATTTTTTCGGGATAAAGTTTGGTACAAAGTAGGCCAATATGTCCGCCCAGAGAATTTCCGAGTAAAATTACTTCGTCATAACCCAGATGGTCAATAAATTGCGAAGCGTATTTGGCGAAATTCTTGACCGTGGTTTTCAATAAGGACATTTTGTAGATAGGAAGCTCGGGAATTAGAATTTTATAGCCCTTTTTTGGAAAAAAATCAGCCACGCCATCAAAATTGCTCAACCCGCCCATAAGCCCGTGCAAGATGATGATCGGGGTGCCTTCACCTATTTCTAAATATGAAAATTTACCCTCTTTTTTTAAGTTTTGGACCATACTGGTTCTTGCAATTTTAAGAAACAAAAGTAAACAAATTTATTTCATAAGATATATTTAATGCATCGGTTTGTTGTAGGGCTGACGTGTGGACGAAAACCTATAAAGGAAGAAAATTTATCAACAAAGTGGTAGAATGTGGGAAAATGTGGTAAAAGTTATATATATTTGAAACTACAAAAATCAATAGGGGACGTTCCACAATGCTCAATCTCATAGGTACATACGAATGCAAAGCGGACACAAAAGGCCGTGTAATGATACCTGCGCCCCTAAAAAAACAATTGGCACCGGTAACCCCAGACGGCTTTGTTATAAAACGAGCCGTATTTCAACCTTGTTTGGAAATGTATCCGATGAAGGAATGGGACGCTCTTATGCACAAAATGGGCGAACTCAATCGCTTCAATCGGAAGAACAACGATTTTATCAGGCGGTTCACCGCTGGCGTTAAAACCGTTGAGCTCGATGCTACTGGAAGATTGCTGATTCCGAAGGATTTACTTGCCTTTGCCGGAATGAATAAGGAATTGGTGATTTCGTCAGCAATAAACATCGTTGAGATTTGGGACAAGGATAAATATGAGCAGGCCATCGATGATGCCGCAAACGATTTTGCCGATTTGGCCGAAGAAGTAATGGGAGACAAAAGCAATGATGGTAATGGAATATCATAGACCGGTCTTGTTAAGTGAAGCTGTGGGCGGACTGAATATACAGCCGAAAGGGGTTTATGTGGATGTTACTTTCGGCGGGGGAGGCCATTCCCGGGAAATACTGAATAGATTGGGCCCTGAGGGTAAATTAATAGCCTTTGACCAAGACAAGGATGCCTTGAAAAACGCGATCGATGATCCTCGATTCCAGCTCATAAATCAGAATTTTCGATTTCTGAAGCAGTTTCTCAGGTTTTACGGGCATAAAGAAGTTGATGGTATTTTGGGTGATTTCGGGGTTTCTTCCCATCAGTTTGACAAAGCGGAAAGAGGTTTTTCAACCCGCTTCGAAGGGCCCTTGGACATGCGAATGGATAGGGATAGCAACTTTTCAGCTTACAATGTGGTCAACAAATATGAGGAGGTACAATTGCGGAAAGTGCTCTCTCAATACGGAGAGCTTCGCAACGCTGCAGGAATGGCGAGGGTTATAGTAGCAGCGCGGGAAGAAGAAAAAATAAAGACCAGCGAGCAACTAAAAAAAGTGCTTAAAAGATTTTTGCCTGCACATAGGGAGAATAAAATCCTAGCTCAAATTTACCAGGCCATCCGCATTGAAGTGAACCAAGAATTGGAGGCCTTAAAAGAGTTTTTGATGCAGACTATAGATGTCCTAAAGCCCAATGGGAGATTGAGCTTAATAAGTTATCACTCTTTAGAGGACAGATTGGTCAAAAGGTTTATTCGAAATGGAATGTTTGAAGGCGAGCCAGAAAAAGATGTTTTCGGAAGAGTGGAAGTGCCGCTTAAGGCTGTTGGAAAATTGATTGTGCCATCGGAAGAAGAAATAAGGGAAAACAATCGCGCCAGAAGTGCCAAACTTAGGATTGCGGAAAAAATATAGATTTTATAAAAGTTTTTAAAAGAGGTGATTATCTCAAATTAGCGAACAGCAGAGTTGAAAGAGGGTTTTTACAATATTATAAAAGGCAAATTTCTGGTCAGTGACGATGCACCAAAACATTGGCGATTTATCATTTTCTTATCCGGCCTTGCCTTGATTATGATAGCCAGTTCACATAGTGCCGATAAAAAAGTGCACAGGATTTCAAAATTGAGTGCCGAGGTAAAGGAGTTGAAAAGCGAGTATGTGGATATGAGGATGCAGTTGATGCAAAGCCGAATGGAAAGCAAGATTATAGCTGCCATGGAGAACAAGGGGCTCCAACCATCGGTCACGCCTCCAAAAAGAATTAGGATTATTAAAAAAAGGAATAAGGATTAATACGAAACAAGAAAGAACAACTCTTTCATAAATAATAAGGTGTTGAAACGTGGCATTTGAGGAGAAGCACATATTGAACCGATTATATATTATCGCTGGATGCATGTTCATCTTTGCGATTGCCATTTCCGTAAAACTTTTGAATATTCAGATTGCTGATGGCGAGAAGTATCGTGAACTCGCGCAGAAAAGTACTACCCGCAACTTTATTATTCCCGCCAATAGAGGAAATGTTTATGCCGATGACGGCAGTCTTTTGGCCACTTCAGTACCTAAATACGATATCCGTTTTGATGCGGTAACAGTTTCGGCCGAAGATTTCAAGGAAAACTTGACACCACTTTCAGAAGGCCTGAGTAAGATGTTTGGCAAGCCTGTTTCTCACTATCAGGATATGTTGCGAAAGGCAAGGGCTGACAAGAATCGATATTTGCCCATTGTTAAAAACCTTGGCTATTCCGATTATATTAGGGTGAAAAATCTTCCTCTTTTTCGGAAAGGACCCTATAAAGGAGGAATTATTGTGGAACAGCGCACAGTACGCGAGCACCCTATCGGGAAAATTGCACAGCGAACCGTTGGGGACGAAGCCTTTGATCGTCCCGGTTATTACGCAGTTGGATTGGAAGGCGCATTTAATGATCTGTTGACTGGGAAAGATGGCCATAGATTAAAACAAAAAATTGCAGCCGGCCAGTGGAAACCAGTTTTTGACGATAATGAAATTGAGCCACAGGATGGCTATGACATTGTATCCACCCTCAATGTGAATATTCAGGATATTGCCCATCACGCACTTTTGAAGCAATTGGAGTATTATGAGGCCGAGCACGGAACTGTAATTGTTATGGAGGTTGCAACTGGTGAGATAAAGGCCGTTTCCAACTTGGGCCGAACCTCTCAAGGTACTTATTACGAAAAACTCAATTACGCCATAGGCGAATCACACGAACCCGGTTCCACCTTTAAAATCATGGCATTTATGGCTGCCTTGGAAGATAAGGTAATTGATACAAGTTCCGTAATCGATACCGGGAATGGGGTAAAGACTTTCTATCGAAGAAAAATTTACGATTCCCGTCGCGGTGGCTATGGCAAAATTTCTGCTGCCAAGGCATTGGAGGTTTCTTCCAATATTGCCATGGCTACTATTATTGACGAGAATTATTCCAAAAACCCCAACAAATTTATCAATCGATTAAAGAGCTGGCACCTTGACCAAAAAACGGGGGTGGCAATAAAAGGGGAAGGTTCCCCAATGATTCCCGAACCGGGGCATAAAAAATGGAGCAAGAATGCCTTGCCTTCCATGGCCTATGGCTATAACCTTAGCCTTACCCCGCTTCAGACGCTGACTTTCTACAACGCTATCGCAAACAATGGAGTAATGGTGAAGCCTCGATTCATCAGGGAAGTACGGGAGTGGAAGAATAAGGTTACTGTATATGACACCAAGATTATCAATCCCAAAATCTGTTCTGATAAAACCTTAAGTGAAGTTCAGGAAATAATGAAAAACGTGGTAGTCCGCGGTACTGGAAAATCACTGTATTCTCCTTATTTCTCTATGGCCGGGAAAACGGGTACGGCACAAACGGAATATTGGATGCCGGATTGGAGCAGCAATCGGCGTTATATTTCTTCTTTTGCGGGATATTTTCCGGCAGACAATCCGCAATATTCCTGCATAGTAGTTATTCACAAGCCCAGCACTAAAAAAGGCTTTTATGGGGCAGATGTTTCCGGCCCAGTGTTTAAGCGAATAGCACAAAAAATATTTACAGAGTCCCAAATCATAGATTCGGTTGAAGGTTTGGATCCAGCTGATCCAGTTATAAAAAAGGATTATCAAAAATTTTATTCCCACCTACAGCAAGGAGGTAAAACAATACCAAATGTTACGGGAATGCCCGGAATGGACGCCGTGTCGATACTTGAGAATTTGGGATTGAGAGTGAAGGTCGTCGGCAACGGAACCGTTAACCAACAATCCATAAAATCTGGGGAAAGCCTTAAACCAGGTCAACAAATAACCTTGAATTTATCGTGATACTTTTAAAGGACATATTGTACAAGGTCACCATTGAGAAAGTTGTGGGAAGCACTTCTGTCGCTATACACAACCTCGAATTCGATTCGAGAAAAGTTTCATTGAACGATGTTTTTGTTGCCATAAAAGGTTCAATTTCCGACGGACATCAATTTATAAGGAAAGCGGCCCATCAAGGGGCTTTGGCCGTTATTTGTGAAAGTCTTCCAGAGGAAATCATAAACGGAATCACTTATGTACAAGTAGCCGATTCGCATAAAGCTTTGGCAATAATGGCAGCTAACTTCTATGGAAATCCCTCACAGGAATTGAAGTTGGTCGGGATCACTGGTACCAACGGAAAGACTACCGTTTCCTCACTTCTTTATAAGCTTTTCAAAAAAGCCGGCTTTGAGGCTGGACTTATTTCCACGGTAAAAATAATTGTTGGCGATTCAGAATATCCAACCTCTCTTACAACGCCCGATTCACTTACCATAAATAAGTATCTCCGAGAAATGGTAGATGCTGGGGTTGAATTTTGTTTTATGGAAGTAAGTTCCCATGGTATCCACCAAAAACGAACAGAGGCTTTGTATTTTGTGGGCGGGGTATTCACTAATCTTTCCCACGACCATTTAGATTATCATCACGATTTTGCGGCGTATCGCGATGTAAAGAAAGCATTTTTTGATGAATTGCCAAGATCTGCCTTCGCTTTGGTAAATGTGGATGACAAGAATGGCTTGGTGATGCTTCAAAACACGAGGGCGAAAAAATTCACTTATGCCTTAAAAACCTATGCCGACTATCGTGCTCAGGTTTTGGAAAGCCAATTCACCGGACAATTGTTAAAAATAAACAACCAAGAGTTATGGTCAATGCTCATTGGAGGCTTTAACGCATACAATCTGCTTGCTATTTACGGTACGGCCACTTTACTGGGATTAGAGGAATTGGAAGTTCTTCAAATAATGAGCACTTTACAAAGTGTGGCCGGCAGGTTTCAATATTTGGTTTCAGAAAATAAAATAACCGCCATTGTGGACTACGCCCATACCCCAGATGCCTTAAAAAATGTTTTGGAAACAATTAATGGCATCCGAACAGGTAATGAGGAGCTAATAACAGTGGTTGGCTGTGGTGGGGATAGAGATGCGCAAAAACGCCCTGTTATGGGAAAAATCGCCTCAACTTTAAGCACCAAAGTCATTTTTACAAGCGATAATCCCCGGTCGGAAGACCCAGATAAAATAATTCAACAAATGGAAGAAGGGGTGCCGGCAGAATTTTACAAGAAGACTATTTCCATAAGCAATAGAAAGGAAGCTATAAAAGCTGCTTGCCAAATGGCGCACGAGAACGACATTATTTTAATAGCTGGAAAAGGTCATGAAGCCTATCAAGAAATCAACGGAGAACGATTTGATTTTGATGACTTTAAAATGGTAAATCAACTTTTAATAGACCTAAACAAATAGCCAATGCTGTATTATCTATTTGAATATTTGGATAAAACATACGACCTCCCGGGAACCGGGCTGTTTGGGTTTATAACCTTTCGGGCGGCTCTGGCGGTTATCATGTCGCTATTTATTGCTACGGTTTACGGAAAGAAAATAATCGACTATTTGCGAAAAAAGCAAATAGGGGAGTCCGTGCGTGATTTGGGATTGGAAGGTCAAAACGAAAAGGCTGGAACGCCTACAATGGGTGGAATCATCATCATTCTTGCCACCTTGGTGCCGGTTCTACTTCTGGCTAAACTTGAGAATATTTACGTCATCCTCTTGATTGTGACAACACTTTGGATGGGAACAATAGGTTTTATAGACGATTATATTAAAAAGTTTAAAAATGACAAAGAAGGGCTGCCGGGAAAATTTAAGGTAATCGGACAGATTGGTTTAGGTCTTTTTGTTGGGGCCACCATGTATTTTCATCCAAATATAGTTGTTCAACGTACCACTTTACAGCCAGGAACCAATACCGAGATAATCTCCAAAGCTCCGTCCAATGGATTTTACGTGAAAGATAAGGACATGCTCACCACCATCCCTTTTGTAAAAAAGAATGAATTCAATTATTCCACCCTTATCAGTTGGGCGGGAGAAAATTATAAAAACTATGTATGGTTGATTTTTATCCCCATCGTAATTTTTATTATAACCGCAGTATCAAATGGGGCCAATCTTACCGATGGTATCGACGGCCTGGCAGCAGGCACATCGGCTATTATAGGGCTAACTCTGGGCATTTTTGCCTGGGTTTCCGGAAACGTAATTTTTTCTGATTATCTCAATATTATGTACATCCCTGACACAGGTGAAATGACCATTTTCATCACTGCGTTTGTGGGATCACTGATTGGGTTTTTATGGTACAATGCCTATCCAGCCCAAGTATTTATGGGCGATACAGGCAGTTTGACAATTGGCGGGATCATAGCCGTAATAGCAATAGCCGTGCGAAAGGAACTTCTGATACCTATTTTGTGTGGAATTTTTTTAGTGGAAAATCTGTCAGTTGTATTACAGGTTAGTTGGTTCAAATACACCAAAAAGAAATTGGGAGAGGGCCAACGCATTTTCAGAATGGCACCGCTTCATCACCATTACCAAATTAAGGGTTTTCACGAAAGTAAGATAGTAACCCGTTTTTGGATTGTAGGAATTTTTCTGGCGATTATCACGATTGTTACATTGAAGATTAGATAATGGATGATTTATGATTTATGATTTACGATTGACGATTTACGAATTACGAAGTATGATTTTAGATTTATGAATAGGGGAAAGAAATTAAAAGAAGGTGGTTTAGGATTTACGAAGTAGGATTTTAGATAAACAATTATGAAGGAAGAGATTAAAAGAAGGATGTTGCGATTTGCGGTTGATACGGGAAAGTTATATGAGATTCCCAATTTCCCGAGAATATAATGCCTATTGCAATCAATTAATAAGATGTTCAAGCTCAGTCGGTGCCAATTACAGAGCCGCGAGTAGAGGAAAGTCTGATAGAGATTTCATAAATAAGTTAAAAATCGTGGAAGAAGAAGCAGATGAAAGTATGTATTTCTTGGAAATTTTAAAAGAAATGACTGAATCACATCATGATGAAATTGACCGATTACATAAGGGGGCTAATGAATTACTGTCAATTACGATTGCATCAATAAATACGGTTCGTAAAAGATTAAATGCGAAATGAGTTCAAATCGTCAATCGAAAATTGTGATTCTAGGCGCTGGTGAAAGCGGAGTTGGAACGGCAATTTTAGCTAAGAAAAAAGGATTTGAAGTTTTTGTTTCAGATTCTGGAATTATAAAAAATAAGTATAAAGAAGTTCTTTTAAATAATGGGATAGAATGGGAGGAAGAAGGTCATTCCGAAGCTAAAATCCTTTCATCCGATTTGGTAATGAAGAGTCCAGGTATTCCTGATACCGTAGCCATCGTCATAAAGCTTAAAGAAAATGGCATTGAAGTAATTTCAGAAATTGAGTTTGCCTCAAGATTTACCGATTCAACCATAATTGGAATCACTGGGAGCAATGGGAAAACCACTACAGCGAGTTTGATTTATGAACTGATGAAAAATGCTGGGCTAAACGTGGCTTTGGGAGGAAATATCGGAAAGAGTTTCGCCGAACAGGTGTCTGAAGAGAAGTACGAAAACTTTGTTGTTGAACTCAGCAGTTTTCAGTTGGATGGCATCGAAAGCTTTTCGCCACATATAGCGGTTTTGACCAATTTGAGTCCCGATCATTTGGATAGATATGATAATAAGTATGAGAATTATATCGCCTCCAAGTTTAGGATTGTGATGAACCAGACGGCAGAGGATTATTTTATTTATAACGAAGATGATGAGGAGGTTGTAAAATGGCTTTCCAAGAATCCCATAAAATCACAAAAATTACCTTTTTCAACAAAAAAAGAATTAAAACAGGGAGCATTTAAAAAAGACAACGAAATAGTAATAATAATAAACAATAAACAATTTAACATGACAATCTCAGCCATCGGAATCCACGGAGACCACAATGTAAAAAATGCAATGGCCGCTGCCACAGTAGCCAGAATTTTAGGAATACGAAAGCAAACTATCAGAGAAAGTCTCGAATCGTTTCAAGGAGTGGAACATCGACTGGAAAAAGTTTTGAAAATCCATAATGTGATGTATATAAACGATTCCAAGGCCACAAATGTAAATGCTACTTATTACGCTTTGAACAGTATGGAAAACCCCACTATTTGGATTGTTGGCGGCGTGGACAAAGGCAATGATTACAGTGAGCTTTTACCACTTGTAAATGAGAAGGTGAAAGCCATAATCTGTCTCGGCCTTGACAATGAGAAAATAATAGCCGCTTTCGGAAATGTGGTGGACACTATAATTGAAACCGATTCGATGGCTATGGCCGTGGAAGTGGCCTATAAATTGGCTGAAAAGAACAATACGGTTTTGCTATCGCCCGCCTGTGCCAGTTTCGATTTATTTGAAAACTATGAAGATAGAGGAAGGCAATTTAAAGCTGCGATTAGAAATCTTTAAAATTAGAAATATGAAATTCGGAGAGGGCCGCCGATGGGAAAAAACAGGTTCGATTTATATAAAAGTTTTGTAATTATAATTTATATCAAGGAGTGAAAAACATTTTTGAATACATACAAGGAGATAGAGCGATTTGGGGAATAGTGTTCCTCTTGGCTCTGTTTTCCTTTTTGCCTGTTTATAGCTCCAGCAGTAATCTTGCGTATCTGTATGGCGATGGGAGCACGCTGCCTTATTTGTTGCGTCATTTTGCGCATTTGGTTTTAGGTTTTGCTATTCTTTATGGGGTTCACAAAATTCCCTACAATTATTTTCGGGGATTATCCCTTATCGCTATTCCATTGGTGGTGTTGTTATTAATTATCACGATGGCAGAAGGCACTACCATTGAAGGTGCCAATGCCAGTCGATGGATCCGCGTGCCTTTTGTGGGGGTTACATTTCAAACCTCGACCTTGGCGGGAGTGGTTTTGATGATTTATGTAGCGAGGTATCTTTCACGAATAAAGGATAAAACAGTAACTTTTAAAGAAACACTTTTACCGCTATGGCTACCGGTATTTCTTGTTTTGGCCCTTATATTGCCTGCCAACTTTTCAACTACCGCCATCTTCTTTGCAATGGTTGTGATGCTTGTTTTTGTAGGTGGATATCCTATTAAATACTTGGGAATCATTTTAGGCGCTGGGGTTGTGTTTTTAACCATTTTTGTTCTGTCCGCCAAAGCTTTTCCAGACGCATTTCCTAATCGGGTGGATACTTGGATGAACCGGATTGAAAATTTTGCCGACAAGCAGGATACTGAAGCCGATTATCAAATTGAAAAAGCAAAAATCGCTATCGCTTCTGGAGGTGTAACTGGGTTGGGTCCAGGGAAAAGTGTTCAGAAAAATTTCCTGCCGCAATCGTCTTCCGATTTCATATATGCCATAATAGTTGAGGAATTTGGACTTGTTGGAGGGTTGTTTTTGATGTTGTTGTACCTATTCCTGCTTTTCAGAATTGTAGTGGTTGCACATAAATCCACTTCAGTCTTCGGAAAATTGGTCGTGATTGGAGTCGGTTTGCCGATTGTTTTTCGGGCGATGATAAACATGGCCGTAGCTGTGGAATTATTTCCCGTAACCGGTCAAAATTTACCCTTGATAAGCAGCGGGGGAACATCGATTTGGATGACTTGTTTGGCTTTGGGAATTGTCTTGAGCGTAAGTGCCAAACGTGAGATTGTTGTGAAGGAAGCCGAGGAAGAAAACCCTTTGGATATTTTAAGTGAGGCCATATAGTTTAGTAATTGGCCGGGAAAAGGCTAAAATAAAAACAAAATTAAAGCAATAAAATAAATAAATCTTGAACCACAAATTTATCATATCAGGCGGCGGAACCGGAGGGCATATTTACCCGGCCATTGCTATTGCCAATGAGCTCAGGGCTCGTTTTCCTGATTCGGAAATTTTATTTGTGGGCGCCAAGGATAGAATGGAGATGGAAAAAGTGCCCCAGGCAGGATACAAAATAAAGGGACTATGGATTTCGGGTCTGCAACGAAGTCTTTCATTGCAAAACCTTTCCTTTCCTTTAAAATTGGTTTCGAGTCTGCGAAAATCGCATAAAATCTTAAAGGAATTTAAACCCAACGTGGCTATAGGAACTGGTGGATATGCTAGCGCTCCTTTGCTCAGGATGGCATCCTTGAGGAAAATCCCCTGTTTGATCCAAGAGCAGAACAGTTTGGCAGGAATCACCAATAAATGGTTGGCTGCTAAAGTCCAGAAGATTTGTGTGGCATATCAAGGGATGGATAAATTTTTCCCTTCCGACAAAATAAAACTTACGGGCAACCCGGTTCGTCAAGATTTGCTTGATATAAGTTCCAAAAGGGAAGAAGCTTTAGGTTTTTTTGATTTAAAGGAAAACAAGAAAACTTTATTGGTTTTAGGTGGTAGTCTAGGTGCAAAAAGAATAAACCAATTGATTGAAAAGAGCCTGTCTTTATTCGAAAAAATGGGTTTACAAGTGATTTGGCAGTGTGGTAAATATTATGAGGAGGAGTATAAAATGAAAGCCACAGATTTGGTGCAGACTCACGCTTTTTTAAACCGGATGGATTTAGCCTATGCTGCGGCAGATTTTATTATTTCCCGCTCCGGTGCCCTGTCCGTTTCAGAATTGTGTTTAGTAGGAAAGCCGGTGATTTTTATTCCTTCGCCTAACGTGGCGGAAGATCATCAAACCCAAAATGCATTGGCCATTTCTACAATGGAAGCGGCACTCCTAATTCGTGAATCGGAATTGGATAAGGAATTCGAAAGACAGTTTGTAGAATTGATTTCTTCAGAAGAAAGGCAAAAGCATCTTTCGGAGAATATTAAAAAATTAGCAAAACCAAATGCCACTAAGGACATAGTGGATGAGATAGAAAAGTTATTAAAAAAATAATCATAAAATAAAAAGGAAACTAAAATTGATTAATCTAAACCAAATACAAACCTTTTATTTCGTCGGCATCGGCGGTATTGGGATGAGTGCGCTTGCCAGGTATTTTAAGATGCAAGGCAAAGCCGTATTTGGTTATGATAGAACCTCCACTGAACTTACTTCAGAATTGATTTCGGAAGGAATTCAGATTGGTTTTACCGATGAGGTTTCGGAGATTCAAAATGAGGTGGTTTCCAATAAAAATATTCTAGTAGTTTATACCCCTGCAATTCCGAAGCACAGCAGAATATTGAATTACTTCCTCGAAAATAAATTCAACATTGTAAAGCGTGCCGAACTTCTGGGTGAAGTTACCAAGAATACTTTGTGTATGGCAGTGGCCGGCACACATGGAAAGACCACGACCTCGGCTATTTTAGGTCATTTGATGGCGGAATGCGGAATGCCGGTTACAGCTTTTCTCGGTGGAATCGCGGAAAACTATCATTCCAATTTCATTTATAAGGGCAGTGAAATAACTGTTGTTGAAGCCGATGAATTCGACCGTTCTTTCTTGCACCTTCAACCTGATATTGCCTGTATTACATCTATGGATGCAGACCATTTGGATATTTATGGCGTGGCCTCGGAACTTGAGTCTGCTTTCCGAACTTTTGCCGATTTGGTTGAAGATAAAAACAAAGTATTTATTAAGAATGACCTTCCGCTGGAAGGAGTTACCGTAGCAGTAGAAGTTGCGGCCGATTATGAGGCGCAGAATGTAAGAATTGAAAACGGTGCGTATATTTTTGATTTAAAGACACCTGACCAAAAGTTGGAAAATTTGGTTTTCCATCTTCCGGGGCGTCATAATTTAAGTAACGCCATTATGGCTTTGGGCATGGCAATTTTAGCAGGCTCCCCAACCGATTGTCTGCCCAGGGCATTGGCAAATTTTAAAGGCGTTCAACGCAGGTTTACCTATAAAATAAAAACTGAGAATCTGGTGCTGATAGATGATTATGCCCATCATCCTACTGAAATTAATGCGCTGTTTCAAGCAGTTGGCGAAATGTATCCAGACGATCATAAGCAAATAGTATTTCAACCCCATCTTTTTAGCAGAACCCGTGATTTTGGAGCGGAATTCGCTAAAAGCCTGTCGCAATTTGACGAGGTGGTATTGTTGGATATTTATCCTGCACGGGAAGAACCAATTGAGGGCATAAGTTCTGAATGGCTGTTGGGACAGATAACTGCCAAAAAAAAGAGACTGGTTTTTAAATCGGCTTTACCTGAAATTATGCTCGAGTCCCCCTGCCGAATAAAACTGTTGGTAGGAGCAGGAGATATTGGAGCCGAAGTAAATAAAATAACTAAAAAATTGAAAGATGAAACGGGTTATTGAATTGTTGAAATACATAGCACTTCTAAGTTTGATGATATTTCTATTTAGCTTCAGCAAAAAGCGAAATGAGAATAGAAAAGTATATAAGTTGGACGTAGAATTTACCGATGAAACCAGCCCATTTCTGGATTATAATACAGTTAATAAATTGTTGATACAAAGTCCGAAGGGTCTCTCGAAGCTAAGTAAAGAAGCTTTAGATTTGAGAAGTATGGAACATCGATTGCAGGAAAATCCTATGGTTCGCGTGGCAGAGGTGTTTGTCTCGGTAGATGGGTCTTTGGGGGCACGAGTCGAGTTACGTAAGCCTATTGGTAGAATTGCTGCTGGGGGCACGGGAGCGGACTATTACTTAGATGCCGATGGCAAGAAAATGCCTTTATCCACAATATATTCTGCACGAGTGCCGATAATTACAGGAATATCTAAAACAAATTTTTCTGAATTGGCTCCCCTGTTGCTAAAGATAAGAGATGATGATTTTATGAACAGTTCAGTAGTGGGATTGAATCAAAATGCTAAAGGAGAGGTAGAGTTAGCTCTAAGAAAGGATGAGCTTAAGGTTTTCTTTGGAAAACCTGTTGATATTGAAAAGAAGTTTCAAAATTTTAAAGCGTTTTATAAAAAAACAAAACAAGATAGTACTCTTTACGGGTATGAAAAAGTGAACCTGAAGTTTGAGAGTCAGGTAATAGCTACAAAAAAGTGAGGTCATGGAAAACGAGAACATTGCTGTAGGATTGGATATTGGTACTACCAAAATAGTCGCTATGATTGGCAGGAAGAATGAATACGGCAAAATGGAGGTATTGGGAATAGGAAAGGCGAAAAGCTTAGGCGTCCATCGGGGGGTAGTAAACAATATTACCCAAACCATTCAATCCATTCAACAGGCCGTTCAGGATGCGGAAACAGCTTCTGGAATGAAAATAAAGGAAGTCGTGGTTGGTATAGCCGGTCAACATATCCGGAGTCTGCAGCACAGTGATTATATAACCCGTGCCAATGGAGAAGACGTAATAAAGGAAGAGGATATCGATAGGCTTTGTAATCAAGTCCATAAACTGGTGATGCTTCCCGGAGAGGAAATACTGCATGTTTTGCCCCAGGATTATAAAGTTGACGGGCAAGCGGAAATCAAGGAACCCGTCGGGATGTACGGTGGTCGATTGGAAGCGAATTTTCACGTAGTCGTTGGCCAAGTTTCATCTATTAGAAATGTGGGACGCTGTATTAAAAGTGCCGGCTTGGAACTTTCAGCTATCACTTTGGAGCCTTTAGCTTCGGCTAAGGCAGTTTTAAGCCAAGAGGAAAAAGAAGCAGGTGTAGCCTTAATAGATATAGGAGGTGGAACTACCGATCTGGCAATTTTTAAGGATGGGATTATCCGTCATACTGCGGTAATTCCCTTTGGCGGAAATGTAATCACGGAAGACATAAAAGAAGGCTGTTCCATCATTGAAAAACAGGCAGAGCTTTTAAAAATAAAATTTGGTTCGGCTTGGCCAGGCGAGAACAAGGATAATGAAATTGTTTCCATTCCGGGACTTAGAGGAAGGGAACCAAAGGAAATTAGCCTTAAGAATCTTTCAAAAATAATACATGCGCGCGTCATAGAAATTATCGAACAAGCGTATATGGAGATAAAGAATTACGGCCATGAAGACCCAAAAAAGAAGTTGATTGCAGGAATAGTACTAACCGGTGGAGGAGCCCAGCTTCAACATATTAAGCAACTGGTAGAATACATTACGGGAATGGATACGCGCATTGGTTATCCGAATGAGCATTTGGCCGGCGACAGCGATGCCGAAATGACCAGCCCCATGTACGCAACAGCTGTGGGTTTAGTATTGAACAGTTTGGAGAGCAAAGGGAAATCCTCATTAATGAAGCGATTTACTCCTGAACCTACGGATGAAGTGGAAAAGGAAACTCCAATTTCAGATGAAATAAAAGGTAAGGTAGAGAAGAAAGAAAAAGAAAAGGAGCCAAGAGATCGCCGTAGATTTTTTGACAAATGGGCCGAGAAGTTTAAAGAATTTTTAGACAATGCTGAATAGGCGATGTATAAATGAACATTCCAGCTAGCAAGTGACAAAGTTTAAAAAAGAAAAAAGATAGAATTAAAAAAGAAAGATATGAGCAGCAACACTGAATTTGACAATATTTCATTCGATTTGCCCAAGAACCAATCCAATGTGATTAAGGTGATTGGAGTAGGAGGTGGAGGAAGTAACGCCATTAACCATATGTTTAGCCAAGGTATTAAAGGGGTGGACTTTGTAATATGTAATACTGATTCCCAAGCCCTTGAAAATAGTCCGGTTCCCAACAAAATACAATTGGGAATTTCACTCACTGAAGGTTTAGGTGCGGGAGCCAATCCTAAGGTAGGGGAGCAATCTGCCGTGGAAAGCATTGAAGAGATCCGGAACATGCTCACTACCAATACCAAAATGGTTTTTATTACCGCGGGAATGGGAGGGGGTACGGGTACCGGAGCTGCGCCCATCATTGCCAAAATGGCTAAGGATTTGGATATTCTAACTGTGGGAATCGTAACCATTCCATTTGCTTTCGAGGGTAAAACACGAAATGAACAGGCCCAGATTGGTGTTGAAAAACTACGCCAAAATGTAGATTCCTTAGTTGTTATAAACAACAATAAATTACGTGAAGTATACGGAAATCTCGGATTTAAAGCCGGTTTTTCAAAAGCCGATGAGGTTTTAGCCACTGCTGCTCGTGGTATAGCCGAAGTAATAACCCATCACTATACCCAAAACATTGACCTTCGCGATGCAAAAACCGTGCTTTCCAACAGCGGTACCGCCATTATGGGAAGTGCCACTGCCTCCGGTGCCAACAGAGCTAAGGAAGCCATAGGAAGAGCCTTAGATTCTCCCTTGTTAAACGACAATAAAATTAAAGGAGCCAAAAATGTACTGCTACTCATCGTGTCAGGTTCCGATGAAATTACCATCGATGAGATCGGTGAAATAAGCGACCATATTCAAAGTGAAGCGGGTAATAGCGCCAATATAATAATGGGAGTAGGGGAAGAGGACAGTTTAGAAAGTTCTATCTCCATAACCGTAATTGCTACGGGTTTCAATGTTGAACAACAGAACGAGTTAGTCAATACCGAAACAAAAAAGATAATCCACACTCTCGAGGACGAACAAAAAGCTGAACAGACACTTACGCCAAAGGCTACAGCTTCTGCTGTTCGATTGCCTGAAAATCCAATAATGCCCCAACCGAAAGCCGTGGTTCCAGTTGTAAGACACACTTTATTTGACGACGCGGAAGAAGATGAGAAATTGCCTTTTGCCGATTATATCAAAACATCGGAGTTGTTGAAAAGCTTGAATGTTTCTTACGAAGAAGTAAAAGTTGAAAATCTGGATGAATTCAACCAAGTAGCGGTGAATAAGATCAATGTCAACGAATTCGTAATTATTGAAGCTCCCAAAAAGCAGGAGGAAATTGAAACTGCGGAAACCAATTTGATGATTGAAGACGACCAGATTCTGATGTTCGATTTGCCCATTAATCCCCTTCAGAATAAGGAGGTGGAACTGCCGGAGGATGAGGATCCAATCATATACGATTTGGAGACTATGGAGGTTAATGATTATGTAGAAGTTGCTCCCGTTACAGAGGTTTCTGGTGATGGAATAAAACGTTACAGCTTGGATGACTATCAGGAAGTAGAAGACCATCTCAATAATGCCAAACCTTCAAAATCTGAGGTTAAAGAAGTTGTGGATGAGGAATTGAATATTGAAAAAAAAATAATCTCCACACCGGAAATTGAGGACGATGGTACTTTGGAAGATGATCCTTTCAACTCACCTATCTCAAAAACACTAAGCGATCGTACTGAGGAAAGAAAAAGGAAGATGAAGGAGTTTAATTATAAATTCAAAAACAGTCCTTCACGTATTGATGAGATTGAAAAAGAACCGGCTTATAAGCGTATGGGCATTGATTTAAATGAAACTAAAAATGACTCGCAGATTTCTCGCACCTCTGTAAATACCGAGGATGAAGAGGTAGAACTTCGAAAAAACAATTCGTTTCTCCACGACAACGTGGATTAAGTGATACTTTTTCACTTAAAGCAGGGCCCGAATTTCAAAGTTGATTTCGGGCTTTTTTTATTTTTGAATTGATTTAAATGAGTTCCTATTTTCCATTTCGTCATAATTGAGTATCTTCGCACTCTATAAAAAAAGAAGAAGAATGAGCTTAAATGAGAAAGTATCCGAAGCCATGAAAGTGGCGATGCGAGCAAAGGATACCCAAACCTTAGAAGCTTTGCGTTCTATAAGAGCTGAGTTGTTGTTGGCACAAACCGAAACTGGGGCCAAGAAAGATTTGACCGAGGCTGAGGAAATAAAAATACTGCAAAGACAGGTAAAACAGCGCAAGGACAGTGCTGCGATTTATACCGAGCAAGGTCGTGCAGACTTGGCAGAACCTGAATTGTTGCAGGCGGAGGTTATCGAAAAATTCCTGCCACAACAAATGAGCGAAGCGGAGGTAGCCGCTGTAGTCGATAAGGTGATGTCTGAAACCGGTGCTTCATCCATGGCGGATATGGGGAAGGTAATGGGCTTGGTAAGTGCAAAACTTGCAGGAAGAGCAGATGGCAAAACCATTTCCACGATTGTGAAATCGAAACTGTCTTAGGGTAATATTGATAAGTAGATAATAATGGCCGCGTGGCGCAACTGAATAGCGCATCAGATTTCGGCTCTGAGGGTTGCAGGTTTGAATCCTGCCGCGGTCACTAGCTAAAAAGGTCTTGTTTTCAGGACCTTTTTTTGATATTGGCAATGTTCTAAGTGTATGTTTTAAAAAGCCAAAAGGGCGGTAGGCTCTATAAGGGTATGGCCTTCGTAAAAATCACTTTATACTATTAAAATACCCAAACAGGAATTTGTAGTATTTGCTCGGCAGATATGGGAGCTTGTATTGTTTCACAGCTTTTGACTCTGCCTATAAACTATCCATTTATATAAATTTTTGACCATTATAATGAGCTTTTAAAGAAATAAAAACTATATTTGATTGTTTTAATAAACAATTTATGTTAGAAATTATCACAATAAAAGACGTGAAAGTCAAAATTGGGGAGGTTTTTAAACAACAGCGCAAATCGCATGATTTATCTCAAGAAGAATTAGCAGATTTATTGGATATTTCTCGTACTACGATTCAAAATATTGAAAATGGTAAAAATGCTAATTTGGATAATATATTAAAAATAGCAAATCATTTTGGAATATTACAATTCATTTCAAAAGCAATTGACAGAGCAATTGACAGCCAAAATGATTTCTCATTATATTAGAAATGCCTAGGGATAAAATCATAGATGTCGTTGTATTTGGTTTAGAAATAGGCAAATTAGGATATGATCATGACCAAGGAAAATCATTCTTCCAATACAATCCCGAGTATTTAGAGTCGGGTAAATATTCTAAACTATTTCCGTTTATCTTTAAACGTATAAAACAAGTCCAGATATTTACAGAATATCGATCGGATACTTTTCAAGGTTTGCCACCTATGATTGCCGATTCCCTTCCAGATACTTTTGGGAATATCATTTTTCAGGAATGGTTGACCGTTAGAGGGATTCAAAAAATAACGCCTTTAGAGCAGTTGACCTACGTTTCCAATCGTGGTATGGGAGCTCTGGAATATAAACCTATAAAGGAACTACCCGAATCCTCTGAAATCAATATTGATGAAGTGATCGAAATTTTGGAAAAAGTTCTAAAACTAAAAGAAGACACCACTGGGCAAGATTTAAATGAATTGTCACTTTTAAATGTTTTTAGAATAGGTTCTTCTGCTGGCGGTGCAAGACCTAAAATTTTAATTTCGGAGCACAAACAAACAGGTAAAATAATAGCTGGCGATAGGGAGATTAACGCAGACTATAACCATTATTTAGTAAAACTCCATCTCGATGATAGTGAGGGTTACAATAAAGAAAAGGTAGAATACGCTTATTACCTCTTGGCACGGGAAGTAGGTATCGATATGATGCCTTCCAAGCTTATTGAAAACAAGCATTTCGCTACACTTAGATACGACAGACAAAACGGTGAAAAGCAACATGTTTTAACCGTTACTGGATTAACGGGTTGGGATTTCAAAAGTAATCCTGAAACCTCGTCATACGAAAATGTATTTAAGGTTGCTCTAGGCTTGGAAGTTCCTCACAAAGATTTACAGCAATTATTTAAAAGAATGGTATTTAATATTGTCTTCAAAAACGTTGACGACCATTTAAAGAACCATAGTTTTATTTACAACAAGGAAAACGATAGCTGGAATTTGGGCCCTGCATACGATTTAACCTATGCACTTAATCCTCTGATCACTTTTAAATCTACCTCTAGGGCGCTATCAGTTAATAGAAAGCGTACGAAGATTACTATTAAAGACATCCTAACCATTTCGGAAGAATATGCCATAAAGAATCCTAAAGGAATCATTGAAGAAGTGCAAGCACTTAATTCTAGATGGATGGAGATTGCAGCTGAATTGGAAATACCAGAGAATATAATTAATCGAATTGGTAAAGACTTGCAGCTTATTTAATATAGGATAAGGTATTCCAAAGATTTGGCGGTAATCAGAAATATTGCCGAATATCTGGAGTGTTTTTCGTGGGAGGTATGTTAGTTGTAATTAAAACAGGATCTTTCCTAACTTTATAAAACTACAAAGTTAGTAACTAATCAGTCTCAAATATAGTCAAAAACGTACAAGGCCAAATTGTCATGCGGCAGTTTTTGATTTTTGCCATATAGTCATGCTCTTTCTTTGTGTCCCAGTCATTTACGGGTTATTTTTACCGTATGAATATCGGAACACTTTTGATGCGTTTGGATGGTTTGGAACAAAGGGTTTCAAAACTGGGGGATGAAAACACCTCGCTGAAAAAGGAAAATCTGCAACTCGGAAAGGAAAACAAACGGCTGAGAAAAGAAATCACTTCTTTGAAAGACCGGCTTTCCACTTTCGAGAACCCAAAGAACAGCCGCAATAGTTCTATACCGCCAAGTAAGGACGAAAACCGCCCAAGGCCCAATCAAAGTTTACGCAGACCCTCTGGGAAAAAGCCCGGGGGGCAATTGGGGCGAAAGGGGAAAACCTTGGAGATGGCCAAAAACCCTGACCATGTAATAGATCTGATCCCAGAATTCTGTAATAATTGCGGCAGTTCACTTGAAGGCATTGTTTTGGGCGACTTAAAAGCACGTCAAACTGTGGATATTCCTGTGCCGAAAGCTGTTTTTACGGAATACCGCTCCTATGTCAGGACCTGTGGATGTGGCTGTAAGAATCGAGCAGACTTTCCAGTTGGAGTATCTTCTCCCATAAGCTATGGCCCTGGAACAGAAAGCCTCATCAGTTATCTTCACACAAGGCATTATTTACCTTATGCAAGAATGAGGGAAATGTTCAATGATGTCTTTGCCCTCAATATAAGTGAAGGCGGGATCCATTATATTCTTGAGCGCTTTTCCAGAAAAACAGACCCTATCTACCGGCAGATAAAAGAACGGATTTTCAACAGCAAGGTCGTAGGCGTAGATGAAACTGGCGCAAGAGTAGGTGGATCAAAGCACTGGTTCTGGACTTGGCAGAATGAAAAGCTGACCTACATCGCCCACTCGCAGAACCGAGCTATTGCAACCGTTGAGAAAGAATTCCCCAAAGGACTGCCCAATAGCGTAATAGTGCGTGACGGGTGGCGGGCCCAAGCGGCCACGACAGCTGGCCACCACCAACTTTGTATTGCACACTTGCAGCGCCGTTTGAACTACCTCAATGAAAAATACAATGATGCACTGTGGGGCAAGAAGTTTTCAAAACTTTTGTCCGGCGCATTGGAACTGGGCAAAAAAGAACGCGGAACAAAAACATATGGCGCGGAGCGCACAGGGATTATTCAGAAAATGGAACAAATGCTCAAATATCCGCCGGAGAAAAACCAAAAGGAACTCTATGCTTTCTACAAAAGTATGGGCAGGGAGCGGCAAAATCTTTTCACCTTTCTTTTCATAGAGAACGTGCCACCGGACAACAACGGCTCAGAACGCGCCGTAAGAAACATTAAGGTAAAACAAAAGATATCGGGGCAGTTCAAAATCGATCAAACCGCACAAAACTTCGCACAGATACGTTCTGTGATTGACACGACAATCAAAAACGGCCTAAATGTCTTGGATGCCCTGAACCTAATTGCTAAATTAGAGGTCCAAAAACAATAACTGATTAGTTACGAAATTTTTAATATCCTCTCTTGATTGAAAAATATAATTTAAAAATTTATTTAACCACTGATAAGTAATTTCTAAATTACCTTGAAAATAGTTATTTGAGAATTGAATGACAGTAACTTCCTTCTGAATCAACCAGCAAATATATTTAGCAGTCCATAATTCAGCAGCTTGATAATAATATTCATAATCAACTGAAATTATTGATTTATCATTAGTCTTTTCAGGTAATAATTCCTTGATTATAGACAACCAGTTTTCTCTTTTCAAAGCTTTAGCTGATTTGAATAAGCTATTAATCCATAAAATAGCTGAAACTTGGTTTTCAGTTGCTTTTTCAGGTTGCAATGGACTTATAAATTCACTATTCAATCTTTTATAAAATTCTTCAACATCAAAAGTCTTTACACCTTCTATTTCTCCTAGTTCTTTATTTAAAAACTCTTCATCAAGATTTCTTCCTAATTGTTTAGAAACAGTTTTTATCTCCTCACCTATATCTGGATATACTGAAACTTCATCGCGTATTTTAAAGGTTTTTTCTTCATTTGCGTAAATTGGAATCTTATCCCCTAATGTTAACCCTTTTAAAAGTAAATATTGATAAACCTTTCGTAAACTTAAATATGAGTCATTATCGTTTAAATCAATAATAGAAGGCAATTGTTTCAATAATTCTTCAAGATTAATGGTAATATCATTCGGCCACAATTCTAATTCTTGATGTATATATTTGTTCCATTCTCTTAAACATTCTTTATGGGGAGTTTTACTAGGTCATTACTGTCCCATTTAAACTTAAAATTGTTCTTTGAAATATTTGAAATTTAGCTAGTTATAGCGGTTTGTCAGCCGAACAGACTTGAAAACATAGCTTTGTTGCCAGATGAATCTGCCAACCTATGTTCCAAGATAAATATGTTTTCGCTCAATTGGTCTCGTTTCTCAACCGGAGTAAGTTCAATCGAATTGTATCCAAGTATAAAGGAGACAAATACGTCAAGCATTTTAGCTGCTGGAATCAGCTGCTTGTTTTAATGTTCGGTCAGCTCTCCAACCGCGAAAGTTTAAGGAGCCTGGTTGTCGCCTTAGATGCCCATTACTCCAAATGCTACCATTTAGGAATGGGGAAGAATGTCTCAAGATCATCTTTGGCAAGAGCAAATCAGGACAGGGACTATCATATCTTTGAAGAATATGCCTACTACTTGGTCAACCAAGCAAGAGAGAAGAAAGCTGTCAATATCTTCAATCTCGGCGGTAACGTTTATGCTTTCGATGCGACAACAGTCGACCTATGCCTTTCCGTGTTTTGGTGGGCAAAGTTCCGTAAGACTAAAAGTGGCATCAAAATCCACACATTGTATGATGTGGAAACACAGATTCCTACATTCTTTCATATCACTGAAGCTTCTATGCACGATTCAAAAGCGATGAAGGAGATCCCTTATGAACCAGACTCTTACTACATATTTGATCGAGCTTACAATAACTTTAAGATGCTGTATAAGATCCATCAAATAGGGGCTTACTTTGTGATCAGAGCAAAGAAAAATCTTCAGTACAGATCCATCAAATGGAAACGCAGATTGCCCAAGAACGTGCTTTCAGACCAAACGATCGAATTGAAGGGATTTTATCCAAAAAGGTACTATCCCGAGTCACTTCGCTTGGTCAGATACTGGGATGAGGAGCAACAACGTGAATTTATCTTTTTGACCAATGCCATTCACATTTCAGCTCTACAGGTTGCCGAACTTTATAAAAACCGATGGCAGGTAGAGCTCTTTTTTAAATGGCTAAAACAACACCTTAAGATCAAAAAATTCTGGGGTACTACCGAAAATGCTGTCCGGATTCAAATCTATGCCGCTATATGTACCTATTGCCTCGTGGCAATTGTTCAGCACGATATGAAACTGGGCAGAAGCACGTATGAAGTGCTACAGATACTAGGTATTTCTTTAACTGATAAAACGAATCTTAGAGACCTTTTTAGCAAAACTAAATTTCAAAATGACAAAGAACGAGCTAGCCTTGATGGACCAAATTTATTTAATTTTTAAAACGTCCCGATTTTAATGGGACACTAGTGTTACTAGGTATTAAAACAGAAAAAACACTATATAATTCTGTATCATCAATTAAGTCTATAGTTGGAAAATTCGCCATTTCAATTTTAATGAATTCACCCGTTACGTTCTTTAAAATGGGTTCTTGACATAATAGATTACGGATTGGAATTTGAATATTATTAGTGTACCATAACAAATTATGGTATTTACTACAGTCCTCAGATAAGCCAGACAAAGCAATGTGATGTAGCCCAAAACTTTTAGCATCAATTAATGACTTCAAAAAAGAGGTGTATTCTATAATAAAATCTTTAAAACAGGCCCTATTATTATCAGCTGTGGAATCTAAGTAATCCTCCGATTCTTTCTTAGTGCGAACTCCATCCCTTTCTTCGGTAGGTTTAAAGTGCTTGTGCTGAATAAACACAGGAAGATTAAAGTTTTCTGTACCAATAAGTGGAAACTCCTTGTAAAGTACTGATTTACCTTCAATAGATAAGATTTCGTATTTATTTTCTCTTTCTAAAACTGGTAACCCAAAAAGAATATTATCAGTTTCTTTATATAAAATCCCAAAGTTGTCTCGAGTTTGAATATAGTTTAATCCCTCTATATTACTAGTTGTTGGGTTAACCATATGTTTTTTAAAATCTCCATTATTTATAATTGTAACAGAATTTATTTTCTTTTTTTCTTTTCTATTTGCTAATAGTGTAAATGCAATATTTTTATCGAGCTCAATTAAACCTTGTTGCGCATATATCCTCGAATTTGGTGTTGTGACATAAGTAAACGAATTGATATTATTAACATCACCTTCTGATGGAGAAGAAGAGCTAATCACATCGATTTTATTGAAGGTTTCAATAAGTTTTTTTTGCATTTCTAATAATGCTTGTGTCTCTTCAAGCATCGCAGATGCTCGGTCTATTTCAATATTAAACTCCCTTTTACCTTTTTCATTTTTATGAACTCCATGTATTGTAACCTTTTTACTAAGTATGTGTGTTGTAACAAATCCAGTTCCATACTTACCTGTACTTCCATCTTCACCTCCCAATGATTTTGTAGATGTTTTATAAAGTAAAGCAAGAAGATGCTTCGTTTCAAATGGCAAACCATTATGACTAACAGTCACAATATCATTTTCTAACTTGAAAATGACATCCACACCATCATCCTTTGCAACATCTTTCGCATTCTGAAGTAATTCCCATACCCATCGGCTTTTCTTATTTTCAGGAAAAGAATTTAATTTTTCTAAGTCATGAATAATGTCACGGGCTTCACTTTCACTTCTTTGTGCTTCTCTTTCCTTTTGAGCTTCAGTCATAATTATTTTTCATTTATTAAAATTTAGACACCAGAATTTTTATTGAGTTTGGCAAACAGAGATAGATTTTCTAGATAAAAACGAAACAGATTGATTTTAAAGTGTCAAATATAATGCTGCCTTAAATAAAAAAGTAAAGTATAATGTTTTTAATAGGTAAAGTCGAATGGTGATTATTAATAATTTCAAATCAATCCTGTCCTAAATAAATTTAAGACACATTAAATCTAACCATTTTACTGGTTTACCCCAATATTTTAGTTGATTTTCAAAAAAGAACCCCCTGTATATATTTATTGGGAGGTGGCTGTTCCTTT
>JBARWQ010000067.1:0-174710 GCA_049646885.1 Aequorivita sp. | reverse complement strand
CTCGTGCCGTTCCTGATGGGATACTCACGGTTGTGGGGCGGTCGTCCGCGCCAGCCTTTCTCCCCGCTAGCGCGAGCGTCCCGCTCGTGCCGTTCCTGATGGGATACTCACGGTTGTGGGGCGGGACGCCCGCGCCAGCCTTTCTCCCCGCTAGCGCGAGCGTCCCGCTCGTGCCGGTTGCTTGCTCACGGTCGTGGGGGACACAGGCGGAACGCCCGCGCCAGGGCATTTTGCAACAAAGGTTCAAGTCTGTCCAATGACTTGGCAAATTGGGCCTCATTAGATATCCCATCCTCAAATTCGGTCCATAATTGTATAAATTCCGAAGTTTGCTTTTTAGGAAGCATTCCAAAAATCCTTACAGTAGCTTTTAGTTCTTCTTCCGTATTGTCATGATCCTTATTCTGGTCGTAAATAAAGGTATTACCGGCATCTATTTCAACTATATCGTGGATTAAGACCATTTTTATCACTTTTAATAAATCGAGTTTTTGATCGGCATATTCGCTTAAAACAATGGGCCTTGGTTTTGCAAAAGGACGGGTGTTGAACCTATCGAAGCATCTTGTCCTTTTCCTGGACAATACCCATTTTGATTTTCTTAAAAAGTGTAACTAACCCCTGCTCTTAGATTAAAGGGTGTGCCCGGTGTAAAGTGAATTTCATCTACAGGATTCACTTCATTAAATAATCGTGTTTCGGTAGCAAATTGGGTTTCGTTCCATTGGGTATCAAACAAATTTTGAATGGTTATTCCCAATGTAATTCTTTTGATTTTATAATTTACATTGAAATCGGCTACAAAATAACCTTCCGCAACAATGGAATTATCCTCATTTGCAGGTCTATCGTTTATAAAACGATATCTCAGTCCTCCCGAAAATCTTTTATAATCATTTAATGAAAATCCGCCGGCCAGTGTAAAATCCGGTGCCAATGGAATATAGTCTTCCCCTTTCACTTCATCAATAGCACGTGCGTGGTTATAGGTTGCATCCACATCGGCATACAACCAATCGTTTAATTGATAGCGCAAACCTAGATCTATACCGAAACGCTGAGATTTTCCACTTGGTTCCACGATTCCCGCATCACCCACATAGACAAATTCTTGTTCCGAAAACAAATACCACAATGCAGAATTCACCATTAATTTTGGCACAGGCTTATAGATAAATCCAAAATCGGCTCCGTAAGCTCTGGGTAGTATTTTCTCGCCTTCTTTCTTTACCACTACACGGGTATCATTTGAATGAAACCCAATTCCGCTCTTTAAGAACCATTGAATGTTTTGGGAGGGGTTGTATAAGAAATTCAATTTGGGGCTCACAATTGCCTTCTGTTCTGCTTCCAATGAATAGGTGTCTGCCAATTTATCTTCATACATAAATTTGAAATAATCCAAACGCAATGCAGGCGCAATGGTGAAATTCCCCAACTCAAAATCGACATTTACAAAGGCAAATAGATTGGATTGGTTTATGTCGCCCAATTGTATGTAGTCCAGCGTTGTTTTTCGGTTTAAGGTGTGGGACAACTCAATATCATCAATAATATCATGCCTCAAGCCTATGCCCGAAGTCAATGTGGTTTCAATGGAATTCCATTGGAAGTTGTTCTTTATCGAAGCATTAAAGCCATAAATATCTCTGTCTTCCTTTTGTTTTATTTGGTCTCCGTTGATAGGGTCTTCTAAAAAGAATGTAAAATTGGAATAGAGTTCAAATCCGTACCGGCTATAAAAAACATTCGATTTAAAGCTGGTGTTGTCATCAATCAAACTGTTGTATTCTACATTTAAATTGGTCCTTGAAGTAGTACCGCCTTCGGTATCGTCAATTGAACCAAACCTGGAAATATGGCCATTGAGCACTTCCCGCATCGGAATTTGACCGGAGGCATCCCATCTGCTATCGAGGTGGGATGCGGTAATAGCTAGTCTATCGCTTCCTTTTAAAAAGGTAGAATATTTGGCCATCACGTTGATTCTATTAAAGTTTTGTGGCGATTCAAAGGGGCCATCGGTGGCAATATATTCAAAAGCCACATAAGCATTTTGGTCGTTGCTCCTATGCAGGTTAAACATGCCCAAAGTTCTTAGCGAATTGAACTGGCCCACTTCTATATTTAATAAACTATTTTCCAATCTATCTTTGGTTTTGAATGCCGCATAACCTGCTGTGGCAAAATCACCGCGATCGGCATAATAAGGCCCTTTGCCAAAATCTATTAATTCTATTGTTTCCGGAATCACAAAGTGAAGATCGCTATATCCCTGCCCATGGGCATGAGAAACCATGTTTACCGGCATCCCATCTACGGAAAGGTTTATATCCGTCCCGTGATCTAGGTCAAAACCTCTTAAAAACATCTGTTCTGCTTTCCCACCACCCGCATGTTGCCCAATAACTAATCCTGGGATTTTCCTTAAGATTTCTTGCGAGGAATTTACTGGATTGGTCTGCAAATCCAGTAGTGCTATTTGGTGCATTGCATTTAATTCTCTGCTTATAACTATCTCATCCAATTGAAGTGTTTTACTTTCCAATTGTATATTTACTCCACTGTCAACCTGTGCTTGAGTGAGTATAATCACTTTTTTATGAAAGCCTAAAATCCCCACTTCTAAGGAATCTCCTGCCTTGGTCTTTTCTAAAATAAACGTTCCGTTTGCCTTTGTATGGGCATGAGCGGCACTGTTATTATTGTAAACGTACACGTCTTCAAGAGGGTGCTGATTTTCGTCGGTCACTACTCCCGTTATATTTTGGGCCGTTATTACTTTAGTTATTAGTAAAGTAAAGAGAATAAAATAGGTGCGCATTTTTATTGTGATTTTTGAAGTGTCTATGCTATTATCCGAATCACTTACCAATTTGGGAATGATTTTTAAAGTGCATTTGTTAAGATTATTTTTGAAATTGAGTAAGATCTTACCCTTTAAAACTGAAATTTACCATCCTAGAAAAACCATTCCTATACCACATATGGCAATGGATAGTCCTGAGATTGGTGTAACGTATTTTTCCAACCATTCGGTTTTTATAAAATTGAAGCCAAAATACATTAATGAAACCACAAGAATCATGGTAGAAACAGTTGTTGTAAGAAAGACTCCAATTAAAATGAGCATATTGGAAGTAGATTGTTCTACTGCGGGATAGGTCAGCAAAGGAAATAAGACTTCACAAGGTCCTAGCAAAAAGATCAAGAAAAGAACCCAAGGCGTCACTTTTTTTCGATTGGACGGATAGGTCATTTGTTTGTGATCGTGCTCAAAAACATATACTGACCCATCGTCATAAACATCAAAGTGTTTGTGTCTTTTCTCTTTATACACCCCATAAAGGCCATATAGTAAATACAGAATTCCGAAGACGAAAATCGCCCAACTGGCCAAACCACCTCTTACTTCATTTAAACCCTCAATTTTACCCAAGGAAAACCCTATAGCGGCTCCACCTAAGGCTAATAATACAGAAGCCATAACATGCGCAGATCCACAAATGGCGGTCCACATCACAATTTTTGGTAGCTTCCATCCCTTAGTTTTCCCTATGGCAATAAAGGGAATGTAGTGATCGGGACCTGAAACGGTGTGCAATACACTTACTGAAACCGCTGTAACCAATAAAATACTTAACTCTGTCTCCATTTGATCAATTTACACTTACTCTCTGGTTAATTAAATAGTCTTCCTCCACACGAATTTGAGTGAATAGCTTATAAAGCTGCTCACCCTCATTTCCCAGAATTCTGAGCACATAGGCATTGTCCAACAACTTAGATATTCCGTGAATTATACCTTCTTCTTTGGCAAGTCTGTTGGAAATATTCTCCATTCGCTCTGTAACATCGGCTTCAGGAGTTATAAAGAATAAACTTCCTTGATGGGTATACTCTTCGTATTGGCCTAATTCCTTAAGATTTATTTCATCTGGAACGATATAGAGATTGTCCTTAAAAATCAAAACCTCCTCTTGGTATATTTCTGTAATAGCGTGATGCTTTTTAAACTGAAACAACTCCTCTTCCGCCATATATTTACGGCCACAAGTCAATATTTCACCCCATAATAGCGTACTGCTGTTTTTGATTTGAATCTTGCTCTTGGCTGTAAAACGTGCCCCCTTATGAGGTACCACAGGGTGGGGGACATGGCTGAAATAAGCATCCTCTCCCACTGAAATATTCATATGTTGGTTGGTGCCTTTTTCAGAAACATAGATGCGTTGATACGATTGAGTCTGCAAATTCAAGGATGACCCAGCAACAACTTCAATATTGATATCGTAAAAGTCATCGTTTAGGATGCCAGGTGATGATGACATCACCATCATCTCTAACAATGGATTTTTTTTGTTTTCTCTAACTTCAACCAAGTTAAACGGCGGCGTAAAATATACGTCTTTCAGTATCGTTTGTTCTCTTAGTCCAGTTTTAAGACTGTATTTCTCCATTATCTAAGTAATTGGGGTTCTTCAGTTTGCTCCTCTACCAAAGCGTAACGCTTTATCCATTGGATCACACTGTCCAATCCTTCATCAGTCATAAGATTTGTAAAGACAAAAGGTTGTCCGTTTCGCATTCTGCGGGCGTCGTCCTCCATCAGCTTCAAATCGGCCTTGACATAAGGAGCCAAATCCTTTTTGTTGATCACCAATAAATCCGAACGCGTAATCCCAGGACCTCCTTTTCGAGGTATATCAGATCCTGCGGCAACGGAAATTACAAAAATTGTTACGTCGGCAAGGTCAGGACTGAAGGTTGCCGATAAATTATCACCTCCACTCTCGATAAAAATGATTTCTATCTCCGGATGTCTGTTTACGATTTCATCAACCGCCTCAAGATTCATACTTGCATCTTCTCGAATAGCTGTATGCGGACACCCACCCGTTTCAACACCAATTATTCTATTGGCATCTAGGGATGAATTGTTTTCAAGATATTTAGCATCCTCTTTTGTGTAAATATCATTGGTTACAACGCCAATGCTATAATCTTTTGCAATCTTTCGTGTTATTTTTTCTATCAGAGCTGTTTTTCCAGTCCCTACTGGTCCTGCAACTCCAATTTTTATATATTTTCTTTCTTCCATTTGTATCTTTATTGTTGGTTTTTTAGGACATATATAATCTTGAATAGAGATGCTCGTGCTGCATGCACTTTATGTCTAAAGCTGTATTACAAACTCCAAGCATGTCTCGGTTTAACTCCAAAATTTCTATGGTAATGTTTTCGATAAGTTCCTGTACGCTATAAATTATATGCTGCCCATCAGTTTGGCCGAGTGGCACAAGCTTTACAGCGTTAGTTACCATACCTACGGCAGCATTGTAAAGAAATGCACATACAGCCTTCTCCTTGTCTATTTTTAAAATTGAAGTTACTATCCCATAAATCACTGAATAATGACCTTGCATCTGCTTGTTTTCAATGTGATCATTAATTTGATTTAGAAAAGGGTCATTCAATAATGCGGCGTATATTTTTATCAGTCGAGTTCCTAATTTTTGACTTGCCTCCCGCACTTCTCGTGGTGCTTTTAAAGCTTGACATTCATTGTCCAATTTTAGGATTTCAACCAAGTCTTTTTCATCTGCGAATTCATAAGCCAATCTTACCGCTAAAGCATCATTGTACTTAAAGTTGTTTTTCAACATACTTTCAACGAATTCTTGGGTAGTGGAAGCGTTCTTTACTAAATTTTGTTGAACGTAGGTTTCCAATCCGTTTGAGTGTGAAAACCCGCCAATGGGTAGCGTAGGGTCCGTAATATGGAGTATTTTAATAAGCGATCCCAATCCCATAGTTTTGGTTGTGTTCTTATTCATTTAATTTCTTCTTATAAATAATCTGCTGCCCAAAAAATAATTTTTCAGACAGCAGTATTTAGTATTTAATCTACTCTTTAGTGGTTAATTCAAGAATTTTTGAAAAGAGTGAGCTTCCGGATTTCCCGTGTTGATGAGGTTCTACGTTGGCTTTTAGCATATTGAGCAGTTTGCAATGGGTTTTTGTAACATCATACCCCGTGGCTAAAAGGAGACGTTCCAGCGGTTTTTCGTAAGGAATAAGTACGTGGTCACCTTGAATAAAAAGCGGCAAGTGCTTATTTCCTATTTCATAACAAACCGTCCCCATTTCGTAAATAGATCTTGGAGTTACTTGAATGGCATCACAAGGCAAAATATTTATGACTACAACTTTGTCATCATCTTCATAAACGATATCACCTTCTTTAAGCCTGGTTCCTTCTTTTAAGAATTTGATAATGACCTCTTGATTAGCTTCGGACCGCTTGCGCATAATGCGCTTTGTAGCCTCAAACCATTGTAAGTTCAGTACATCTTTGGTCTTGTTGCCAATGGGATATGTTTCTACATTACCAATTACTTCTTTACAGATCATAGATTTATTTTAACAATAAAAACTATTAAAATAAGAAGTATAGTTGCGCTAAAGGAACTACCTCAAGAGGCTCACAAGTAATGACTTTTCCATCAATTGTTACTTCATAATTTTCAGGATTTACCTCAATATTTGGTGAAGCTTCGTTATGGATCATGTCTTTTTTACCAACGGTTCTACAACCTTTAACAGCTAACAGTTCCTTTTTAACACCGTATTTTTCTGCGATATTGTTGTCAATTCCTGCTTGGGAAACAAACGTCACAGATGTTTTGTGAACAGCTCCTCCAAAGGCTCCAAACATATTTCGCATTATAACCGGTTGTGGCGTAGGAATAGCAGCGTTAGGGTCTCCCATTTTGCTTGCAGCAATCATACCTCCTTTAATTATCATTTCTGGTTTGGCGCCAAAAAATGCTGGTTTCCACAATACTAAATCCGCCATTTTACCAGGCTCTACAGAACCTACGTATTGAGCAATACCATGAGATAGTGCAGGGTTAATAGTGTATTTGGCTACATATCTTTTTGCTCTAAAGTTGTCTGCTTCAATTTCTTTATCTTCTTCTAAAAAGCCACGTTGCAACTTATTCTTATGGGCAGTTTGCCATGTTCTCGTAACAACTTCGCCAATTCTTCCCATTGCTTGGGAATCTGAGCTCATCATACTAAAAATGCCTAAATCGTGCAGGATATCTTCTGCGGCCATCGTTTCTTTCCTAATTCTGGAATCTGCGAAAGCCACATCCTCTGGGATAGACTTACTTAAGTGATGACAAACCATTAACATGTCTAAATGCTCATCAGTTGTATTTACTGTGAAAGGCCTCGTTGGGTTGGTAGAACTTGGTAACACATTTGGGAAAGATGCTATTTTCATAATATCTGGCGCATGTCCACCTCCAGCGCCTTCGGTATGAAAGGAGTGAATTGTTCTTCCGTCTATGGCATTAATCGTGTCCTCCAAAAACCCTCCTTCATTCAAGGTATCCGTATGTATTGCAATTTGAATGTCGTATTCATCGGCAACGGTAAGTGCTCTGTCTATCGTTGACGGAGTAGACCCCCAATCTTCATGAAGCTTAAGACCAAGTGCACCTGCCTCAATCTGCTCTCTCAAAGGTTCCAATGTGCTACAGTTTCCTTTTCCAAAAAATCCGAAATTCATTGGGAAGTGGTCAGCAGACTGTATCATTTTCTCTAAAAACCAAGAACCAGGCGTAACTGTGGTGGCATTTGTACCATCCGCAGGACCAGTTCCCCCACCTATCATAGTTGTTAAACCACTATATAAGGCATGTTCTATTTGTTGTGGACTTATATAGTGGATGTGTGTATCCACTCCTCCGGCTGTTAGTATATGCCCAGCACCGGAATGAACTTCCGTGGATGCGCCTATAATCATATTTTCCGTAACACCGTCCATGGTGTCAGGATTCCCGGCTTTACCAACGCCTACGATTTTTCCGTCTTTAATACCGACATCTCCTTTTACTATGCCCCAGTGATCGATCACGATTACGTTTAAAATAACAAAATCCAGAACGCCTTCGTCTCTTGTTTTGGTTGACGATTGAGACATCCCGTCTCTTACAGTCTTTCCTCCACCAAAAGTGCTTTCCTCGCCATAATGGTCACTATTAAAGTCTTTTTCAATTTGAATAAAGAGTTCAGTATCACCTAAACGAACTTTATCGCCTACCGTAGGTCCGTAAATATTCGCGTATTTTATTCTATTTACTTCAAAACTCATGATTTCTTGTTTTTAAAATTTTTAGATTCCATTTTCTTCATCGCTTTCTCCAGACTTTCTTTTGAGGTCGTATCTCCTTGAGTTAGGTCGCTACAACCATATAACATTCTACTTCCACCAAAGTTTATCAGGTGTACTTCGGTAGATTCGCCTGGCTCAAAACGCATTGCGGTTCCCGCCAAAATATCCATGCGTTTTCCAAATGCTTTTTGCCGATCGAAAGAAATCATTTTATTGACTTCAAAAAAATGATAATGGGACCCCACCTGTACAGGACGGTCGCCAGTGTTGGTCACTTTTATGGTAATGCTTTCCTGATCGGCATTACAAACTATCTTTTCTTCTTTTAAAATATACTCTCCTGGTATCATAGTTTTTGTGTTTTATTAACGAATGGGGTTGGCAACGGTCACCAACTTTGTTCCATCGGGAAAAGTGGCTTCAATTTGTACATCTTTGATCATTTCCGGAACACCTTCCATAACGTCTTCCCGAGTAAGAAAAGTAGCTCCCAGTTGCATTAGTTCTGCCACCCTTTTGCCATCTCTTGCCAATTCATGCAATCTAGCACTTATTAATGCTATGGATTCTGGATAATTTAATTTTAAGCCTCTTGCTTTTCGTTTTTCAGCAAGTTCACCAGCTAAAAAAAGCATGAGTTTTTCTGTTTCTCTTGAGGTTAATTTCATGTGTATATTTTTATTGATTTTTAATGGTCACATACTGTTGGCTATCAAACGGCCGCTTTAGCGGAAAAGCATTTACCATGCCCGTTCCCATTATTGCATAATTTTATTAAATATATTAAAAATTACTTAGTACTTAATATGTTTTACTTCTTAATTTATATCAAAGGGGCATAGAAAAATCGAATAATTTAATTAAAAGATTTAAAAAAAGGACAATTTAAAAGCAACAGCAATCCAATTGTTGCATTTACCCTTTACTTTTGGCCACCGCTTTTTTTCCACGCAATCGGTTGAAAAGTGCTTTATGCAGACCGTTTTGATAAGCGACGGCCGCCAAAACAATAACAATACCTATGGCTTGTAGGATAGAAATGGTCTCGCCACTAGTATATGGCGCTACCAGAACGGTGGTGATTGGGCTTAAAAGCAATAACCCGGCTACAATGGTAGGGTCTAAATTTACAGAACCAATCTGAACAAACACCCATGCCAAGGCGTGGCCTATAACGGCCAAAGCAATCATCCAAAGCCAGTTATTCATCGTAATGGGATCGCCAAAAGTGGTTTCAGGGTTCATAGGGAGTTTGCCGTCGATCAATGTACCATGGGTCAAGTCAAATCCAAGGTCGGAGATGAAAAACATAGTAAATGCTTGTGGGATAAGTTGCGCTAAAAACACCCACATTAAAGGCTGTACATAACGTCTAGGGTTTATTGTACCCGACTTTCTGCTCATATAAAGATATACCCCATAACAGAGTCCGGACAGAATGCCCAACAACGTACCAACAACCGCTATAGGACGACCATATATAGTGGTAGGCCCTTCTATAGGATCTCCATCAAGGATTCCCCCTGTTAAAATGATCCCGAATATCATTATAGGAACGAGTACCCAAAAGCTCTTTGCCGGTTTGAACTTATCAAATGTCAAGGCCAGAAGTGGCAAAACAATAATTTGTAAGTTCAATAATACCGAGGATATTCCGGCACCGACATAAAAAATAGCATAATTCCAAGCCGTCATATCAATCCCGAGAAAAATACCTGCTCCAATAGCTAATAGCAAGCCATTCCTGTTCAATTTTCCATGTTTTTTCTTTTCCCTATATGCAAAAGGAATCAAGACAACAAACCCTATTAAGCAACGAAGAAATGCATTTGTAACCGGTTCGAAATTGGACTCCTTGACCATAATAGCCGAAAAAGCTAAGGCTAGTATCCCGATCATTATAATGATGTAGGCGGTTGTTTTACTTATAGTTTTAGTGGCATCTGACATAGTTTAATTTTTTTTTAAATTTATGGTATATTTTTTAGTTTTAATATAAATGTTCAATAAAATTATTGCCATTATTTTAATCTAATGTCCAATACATTTGGAATAATTGAATTATGGGTTTCAAAAAACCTGACATTAAAGGACATACCCCCAATAACAAAAGACATTCGCTTTGGTAGCTTCTGTCGGTTGTGTTTTAGGCATAATGCATAAATGAAAATTCTGCGATAAATGAAAATTTGGTTATAAATTCCAGGCAAGATTAAATGTATGGATCCAAAATAATCGTGACATATATCAATTATGGATTTTTGTGCTAAAACTTTATAAAAATCTAAACACGAAAAAGCTCAAGAAATGGTTTAAATAGCATTTTAATTAACCATTAATGCAGTATGGGCACTTTATAAAAAAAATAATGTACAGTTAATTGGAAATGTTGGGCAGAAACCAATATTACAAATCTTGAAAACGGCAAGAGAGTAGTCCAATCTTCAATATTGTGGCCATAGCATTGGCTAATAAACTGCTGAATTAGTTCACACCAGGCTGATGGGTTTGAATCGGGAGGTGATAATAGGCGAAAGCTTAGTGCAGATTTAAAGCGTTATAAAAACAGATCTTCTTTCAATATTCTGAAGATTTCTCGTTTTATGCCCTTTGCCTTGGGTATCCTCCAATAGCAGGATATCGCCTCCTTTGAAAATTCTTTTTTCGCCCAGGGAAGTTTCAATTTCAATTTCCCCATCCAATAATATGATATACTGCTTTTGGGGTGCATTATGGAAGTCGTAATCATAGTCGGGCTTTACCTTTCTGAAGATGAGTTCTTTAACGGGGATTTTATTGGAGAGAAAACCAATTTCGCCATCATTCTTAAGCGGCATTTCTATATCCTCAAAGTGACTTTCTCCGTTGTTATCGCTATAAACTCTGGTAATTCCAATCATGTCTTAAGTTTCTAATGCATATCTGTCCCATTTAGCTAATGTTGCGCCCGCCTCATAAGTGCTATTGAGGAATTCCAACAGCATTTCTTCGGGATTGTTTGATTTTTGCACCATACTATATGGAAGTATGAATTCTCTTAGCGTTTTGTGATAATAAGCGCCTTTTGGTTTCACTTCGGCATTTTTATATCCAGCAGGTTCCGGGTACAGATAGGCATAAAAAGCCGCTTCGGGCAAGGCCTCACTGCCGGGCCAAAAGCCTAAACTTGCCACTTCATGCGAATATGCCTCCTGGGCCACCCAGTCAGGAAGACTGGGAATACCTCCTGGATGTGGTGGTGCTTTGCGTCCCGAAAATCTGGATACCGCCAAGTCGAAGCTGCCCCAGAAAAAATGCACCGGACTACATTTGCCCTTAAAATCACATCGCATTTGAGTGAGCACATTTTGCATTTTCAACAATGCCTGATGCAAGGCTGCTGCCTGTGCTTTATCGTAAGTGGCGTTCACAGTGTCCTCTTCAAATGGAATTGGGTTTTCCATTTCAACGGGAGTTGAGTATATTTTTAAATCAATATTCAACTTTCTGAGCACTGCAAATATCTTGCGGTAAAAATCAGCCACGGAATTGCCATAAAGATCAAAATCCCGGAACTCTCCCTCACTTGTGATCACCTTTAATTTGTGGTCTATAAAATCAAAGTCAATTTGAAAATTCTTGTTTTTATAAGGCATCCCAAGAGTGGAAAGACCGGTGGGTGTAACGTGCTGGGTAATATGCCATGAGTGGTTGATCCAGGGCGCTACAGCTAATTTTATTTTACCGACTATTTGCGTCCACATGTGCACTGTACTGTATGTGTCTTTTCCTTTTTCGTATGATAATGTGGGCCATTGATTCTCCATTGTATCTTATTTTTAAATTATAATTGTTGTCGGATTAAAATTTAAGCTGCCTATAGGAATTTGGACCAACAATGGCTTTCCAACGTTTTTGTTTGATTTTAACCGTCATATTTTAATTTTTTGAAATAATGTAAAATCATTATAATCGAGGCTGATTGTAGATTTTAAAACCCATCGCCATATAAATCATCTTTCTTCAGTATGTGTAAAAATTTAAAATTGATGAAAAAAATAACGAGGCCTGGCCGCTATTCTTTTAACTTATACATTTTATAAGATAGTCCCTCATTTTATTATTTATTGAGAGCTGTATTCTCCTCATCCGTCAGCAGTCTCGACCGAATGATAAATCGCAGTCCGAGCGGTATTTCAAGGGAAAAGCTTGAGCCCCTGCCTTCGGTTATATCAACGGTCAAATGCATGTGTTTCCATAAATCAAATTGGTCTTTGTTCATATAATAATTTACACCATCCAATGGGCCAAGTAAAATATCACTTTCGTCTAAGTACATTTCTCCTTCTTCAAAACGCATTGGCGCAGAGCCATTGAGCAACCTCCACTTTGGCCAAAGATACTGTCTTATTCTTTCCTTTTAGTAAAATCAGCCCTTTCCTTACTTAACTTCCTTGGCAAAATTATGTTCATATAGTTAGTCCTCTTGAACTTAAAGATCATCGTCAGATTACGTTTCCTCTTGTTTAAAGTCCATTTGATTAAACCATTTACTGGCAACCATGCGTAATTTATTGGGGGGAGGTCATTAGCTTGACATGAGTTGATATTTTAGGAATTATCCTTTAAGTATCTATTGAGAAAACTAGCTTCCAAAGTTTTTCTGGTGTCCTCAAAAAGCTGCTGCACTTCGTCAAGACTTTGGTTTCGAATTCTGGCGATTTCATTCATATCGAATTGATATTCGGTGGCGAGTTCAAAAACAGCGCTCATAGGTGATGGTAAATGCCGCAACACCACATCCGTGTGTTTTCGAATCGCTTCCCTTCCCATTTTCTTGTCCAGTTTTACCATTGTTTCTTTTTTGCCGTCCTCGACAAAAACTTGGTTAAGTATATAATCATCTTTACGGTACGAAATATCGTCTATTTCTTCCATCGTCACGAGATCTCCATCGGCATCGAAGCCGAATTTTAATTCTAGGCTATCCCATTCCGCTTGAGAATAATTATCAATATTTTTGAATAGGGCTTCATCCAACTCCTCCTCCATCAAAATGGCGGCAAGTAGTTCATCTGCTTTTTTAAATAGCCACGGGTATAGTTCCTCTTTAATCTCTACTTGGTCAAAATGATTATAGATGTCAATAAAAAGTTGGTTCTTGACACCTATTGGGTTGTATTTTCTTTCTGGAATGAGTCCCTTCGCCAAAGCGATGTTCATCCTTACGGTAATGTACTGGTTCACTTGGGTCATGATGCCCAGCACGAGCGCGTTGAAAGCAGTCTTATTTCCTTCTTTCTTAAATTTTTTTAAATCGTCATAAGTATTTGCCACGACATTGTGAAACTCTTTTGCGCGTATAGAGGGGGCTGTTTTTTTCATGTTATGTTTTTTGTAAAACAAAAATAGAAGCTAATTCCTCGAAATAAAATGATTCAGATCAGTTAGCGGTTTATTGCCGCAGTTCGGATTATGAGTGAAAACGGATATAGTTAGAATTTTTGGCATTTAGTTATTCAGAACATTATTCTCCTTCTTCAAAAAGCCTGGGTGCCGGGCCATCACAACAACCTCCACTTTGATGAAAGATTAATTCACCATACTTTTCTTTTAGTTGATTCAAAACAACTATTGCCTTTTCCGTAATTGCTACTCTTTCATATTTCATAATGAGGGTATAATTATCGAAAAAACCGGCTGAATATATATAAAGCCGGTCTTTTCGTTTTGATCATAATAATTCGTCAGGTTAATCTCGATTATTAAAAGATTCCTTGTTTATTTCTGTCATAGGAAATAAGCATGTTTTTGGCTTGACGGTAACTATTCATCATCATCAGATGGTTTTCTCTACCAAATCCTGATTCTTTGTAGCCTCCAAAAGGTGCGTGAGCCGGATAGGTATGATAGGAATTTACCCAAACCCTACCTGCTTTTATGGCTCTGGGAATTTGATATATTTGATGTGCATCCCTGGTCCAAACTCCTGCGCCTAAACCATATTTTACATCATTTGCAATAGCTATGGCATCAGCTTCATCCTTAAATTTCGTCACACAAAGAACAGGGCCGAATATTTCTTCCTGAAAAACCCGCATTTTGTTGTGCCCTTCTAAAATGGTAGGCTGAATGTAATATCCTTTGGCTAAATCTCCGTCCAATTTAAGTGCCTCCCCACCTATCAGAACTTTGGCTCCTTCTTCCTTACCTAATTTGATATAAGAAAGAATTTTTTCATACTGGCTATTAGATGCTTGTGCGCCCATCATACAACTGCTATCATAAGGATTTGTCTGAATGATTGCTTTAGTTCTGGCTAAAACTTTTTTCATAAAAGCGTCGTAAATATCTTCTTGTACCAATAATCTTGTTGGAGCGGTGCAAACTTCTCCTTTATTAAATGCAAATGAAACCGCACCTTCAATTGCCTTGTCTAAAAAGGCATCATCTTTATCCATTACAGAGTTGAAGAAAACGTTAGGCGACTTACCACCTAATTCCATCGTTACAGGATTTACGTTTTTAGAGGCATATTGCATAATCAGTTCACCTGTTTTAGTTTCACCCGTGAAAGATATTTTATCAACTCCTGGATGGGATGCCAAAGGTTTTCCCGCTTCGAGACCAGATCCCTGAACAATGTTTATAACTCCCGGAGGAAATATGTCACCAATCTTTTCCATCAACAAAGTAGCTGATGCTGGCGTTTGTCTGGAAGGTTTTAAAACTACACAGTTTCCTGCAGCTAACGCCCCCGGCATTTTCCAGGAAAGCATTAGAAGTGGAAAATTCCAGGGAATAATTAGTGCAACCACGCCCATAGGTTCTTTAATGATTATTGAAAGTGTATCGGCATCCAATTCAGTTGCCGATCCTTCTTCCGTTCTGATTACTGCGGCGAAATAGCGCCAGTGATCAATCGACAACGGAATATCCGCACTTAGCGTTTCTCTAACTGGTTTTCCATTGTCGCAAGTGTCAACCAGCGCAAATTCTTCCAGGTTTGCTTCAATCAGATCAGCCGCTTTATTTAACATAGCTGCGCGTTCGGCCGCAGATGTATTTCCCCAGGCTTCTTTTGCTGCATTGGCTGCTGCGACCGCATTGTCAACATCTTCTTTTTGCGAACGCGGATACTTGGCAATAAATGAATTGTCAATGGGTGAATAATTGTCATAATACTCACCGCCTACTGGTTTTACGAATTTTCCATTGATGAAATTTTCGTACTTTTCCTTAAATTTGGGTCTTGAATAAATCATGTTATATATATTATAGTTGTTAATATTTGTAGAGAACTCTTGAAAAAGACATCCAAAATTTTGGGACATCGTTTGTGTTTTTTACGTTTCCTCTGCTCGAGAATCCGCCAGTAGATATGTTCTTGTAGGGCAGATTGTTTTCTTGAATTGTTTTTGGTGGTTTTTCAGATAATACTTGTTTTTCTTGTTGCGGTTTTTATAATGTTCTGAGTGATTCAAATAAAAATAGTCATAATAGAAGCTAACCCAAATGACTTCGATCAGTCGGGATTGGGAATGGCCATAAATGGATATCGATTTGAAATCCAATCTTTTTGGTGGCGACCTTGCTGCACAAACGTTCGAAAAAAATATATGCGTGTCACCACATGATCAATTGGGCCATCTCTCTCTCTGAAATTGATTGGCCGCCCCAACGGCCTAGGCATTTACTATAAAAATCGGGCGGATTTCCTAGTCGAATACTTGAGAGGAATGCTTTTAAATCTTAAATCCATTAAAGAAGAAAAGAGCAGGCACTAACTTTTCGTGCGGCAACAAGGTTTGATGGAAATATGAGCGTCTCAAATGTAATGATGCGGGCACGTTTGGGATTAAGAATATTTTATTACTTTAGCCGTAACCAATCAAAATAATTTTATTTCCTAAAACAAGGCCAAGTTGTAGGAAACTGAGCGAAACAAATGATTTTTAGAAAATATAAGCACCTATAAAATCTGGGAATATGAAATGGAATACTTAAAACAGGTCGGATTTTTACACTAAATATTAAGACGGTTTTAGCATAATAATTTAATCATTGGAAATACAAAAAATGCACGGATCTAAAGATAATAGGGGAGTTATATCCACATCGGATGGGCAGATAACCCTGTTCTATAATTCCAGATCCCTAAGGGGCAAACAGACATTGGCCTATGCCAGGACACAAGGTCTCCCTTTGGAAAAAATCGATATTTTAAAGACTCCATTGACCGGTACCCAAATTACCGAACTGGCAGATCGCCTGGGTCTTCCCGTCAAGGAAATGGTCAATCAGGAACATTATAAATACAGAAGAAAATTCACGCTTCAATGTTTCACTTCTGAAGATTGGATAACGGTGATACAGAACCATCCTGAAATCATGAAACAACCCATAGCGTTGCGTGGCAATAGAACCATTTTGGTGGAAACCCCAACGGATATCATTCGGATATGAATCGATGTTCAGTATTTCTATCGAAACTTTATAGAAATATTCTTTAAGGGAAATCCCTTGATTAAGAAACAGGGATTATAAAAAAATCTGTATTCTCATTCAAGTATTCGTAAACGAATTTTCGTTGGCTTAACTGCTGTTCTATACTGGCCAGATCATTGGGATTTTTCAATTCAATTCCCACTACGGCGGGACCACTTTCCCGGTTGTTCTTTTTCGTATATTGGAAATAAACAATGTCGTCATTGGGACCTAAAATATCATTTACAAAATCCCTAAATACACCCGGTCGCTGAGGAAATTGTATTAGAAAATAATGTTTCAAGCCCTCATATAGTAAGGATCGTTCTTTTATTTCTTGCATCCGTGTAATATCGTTATTGCTGCCGCTCACAACACAGACTATATTTTTGCCCTTGATTTGTTCCTTGTAAAAATCAAGTGCAGAAATCGTCAATGCTCCCGCGGGTTCCACAACGATAGCTTCTTCATTATACATGCGCAATATGGTGGTACAAACCTTTCCTTCGGGAACAAGGACAATATCCTCCAGGCCGGTTTTACAAATTTCAAAAGTTTGGTCTCCCACCCGTGCAACGGCGGCGCCATCAACAAAATTATCTATTTCTTCCAAGGTAGTATTGACGCCTTTTTCAATAGAAGTTTTCATCGATGCTGCTCCGGCAGGCTCCACCCCAATGATTTTGGTATGTGGACTCAATCGTTTGAATACGGTGATTATTCCGGCTGCCACACCGCCACCTCCAATTGGCACAAATAAATAGTCAATAGGAGCTGGACTGTCCTCCAAAAGCTCCAACCCAATAGTTCCCTGCCCTGCAATTACCATTTCATCGTCAAATGGATGTATAAAAACAGCTCCAACTTCTTTGCAAAATTGATGTGCTTTTTCGGAGGCTTCATCAAAGGTGTCGCCTTTTAAAACGATCTCTACTTTATCTTTTCCAAAGAGTTTTACTTGCTTTATTTTTTGTGGAGGCGTTGTCACCGGCATAAATACCGTCCCCTTGATGTTTAACTTATTACAGGCGTACGCTACCCCTTGCGCATGATTCCCTGCACTGGCACAAACCACTCCTCTTGATTTTTCTTCCTCGGAAAGCGATACGATTTTGTTGTAAGCCCCTCTTATTTTGTAGGAGCGAACTGGTTGTAAATCTTCCCGTTTCAAATAAACTTGGGCCGAGAATTCCTCGCTCAAGTTTTCGTTCAACATTAATGAAGTATGTATCGCAACGTTTTTTATGCGCTCTCTTGCTTGGTATATTTTGTCTAATAATTCCATGGTTTGTTGGGTTCAAAAGTTGGTAGTCGGTCTCACATCTCACGTCTCACATCTCACGTCTCACATCTCATGTCTCACGTCTCATGTCTCACGTCTCATGTCTCACGTCTCACATCTCACGTCTCATGTCTCATGTCTCAAATCTCAACCAACGATTCGCCTCCTCTATCTCATCTTGAGAAATAGTATGTGGCCTACCATCATACACTTTCAGAAATACTTTTGCATTCATCTTTTCCAGAATGGCGGCACTTTCCTTTACACGTTCTATCGGCACATGCGGATCGGGATTTCCGGTGCCGATAAAGATAGGTGTCCCTTTAAAGTTGCCGGAATAGTTTTCGGTGTTTATTTTGTCTCCAATAAGTCCCCCGGTAAATGCCGCAATGCCGCCAAATTGCTGCGCATAACGTGTAACAAACTCCAATGTAAGACAAGCTCCCTGCGAAAAACCCAGGAAGTAAATATTTTCGGCGGTGATGCCTTGTTTCGTTACTTCATCTACCACTTCTTTCAGTAAATCAAGAGCGGAAGAAAGCCAGGGTTCATTTTGCTCAGGTTTGGCCATAAATGAATATGGATACCAGGTGTTATTTGTGGCCTCAGGGGCAAGCAGGGCGTATTCGGAAACATTGAAATGTGAAGCAAGTCCCAGAATATCACGGGCATCCGCTCCACGACCATGAACCATAATCAATGCCTTTTTGGCATCTTTTAAAGATTTGCCTGCCGCTTTTATATTCTTCTTGTGCATATTGTTTGTCATTTCGTATGAAGCTCAGGCAGCCCTTTTTCAATCTCCGTCCGCATCGCTTTGTATTGATCGGGCAGTTGGAGCGAACTTCCCAGGTTTTCTACTGTCTCATCCGTTGCGAATCCGGGATTATCCGTTGCAATTTCAAACAGTACGCCGCCCGGCTCACGGAAATAGAGCGAAAAGAAATAGTCCCGATCTATTTTCCCGGTGATGTGAAGGCCCCGCGCCATAATCTTTTCTCTCATGGCCATCAAGTCCTCTTCATCTTTTACCCGAAAGGCCACGTGATGATTAGTGCCTCCCGCACTTACACCTCTTTGGGCTTGTGGCATTTCCAATAGATCCACTATCGCTGCATTTTCTACGGCATCGGTTTGATAGCGGTATAAACTGCCTTCCTGTTCCATCTGTTTGTAACCAAATACTTCGGTCAAGATCGCGGCAGTGGCTGTGATGTTGTTCAGGGTCAACATAACCGTGTGAAACCCTTTGATTGCAACATCTGCTTTTATTTCAGCGGTTTCAAAACCTTTTCGCGCATCCTTTTGTTTGGCTTCAATTAAAGTAAGCCACAATCCATCAGGATCCTGAAAAGAAAGAAATTTTTCTCCGAACCGTTCACTGATATCGTGGGGAATATTGAGTTTCCCAAAACGGGATTTCCAGAATTCCAGGCTTCCTTTGGGTACGGAATAACCGATATCCGTGGCCATACCGGCACCGTTTTTTCCTTGCCTGACATTTTTCCAGGGAAAGAAGGTGAGAATGGTTCCTGGATTGCCCACCTCGTCTCCAAAATAGAAATGGTAGGTATGGGGATCGTCGAAATTAACGGTTTTCTTGACCAGACGAAATCCGAGGGTTTTGGTGTAAAAGTCGTAGTTGCGCTGTGCATCACCAGCAATGGCGGTGATGTGATGGAGTCCTAATATTTTGTTCATAATCTTTAAACTATATTTTTATAAATGAAACTTCTGCATTCATTTCTTATTTCCAACCATTTTAAATTCTCTGTCGGTTTCCTTTTAAGCGAAGAACCAACTAGGAAACGCTATATAATCATTCCCATGTTGGATTGGCAATTTTCACGATAGCGGCTCTGGCGGCGGTACACCGCTGCTTGCCGGCTTCAACCGGGTTTCGGGAAGCGGAATAAACTCCTTGTTATCATTGGGTGGCAGGATAATTTTTCCGGTTTTCCAATCGTTTTTGGCTTGCTCGATGCGTTCTTTGCTCGAAGAGACGAAATTCCACCAAATAAATCGTTCGCCCAGAGGTTCGCCGCCCAAAATCATAAATTCGGCATTCGTTTTGGCTTGAACGGTTGCTTCCTTGTTTTTTGAAAAGACGATCATTTGGCCATTGGAATAGGTTCTTCCGGCTAGCTCCAATCTTCCACTTGTGATATAAATAGCTCTTTCGGAATGCTCGGTAGGTAAATCAATCTTTGCGCCGGCTTCCAATTTTACGTGCAGGTAAAAAAGGGGGGAATGCACGGCCACCTCATTTCCCAATCCGTAGGCATTGCCGGCTATCAAACGCATCCAGATTCCACTATCGGTATATACTGGCAATTGGTTGGGTTTGTAATTCATAAAAGTGGGGTCGTTTTCCTCGGCCGACTTGGGCAAGGCCACCCAGGTCTGTAGCATTTCCAAGCCACCTTTTTGCAAAAGCTCGGGGTCTTCAAAACGCTCGGAATGGGAAATCCCTTTTCCTGCAGTCATCCAGTTTACTTCACCCGGACGGATAATCTGTTCTACCCCCAAGCTGTCGCGATGGGTAACGTTCCCACTGAACAGGTAGGTTATCGTAGAAAGTCCGATATGCGGATGCGGCAACACATCCATTGAAGTTATTTCAGACGGAAAACTACTTATCGGTCCTGCGTGATCCATAAAAATAAATGGTCCTACCATTCTTTTTCGCCGAAAAGGAAGGATGCGTTTTACGCTTAAATGGGCACTAATAGCCGCTTCGCGGGCTTGTATTATAATTTCCGGCATATATTCTCTAGGGTTTTTCCAATTCATCTTTCCGGCGGAACAACAGATAGTCCAACGACAACTTTCCTGGGCCGGTGAAGGTTAGGGCTATAAAGGAAAACAGGTAAAAGAAGCGTAATTCCAGAATCGGAAAACCATCGCCAATTATAAAGGCGTGAAAAATGAAAATAACTAAAAAATTTATGGACAAAATTAAAGTGGCTACCCTGGAAAACAATCCCAAAATCAACAGAATCGCACAAACACCTTCTGCAAATGCAGCCATATAATAGGAAGTACTCGCACCAATACCTATGGGGTCCATAAATTGGATTTCCTGTCCACTAAGAATAACAGATAATTTTTCAAAGCCGTGGCCATAGAGCAAAACAAGACCAAAGACTACCCTGAGAATGAACAAACCGATATCATGGCTTATATTCCCATCGCTAATTAAAAAATTTGAGGTTCTTTTCATTTTATAAATGTTTAGGATTACTGTTAAATTTAAGAGATAAACACTATAAATGTACACCTTTTTCTCCAATTGTCTTTGCAATCTATCTTCTGCATCGGCCGACGGTCCATTGAAATCATCTTGCTCCTTTTAACCGTTTATAGAATAATCACTTTATATTTTCCCTCTCCTTCCCAAATTTTTAAAATGTCATTTTCCTTTTTCAAGGTGGCTTGCTAAATACCCGCTAACTTCTCAATAGATGTATTCCGGTTATTGTATATTATGCCTATCCGTTAAGAAGCCTAAAATAGACTTAGGACGATAAGACCTGGCCGGCATGCGTAGGATATAAGACAAAAAAGTATCGAAATAGCTATTCTTTTTGTGAAAGCAGACACAGTCATATCCTATGTCCTTTCGTCCTATGTCCTATTGGAACGGTAGGTGGTTTTACGGACAATCAGTTTATATATTTAGCTACCGGTATTCTTACTGGTCCAAATAGCTCCGTTTTTTGTTGACAATCTCTCCAGTTTTCCATTATTTGAAAGTTCATTTAGCATATTTTCACTTTCCGTTCTTGGAGTTCCAGAAAGTTCGGAAAATTCTTTTGCGGTGAGTGTAGGGTATGTTGAGAAAAGCGATTCCCAATTTTTGCTGTATTCGCTTTTTGCAGCATTTGGATTCAATTTTAAAATGGCCATTTCGTAAAAAGCATACGGCCTTGCACCATAAACGATTTCTTTATTGCCAGCATCATCGAGAACGAAAATGGTTGGAAATCCTCTTACGCCATATTCTCTGGCTATTTTCAGGTCTTCTTGAAACAGCGTTTTTGCTTTCCCTTCAAAATCGGTTTTCAACTGCTCAACATCAAGTCCTACAACCTTAGCGGCAGTTGCTAAATGCTCCCATTTGGCAATATTTTTCTTTTTCAAAAAAACCATTTCACGAATTTCTCGCATAAATAAATCCGCTTTTTCTTCATCTTGCATTTGTGCGGCTTTATAAGCAATAGAAGGTGGATATGATGAATCGAGTGGATCTTCTAACCATAAATCCCCATCGATGGGCATATCGTAATGAACGCTTACCTCATCCCAATGCGAGGCTACGTCCGACGGTTTTCCGATGCCGCCGCTGTTGTAGCTCCAGTCGGGCAATAAACCTCCCATTCTGTATTCTATGTCAATATGTTTTCCATACTCTAATTTCAACTTTCTCAATTGAGGTTCAATCCCCCAACAAGAGGAACAAATTGGATCTGTGAAATAAACCAACTTTATTGTTTTCCCAGCAGATGCAGCAATTTTTCGGTTTGTGCCTTCTGTTTCTTCACTTGTAGTTTCACACATTCCTGTTTCTATATCGCAAAGGAGTGGATTGTTATTCAGTGTTTCGTTATTCATATTTTTTGTTTTATTTAATTTCTTAATTATTCGTTTCATTCAATTCCAGCCGACATTTTTCTTGCTTCATTTATTTCAAATTCTTTATCTACTGAAATATTAATACAAATATATTGAAAATCGAGTGTATATTTGATATGCGTTTCCTTTTGGAAAGTACTTCCCGAAAGGAAACTACCCTTATGTTTTTACATCTAATTGGGTATATTTATATAAAATGAAAACAATGAAAAAGAAAGCAGTAATAAATGATAGTCCTGTTTGTCAAATTAGGGTGCAAGCCATTAGTGATACCATGAGCATTCTATCTGGAAAATGGAAGTTCCATATTTTGGGAACGCTAATAGAAGGCAACAAACTGGGGTTTATGGATCTGATGAGAGAAATAGACGGCATTGGAAGTAAAATGCTTTCCAAGGAACTTCAAGACTTGGAAATGAACCACTTGGTTAGCCGAACCGTTATGGATACAAAACCGATTACTGTTGAATATGCCGTTACCGAATACGGTGCAACGCTTTCGCCACTTATTAAAGAATTGGTAAACTGGGGAATTGAATATAGACAGTCTGTTTACGGTGCGGAGTGAGTTTGAAATTCATACACTTTTAGCTTCGTTGGTGTCATTAAATATATAGCATAATCTTATATTGAGGTATCCCAAGTTTTCCATCCTGTAATATTATTATGGAGAAAAACCTAGGATGGATATTTCAATGGTTAAAAGAAAGTCTTCTAAAAGCAACCCTGTTTTTGAGGAATCATCACCTCATTCAATTATTTAGAAATATTCTTATTCGATTTATTGCAGGTTTGTTCATAAAAACAAAGGGGATGTGCTGTCAGTCTTTCGGATTATGGCTAATTTAACATCAGCTTAGTTGTCAGATTTCAGCAAGTACAAATGAACCCTATGAGCAAACAAAAATTTACTGAACGAACCAAAAGTGTATTTCCGTGGCTGATTATGATTTTAATGTCGTCGGTTACTTTTGTCGGAATCCTGTCGGAGTTAATGCCTTCGGGTGTTCTCCCTCAAATGATGGCCGATCTGAATATCAGCGAGGTGCAAACTGGAAACCTGGTGGGTTACTACGCTATTGCTTCTGCCATTTTTGCCATCCCTCTGATTTCAGTGACCATGCGATTCAATCGTAAGTATTTGTTGTTGATTTTGCTTGGTGGGTTCGCGATTTCAAATATTATCGCGGGGCTTTTATACGATTATACCCTTATTATTATCCTTAGAGTTATCGGTGGAATTTGTGCTGGGGTAATGTGGCCCATGATTGCAGCTTATGGGATGCGATTGGTAGATGAAAAACATCACGGAAAGGCTATCGCTGTAATTATGGCAGGAAATACCTTAGGCATTAGTATTGGGATGCCCGTAATGACCTTTATAGGAAATGAATACGGCTGGCGGACAGAATTCATCGGACTTGGAGTGGTTATTATTGTGATTGCTTTGATCAGTATTTTTGCATTGCCCTCGACACCAGGAGAGAAGCTGACCAAAAGTTCCTCGCCATTTGCGCTCTTAAAAATGCCGGCGGTTTTAATTGTTCTTCTGCTCACGCTGCTCGGCGTGGTTGCACATTATGGAGTTTATGTATATATCACAAGTTTGGTTGAAAACATTCAGCTTGCCGGGGGTATAGAAAGCGCCTTATCTCTTTTTGGAGTAGGATCTTTAATCTCTGTATTGCTGGCAATAAAATATACCGATAAATATTTGAGGCTGTTGACAGTAGCTATGTTTGGATTGTTGATTGTATCGATGATTATTCTCCTGTTGTTTGGTGGAATCTTTGGAATGGCTCATTTTGCTTTCTTTTTATGGGGACTTTCGTTTGGTCCTTTGGTCACCTTATTGCAAGCAGCGGTTAGTAGGCAAGTTGATAGGGCAAAAGATGTTGCAACCTCAGTCCAATCTTCAACATTTAATTTGGCCATTATGATAGCCACTTCTGTAGCCGGACTGTTGCTCGGAATTTATTCTCCGATGAGCTTGATTTATTTTGCGATTGCTCTGGCAATTCCAGGGATGATCATTTCCTTTTTTTCCAAAAAGACTTTAAGTTGATCTTTGTCGAAATCCGCAAATATTTTGGAAAGCAGGGTTAATCCGCCAGATAATCTTTACGGTTTTCTCTATCAGGCTTTTATTTTTCATACTTCAACAATCTCAAGGCATTCAACACAACAAGCACAGTAGAACCCTCATGGCCTACCACGGCTGGCCCAATTGCAATTGTGCCCATGACGGTTAAAGGAACCAAAATCGCTACCATCCCCAAACTGATGATTAAGTTTTGTTTTATAATGAGATTCGCCTTTCTACTAAGTCCAATAGCGAACGGAAGATTATCCAGTTTATCCGCCATCAATGCAATATCCGCTGTTTCCAAAGCAACGTCCGATCCTGCTGCACCCATTGCAATACCTACAGTGCTTTTTGCCATTGCAGGCGCATCATTTACACCATCTCCAACCATTGCCACCCCGCCTTCTTGTTTTAATTTCTCTATTGCATTTACCTTATCCTCTGGAAGTAAATTCCCCATTGGATCCGTTATTCCGATGGTTTTAGCAATAGCATTGGCTACTTTTTGATTATCTCCCGTAAGCATAACCATCCGCTTAATACCCATTTCTTTCAAAGCCGCGAGCGTTGAAATTGCTTCTGGGCGAGCTACATCCATTGCGGAGATAATACCTAAATATTCATCACCTTGATGGACAATCATAGCGGTATGGCCACCATATTCGAGCTCCGCCATTCTTTGGTCGATTTCCTCAGGGACTGACGCGCCCGTCAACTCTTCAAAAAGTCTCCGATTACCAATATGAACAATACTTTCATTCCAATCGGCTTGAATTCCTCTTGCTATTAATGCCTTTAAATTTTCTGCCTTAGGAATATCGATGTCTCCTAATTCCTCTCTACCTCCCGCTACAATAGCTGCAGCCAACGGATGGTCACTCAATGCTTCTACGGCGATAGCAGCTTTTAATAGATATTCTTTGGTATTTGTTCCATAAGGAATGGCATGGGTCAAGATGGGTCTTCCTTGGGTGAGTGTTCCTGTTTTGTCAAATGCGATGGCACGTATTCCACCCAGGTCTTCGAGTGGACGCCCTCCTTTTATTAATACGCCTTGGCGGGCCGCCCGTGCAATTCCAGCCAATACTGCACTTGGCGTGGAAATGGCCAATGCACAAGGCGAAGCGGCGATGAGCACGGACATAGCTCTGTAAAAACTCTGTTCAAAGGATTCGTCAATTATAAGAAAAACGAATAATAAGAGAATCACTGCAATTAAAACGGAAGGGACATAGTATTTTTCAAACTTATCAGTAAGGTGCTGCGTTGGTGATTTTTGTGTTTCGGCTTCCTTTACTAAATAAATTAAACGAGCCAGCGTACTGTCCTTTGCTTCCTTTAATACTTTGATTTCCAGTGCTCCGTTGCCATTTATTGTGCCCGCAAATACCCGATGCTCCGGAAGAAGTTTGTTGATTTCGGTTTCATTTTGCCAGTTGAGGTTGGGATGTTTCGTGGCAGGCATACTTTCGCCCGTTATCGAAGCTTGGTTTACAGGGCTCGTTCCTGCTGCAACTACGCCGTCCGCAGCTATTTGGGAGTTGGGTTTTACTACAATAATATCACCTACCTTAAGCTGTTCAATATGCACTTCTTTCAATTCGCCATTGTGCTTTACAAGGGCTGTTGGTGGAGCTAGGTCAGAAAGAGCCGAAATGGATTTCCGCGCTCGCTTCATGGCATAATGTTCCAAGGCATGTCCCAAACTAAACAAGAAGAGGAGTAAGGCACTTTCTCCCCATTTACCCAAAATTGCAGCACCTATTGCCGCAAAAAGCATCAGGAAATCTATTTCAAATTTCCCTCTTAATAAGTCTTTTCCTGCGGTGAAGAAAGTGAAAACCCCTCCAAAAAGAGCTCCAATAACAAAAAGAGTGGTAGCTATATTGTCAGAAACGCTGGAGATAAAGGAAAAGATAATTCCCGAAATCCAAAATATACCACTAATTATTGCGAAATAAAGTTCCGTGTTTTCCCCTAAAATATTGAGGTTGGAATGGCTATGGTCACCGTCATACTTGTATGAATACTCGTTGGCATTTTTCACATTGTCAATATTTAACCCCAATTGTTCAATGGAATTAATAATGTCAGCCTGAGCCGTTTGGTTGGCATCCCACTCCACAAGCATCACGCCCGAAGTTGAAATAGACACATAACTGACACCTGGTTTTTTTCTTAATATTTGCTCCATCCTCCGGGCTTCCCGAGTAAGAAGGTTTTCTCTTATTTCTAGGTGCAGTTTGTTCATTTCAATTCAGGCGTACATTGAAAATTTTGGAATTCTTTTTTTTTTAATAATGGAAATCAACGCGAAAACAGTTTTTTGAATCTTTGGGGCAGGAGTCAATAAAACGTTTTTTCACTTGGATCAATCATTACCTGTCAATTCTCATTAATTGGCGGCGAAGCTTGTCTTCCACGTTACTCAGTAGTTCCATCCAATTGTCCCCAGAATCGGACGCGAAAGCATCCTTGCCGGGAATACCAAACCTCATCCCCACGGTTTTGGGGTCTGTTGATTTGTCACTTTTATCGGTAAAATAAACATCTACAAAATTGACATCGGAAATATGTCTTTTTAATCTACTAATTGTATCTCTGATCTCTTGTTGTAGGTTATTGGGGATGGTAATGTCCCCAGCCTGTACATCCAACTTGATGCCTTCAAAACTTTCTGTGTAGTTCATAATCGTAATTTTTAATTTTTAATGTTCGCCTCAAAGGTAATTCCTTTAAGTAAAATAATGGATAATAAGTCTCTCCGTTAGAGTTCATCTCGATTTAACTTGGTAAATCAAGATTAAGCAGATGATCGTGTCAAACAAAAGCCAACCAAATTTAAAATCTTCCATCTATCTGTTGTTTCTAAATTGATTTTTAAAATGTAATCTAGTCTAGAGGTTAAAAGGAATGTCATACGCCATTTCCTTTCGACGGAATAGGAAATTACCATTCCGAACAGAAGCCAATACATCTACTCTTTTGCGAATGGCTTCATAAACGGAAGATTCATTCAGAACAATAAAGTTGGCTGCCTTCCCTACTTCTAAACCATAACTGTCTTGAATGTTTAAACAACGAGCTCCGTTATAGGTGATTAAATCAAAACTTGTTTTAATTTCTTCTGGCGACATAGTTTGGGACAAGTGAATCCCATTGTCCAAAATATTCATCATATTCCCATTCCCCATTGGATACCACGGATCATTTATTGAATCTTGTGCGAAAGCAACATTTATTCCTGATTCTAGGAATTCTTTCACTCTAGTTAATCCTCTACGCTTTGGATAGGTGTCCTGACGACCTTGTAGATAGGCGTTTTCAGTAGGACAGGAGATAAAGTTCATCTTGCTCTTTTGAAATAAGTCCATCATTCTAAAGGCATAGGAATTATCTGCTGAACCAAAGGAACACGTATGACTTGCAGTGGTTCTGCTCCCATAATCTTCCATAAGGACAAGGGCGTTTAATAGCTCCACAAAACGCGAATGTGTATCATCTGTTTCATCACAGTGAACATCTATCATTTTATCGTATTTTAAACCGAGACGAACAATATCGTGAACGGATTTTTCTCCAAATTCCCTGGCAGGTTCGTAATGCGGAATTCCTCCCACAACATCAGCTCCCATTTTAAGTGCTTCTTCAACTAACTCAAGTCCACCCTTATACATATACATTCCTTCTTGTGGAAAGGCTACGATTTGAATATCAACCGTGTCTTTTAACTCTTCCTTCATTTCCAACATCGCTTTCAGCGCTGTAAAGTTTGGATCTGTAACGTCTATATGGGTGCGAATGTGTTGTACCCCTTGGGAAACCTCATCCCTAATTCCCTTAAGAGCAAGTCGTTTTACACTTTCTACGGTCAACGTTTCTTTGAATTTCGGCCATAATTCAATAGCCTCAAACAGGGTGCCTGAACCAGCTCCTTCTTGTCCAAGTTCAGACAAGGTATATACATAATCCAAATGCAAATGCGGATCTACATACGGAGGCAAAACAAGCTTGCCGCCAAGGTCAATTTCTTCTTCACATTTTGGTAAATTCGTTCCAATATGGGTGATTTTCCCATCTTCTACTATCATTTCGGTTGAGGCGTCGTTGCGATATATTTTCGCATTAAAAAACTTTTTTTTCATCATAGATTAATTTTATGTCAGTACTATATGCAATAGTCTCTATAAGTATTCTTGTTCCTAATTTAAGATTGGCTTCAATTAATGAACTTAATATAACTGTCCATAATTTATAGCTTTATCTTCAATATTAACCTGACCTAGGTCGTCTTACTGGCTGTTCCAAAAAAGACACCAACCATTGCTTTTTGTCATAACGGCAACAAACGCCCCACCATAAACTTCCCTATGCTGGCGGCTCTTTCTTCTATTATCAGGTTGATATTGGACATAAACTATGAGTATTTAATTTATCGTTCGTTCAATTTCCCCATCAGTTTTGTCGAAGCAGTGTCTGCAAAAATACGGTATGCCTTTCCTGAAAAAGATGCACTCCCTCAATCTCAAACTCATAGATTTATTTTTCCAAATCGACCAATACCTTTACCTCAGAGGGATCTTTGACCAATGCTTCAAAGCCTTTTTCTACTATCTCGTCCAGAGGGATAACACTGGTGATCAGTTTTTCCACAGGCAATCTGCCGCTACTGATTAAAGCAATTACCTGTGGGAAAATGTTGCGATAGGCCGCTGTTCCTTTTATGGTTAATTCTCTTAAAGTCTGATTTAAGGCATCGTGAACCACTTCCTTTGAAAAAAGAGCTACCAATATGGCCGTTCCCCCGTTGCGAAGGCTATTAATACCTGTGTCAAAGGAAGCTTGGACCCCGGCTGCATCAATAAAAATATCAACCCCATTACCCGTCATCTCTTTGATCTTTTGGGAGATATTCTTGTCTCTTGCGTCAAAAGTGTGGGTAGCTCCGATTTCCTTTGCCTTTTTTAACCTGCTCTCTGACAGGTCCGACACAAAAATTTGGGAAGCACCAGTTGCTAAAGCAACCTGAACCGTTAGCAGACCAATAGGACCTGCCCCAATTATCAAGATTGTGTTTCCCATCTTCATCCCACTTTGTTTAATTGCGTACGCTGCCACAGCGGCAGGTTCCACAATGGCACCCTGTTCAAACGTCATCGTATCGGGCATTTTATGCACCATATAATCTTCTACCACTACAAATTTGGCAAAACCACCGTTGGACGTTAAGCCAACAAATCCGAGCGGTTCTGAAAGGTTGTATTCTCCCGTGGTGATAAACGGACTTTCAGGATTTTTGAAAATCGGTTCCACCGTCACGCGATCTCCCTTTTTGGTATTTTTTACGTTTTTGCCAACCTCTTCAACTATTCCCGAAAATTCGTGTCCAAGGGTTGTTGTTCCTTGGTGTCCGTTGAGCGGATAAGGTTTGTCAACCGGAATAAGTTGCGGACCGTGGGTGTATTCGTGTAAATCCGACCCGCATATACCGGTGAATTTTACTGCAATCTTTACCTGATTCTCGTTGGGAGAAGGGATTTGGACTTCTTCTACTCTAATATCTTTCGCTGCGTGCCAGCGAGCTGCTTTCATTGTTTTCATGTTTTGCTTGTCTTTTTAGTTTTTGATGCTCTCAATCAAAGAATTCAAATTTGATTTCCACCGGCATGAAATGGAGTCCTTTAAAATCGGTTGTCACTTTAATTTGATGCTTAGTGTTGGGAGGAATAATATGACCTTCACCTTGTTTTAAAACAATTTCCTCGTCATTCATGTGGAGGATACATTCTCCTTCGTGGATAAAAAGTAAGGATTCCACATCGGCAATGTGTTTGGGCAATAGATCCCCCGCCTTGGCCTGCATCTGTTTAGCCACTAACTTCTTGCCTGTGGCAATAGATCTCACGTTCGGTTTAGTTATCTTTTCCATGATTTATTGTTTGTTATAAAAAATAATTGCTTCGTTCAATTTAGCTCGCTGTAAGGGAAATTTATAGATTCCTGGGAACAGGATTAATTCTGAAATACTATTTTTCCGCCTTGCTTTAGGGTATAGCTATCGCCTTTCCCACTTAGTTCATATTGGTCGTTATTGTACCAGATTCCGGAAGCTGGTCTTTTTTCAACTAAATCAATCTGTTCCCCTCCGTTCAAATAGGCTTTTACGGTTCCTTCGGTATTATTGAATGTCATGTTCAGCACGTCGCCCTTTTTATTCTTGGCCTCTATATTCACAATGTCGTCGGTATGCTCAAAAATGACAGTTCCATCCTTGGTAAGTTGGATATCGTTTCCTTTGCCCCTTAATTCATATTGGTCGTTTTTGTACCATATTCCAGAGGCGGCCCTTTGTTGGTCCATCTTGATAGTCTCTCCCTCAAATTCCAGGGTCGCCGTTCCTTTTGTGTTGTTAAACCTCATCTTCAATTCTTTTCCGTCCTTGTCAGTCGATGTAGTTGTAACAATGTCATCATTACTATTTTCAACGGTTTCCGTCGTTGTGGTTTCTAGGTTTTCTTGCTTTGGGGTTTCTTTACAAGAATTTAAAAATAATGCGGATAGCATTGCGATTGTCAGGACTTTTACTATCGTTTTCATAGTTTAATTATTGTTTAAATTTAATTTGCTGCTGTTTTTACGCTCGCGCGATCAATTGCACTTATTTTTCAGTAAATGGATTATGGTTATTTTGTATCTAGCTTCCAGAATCCTTCCTTTTCCAAATCGCTCCGTTTTTTGTTGACAATTTTTCCACTTTTCCGCGGAAAATCATATTTGTAATTTATTTTACTGTGCTAAATATCCACCATCTACAGGATAATATGCACCCGTGACAAAGGATGATTTAGAAGAAGCGAGCCACAGAATCAATTCTGCTATTTCTTCGGACTCCCCCAACCTTCCTATAGGGTGTAAACTCACTAGCCCTTTCATTGTGTCCTCATCAAGAGCGTTGGTTACCAACGGAGTTTTGACATAACCAGGTCCAATGGAATTGATTCGAATATTTTGGTCGGCATAATCCAACGCCGCTGCTTTTGTCAAACCTACCACTCCATGTTTTGCGGCAACATAGGCGGGTGACCCTTTTGTGCCTGCTTGCCCCAAAATAGAGGCTACATTAACTATGGAACCTCCCTTTTTGAGCATAGCGGGAATTTGGTAGCGGAGTCCATAAAACACACCTGATAAATTGATGTCAATAACTTTTTGCCACCCGTCCAACGGATATTCTCCCGTTGGAGCAATCGGGCCTCCAATTCCTGCATTGTTTACAGCAATGTCCAAGCCCCCATATTTCTTCAAGGTAGCTTCAACAAGTGATTGATGACCGTCGGCCGTTGAAGAATCGGATGGAACAAAGAATCCCTTCCCTCCTGCTTTTTCTATTTCGTTTACCACAGATTTGCCGTTTTCTTCATTGATGTCAGAAACGACAATTTTTGCCCCTTCTTTTGCCAACAAAAGCGCTGTTGCACGTCCTATTCCAGAACCCGCACCGGTAATAATTGCAACTTTATTTTCTAAATTTTTCATCTTGAACTGTTTTAATTCTTTATTTCTTCTGAAGTAGCAAACTCCTCCATTTTTGTGATCAAATTGTTTTCCACGGTATATATCTGAACCCATGTTTGCTTTAATTCTCTTCCAGAACGCTTTACCTTTTGATGTTCATTTCCCAACACCACGACCATATTCCCTTCGGCTATAAACTGTCGGGTCTCAAAATTGATAATTTCCGTCCTTTCAAGAATATTGGTGAAAAACGTCCTCACCCCTTCTTTTTTTTCAAATGTTCCAGGAGGGATTATTTGGGTTCCGTGGTATATCCATACGGTGTCGTCGGAAACTGTCTCCACCAATTTCTCTACGTCGCCACTGCTAAATGCAGCGAACATTTTATCGACTACTGTTTTTGCTGAATTTTTCATTTTTAATCTTATTGTTTTGCAAACTGTAAGTGAACCACTATGTTCACATCTTTTCCAACCCCAGCAGCGGCTGGGTCAAAATCAATGTTATAATCAAACCTATCAATAGTCGTTTCGGCCTCCATACCTAATTTTTCGCCTTGTCCGCTCTTGGCTATTCCCCCGTAATGCACATCAAAAATCACGTCTTTTGTAACATCTTTTATGGTCAGTTTACCGTATAATAAATATTCGTTGGGTTTGCCTGTAGCCAAAATTTTGGTGCTTTTAAAAGTCATATTTGGGTACTTTTCTACTTCAAAAAACTCAGCACTTCTCAAGTGGTTGTCCCTATCCTCTACATTGGTGTTTATGCTTTTTACTTTAACGGTAAAATCAAAATTGGCATTGTTTAATGCTTCTCCATTAGTAGTTAAGTTTCCTGTGTATTCCAGAAATTTCCCGTTCACAATACTAATTCCGGAATGTGATATATTGAAATTTAACGAGGAATGGTATGGATCCACCTTCCATTGTGTTTGTGCATAAGAACTTAGCGTAAGGAATATCAATGCAATTAATGACATAATATTTTTCATCGTATTTAATTTTTTAAATGTTAATAATTATATATACTTATTCATTAAGAAACCTAACATAGTCTTAGGACCTGCCCGGCGAGGCAGTAAGACGGAGGATATAAGACAAAAAAGTATCGAAATAGCTATTCTTTTTGTGAAAGCCGACACAGTCATATATCTTCTGTCCTTTCGTCCTATGTCATATTGGAACGTTAGGTGGTTTTATGGACAATCATTTAATTATATTAGTAATTCGCCCTGTTTAATAGAATATGCTGATAGATACCACCGTCAACCGGGATATTGGCCCCCCTGATCCATTTTGAATCATCCGAGATCATAAACACAACCACGGGAGCGATGTCTGTGGGTGTACCAAGCCGTTCTACGAGCTTGGAGTCTTGGTCAAAGCGGTCTCCCAAAGTTTCTCTAAAATCCTTTAGGATGGGAGTTTCTACCGGTCCGGGGCTTACCGTGTTCATTCTAATACCTCGACTTGTCCATTCCCATCGGTTGGCCATTGTCCATAAAATCAGCGCTTCCTTAGAAAAAGCATAAGCCCTGTTGCCATTGTCAATATTATTTTCCTTTGCGAAAGCAGGTACATCGTCAAAGCTGATGGTAAGTACTTTTTTTATTAACGGTACTTCTGCTTCCCAATTATTTCCCGCAAGAGAGGAAAGGTTTACGATGGCCGCACCATCGGCGAGCTTATCAATTACTTGTTCGGTTAGATATTTTAGCCCTACCAGATTTATTTTCAATATCAACTCTGCCGGGGCCGATGAAGAGACACCGGCAATATTTGCCAGTCCATTTATCCCTTTCGGCAGTTTTCTTACAAGCTCATCAATCGATGATTTGCTCGATAGGTCCACTTTAATGAATGTATCCACATCTGCTGCCTCATTGATATCGGCGCCTATAACTTTTGCCCCGTGCTTTTTCAATTGGGCAGCTGTTTCTTTACCGATTCCCGATGCAGCCCCCGTAACCAATATTGTCTTATTCTTTAACATATTCACAAAGTTTTAATAGTTGTTTAATCTTTTGAAAATCTTACAATGGTATTGGCTAAAATATTTAAGAACTGCTATTGCTGAGCATGTGCAACAATCCATTTTTCAAAGGCTGCCATAAAACTTTTCAGGAATTCTTTGGTAGAATCGTTGATGAGTTTTCCATTGTCGTCAAAAAGTGCCGCAGCTCCTCCAATATAAGCTTCGGGCTGTGGCATAGTGGACACATTGACAAAAACCAGGGATTGGCGCAAATGATGATTGGCTCCAAACCCGCTGATGGCACCAATAGAAACACTCACAATAGCTGCCGGCTTTCCATTCCACGAATTTTTTTCGTACGGGCGGGAACCTACGTCGATAGCATTTTTTAAAACCCCAGGTACAGAGCGATTGTATTCAGGCGTTAGAAAGAGAAAACCATCAGCAGCCCTGATTTTTTCGCGTAATGTTACCCATTCCTTTGGCGGAGTTGCTTCCAGGTCTTCATTGAACATGGGAAGCCCCGCTATGTTTAAGAGTTCTAGAGATAGTGATTCCGGTGCCATCGCAATCAATGCTTTAGCTGTTTTTAGGTTAAAGGATTCTTTCCGAAGACTTCCTACAATAACTGCAATCTTGTACTTTTTCATAATTTTGATTTTTTGTTTATAATGTTGAAGGGAAATAGTCCTTCAATCTTATTGGCCGATTTTTAAAAGTATTATAGCGCAATAAATCCGCTATCAATTTTTAATCCACTGTCTTTAATGAAAGAGGATTTACCCGTGGCCAAGAATAATAGGCCATAAACAATCTCTTCTAATTTTGCGCCCCTTCCCATTGGTGTTATCGAAAGGATCCCCTTCTTCAAAATAGGATGAACCCTTCTTGTCGTTGGTTATAGGCATCGCAACATAACCCGGAGAAATGGAATTTACGGGAATCTCACCTTTAGTTAATGCAATAGTCACACAGCTAAATCCTTCGTTTTTAAAATGATTTATTCAGTGAGGGAAGTTACACTATTTACAACCCTCGCTAAATGACCCCAGTCAGTATAAATAGCAAAAAAAACCGCAATCAACCATGAAGCGAGCTCCTGTAATGAAGGAAACCACCTCACTCACAAAAAAAACAACGACATTGGCCATCTTTAACTTTTCCTAGATGACCGCCGGAGAAAGCTATTGTTTTGCAAACGGTAAGTGGCCCACTTTGTTCACGTCTTTTCCAACACTAAGCAAAAGAGCTGCATCGATCACCCCGTGAAGCCTCCCATCCTTCCAAACCCATTAAAAGAGAGCTAAGAAATTTCGAAAATTCCTTGGCTCCTTGCTGCAATGGCCAAATTCCGTCGCGTTCTCAGCCGATCGGGTATTCAATCGCTTTTGATGACTCTCGGGGCTATGCCCACTTCCAGCCCTTTTGGCCAAATCGCCAACAGCTTTGTTTTGCTTATAGTCCATACGGTCTATTGGACCTTTTAACCCAATTTCTTCTACTTGTTTTTACATAGTAGTCTGATTTTAAGGCTGTTTACTCAAGGTGTAATTGTTTAAGTCTTACTGAGATCCATATCAAAGCCATATTTATAGCGTGTATATAGCGTGTATATAGCGTGTTTATAGCGTGTTTATGGCGTGTTTTCAATATAATATCTCCCACTTCCTCCTAAAGAGGCCCTTGAAAACTTATTTATTATGCTAAAAAAGGAGGCTGTACACCCATTTCTCAATAGAAAACCATATTCAGGATCGGCAATATGCTTCTCAATTTAATGTCCATAATATTCACAAGAATAGATATAGAGAAAGGGCAATAAAGTTTACTCACCTAAATGAGAGACAGGATTTTTGAAAGATTTGGCAGTTTTATTTTTCTAAGAATCACAATAAAAGCTTAGAAGGGCTAAGGAAAAGAGAATATTTACCCTTTTTATAATCCAGGGATTTAGAAATCAATATAAATATATGAAATCTAACGGGCATTGCCTATATTTGAACAAACCTAGAAAACCACTCTTTCCCCATGTCTGATTTCTGGCTCTATTTTAACCACGGCCTACACCATGTCCTGGATTGGTCGTCCTACCACATTATCCTTTTTTTGGTGGTGCTTTGCGCCGCTTATACTTTTTCCTCCTGGAAGCGATTGCTGCTTCTGGTTACTCTCTTTACTATAGCCCACACCATTGCACTTCTGTTGGCGTCATATCACGTGGTGAGTGTGTCGCCGCGGGTTATCGCTTTCTTAATTCCCATTACTATTTTGGTAACCGCGCTGTTTAATCTTTTTACTGCCGGCAAGGAGAAAAAAATTGAAAAAATGGGCGTGTTTTATATGCTTACCGGTTTTTTTGGACTGATTCACGGTTTGGGCTGCGCTCCATTCTTTATGGGCTTGTTCGGCAATGATAAATTTTTGCCCTTAATGGAAGTCGCACTTGGCATTGAAGTAGGGCAGATAATAGTGGTAATAGTATTCTTGATACTTGCCTTTATCTTCCAAACTATCTTTCGTTTCAACAAACGGGATTGGGTATTGGTGATTTCCGCGCTGATTATAGGAATGATAATCCCGATGATTATTGAAAACCCAATCTTTTAGAAATCGAATCAGACTCCTCGACTCATCGACTCCTTTAGTCTATCGACTACATTGGCAAGAAGTTAACAACAATTCTTTTGGCTGTGGTCTAACTTCCTAGTAATTTCGCATTCTATTTAATACTATGACAGACAGCAAACAACGCAAGTACGATATAGCCTATCTCCGGATGGCCCAAGAGTGGAGCAAACTCTCGTATTGCAAGAGAAGACAAGTTGGTGCGCTTATTGTAAAAGATAAAATGATTATCAGCGATGGCTACAACGGCACCCCCACTGGATTTGAAAATATTTGCGAAGATGATGAAGGCTTTACCAAATGGTATGTGCTTCACGCCGAGGCAAATGCTATCTTAAAAGTGGCTTCCAGCACCCAAAGCTGTAAGGGCGCCACTTTGTACATTACGATGTCGCCCTGCAGGGAATGTAGCAAATTGATACATCAAGCCGGAATAACAAGATTGGTCTATCATATAGAATATAAGGATAATGAAGGTATTGCGTTTTTGAAAAAAGCGGGCGTAAGCATACAGCACATTTTAGATTTGGATAATTAACTAATGGGAAATTATAAAATATATCTGCCACTTTGGATAGGCCTGGCGCTAGCCGCCGGTGTATTCGTTGGGTCGAAACTCAATTTTGGCGATACCCCGGAAAAGATCTTCGCGACCAATTCAAAAAAGGACAAACTCAATCGTCTTATAGATTATATAGACTATGAGTACGTGGACAACGTAAATACGGACAGCATTGTAGATGTTACAGTAAACAAAATCCTTCAAAATCTAGACCCACATTCCGTCTATATTCCCAAAAAAGAATATGCCCACAACGCCGACGATATGCGGGGGGCCTTTATTGGCATTGGGGTGAGTTTCTATGTTTATAAAGACAGTATAGCCGTTATCCGAGCCATAGAAGGCGGTCCCGCGGAAAAAGCGGGTATTAAGGGCGGCGACAGAATACTGTACGCCGATGGTAAAAAACTTTTTGGGGAATTGGTGAATCGCGATAGCATCTCCAATTATCTAAAAGGTGAAATAAACAGCCGAGTGGCCCTCGATATCTATCGCCCAAGTGAAAATAAGGTCTTGGAAATAAAAGTTAGAAGAAAACAAGTGCCCCTAATAAGTGTGGATGCTTCCTATAAATTGACCGACGACTTGGGATATATAAAAATAAATCGTTTTTCTGAGACTACCTATAAGGAATTTAACTCGGCACTTTTAAAACTTAAGGATCAAGGTATTACAAAGTTGGTTTTGGACCTGCGCAACAATCCCGGCGGATATATTTCCACTGCCGAAAGGGTAGTGGACGAGTTCTTGGAAAATAATAAGCTGGTGCTTATCACCAAAAATAAAAGTGGTGAAATAAACGAAACGTACTCCACTCGCCGAGGCGATTTTGAACATGGAAAACTCTATGTTTTGATCAACGAGAATTCAGCTTCTGCCAGTGAAATTGTCGCCGGCGCCCTTCAAGATAACGACAAGGGAACCATAGTGGGCCGAAGATCTTTTGGAAAAGGTCTCGTTCAACGCGAAATGTCGCTAGGTGATGGCAGTGCCGTGCGGCTGACTATAGCCAGGTACTATACCCCGACCGGAAGATCGATTCAGCGGCCCTATGGCAACGGGAATGACACCTATTTCAGCGATTACGAAAAACGGTACCGGGATGGAGAGTTGATCCACGCCGACAGCATAAAAGTGGCGGACTCCTTGAGATACGTTACCCCTAAGGGAAAAGTAGTGTATGGAGGTGGAGGAATAATCCCCGACGTATTTGTGCCAAAGGATACCAGTATCGAGAACGAAACTCTGCAATATGTTTCGAGAAGCGGTTTTATGAGTTATTTCATTTTTGAATATTTGGAGAAAAACCGCAATGTTTTCGATACAATGAAATTCGAGGATTTCAGAAAAGACTTTCAGGTGGACGATAAACTCTCAAAAGAATTCATTGAATATGCAAGGTTCAATGAGGCTCAAATTGATCTCTCAAGATATACCAAAGAATTAAAAAGAACCTTGAAAGCCAATATTGCCCAACAGCTTTTTGGATCCAACGAATACGAAATAATACTCAATGAAAAGGATCCAATGATCATAAAGGTATTGGAGCTGGAGGCAGAAAACCATTTAGATTAAAAATAATCTACCTATTTTTTGACTTTGGAAGCTATTTCTCTGGAAATCAAAAGAATCCCCAACACCAAAATAGCGCATAAGCCGGCTAAAACACTTATGGCGGCAATGGAACTATCTCCTTGCAACAGATGGTCAAAATTCAGTTTGGTCACATTAAGGACAACTAGTCCGGTTGCCAGAGCAATAAGGATATAAATAACTTTTTTCATCGTTCTATTTTATCATTTTGTAAAAAGGCATTACAATATTACCACAATTTCGGTCTAATTGAAAAGTACCTGAATATTTGAAGTAAACAGCTTGACCGCAATGGCCAACAAAATTACACCAAAAATTTTCTTTATTACCGCTATTCCATTTGTTCCCAGAAATCTTTGTAGCCTTCCAGAGGTTTTTAGTACTGCATAAATGATTATAATATTCACCAGTATAGCCACGATAATATTTTCTAGGGAATATTCCGCCCTAAGCGATATCAGCGTTGTTAAACTTCCAGGGCCTGCCAAAAGAGGAAATACCAGAGGAAAATAAGATGCCATATCCGGACTCTCGTTGCCCTCTTTAAAAAGTGTAACCCCGAGAATCATTTCCAAGGCAATAAAAAACAGTATCAAGGCACCCGCTACCGCAAACTCGTTTACATCAATGCCGATGAGGTGCAAAATCCTTTCTCCTAAAATCAGAAAGATAATCATCACCGCTCCAGCCATCAGGGAAGCTCTTCCGGAATGAATTCGTCCGGCTTTTTCGCGAAGACCAATAATAATGGGAATACCCCCAATAATATCGATTACGGCAAAGAGAACCATAGTGGCGGTGGCAATTTCTTTAAAATTGAGATTCATATATACGATTTTCAGGCGGCAAAATTAAGCTATTGTTGCGGCTTTTGTCATGTGCACCTTCTAATTTATGATTTTCTTTAGAATGGTGGTTTTGTCGTTGGGGTTTCATATTTTTGCAGAATGTTTCAATTGGGAAAAACCATAGTGTCTGAGGACATCCTCGAAAAGGATTTTGTTTGCAATCTTAGCGCCTGCAAAGGGGCTTGCTGTGTTGAAGGCGAAGCCGGCGCACCGATTACTGAAGAGGAAGTCTGGATTCTGCGCGATATCTATCCCAAAGCGAAACCCTTCCTTCGACCGGAAGGCATAGCGTCCATTGAAAAACAGGGAACCCATATCGAGACCGAATTCGGTGAGTACGAAACCCCATTGAATAAAGGCAAGGAATGCGCCTATGTAACTTTCACCGATACCGGCATTGCGAGTTGTGGGATAGAACAGGCCTTCAATGCTGGGGTTATTGATTTTCAAAAACCAATTTCCTGTCATTTATATCCTATCCGTGTAAAAGAATTTCGCGAGTTTTCAGCCCTAAACTACGACCGCTGGTCCATTTGTGACCCGGCTTGCGTCCTGGGTAAAGAACTACAAGTGCCCATCTACAAATTCGTAAAAAATGCCCTAATACGAAGATTTGGCGAAAACTGGTATGCTGAATTGGAAAAAGTGGCATCGGAAATGTAAGCTTCTTTGCTATATTTTTTCATGGACTTTGCTGTATTTTGTATATTAGCCTTGTATTCAACCACTAACTAATAATTAAAATCAATAGAACCATGAAAAAATATCTATTTATCGTATTGGCTCCATTTCTCCTTATGGGCTGCAAGGACAACCCTGTTAGCAAGAAAATCCGCGAGACCAAAGAAACTGTTTCCAACACTACCAATGCCGTGAAGGAAATGAACAAAATGCAGGATGATATTCAGGATCTGCAGGAGATGACCCCTCTTACCAATGAAGAATTAAAATCTTGGCTTCCGGACGAAGTAAAGGGCATGAAGCGTATCAGCTATAAAGCCGGACAAGCGGGAATGATGGGGATTGCATCCATTGAGGCCACTTATGCCAATGAGGACAAGTCCAAAAAATTCACTATTAACGTTATTGATGGTGCCGGCCAAATGGGGGCAGCCGCAACTATGGGCATGCGCATGGTAATGAGTCAAGATTTTGAGGAAGAGGATGAGTACAGCACTCGGCGAACTGTCAACAAAAAAGGGAAAAAGGCCATAGAGGAATATCAAACCCAGAACAATAACAGTACCATCCAATTTATGGAGGGTAACCGATTTTATTTGGATGCCAAAGGAGAAAATATGGATATCGAGGAAACTTGGGATGCAATTGATGCATTAAAATTGAAGAAATTGGGCTAATTTTAAAATCGTGCTATCAAATTCATTCTAAATAACCTGAATCGCTGTTTCACTTCTGAGAAGTCATTGTTCTGATAGTCTTTTTATCGAACATTCAATACAGCTAATTGGAAATCTTCAATGCTCATCGTTCTAACAATGGTGAGCATTTTTTCATGTTATCTTTTTCACCACAAATCTTTTGTTCAGGGCAGTAGTTCAAAATCTAAAACTTCTTCATGGGCGAAATCGTCTCCCCTATTTATGGGATTGACACACCTGATTCTTCGCACTAAATTTACATCATTAAATATATCCATAGTTTTTATTCATTGAGATTCATTGGATTAGAAGTCAAAACAGCAACTGCTTTGATTCATTATTCATTAATAGAATTTCTCGATCCCCATAGGAAACAGAAATCGATTATATACTCCCCAGTTATTAAGTGAAATAAAAAATAATTAATTAAAACACTTGTAATCATGAAAAACGTAATTACCATTTTTATGTGCGCCCTTTGTATCCTTAGCGGCATTGCACAATCAGATTTAAGCGGGGATCAATTGGTCATTCCCGAAAGAACCCCAGCGCTTGAGGCTTTGTATCAGCAAGCAAGAGATCTTGAACAGAACGGCACCGCTGCCCAAATCAATGCCAACCGTTTAGCTATTAGGGATGCTTGGCAGGAAATTGATCCAAAGGTGGCCGCCCTTTACAAACCTATCGAAACTGAACAAAGTTTAAACCTTGGGGGTGACGATATCTATATTCCCTCCATAATAAAGAAACGGCCTGATTCGCCTGAATCGTGGAAAACAGATAAATTGATAAGCGCCAATTGGATCGACGGTGTGGACATGGATGTTACTGGAACTGGCGATATTTATATTGGGGTTTACGAAAACATTATAGATTTTGGAGGTACCAACGATTCTATCCATGTTTATAAATCCACTAATCATGGACGAACCTTTGATAAGTGGAAAAGTGTAGCCACTACAGTTCCTATTCTAAAAATCCAGATTCTAACTATGGATGGCGTCGGTTCTAAATACGTATTGGTTTATTTAATAACGAAAAGTGGCAAATTCCAAGTTGCGCGATGGAACATGGAAACTGGAGCTTTCAACTCCCAAACAATAGCTACTGATGTAGTCGATTTTAGCGTTGATGCTAATTACCTTTTGTCTTCCGCTTCGCGACGTGTCTTTGCAACCTATGTAAAATCAAGTAATATGCAATATTCCGCACGAAGCACCATCGGAAGCTATGGCTTTGATTGGGTTGACGAAACATCCCTCGGAATTTCAGGAGAGCAAATAGCATTTGCCTTCGGGACAGACGGAGGATGCTACACAACTTTTATTGGTTATTCCACTAGAAGTTTATGGGCAATAGCCAATGGGTATTCCAATGATCCAGCATCGTGGGGGAGTGAAAGAAAAAATAGTGGATGGTAGTGTAAAAGAATTTCACAACCCATCTATAAGAGCGGCGCGGATGCCCTTTCTCGAGGATAATGTTTTAATTGTTGGTTCGTACCGTATTTCTGGATCTACGGAACCTCTAGAATATGGGGCTTTTAAGCGCGATTGGGGATATAAATATATAGACATTTCGGATGTTCCTGGCTGGACCGACAGCGATAATGTATATCTTGATACTTGGATCAGAAGGTCCGAAGGTGAATTAGCTATTGAAACAGCTTGGGTTCTTGACAAAATTGATAATTCAAATAACGGGACCGCCCATTGTCGATTTGTTTATGCGTTTTCTAGCCAGAGGTCAGTCAGCGACCCTGATATTAATGTATTCAAAGGATTTCCTCCAGCTATTGCCCAAACCGTAGATAGATTGTCCTGTATGGCTTTCGCTGCAACCAATGGCGGTTATGGATGGGGTCTCTATTTTGATGCCAAGACTTCTCTGGGCATAGAAGAAAACAGTTTCGAAAACTTTAAATTCTATCCAAACCCAGCACAGGATGTTTTAAACCTTTCTGCAAAAAATACCATTGACAAGGTTTCAATATTTTCCTTGCTTGGCCAGAAAGTTTTGGATGTTTCCGTCAACCAAAACACTGCCTCAATCAACACGGGGTCTCTTACCCAAGGAGTGTATGTTATGAAGGTAATGATCGATGGAACTGCGGCCAGTTATAAAATTATTAAACAATAAAAGGAAATTGTTTTAAAGTAGAAAAAAGGGTTCGCTTTACGGCGCACCTTTTTTATTTAAATAACTTTTCTAAAAAGGGAGAAGATTACGTCCTTGTTTTTGATAAATATTATCAGAAATCAATGCCTGTCCGCTCAATTTCTTATATTTACCCCATGCGCAAATTTTGTTTTATACTGTTCTTTTTTGTGGTTACCGCTGGTTTTTCACAAAGCGATGCCCTGGCCAAAAACTATTTTTCGCAGGGGGAGTTCCAAAAAGCTTTGGACAGCTATGAGAGGCTCAGCAAGCAAAGTCCTTATAGGATGGACTATTTTATGGGAATGATCCAAAGCCATCAGCAATTGGAAAACTTTTCCCAAGCAGAAAAACTGCTGCGGGAAAGATTGGCCGATGGCCGGAATCACCCTCAACTTTATGTGGAACTCGGTTACAACTTTTCCCTTCAAAATCGCCCCGAATTGGCTGAGGAGAATTACAATAAAGCCATGGAGGCAATCGAAATTAACCCGAATTTCTCATACAGTATCGGAAACACTTTCGAAAAGTATAGCCTGTTGGAGCAAGCTATTGCGGCCTATGAAAAAGCAATGGCGGCAAGTGATAAAATCGATTTCAATATGCAACTGGCACAGATTTACGGCGAACAGGGCAAATTGGAAAAAATGTTTGTCAGCTACCTCAACCTAATCGAGAAAAACAACACTTTCAAAGCCTCGGCCCAACGGTATTTTAGTCTTTACACTACGGAAGATCCGGAGAATGAGGCCAATCAGATTTTCCGAAGACTCCTTTTGCAGAGATCCCAGCAAAATCCGAATGTACTTTATAATGAATTGCTCAGTTGGTTGTTCATTCAGCAAAAAGAATATAAAAAGGCTTTTGTTCAGGAGAAGGCCATTTACAAACGGATAGGCGAAGATTTAAGGGGCATTACAGACTTGGCCTATATAGCGATTGCAGATGAGGATTATGAAACCGGGCGGGAAATCGTGAATTATATAATTGAAAATTCCTATACCCCACAATCCAAGCTTCAGGGCAATCAAATTTTGATGAAAATCCTGATAAAGACCGCAACCCCCAAACAATATGCGGAGGTTGAAAAGCAGTTTGAAAAGTTGTTGGATGAATATGGCCGTTCAAGGGAAACCTATTTGCTTCAGATAGATTATAACCATTTCTTGGCCTTTAAAAACAATAAAAAAGAAGTGGCCATTGAAAACTTAAAAGCCCTATCCAAAGAAAATTTAACTGCGTATCAGGAAGCAAGGATTAAAATGGAACTTGCGGATATTCTGGTCTTTGACGAAAAGTTCAATGAAGCCTTAATCTACTATTCACAAATTCAGAAGAAGGTTCAGAACGATGTTCTTGCCCAAGAAGCTCGATTTAAGGTAGCGCGTACAAGCTACTTTAAAGGCGATTTTGAATGGGCCCAAGTCCAACTGGATGTTCTTAAGAAATCTACCTCACAGCTCATGGCAAATGATGCCATGCAGTTGAGCCTATTGATTCGCGATAATTCCTTGGAGGATTCCACCCAAACGGCATTAAAAAAATACGCCCGTGCCGATCTGTTGGAATTTCAAGACCGCGATAGGGAGGCAATTGATATTCTGGAGGATATCTTAACCAAACACAAAGGTGAATCCATTGAGGATGAAGCACTTTTGAAACAAGGGGAAATTTTCGAAAAAACCGGGGAATTCAACAAAGCCGAGGCCAATTATCTAAAAATCATCGAATTCTACAGCGATGATATTCTGGCGGATGATGCCTATTACCGCTTGGCAAGACTTTACGAAAACAAACTGGATCTACCCGAAAAGGCTAAACAAGCCTACGAACAAATAATCTTTAATTACGCAGATAGTATCTATTTTGTGGAAGCCAGGAAAAAATATAGAACTTTGCGCGGAGATGCAATTAATTAAAGCACCAAAACCGACTGCTGGACGGGCAGATTCCAATTCACCCATAAAACATTCTTAGAATATTTTTGGAATTTGGAATTTGGAATTTGGAATTTGGAATTTCAAAATTATGTATATCTACAACGTAACTATAAACATAGATGATAACGTTCACGAGCTGTGGCTTCATTGGATGAAAACTGAGCATATTCCCGCCATGTTGGCTACAGGAAAGTTTATCAAAGCATTAATGACCCGCGTGATAGTGGAAGAAGAAATGGGCGGGAAAACTTATTCCGTTCAATATACCACAGACTGCAAGGAAACACTTGAAAGATATTACGCCGAAAATGCCGAGGAACTTCAGGCCCAAAGCAAAATCTTTAATGGAAAATTTGTCACTTTCCATACAGAACTCGAAATAATTGGGGAAGCCCACAACGAACTTTTCAAAAAAAATTAAAAGCGTCCTCTTAGTTGAGAAAACCTTTCCGTACTTTGCGGCAACCAAGTTTTGAAGGTTTTTGAATGAAGACGGAGAAGCCAAAATCAACAAAAGAAACTGGAAGTGTTCGCGCCAAGAAACACCTGGGGCAGCACTTTTTGAAGGATGAGAATATTGCGGAAAAAATCGGCAATACCTTAACCTTACAGGGCTATAACAATATTTTGGAAATAGGCCCTGGCATGGGAGTGTTGACCAAATATCTCATTCAAAAAGATGTTCAGGTAATAGCAATGGATCTCGATTCTGAATCCATTGACTATTTAAACGAGAACCTTCCCGCCCACAATCTAAAAATCCTTGAAGCCGACTTTTTAAAATACGACCTGTCCGAATTGTTTGGAAAAGAACAATTTGCCATAACAGGGAATTTCCCCTACAATATTTCCACTCAAATAGTCTTCAAGATGTTGCAGTGGAAAGAACGGATTCCAGAGTTTACAGGAATGTTCCAAAAAGAAGTGGCCCAGCGTATATGTGAGACCGAAGGCTCTAAGGCTTATGGTATTCTTTCAGTGCTGACCCAAGCATTTTACGTAGCTGAATACTTGTTTAACGTCCCTCCCTCTGTTTTTTATCCACCTCCAAAAGTGGACAGTGGGGTTCTGCGGTTGAGGCGAAAGGAAAACTTCTCCCTGCCCTGCGACGAAAAGATGCTTTATAAAGTTGTAAAAATAGCTTTTCAACAGCGTAGGAAAACCTTAAGAAATAGCTTAAAATCTTTTAATATTTCCGATAAAATAAAAGAAGACAGTATATTTGGCCAACGCCCTGAACAACTGTCTGTTTCACAATTTATAGCACTCACACAAATACTGGAAAAGGATGCAATTTCAGCTGACGGATAATTTTATTGAGCAAGTTGAACACCTGATTGCCACCCATAATGATGAGAGGCTGGAGGCGCTATTCCAAGATCTCCACTTCGCCGATATAGCGGAACTGTTGGAGGAACTCAGCACTGAGGAAGCTACTTATATTGTAAAGCTTCTTGAAAGTGAGGTGACCAGTGAAATCCTGATCGAGCTGGATGAGGATCTACGAGAGCGGATTCTCGAGAATCTTACCCCTTCCGAAATCGCCGATGAGCTGGATGAAATGGATACCGATGACGCGGCCGATATTATTGCCGAACTCGATGACCATATTCAGAAACAAGTAATTGGCCATATTGAGGACGCGGAGCACGCCGCCGATATTGTTGACCTGCTTCGTTACGATGAAGATACCGCCGGGGGATTGATGGCCAAGGAATTGGTGAAAGTGAAGGAAACTTGGACGGTGGCAGGCTGTGTGCGCGAAATGCGCCGCCAAGCGGAAAACGTTACTCGAGTCCATTCTATTTATGTCACCGACAAGGAGGGGAAACTGAAAGGCAGATTGTCACTAAAAGATTTGCTCACTGCCCCCGAGAGAGCTCATATAAGCGAAGTTTATATTCCAAAAGTAAATTATGTAAATGTCCATACCGAAGCAGATGAGGTAGCGCGGATTATGCAGAAATACGATCTTGAGGCAATTCCCGTGGTCGATGACGATGGGATTTTGGTGGGTCGGGTAACAATTGATGACATTATAGATTATATAAAGGACGAAGCCGATAAAGATTACCAGCTGGCTGCCGGTATTACCCAAGATGTTGAGGCAGATGATGGGCTTTTTAAACAAACCCGTGCCCGCTTACCTTGGCTGCTCATAGGCATGATGGGTGGTTTGGGAGCCGCTACCATCATTTCAAATTTTGAGACAATAATGACCACTTTTCCGAAGTTGCTTATCTTTGTTCCTCTAATACAAGCAACTGCCGGAAATGTGGGAGTGCAATCCAGTGCCATAATTGTTCAAGGGTTGGCAAATGGCACCTTAAAAGGTCATTTATTGGCAAGGATAATCAAGGAAACTTCTGTTGCCTTGGTCAATGGAATCTCAATTGCAATAATTGTTCTCTTTATCAGTCATTTTGTTTTTTACACTAGTTATTTGGAGTCCTTAAGCATTGGGATTGCATTGATAACCGTTATTATCTTAGCTGCAATTGTTGGAAATCTTATTCCACTTTTTCTTCATAAAAGAGGAATTGACCCCGCGGTTGCCACAGGTCCCTTTATAACCACTAGCAATGACGTATTTGGAATATTTACCTATTTCCTCATCGCCAAAACAATTTTAGGATTTTGAAACCAGAGAAATTTAAACAACGATTCTTTGTGCCGGCCTCTGCCATAGATGCCTTAAACCACGTAAACAACGTTACCTATCTTCAATGGTGTCTCGATGCCGCTGAGGCCCACTGGATTTCCAAGACGGATTTAGCCCTACGACAGAAATATGTATGGGTTGTTTTGGAACATTCCATTTCCTATAAAAACCCTTCTTTTTTGGGCGAAGAACTCCAAATTGAGACTTGGATACATTCCTATGAAGAAGTAAGAAGTGAGCGGCATTACAGGATAATTCGTCCTGCCGATGGTAAAATAATCGTCGAGGCCAAAACCAATTGGTGCTTCTTGGATGCCGAAACCCATAGACCCATAAAAATACCCGAAAACATAGCCAAGCTTTTCAGCTAAGGGGTATTAGCTCGAAAAAATCACTTTTGCCCCTAAAGTACAATACTTCTTAAACGCCCGTAATATCTAAGTCTTCTTATAACTAGAGAAATATTCTTGCATCAAATTCATAAGAGCCGTGACCAAGTCTTTTGTTTCCAGCAATAAGCTGAAGTACAAGGCAGTGTTCTTTGGGCTGGATTCTTCAGTACGGGTTCGCGCAATTTGTTTTTGGATTTTGTTGGAGAGACTCTCAAAAACCTCTTCTTTTTTGGCAAGGACTTTCCCGATTCGCTCAAATTCCTTTTTATGGAAAATATCCTCAATCTCGTTAAATAACTCCTCCAGATAACGATCGATTTCCTGCAAATCTTTAATTTGATTAAACCGCAAGGCCTTATGGTTGTTGTTGACATGCTTATAACTGGCTTTTGAAATAAATTCCAAGCTCTGTACAACATCCGTCAAATAACCTAATATGATAATATAAAAGTTACTCCCCCGAACACTTTTTTCATCCAAATTCTTGATGAAATAGAAAATATTATCTCGAAGATCCTCTACTTCATCGTTAAGTTTCTTGACTCCTTTTCGGCTCTTTTTTAGCTTTTTGGTGTCCTGTTTCGCAAGACCCCTCAACATGTCCGTATAAATCTTGTTGGATCGGGAAACCACGTTACTGATGTTTTCCGCACTCTCGTGAATGATTCCCTGCACCGTTTTGCTCTCGGTCTTTTTCAAGCCGCTAGGAATTAGTTTCAATCTTATTTTATTTCTATGCGAAATATAATTGCGTGCCAACAGGAGAATAGCCAGTAGTAACAATACCGCGATCATTGCGCCGCGTCCAATATAGATTAGATATGTTAATGTTCCGGCTGCTGCAAATGACACAAATGCAGTAAAAAACCAACCGCCAATAACATTGAGAACTCCTGCAACGCGATAAACCGCACTTTCGCGACCCCAAGCCCTGTCGGCCAAGGAAGTTCCCATAGCCACCATAAATGTTACATAGGTTGTGGAAAGTGGCAATTGTCGCGATGTTGCAAAGGAGATAAGGATCCCGGCAACCATTAAGTTAATGGAAGCACGGATCATATCGAAGGCGGGAAGTTCGTATGTCTTGTCTCTCGGGAGATCTATAACCGGTTTTTCAAAACGCTTATCAATTTTTTGCTGAAGGGATTTGGGCATTATTCGATTGAAGTAGAATGCAAGCATTGTACTCGATTTTACCAAAATGCGAGACAGCATATTTGGCTCAAACTTTTCACTGCCTTCACCTTGGCGAGCAAGATTTATTTCCGTTTCAGAAACGTCTCGTGCTTTTTTCGAAAACCATAGCGTAAGCACCATAACCAGACCGGCTCCAAAAAGTAACAAGGGTTCAGCTTGAACACTATCTTTAAGACTTAACATTAAGTGTTCAGATGGTGCTATTCCAGAAGAATTCCAGTCTAAATAGCTGTGATAGGCCGCCATGGGCACTCCAATAAAGTTTACTAGGTCGTTTCCGGCAAAGGCCAATGCCAATCCAAAAGTACCAGCACCAATAACAACGATCAAGATGTTCTTTTTAAAAAGCGTTATGAACAACTGCGAAAAAACAGTCCAAATCACGAAGCCAACGCTTAAAATGATCCAGATATTAGTTTCCGCTATCCTCTCAAGACTTCCATAAAAAGGAGTTCCCTTTAAACCTTTGATGAATATAAAATAGCTGATCGATGTCAATGCCACCCCGCCAAAAATCGCCCCGAAATACTTCATCTGTTTCTCTGCCTGAAATGTGAATAGCAGTCTTGAAAAATATTGAACAATAATACCCGCCGTAAAAGCAATCACAACAGAGAGAATGATCCATAAAATAATTTCAGGAACCTTATCGGTATTTATATACTTTATTAAGTAAGAAAAATTCTCCGTATCAGAATTCCCTATTTTTATTAACGCCATAATCACTGCCGCCCCCAGCAATCCAAAAACTATTGAAATCGTTGTGGACGTAGGTAATCCAATAGTATTGAAAAAATCCAGAAGCAATATATTGGTAATCATTACCGCCATGAAAATGATCATTACTTCATCAAAATAGAATTTCGACGGATCGAATATTCCGCTTCGGGCCACTTCCATCATTCCACTGGAAAAACTTGCGCCAATAAAAATCCCCAGGCTGGCAATTATTAAGATACCTTTAAAAGGAATTGCCTTGGAGCCAATGGCAGAATTTAAAAAATTGACCGCGTCATTGCTCACGCCCACTACCAAATTCACGATAGAGAGTCCCACGAGCGCGACGATCATTAATAAGTAGATATTATCCATTATTTGCTGGTTGGATTATTGGTGCAAATTTCATAATTAATTTGGGATACAGTGTTACCAAATCATTAACTCTCAATTAAAAATCTATTTGAAGTCGAGCCTGAACAAGGTCAATATTCCCCGTATTTTCAATTGAAGCATGAACGTAATTAAACATAAACCGCGTTACCGGATTCAAATACCAGTTCAGGCCAAAGGCTATTTGCGACTGTTTTCCGCCTATAACGATTCTATCATTTAAGTCAGTTTGGGAATACTTTACTGCAACTTCCCAAGCTCCAAATCCCTTCTCTTTTCCTCGAAAGTTCTGTTTAGGCTTTACTCGTCCAAAACCTTCATAAGAACCTTCATAATTCTTGGATTCCCCCGTGAGAAAATAACTGAGCTCCCCATAGTAATTAGAAAAATGGTAAATACCTTTCGTAGTATGTACCGCAGCGGTCAAGAATTCAGATTGCAGTGAAAAAGGCCCATAGATATAAGCTGTTTCAAAATTCGCCAAACCTAAGTGGTCCACATCCTCCATAATTCCGGTTTGGAGATACTTATCTGCTATACGGGAACCAGGAGATATTGAGATTCGGTATTCCCTGCTTTCCGGATTTCGAAAACTATAGGCCGCGCCCAAATGAAGTAGGTGGGTTTTATCATTATTCTTTATTGGCAATACACTCATTCTGCCAGTGAGGGCATAACCGTCATAATGCAAGGCGTTTTGGCTGCTGTTGTTTGGATTCCGAAATACTCCCATTTGGATTGAGAAACGATCGTTAAAGAAGTCATTAAAAAGTACAGCCCCTGTGTTTCGTATAGGTGAAAAATGACTGTTGGCGCCACGCGCCATAAATGTGATATACTTATCACTTGTGAGCGCCGAAAGCCGAAAAGGCTCGTGAAGATGGCCAATTCTGAAGGTGCCCACCACCGGAATATCGGTTATACCTATATATACATCCTTGAAGTCTATTTTTTCTCCGGCGAATTCAATTTGAAACTTAAATTCAATATTTTCATAAACATCTCCAGAGAAATACAAACGGGCACTGCCTATTTCGGTTCGAGCTTTGTTTTCCAATATCCCATAATTTTTATCGAGCTCGGAATCCTGGAAGAAATGGGCGTGGTCCACCATGATCTGCCCGCCAAAGTATAGTGAAAAGAGATTATCGGCTCTCTCCAATTGAAAACCATTATCCCATTTAAAGGAAAACGGAGGAGGGATTGTATCCTGACTATAACTGCTCTGAGAAAAGAATAGAAATACTAAAACTAAAAGAAATCCACGGAACATATAACTTGGATTGGTATGTTCATCAAAGAACAGCTAATTTCATAAGTTAAATGTTTCCTTAATGTTAAGTTTAACAATTTTTATTGGAAAAGCAATCTTCAGCTTATTTGGAGTTTCGCATAAACTCCTCTGCTTTTTCTACCATTTTAGTGCTGCCACAGAAAAAGGGAACTCGTTGATGAAGCGAGGTGGGCTGGATTTCCAAGATTCGCTCAAATCCGTTGCTGGCTTTTCCTCCAGCTTGTTCCGCAATCATAGCCATAGGGTTGCATTCGTATAAAAGGCGTAGTTTCCCCTGTGGATCCTTTGAAGTATTCGGATAAATATAAATACCACCTTTTATCATATTCCGATGGAAATCGGAAACCAAGGAACCAATATATCGGGAAGTGTATGGTCTATCTTCCTCTTCTTTTTGGCAGTATTTGATGTAATCCTTTACTCCCTGTGGAAAATGGACGTAATTTCCTTCATTTACTGAATAAATATTTCCTGTTTCTGGAAATTGCATATTTGGGTGCGAAAGATAATAGGTGCCAATAGCCGGATTTAGCGTAAACCCGTTTACTCCGTGGCCAGTAGAGTAAACAATCATAGTAGAAGTGCCGTAAACAATATAACCTGCTGCAACTTGATTAATACCAGGTTGTAGAAAATCTTCAATGGTTGCGGGAGTGCCTTCTGGAGTGATTCGTCTGTAAACGGAAAAAATCGTTCCCACTGAAACGTTGACGTCTATATTGGAAGAACCGTCCAAGGGGTCTATCAAAACCACATATTTGTTATCATTTTTCTCGTTTCGTCCCTTAATGGTAATAAAATCATCTTCTTCTTCGCTGGCGATTCCGCAGACAATTTCCCGATTGGTGAGGGTGTTAATAAAAACCTCATTGGCAAAGACATCCAATTTTTGCTGGTCTTCTCCCTGAATATTCTTATCTCCCGCCGATCCGAGAATATCTACCAAACCGGCTTTGTTCACTTTGTGGTTTACTACTTTCGCAGCTAGACGAATGGAGTTGATGAGTCGTGAAAGCTCCCCGGAGGAATATTTGAATTCACCTTGATTTTCAATTATAAACTCTCCGAGAGACTGGTTTATTTTGGCCATGGTTTTGTGGATAGACTGAATTTCCTGCAAATATCGGGATTTTTAAGAAATTGAACCGATATTTGTAAGTGATTTAATTGAGGAAAATCAAGGAAAGACAAAGCGTCGCTTAAAACTACCCAATGAAGATTAGACAGGCCGTAAAAAAAGACATGCCGCAGGTTTTAAAACTCATCAAAGAGCTGGCCCTCTTTGAAAATGAACCGGATGAGGTTGAGGTTACAGTAGAAGTTTTGGAAAAGGAAGGATTCGGAGAAAACCCACTTTTCACCTGTTTCGTGGCAGAAATAAATGATAAAATTGTTGGCGCAGCTCTAATCTATTTTCGATTTTCTACCTGGAAAGGCAGAACACTCCATCTTGAGGACTTAATAGTTGAAGAATCAAAACGCGGACAAGGCGTAGGAGAGGCTCTTTATAAACAAGTGATGCAATTTGCTTTTGACCGAGGTTTGAAACGAGTAGCTTGGGATGTTCTGGATTGGAACACAGGGGCTATCCGTTTTTATGAACGCAGCGGTGCAATAGTCAAGGAAGAATGGCGAGTGGTCCATATGAACGAAAAGGGATTGCGTGATTATATACAGAAGTTTACTTAAGTACCAATATAATTTCTAAATCTTATTGTAAGAATTAAAATAAACCTTGAAGACTAGGGATAAATATGAAGATTTTCAAGTTTGGAGGCGCATCCACAATAGATGCGGAAAATATTAGAAATGTAGCGTCCGTGATTAAACAAACGGATGAAAAAAATTTAGTAGTGGTCATATCGGCCATGGGCAAAATAACCAATGCCTTGGAAATAGTGGTGGATGATTATTTTTCAGGAAATGGGAATTATAAAAACTCCCTGCTGAAAGTCTATGATTTTCATCATCAAATTCTCATCGATTTATTTAATTCCACCTCCCATCCAATTTTTTCTGAAATCGATGGCAAATTTGCACAGTTACGAGGATTTCTGGAAAGCAATAAATCTAAAAACCACGCTTTCGTCTATGACCAAGTAGTTTCTTATGGGGAACTAATAGCCTCAGAAATTATTTCTACTCATCTATCTGAAACTGGGATTAAGAACCAATTACTGGATGTGCGAAAGTGCATAAAAACGGATGACAACTATAGAGACGCCAATGTTAACTGGAAAAAAACCCAGAAAAGGATTTCTGAACTTGTAAACCGTCGTGGCATTACCGTTACCCAAGGTTTTTTGGGTGCCGAGGACGTCAACAATTTCACCACTACTTTGGGCCGGGAGGGAAGCGACTACACAGCGGCAATTTTTGGATACTGTTTAAATGCAGAAAGCGTAACTATCTGGAAAGATGTGCCAGGGGTAATGAACGCTGATCCGAGCTACTTTGACCACACAAAATTATTTAACTATATTTCCTATCGCGAAGCTATAGAATTGGCATTTTATGGGGCATCCGTAATTCATCCCAAGACCTTACAACCATTGCAACAAAAGGAGATTCCACTTTATGTCAAATCCTTTTTGAATCCTTTGGCACCCGGAACTTGTGTTGGGAAGGACACTGTTAGGGATCCCGCGATGTCATCTTTCATTTTGAAAAAAAATCAAGTTCTGATTTCGCTTTCCTCGTTGGATTTTTCATTTATGGTAGAAGATAATATTGGGGATGTGTTTAAATGGCTTCATGAATATAAAATGAAGGTGAATCTAATTCAAAATTCCGCCATTGGTTTTTCCGTTTGTATAGACAATAAATTCAATAACTTAGAGCCTTTATTGGCAAAACTCCGTGAAAAATTCAGTGTGAAATGGAACGAGAATGTAACTCTTTACACCATTCGTCATTTTAATCCATTGGAAGTAAAGGCTCTGATTGAAAACAAACAGGTGCTGTTGAAGCAAGAAACCCAGGAAACGGTGCAGTTGATTACCAAGGAATAGATGGATTGCTTTCGTTATATTTGTTAAATACAAACAACCAACAAAAATTTATGGGACTGGTCAACGCTAAAGAAGTTGCACGCGCTATTAATATTGAAAAGCTTGGCTTCATTGGCACGTTTATCGGTTGGTCGCTCATGCGGGTGTTGAATATCAATACCTTAAATAAGATTTATAATCGAAATAAACACCTCTGTGAACTCGAGTTTATCGATGCGCTTGTAAATGAATTTGAACTCAAGTTTGAAATCCCCGAGGAAGACCTTCGACGAATCCCGAAAACTGGGTCTTTTATAACTATTTCAAATCATCCCCTGGGAGGAATTGACGGTATCCTATTGCTGAAATTGCTCTTGGAAAAGCGACCCGACTTCAAAATTGTGGCTAATTTCTTATTGCATCGCATCGAGCCATTAAAGCCTTATGTAATGCCTGTGAATCCTTTTGAAACTCATAAAGACACCAAGTCAAGTGTCCAGGGACTCAAAACCGCTTTAAAACATTTGCAAGATGGCCATTCACTGGGCATTTTTCCGGCTGGGGAAGTTTCCACATACAGAGATGGCAAATTGATAGTGGACAGACCTTGGGAGGAAAGTGCCATGAAAATCATAAAAAAAGCGGAAGTACCCGTAGTGCCGATTTATTTCCACGCCAAAAACAGTAAAATGTTTTATAGAATGGCCAGAATAAGTGATACGCTACGAACGGCCAAACTCCCTTCGGAATTGTTGACACAAAAGGAACGTCTGATTAAAGTTCGGATAGGCAATCCAATTTCCGTCGAAGACCAGAGTGAGCATACAACACTACCTAGTTTTACAGCCTTTCTTCGGAAAAAGACGTATATGCTTTCAAATGCCTTTCAAAAGAAAAAATTGCTGGACAACATCCCGAAAACTCTCAAGTTTCCAAAACCCCCTAAACGAATTGCAGGTCCTATTCCGATAGCGGCCATGGAAACTGAGATTGAAAAATTGCGGGAGAATGACAAAAGATTGTTGATAAGCAAGAATTACGAAGTCTTTTTGGCAGAAGCTGAATCTATTCCATTTATCCTACAAGAAATTGGCAGACTTCGGGAAATCACCTTCCGTGAGGTAGGTGAGGGGACCAACAACAGCACCGACCTGGATAAATTTGATGCTTATTACCGCCATATGTTTCTCTGGGACAATGAAGCACAAAAATTGGCTGGAGCTTATAGAATGGGAATGGGTTCGGAGATATTTGAACGCTTTGGCATCAATGGATTTTATTTGCAAGACCTCTTCCGATTTGAGCCAGAGTTATATGAAATGATGAGCGAATCAATAGAAATGGGTCGGGCCTTCATTATAAAAGAATACCAACTACGCCCTATGCCGCTATTCTTGCTTTGGAAGGGAATAGTCCACACTACGCTTAGGTTTCCGGAACATCGTTATTTAATAGGCGGCGTGAGTATTAGCAATAAATTTTCCGAATTTTCAAAAAGCTTGATGATCGAGTTTATGAAATCCAATTATTACGATCCTTATGTGGCGCAGTACATCAATCCTAAGAAGGAGTACAAGGTGAAACTAAAGGACGCGGACAAGGATTTTATTTTTGATGAAAGTGCAGCGGATCTAAATAAATTTGATAAAATAATTGATGAGGTAGAACCGGGGAGTCTGCGCATTCCGGTTCTTATCAAAAAATACATCAAACAAAATGCAAAGGTGGTTGCCTTCAATGTCGATCCTCTTTTCAACAATGCGGTGGATGGCTTGATGTACATCCGTATTGCCGATCTTCCCGAAAGCACCGTAAAACCTGTAATGGAGGAGTTTCAAGCTGAATTGGAAAAAAAGTATTTTGACAAGAAGGCTGAAGATGCGGATGATGAAGAATTGAAGGAAGAAACAGACCCAGATTCGGTTAATTAGAAAACTTCATAATAATTTTTTCCGCTATAGTTTTTGCCAGTTTAATTTTACTTTCTACCGTCCACCCTGCGATATGTGGGGTCAATAATACATTGTCCATGGCAAAAAGTTCTCTTAATGATCTGGGAAGTGTATCCGAATCAAACAGCGTTTCAAATGACAGTTTTTCAAATTCCAATACATCCAACCCGGCACCGAGTATTTTTCTGGAATTTAAAGCGGCGACTAACTCGGCAGTAACTACACTTCTTCCCCTCGCTGTGTTTAGTAGCCAAAATGGTTTCGCGAAAGAATTGATGAATTTAGAATTTACCATTTTATCAGTCAAAGGTGTCCAAGGTGTATGAAGGCTCAAAACATCAGCAGTGGCTTGAAGTTCTTTTAGAGAAACTTGTATCGCGAACTTGTCGCCCACATTTTCTTTTATGTCATAACAAATTACTTTGCAATCAAATCCGCTCAGTTTTTTTGCGAATGCCTTTCCCATATTGCCATAACCGATAATGCCAACCGTTTTCCCTTCGAGCTCAACCCCTCTGTTGGATTCGCGGTTCCAAAGTCCATTTTTGACTTCCTTATCTGCTTTGTTTAAATTATTGAAAAGCGACAACAACATTCCCAAGGCATGTTCGCCTACGGCATTTCGATTGCCTTCAGGTGCAGCGATTAGTTCAATTCCCAAACTTTCGGCATAGTTGGTATCAATACTTTCCAGTCCAGCCCCCACACGGGCAATAAACTTGAGTTTTTTGCAAAAATTTAGAAAGGTCTTATCTATTGTAAATCGGCTACGGATAACAATTCCATCGTATTCGTGAATTATTTGTTCGATTTCGCTTTTGGAAGCTGTGAAGTTTTCATCATTTTGAAATCCTGCTTCCTTAAGCATTTCAATCAATAACGGATGATTGCTATCGAGATGAAGGATTTTCATGGTAAAAAAACTAGTGATTGGGATTGGCTTGTGGATATGCAATTTCTCTTTTCTCAACCAAATTATCAATTTTGAAATATTTTTTTTCTCCTCCAACTGAATACCCAATAACGGCCTCATTCGCTTTCAATTCAAAAGGGAATGCTTTGGGAGGTACATTTTTGGCCTCTTTCATTGGGTCGATATCCATTACAATATCATTCTTTAAATCGCGGGTTAAATGTGCGACATAAGACATTGGGGTTGCGCCCGAATTTTTGACTTCCAATATGTTGTTTTGAAAATAGATATCTCGAATCACAACATTGGGCTGGATGGTTTCAAAGTCGAGATGGACATTAATGCCCGAGCCGCCTTCTTTAGTACCAGCCACCCATTTTTGATAATATGATTCCTTGATTTTAAAGGGAGGATTTTTCTCAAAACTAATCGCACGATCTGAAGGCTGAGCGCCTCCACAACTCGAAAAGCCTACTATTACTATAGAAAGGAAAAAAGGGAGGGAAATGGATTTGAATATTTTTGCCATCATTATGGTATTGGTAATTAATACTCGTTTTTTAAATCATTCCATTTGGATTGATCCACTTAAACCGATTTGTGTCCTCTGGAATTTTAATCCTTTCTGCGATTCGCAGCATTCGTGAGGGTAATTTTACCAGATAATCCCGTGCTTTTTCGGCTTCATCGGTTAGGTGGGTGATTTTAGAAATTTCCCAATGGGCATTTAACTTTTCTAAAATATCGATATAATCATAAGTGGTATAAACTCCTAAACGTTGTGCAGCATTGCTAAAGTCATCAAAAGCAGAGGCCATTTTGCCACCGCTTTGGCGAAGGTTTTGAGCCGGCATCACAATTTTTTTCTGCATCATATCGGCAAAAGCCAACATCATTTCGCTGGCATCGTATTCAAAAATGGTTTTAACAAACTGCCGGTATGCCAAATGGTGACGCATCTCGTCGCCTGCAATGATATTGCACATCTTGGCCAACATCTTATTTCCTTTCTCTTTGGCAATCCGCCCAACACGTTTATGGGAAATATTTGTAGCCAATTCTTGAAAACTGGTATAGACAAAATTTCTATAGGGATCCCTTCCGGTCCCAACTTCAAATCCATCATTGATGAGGTGTTGGGTGGTTATCTCAACCTCCCTCATATTTACTCTTCCCGAAAGATAGAGGTATTTGTTCAAGGCATCTCCATGTCGATTTTCTTCCCCTGTCCAATGCCGGATCCATTTGCTCCAGCCGTTGCGGCCGTGCTGATCTACACCTTCCATATCCATCAACCAACTTTCGTAAGTGGGGAGTGCTTCCTCAGTAACCATATCACCTACTAAAACAACCCAAAAATCGTATCCCAATTCCTTCGATTCTTCACGAAGTTGGAGTACTTCTTCCGTATAGTTTTCTTTTTCAAAATCTGGTAACAGGTCACTAGGTTGCCAAATCTCCTCAACGGGAATAAGGTATTTGTCGATGTACCCATCAACTTCCTTCTCCACCGTTTGCATAACTTCCAATCTTATATTTTTAAGGGCCATAGTATCTAGTTTAGGAACTTACAAATATAGAGAGCAAAGGGCTCAAATTGTAATAAAAAAGTCTTAATTCCTGCCATTTTCGTCAGGATATAGGGAATAAACTGGTTCGCTTTGCCAAATTTCCTTGGAATCTATATCCATCATCGAAATTCTTCCTTTAAATGCCGCACCGGTATCCACATTCCAAACGTTGGCAAAATTGGTGGGTTCGTGAAAACCCACTCGAGTTACTGGGGTATGTCCGATATAGATTTCCTTGAAGTTTTTTAAGCGTTTGGGGTACCTGACATCATCTTTTGAAATGGAAGTGTCCAAAGCACAAGCCATTTCCCATAAGGTTCTATCCCAATAAACCAGATTTGGGTAATATTCGTATTGGGGCCCATGGAGATTCATATAACCCGCATGCAGAAATAGACGGTTTTCGAAATCTATGTGATAGTTGGTTAGATTTTTGAAAAAATGTAAATGTCTTTTCTTTTCTATTTCAGAAACGTTTGAATAACTTTTAACACTGCTTTCCCCGCCTTGGCTTAACCACATTGACGTTTTTTCGCCAAACTTTAAATAGTTGTAGAGCAATTCGTCGTGATTGCCACGTAGAAAAAGACAGTTGTTTTTTTTGGAAAAATCTATCAGATATGAAATCACTTCCGCAGATTGACTCCATCCATCAACGTAATCTCCTATAAAAATATATTTCGTGTTCTGTGGAAGGTTCGCTCCTTCAATCAATTGTCTCAAAGCTTTGAAACCTCCGTGAATGTCTCCAATTACTACTGTTTTCATTCTGAAAATATAATCATTTCCCCAATTTCAACAGTTAATAATTTACTAATTCTCACGGACGTATTTCTTTTCGAAAAAGATTTATTCTTTAATGAATTTTAAAATCTCACGACTCCCATCAGAAGAAATAAGCTGCATAAAATAAATACCCGAACTCAATTGTGAAACATCTATTTCAGAAGAAATTGATTTTAAAGACAGCAGTAATTTACCTTGAGCTGAATATATCTGAATCGATCCTCCATCCGAAGGAATTCCGTTTAGATATATTTTATCCGAAGTTGGATTTGGATAAAAAGAGAATTTTTCAGGTTCATTTCTCGGGGCGGAAAGCACCTCACAATCCTTGGTTACGCGCGCAAATCTATATTCTGAAAAGACACATCCGGATCGACAATCGCCAGCCCAAAGTATAAAAACGAAGTCATCCCCTCCCACTTGAATGTCGCAAGCTTCAACTTTATCGCCATTAATGTAATAGGGAATTCCCATATAATTTAAGCGGGCATCCAGATCAATAAGTGGTAACTCGACATTGTCAAGGTCCGGAATGGCTTCAAAATCATCAATTAAGGCGTGTATGTTTAAAAAGTCAAAACCTGTTTCTAGGGTTAGGAAAGTACAAGAACATGAGGAAAGATCCAAAAAGTTGGAAATCGATAAATTGTATTGCGAGATTAAATCATCCAAAGCGGCTACTCCCGAGATACCCGTGTTCTTAAAATCCTCAAGCCAAGGCACATCCCATTTCACACTAAAACTTATTTCTTTAAATTGAATAGGTTGCTCATATTCATAATTAACGTGAAATCTAAATTTGGTGAAAATTGAATCCACTTTCGGGCTGTTAAAGGGATTTTCATATAAAGCAGATAATCTTTCCAAGTAGATGGTATATCTTTCTTCAGGAAGAAATGGATTGCCGTAATCGGGATCGGAAGGATCGTTTAAAATCGCGCGTAGCGCTAATACTTTTGCATCCAATTCATAATTATTTTGAATATATGGATTGATATGGCATTGAGAGAATCCGTGGAACCCAGTGATCGCAATAATTAGAAGGAGAGTAATTTTATTCATAATCGAGAAATTAGGTTCCTCTAAAATTAGGAAAAATTAGTTATAACTCACCTTTCTTAAAATACGCAATGACTCTTTGGATAGTTGATAAGCTTCCGCATCCACATCTCTTAGACAATCTTTTGCTTCCTGCAATTTTTCCTTGGCATCCTCAAAGCCGTTTAAAAAACATATTAGGTAAGTGGAAGGAAGAAATTGCAGATCTTTCTTTTCTGAAACGTTTAAAGCTATTTTCTTTTTGAGCTTTTCCATAATCGCGTTGTTCGCATTGTAGATATGGAAAAGTGTTTTTTTGTTGAATTGTGGTGGTTCGAAAATCAATTTTGAATCCATCAGATAGGAACCGTTCTCGTTGAAATGAATGGTCACTTCTTCCAGTGGGTAATACTTAAACTGCTCATTAAGCCCCAAATGGACATACTCGATCATTTTAAAATAATCCTCAGTATAACTGATGGTGATTTCGTCTAAAGCCGAATAAAAAAGTCGCACTTGTTCATTTATAAGCTCGATGTCCACCCTAGAATAATAGATTTCATCCCTCACTTTTTTCGGATTTCCCGCCCAACAAAGCACAAATTGCTCTTTAAAAACCTTATAATGACTTTCTAGATCTTTATGTCGATTGTTCAAAAAATCCAAAACTCCGTCAAGTGTCAATTCAATATTGTTTTTTGCTGCGTTTTCTATGGATTTAACGATTTCGGAATTTACATCCCTTATCTCAATATCAAAATTCTTGGGCATAGAGATACTCCCGTCACGCATAAAAATTGATCCGCCCCAGTATTTCCAAATATTCCTTCGCAAAGAAGTGATTTTTCCATTGGGTCGAATTGTAACCAATCCCAACACCTTGCCCGAGGGCAAATTTGGGAAAGCCACATTTTCATAGGTAATAAGCGGAGCATTGGTAAGGTATGCGTTTATCAAGTTTTGGATTTTGCTGTCGTCAAAAAAATCTGTTCCTGTTATCTCATTGGTTTCGTCCTCTACGCCAATCACTATAAACGAGTTGTTGGCAGGATTGCTGTTGCTCAGGGCACAAATATGTTTTAGGAATTTTGCTTTCCCCTCCTTGTTTCCCAAATCGATTTTTCGCTTTTTATCATAGAAACTGCTCTCGTCATTATGGGCGAGCAGGTTTTTGATAAGAAGACGTTTGTTGATCATCTGTTTGAGGTTGCAGGTTTGTGAATTATCTCCCAAACATCCTTACAAATATCACGGGCAATTTGCCAAATCTCTAAATCCTCAAATTTTTCAATCTTAGCCATAATTTTCATTTTTCAAAACAACTTTCAACCTGTAACCTTCAACCTGTAACTTTATTGACAATAGTCGAAGAGGCTTGATCCAAGCACATAACCGTTAAATCGGCAATGTTCACATGCGGCGGGCGAGTGACGGCAAACCAGATAATGTCGGCAACGTCTTCGGGCTTTAAAGGGGTGAAACCTTGATAAACTTTTTCAGCCCTTTCCGTATCCCCTTTAAAACGGACTTCGCTGAATTCCGTTTCTACTAAACCCGGATTTATTGCCCCAACTTTTATGCCCTTTCCATTTAAGTCGATCCGCATTCCTTGGTTTAGGGCGTCAACCGCGTGTTTGCTTGCGCAATATACATTTCCTTTGGGATAGACTTCCTTGCCGGCCGTGCTTCCAATATTAATAATGTGCCCGCTTTTACGCCTAATCATATTGGGTAGAATGGCTTTGGTGACATACAATAGGCCCTTCACGTTAATATCGAACATTGCGTCCCAATCGTCTGGATTTCCTTCGTCAATGGTGTCCATTCCATGAGCGTTTCCGGCATTGTTGATTAAGATATCAATATTTGAGAAATCGCTGGGAAGTGATTCTATTGCTGCGAAAACCTCTTTTCTGTTTCGAATGTCAAAATTCAAGGTGTGCACCTCAGTATAGTTAGAAAGTTCTTGAGAAAGCTCCTTAAGCCGCCCTTCCCTTCTACCACAAATGATTGTTTTTAATCCGTTTTTTGCTACAAGCTTGGCGGTAGCCATTCCGATTCCAGAGGTTGCTCCGGTTATCAATATTGTTTGGTTTTTCATTTCAAATTTTTCTAGAAATTAAATTTCATACTATATTTCTGCTAAGTTAAAATAAGTTAATTCAAAAGTTAATTGCTGCTAAAATACTTAAACCACTAATTGTCATGCCCTAGGTTTGCAAAACTAATTCTAAAACCACAAATATGAGAACCTTGTTAAAATTAAGTATAATAGCATTATTATTTATAGGTTTTGCATCGTGCAGTAGTGATGATTCAAATAAGGATGAAAATGCAAAGTTGTCAATTAGGCTTACAGATGCTCCTGGAGACTATGATGCTGTCTTTATTGATGTTGAGGAAGTTGTAATAAAATATAATGGCGGTCAAGAGGATAAAGTGCTTGGCATTAATGGTGGTATATACGATCTTTTAAAGCTAACGGCCGGAGTTAATGTTTTATTATTTAATGATGAAGTTCCTGCTGGTGAAATTAGTCAGATACGTTTAATTCTGGGCGAAGAGAACACAATAGTGGTAGATGGACAAACCTTACCTCTGGATACTCCAAGTGCACAACAATCTGGCTTAAAAATTAAGGTCCAGCAAAGTCTCCAACCTGGTATTTTATATGAATTCATACTCGATTTTGATGTTGATAAATCGATTGTGGCAAAAGGAAACGGTGGATATAGTTTAAAACCCGTAATTAGGGCAACTACTGTTGCGGAAAGTGGCGCTATCTCTGGAAAAGTACTTCCCCCGGGAATGTTGACGATGGTGACTGCGGTAAATGGACCCATCGAAATATCCACATATACAAATCTTGAAGGAGACTTTCTGCTTAGCGCCGTGCCCGACGGAATCTATACCGTAACCATACAAGCGGATTTGGGTTTGGGAATTCCACCATTGGTTATTGATAACATTAAAGTTGTTCAAGGTGAGATAACAACTATGGGTGAGATTAATTTGTAACCGGAAAAGTCCACATATAATACATTTTTAAAGGAGGAAAACTTAAATTTTTCCTCTTTTTATATTTAACCAATCGTTAACAGCTATTTAATCATATAATTTTCAATTTGCACTGGCTTTGAAAAAAGGTAACTTTGAATCTAAAATAAATTATGGAACAAACAGGAACTGCCTTGGATATTGGCGCGCTAAACGAAAAAATTGAACGCGAAAGTGCCTTTGTTGACATTCTCTCCCTTGAAATGAACAAAGTGATTATCGGTCAGAAACATATGGTGGAAAGATTGATGATCGGACTTTTAGGTCAAGGGCATATACTGCTCGAAGGTGTTCCGGGTCTGGCAAAAACACTCGCCATCAACACTTTGGCCAAAGCGGTACATGGTACTTTTAGCCGAATTCAGTTTACCCCCGACCTTCTTCCTGCCGACGTCGTGGGAACCCTTATTTACAATATGAAGGTGAATGATTTCAGCATTAAAAAAGGGCCTATTTTCGCCAACTTTGTTCTGGCTGATGAGATTAACCGTGCTCCCGCCAAAGTACAATCCGCACTTTTGGAAGCTATGCAGGAAAAGCAGGTAACTATTGGCGATACCACTTTTACACTTGATAAACCCTTCTTGGTAATGGCCACCCAAAACCCGATAGAGCAAGAAGGAACATACCCGCTTCCGGAAGCACAAATGGACCGTTTTATGTTAAAGACGGTTATAAACTATCCGCAACGTGCTGAAGAACAACTTATTATTCGCCAAAACCTTAAAGAATCTTACGAACAAGTAAACCCGGTCGCAACTTTAGAGCAAATTAAAAGAGCTCAAGCTGCAGTGCGTGAGGTGTATATGGACGAAAAAATTGAAAAATATATCTTAGATATTATTTTCGCCACTCGTAGTCCTGAGAATTATGGGCTTTCCGATATTAAACCTCTCATAAATTTCGGAGCATCTCCGCGTGGAAGCATCAACCTTGCAATTGCTGCTAAATGTTACGCCTTCATTCGCAGAAGGGGATATGTTGTTCCAGAAGACATTCGGGCAATAGTGCACGATGTTCTTCGTCACAGAATAGGAATCACCTACGAGGCTGAGGCCGAAAACATTACTTCCGAAGAAATCATCAACAGGATAGTTAACGTAATCGAAGTACCTTAAAAATAATTGAAAGTAGCAGGTCGGTTAACCCTTCAACCTCCAACCCTCAACCTGCAACCTGCAACCAGATACTACCGTGGATACTAAAGAACTTCTAAAAAAAGTACGGAAAATCGAAATCAAGACCCGTCGCTTGAGCGACCACGTCTTTGGTGGTGAGTATCATAGTACTTTCAAAGGACGTGGGATGACTTTTAGCGAGGTGCGTCAATACCAATTTGGGGATGATGTTAGGAATATTGACTGGAACGTTACCGCCCGCTATCATGAACCTTACGTGAAAGTTTTTGAGGAAGAAAGAGAGCTCACGTTGATGTTGATGGTGGATATTAGTGGATCTGAATTCTTCGGAACACAGGAACAGTTCAAAAATGAAATTATTACAGAAATAGCCGCAACCCTCGCATTTTCGGCTATGCAAAATAATGACAAAACGGGTTTGATCTTGTTCTCGGACGAAATAGAATTATATATTCCCCCAAAAAAAGGGAAGTCACATGTATTGCGAATTATTCGCGAATTGCTTGAATTTGAACCAAAAAGCAATAAAACAGATGTCGCACATGCCTTGAAGTTTTTAAGCAATGTGATGAAGAAAAAAGCAATTGTATTTGTGCTTTCAGATTTCATTGCAGACGATTATAAGGACACCTTAAGAATTGCAGCCAAAAAGCACGACCTTACCGGAATTCGCATATATGATAAAGCCGAGGAAAACATTCCTAATTTGGGAATGGTGCAAATGGAGGACCAGGAAAGTGGCGAATTACTTTTGGTAAATACTGGCTCTAAAAGTGTGCGAAATCAATACTACGCCTACCATCGTGATAGAGTGGATTATTTTGTGGATTCCTTTACCAAAAGTGGTGCAGGAGCTATGAGTTGTAGAGTAGATGAAAGCTATGTAAAAAAATTGTTGGGGTATTTTAAAAGGCGATAATATCCTAGAAACTTTAATGGCTTCAATAGAAAATAAAAGGAGTATTAAAAAAAATGATTCGAAATATAAAACAGAGAACGATTGTTTGTCCGAAATTAATGGATAGCCAGACACTTCTCATTTCTTTTTTCTTTGTCCTTTTCGGTTTCCTCTCGACCGCACAAGAGGTTACATCCTCCATTGATTCAACAAAAATCAGAATTGGGGAGGAGATCATTTATACTATTAATGTTCAAGCCGATTCTACTGATGTTGTGATTTTTCCAGAGGAACAGACTTTTGGTCCCTTGGAAATGATCGAATCGTATAAAACGGATACCACTTTTGAAGCCGCTAAATATCGTCTAATTAAAAAGTACGGGTTAACTCAATTTGATAGCGGCCGTTATACGATTCCGCCACAGCGCATTTTTATCAACAACCAGCCTTTCTTCACAGATTCCATAAAAGTGGAAGTTAAAGATGTGGTAGTCGATACGACCAAGCAAAAAATGTTCGATATCAAACCAGCGGTTGAAGTAAAAGGACCACCTTTTAATTGGCTCCTGCTATTGTACTGGCTTCTTCCAATTATAGGTGTTATTGCTTTGACCGTTTATCTCTTCCAAAGAAAAAAACGAAAAGATGCTGCTGAAAAACAACTGCCTCCTTATGAGGAAGCAATCTTCGCTTTAAAGAAACTGGACAATAGCCAATTGTTAAAAGAGAATAGGAGCAAAGATTACTACACCAGCCTGACGGAAATAGTAAAACGGTATTTAGATCGCGAAGTCGACGAATCCGCTTTGGAGAGCACTAGCGACGAACTGATAACGAGATTGATGATGCACAAGGATGCTGGTAACTTCGATTTCGATTTGGAAACCATCCGAAAGCTGGATATGATTTTTAAGCGAGCCGATTTGGTGAAATTCGCAAAAATGAATCAACAAGTCGGACAGGCGGAAGTAGACCGTAAAACTATTGAGGAAATTATAAACGAAACCCACGAGGTTATCCCTGAACCCACAGAAGACGAACTTCTCAGGAACCAAGAGTACCTTGAGAAGATTCGCCAAAGAAAACTACGACGAAAGTGGATTCTTGGAATTTCGGGAGTGCTTGTGGCAATTTTCTTGGCAGGGATTATTTACGGGAGTTTAGCCGGATTTGATAATTTAAAGGATAAAGTCTTTGGCAATGAACTCCGGGAATTAACGGAAGGTAGATGGATAAAAAGCGAATATGGAAATCCGGCAGTAATCATTGAAACGCCAAAAGTATTGGTCAGAACCGAAGCACCTATTACAAATGCGGATGAAAGTGTAGTAAGTGGAAGGGATTTTTTCACCTATGGCAAAATGACTTCTCCACTTTTTATTATGATTTCAACTACCCAATTCAGTCAACAACAGGATATTGCATTGGAGACAGCCTTGGAGGCAGTATTGAACGAATTGGAAAAAAGCGGTGCCAAAAACCTATTGGTAAAACGCGATGATTTTGAAACAGAAAAGGGTATTAAAGGACTGAAAGCTTACGGTGAATTTAATGTACAGGTTTCAGATAAAAAGGTTTTAAGTCAAACAAGCACTTATGAATTGTTGCTTTTTGCACAGGAAAATGGACTTCAGGAAGTTTTGATTGTATATCAGGACGATGGCAAGTATGCCGAGGAGATTCTAAAAAGAATAGAAGCTTCTATAGAACTTGAAATTTTAGGAAACGATGGGAAGTAATTTCGAATTTGTAAATCCACAGTTTTTCTGGTTGTTCTTGCTACTTCCAGTGCTGCTGCTATGGTATTTATGGAAGCGAAAAAAACAAACTGCTTCCTTAAAGATTTCGACTATCAATGGTTTTAAAACCGGAAAAAACTGGATGGCAAGTTTAAAACCTTTGCTTTTGGCGCTGCGTCTTTTGGCGCTTTCAGCATTGATAGTGGCTATGGCACGTCCACGAACCGTTGATGAATCAACAAAAACAAAAACCACTCGTGGGATCGATATCATAATGGCAATGGACCTTTCAGCCAGTATGCTGGCCCGGGATTTAAAGCCCAATCGCCTTGAGGCCCTTAAAACGGTTGCCGCCCGTTTTATTCAAAGTAGGCCGAACGACCGAATTGGCTTGGTGGAATATGCGGGAGAAAGTTATACCCGTACCCCTTTAACCAGTGACAAAGAGCTCGTGCTTTCGTCTTTAAAGAACATGAATTACAATACCACCATTGAAGGAGGAACGGCAATAGGTCTGGGACTTGCCACAGCGGTAAACCGGCTAAAAGACAGTCGCGCCAAAAGTAAGGTTATCATATTGCTTACCGATGGAGTTAACAATACAGGTTTTATAGACCCGAAAATTGCAAGTGAAATTGCAGTAGAATTTGGAATAAAAGTATATACCATTGGCCTTGGAACCAATGGGATGGCAATGTCGCCCATTGCACTTCGGCCCGATGGTGGTTTTCAATATGGAAATGTTCAGGTTGAAATAGACGAACAATTGATGAAGGATATCGCTAAAGCAACAGGAGGTCAGTACTTTAGAGCTACTGATAATACAAAATTGGAAAAAATTTACGAAGAAATAAATAAGCTTGAAAAAACTGATATAGAAGAATTAAGATACACCAATTATAACGAAATGTTCCGTTCGTGGACCATTTTTGGATTATTGCTCATAGGATTTGAATTCTTATTGCGTGTGACGGTTTTTCGTGGATTTCTGTAGCAATACGATTTATCGAGATCGCGGAAAGATAGAATTATAATAAATGAAATTTAGGAAAAACCTTGGATCAAGAAAAAGATTATATAAAACGGGAAATCCAAAAATTGACCTTCGCTTTGAAGAAATTAATTGATAAAATAGTTTCATCAGATGTCAATAATTTCGAAGTGACAACTATTGAAACCAATGAAAAATTAAAAGAACATCTAGGTTTATCACTAGAGGAAATTGCAAGGAGTGAAAATTTAAAATTGAGGGACAAAATGGTGACTTGTCACGATGATCATCTCGAAACATTAATTGAAATATTATTTAAGATAATTCAAAAATCGCAAGAATTTAACGTCGAACTTAATTTTGACAAAAAGGAATTATCGAAAAAACTTTTGTTAATGATAGATTTCGCAAATGAAAAAAGCAAATCTTTTTCTGTAGAAAGAATGAATATGAAAACCCAACTAATAAAAAACCTCAATAAATAATATTAATAAGAAATAATAAATAAAAATGTACCAACTGGAGCAACCCATATACTTCTACGTCCTCCTCGCCATTCCGGTGGTGGTAGTGCTGTATTTATTGGTTATGGTTTGGAAAAGAATGGTGCAGAAGCGTTTTATCGATAAGGACTTGCTCAAGAAACTAAGTCCCAACCGTTCCACTTTTAAATCGGTTTTAAAGATTCTCGTGCTTTGTTTGGCCATTGCCTGTATGAGTTTTGCTTTGGTAAATCCAAAAGTTGGAACCAAGTTGGAAACCGTGAAACGAGAAGGGGTTGATATTGTTTTTGTTCTTGATGTTTCAAAAAGTATGTTGGTAGAGGATATTGCGCCCAATCGTCTTGAAAAAGCCAAGCAACTTATTACCCAAATCATCAACAATCTGGGAGGGGATAGAGTTGGAATTATTGGATATGCTGGCAGTGCCTTTCCACAGGTACCCATAACTACCGATTTTTCTTCCGCAAAATTGTTTTTAAGCAGCATGAACACCGACATGGTTTCATCGCAAGGTACGGCCATAGGAGCGGCGATAGAAATGGCACAGGGCTTTTTTGATGATGAAAGTCAGACCAATAAGGTGGTATTTATTCTTTCAGATGGAGAGGACCACGAAGGCAATATTGCCGCTACTTCCGAACAAGCCGCCAGACAGGGCATTCGAATTTTCACTATCGGTTTGGGAACTCTGGAAGGTGGACCAATTCCCATTAAAGAAAAAGGAGTGCTTCAATATTATCTTCGCGACAGTAACAATGAGCAGGTCATCAGTCGTTTAGGTGAAGAAAATCTTAAAGAGATTGCTAAGATTACCAATGCTGAGTATATTGACGGCACAAATACCAAAGTAGTTGTGGATCGGGTCAAATCAATTTTGGGCGGAATGGACAAAAAAGAGTTTGAAGCCAAGCAATTCACTGATTTTAAAGATCAGTTCCAGTGGTTTTTAGGAGGGGCACTATTTTTGTTGGTATTGGATGTGTTCCTATTGGAAAGAAAAACACTTTGGCTTGAAAAGTTGAATTTGTTTAATGAAAAGAAAAAATAAATGGGCATTTTCCAGCAAGGTCTTCCTCCTTGGGCGGATAAATTGCGACCTTGTAGGTATTGATAAAAAAGTGATGGACAATTCAGAAATGAAAATATCGAAATTCATATTGGGCAAAATTTTATTGCTTGCCGTGATGATGATTTCCATTTCCGCTTTTTCCCAGCAAACTAAGGAGCAAAAAAGAGAATTGAAAGCTGCGCAGAATTACTTAAGCGAAGCCCAGCAAGCCCTTCAAAAGAATGAATTTGCCACCGCGGAAGCAGATTTTAGAAATTCTATTTCCTTAAATCCAAAGGGAGAGGTTGCCAAATACAATTTGGGAACCGCATATTATGGTCGGGAGAAAAACGCCGAAGCCATGCTACGCTTTAAACAAGCAGCTACCACCGCTACCAGCAAAGGCGATAAGCATAAGGCCTTCCATAATCTGGGAAATACCTTTATGAACGAAAAAAAATATCAGGAAGCTGTTGAAGCTTATAAAAATGCCCTTCGCAACAATCCAAATGACGATGAAACGCGTTACAACCTAGCTTTGGCCAAGGAAATGCTCGATAAAAATCCGCCACCGCCAGACGACAAGGATGATAAAAACCAAGATCAGGATCAAAAAGATCAGGACAAACAGAATCAGGACAACCAAAATCAAGAGGGAGATAAGGGCGACCAAAAAGAAGATAAGGATAAGGGCGATGAGAATCAGGACAAGGATAAAGGAGACGATGAAGATAAAGGCCAGCCGGATCAACCCAAGGATGATGAAGGAGATAAGCCCCAGCAACAACAACCGGTTCCTGGCCAATTGTCGCCTCAGCAAGTAAAGAGCCTTTTGGAAGCAATGAACAATGAAGAGAAAAAAGTTCAAGAAAAGATGAATGCCGAAAAACAGAAAGGTGTAAAAGTAAAATCGGATAAAGATTGGTAGATTATGAAGACGAAGATTTTTTTATTTCTTATTGGACTCGTTTTGTACAGCACTGCTGTTACGGCCCAAGTACAGTTTGACGCCAAGGTAAGCAAGACTAGACTGGGGATAAACGAGCGACTTCGCGTGGATTTTGAAATGAATCAGGACGGCGATAATTTCCGGCCTCCAAACTTTGATAATTTTCGGGTAGTGGGCGGGCCCAATCAATCCATTAGCAACTCTTGGATAAACGGGAAACGCAGTTTTTCAAAAACCTATTCCTATTTTTTAGCCCCCCAGAATCGTGGAAAAATACTAATAGGACAAGCTACCATCGAAATAAATGGCGAAACTTACAAAACCCTCCCTGTCGAAGTGGAGGTTACGGCCGCAGTGGAAGTTCCAAAGGATGGTAACAATGCGGAGTATGTGGCCAGTGAAAACGTACACCTAATTGCTGAGGTTTCTGACTCCAATCCTTATTTAAACCAAGCGATTACCGTTACCTATAAGTTATATGTATCACACGATGTAAGTATTACCAGTCAATGGCGTGAGATCGATACTCCTAAATATGCCGATTTTTGGAGTCAGAACATTGACAATCAAAATAATTACAAGGTTTACGAAGGAAAATTTCAGGGCCAGGACTATAGATATGTGATTTTGAGGACTACAGTACTCTATCCTCAAAAAACCGGAAAACTGGAAATTGAGCCGCTCACTTTGGACATTCCTATAGATGTACAGGGTAGCCGTCGAGATTTCTTTGGACGTAGGTTGATGGAGCGGGTTAACAAGACCATTTCTGCCGGAAAGCGAACCATCGATGTAAAACCGCTTCCCCTTACTGGCAAACCTGATGGGTTTAATGGCGCGGTAGGCGATTTTCAATTTGATGTGAGCACTAATAAAACCACACTCAACGCCAATGAATCTTTGCAAATGGATATAAAAGTCTCAGGCAAAGGGAATTTAAAGCTTTTCACTTTGCCCGTGGCCAAACTTCCTAGTTCCTTGGAGGTGTATGAGCCTGAGCGCAAGGAAAACATTACTACTACTGCCAATGGGATGCAAGGATCAATAACAGAATCTTATACTATAGTGCCGCAGTATAAAGGCACCTATCCTATCAATCCCATAAGTTTTTCTTTTTTCGATCCAAAAACGGAAAAGTATAGGACCGTTACTTCAAAAGATTTCACCATTGAAGTTGAAGGCGGAGGCTTAGCAGCTAACAATACAGGGACTTCTACTACGGCAAAAAAACAAGTATTGTCCAAAGACAATTTCAAATACATTAAACTGGATGCCAATTTGAAACCTATTGCCGCTGAACCCTTCTTTAAATCCGGGTTGTTTTGGACGCTTTTGGGAGGTCCTTTTCTATTAATTCCACTTTTTATAATTGCCGGTAAAAAACGCAGAGCACGCTTGAGTGATGTAGAGGGCAATAGACTTAGAAAAGCGGATAGAATGGCCAAGAAATACCTATCTGAAGCCAAACGCAATATTTCGAATCCAATAATCTTTTATGAATCATTGGAACGCGCGCTTCACAATTATCTAAAAGCTAAGTTGAATATCGAGACTTCCGAGATGGAAAAAAGTCTTATTTCCAACATGTTAAAGGAAAGAAATGTTGAACCCTTAGTGGTTGAAAACTTTATCGGCCTATTGAAGAGCTGTGAATTTGCCAGATACGCCTCTTCTTCCCAAGCTTCAGTGCAGCAGGATTACAGCAAGGCGGTTGAGGTTATTTCAGCTATTGATAAACAAATACAATAAGGAGATGATGAAACGCTTTGTTTATTTATTCGCACTCTTGATCCCGTTTATTGCTTTTGCTCAAAATCAAAATTTGTTTGACCAAGGGAAAGAGCAATACAAAAACGGAAAATATCAGGAGGCTATTGGTTCTTGGATGCAGATTTTGGATAAGGGCGAGCATTCGGCAGCCCTTTACTTCAATATTGGCAATGCCCAATACAAACTCAACCAAATTGGCCCGAGTATTTATTACTATGAAAAAGCCCTTCAACTTTCCCCGAACGATGAGGATATAAAAAACAACCTCTCGTTTGCGGAAAATGCCCGGATAGATTCCATTGAACCCTTGCCCAAGACCATTTTTTCAAAATGGCATGAAAATATAGCGGGAATATTCTCATTTAATGGTTGGGCGGTTCTGGCCGTAGTATTCTCCCTTCTTTTCGTCAGTTTATTTCTATTGTATTACTTCTCATTTTCCGAAAGAAGAAAGCGGTTGCTATTTGCTTCCTCTATGTTTACCGCCCTGTTCTTATTGGGAACACTTGTTATGGCCTTCTTAACCTATTCCGATTATTCCAAAAATCAGTCTGCCATTATTTTTGCAAGTGAAATTGAAGTGAAAACAGAGCCTTCCATGGGAAGCAGTAATGCGTTTGTCTTGCACGAAGGCACCAAAGTCCAGATTATCGCCCAAGATGGCAATTGGTATAGAATTGCTTTGGCAGATGGTAAAGACGGATGGATACCCTCTTCCGACCTGAAACAGTTATAATGGTAATTGTTCTTCCATTTTAAATTTTAATTCGAAGCATTCATTTATTCTTTCTCGAATATAATATGGGTTGTTATGGCAATTCTGCAATGGGATATGGGAAATATTGAGTAATTTTGATTTAAATAAAACCACAAAAATTAAAAACCGATGTACGGAAAAATCAAAGAACATCTACAAGACGAAATTCAAGATATAAAAGACAACGGTCTTTATAAGGAGGAAAGAATAATCACAACACCCCAAGGTGCGTCTATAAAGATTTCTACCGGGCAAGAAGTGCTAAATTTCTGTGCCAACAATTACTTAGGCCTTTCTTCACATCCTGAAGTGGTGCAAGCTGCCAAAGATGCAATAGACAGTCATGGCTTTGGAATGTCCTCCGTTCGTTTTATATGTGGCACCCAGGACATCCATAAAGAGCTGGAACGCAAGATAGCAGAGTTTTATGGGTTTGAGGACACCCTTCTCTATGCCGCCTGTTTTGATGCCAATGGGGGAGTTTTTGAGCCCTTGCTTGGAGAGGAAGATGCTATTATTTCAGATTCACTAAACCACGCTTCCATTATAGATGGGGTTCGTCTGTGTAAGGCGGCTCGCTATCGCTATGAGAATAATAATATGGAGGATTTGGAAAAACAACTTATAGCTGCCAATGAAAAGGGAGCGCGCTTCAAACTAATAGTTACAGATGGCGTTTTCTCTATGGACGGTTTAGTTGCTCCCTTAGACAAAATATGCGACCTCGCAGATAAATATGATGCTCTTGTTATGGTAGATGAATGCCATGCTACAGGTGTCATTGGAAAAACGGGTAAAGGGACTTTAGAAGAAAAGGATGTTATGGACCGTGTCGATATCGTTACCGGTACCTTAGGAAAGGCATTGGGCGGCGCTATGGGCGGTTATACTACTGGAAAGAAGGAAATAATCGAGATGCTCCGCCAACGTTCAAGACCTTATTTGTTTTCAAACTCCTTGGCACCTTCTATTGTTGGGGCATCTATTAAGGTGTTTGAAATGCTCGGAAAAGACACCAAGCTTCACGACAAATTAGCCGAGAACAGTAATTATTTTAAAAAGGGGGTGAAAGATGCCGGTTTTGATATCATAGAAGGGGAATCGGCTATAGTTCCCGTAATGCTATATGATGCCAAGTTAGCACAAGAAATGGCCGAGCAGTTACTTGAAGAAGGAATCTATGTTATAGGCTTCTTTTTCCCTGTAGTGCCCAAAGGCAAAGCGCGCATCCGCGTCCAGCTTTCGGCGGCCCACACAAAAGAACACTTAGATAAGGCAATAAATGCTTTTATCAAAGTTGGTAAGAAATTGGAGGTGATTTAGGTGATAAATCCCTTATTTACGTATCAATAGCACTGACTTTGGGAAAATTTTATTAGATTTGCTTTTGTTTATAAAATTTAACAACTTACTTTTGCTCATAAATTAACACTTAAAAATTAAACAATCGAATATGAAACATCTTAACAGATTATTAGTTGCTGCAATTCTTTTTTTAGGAATTGGCGTAGCGAATGCGCAAGACGAAACCCACCCTTGGGCTGTTGAGATTGGTATAAACGCAGTTGACGTTTATCCAGTCGGCACCAGTGACAAAGGACGGATCCCTGCTTCACTTAGGGGAGAGATTTTTGACGAGTATTTTAATGCAAACGACCACTGGAACATTCTGCCTTCAGTTTCCAAAGTTGCTATCAGCAGATATCTTGGAAGTGGTTTTGTATTCACTGCAGTAGGTACTATCAACCGCATCGACAGGATCGGTGATGCCTCTGCCGACGATCTTAGCTACTACGGCGCAGACGGTGAAATCAATTACAGCTTCAGAAAAGCTTTAGGAAATAGCTTCATCGACCCTTCCCTTGGAGTGGGTGGAGGTTATACTTGGGTGGACGATATCGGATTCGGTACGGCCAACGTCATTGCAGGTGTTAAATTTTGGTTTAACGACTATCTAGCTTTAAATCTTCAATCAACCTATAAGCATTCTTTTGAAGATACTTACGGTATTACCCACTTCCAGCACTCTGCCGGAATTGTGTTCCAATTCGGTATGATCGATACGGACGGTGACGGTATTCCAGATCATCTTGACGAGTGTCCAACAGTTCCTGGTTTGGCTGAATTCAACGGATGTCCCGACACTGATGGTGACGGTATTCCAGATCACCTAGATGAGTGTCCAAACACTCCAGGTTTACCAGAATTCAACGGATGTCCTGATACCGATGGTGACGGAATCCCAGACCACCTAGATGAGTGTCCAACAGTTGCTGGTTTACCAGAATTCAACGGATGCCCTGATACTGACGGCGACGGAATCCCAGATCATTTGGATAAGTGTCCAAACGAGCCAGGTCCAAAAGAAAACAATGGTTGTCCTTGGCCTGATAGAGACGGCGATGGTGTACCAGATCACCTTGATGAGTGTCCAGATGTTCCTGGTACTGTTGCTAACAACGGTTGTCCAGAAGTAACTGTGGAAGTTATCAAGCAATTGAACGAATTCTCTAAGACTATCTTGTTTGATTACGACAAATCAACTATCAGAAAAGAGTCTTATGCGGCACTTCAAAGTATCGCAGATATTATGAAGGAGTACCCAAGAGCTAAGTTCGAAATTGAAGGACATACTGATAGCCGCGGTAGTGCAGCTTACAATATGAAACTCTCTAAAGAAAGAGCCGCTTCAGTAAGAGATTACTTGACCACAATCGGTATGGATGGTTCAAGATTGACCTCTGAAGGTTTTGGAAAAGATAGACCAATCGCAACAAATAGTACTGCGGCTGGAAGACAACAAAACCGTCGAGTTGAAATTTCTTTGAAGAAATAAATTCAGCCGATAAGTTTTAATAAATAAATTTGAAACGCCTCCGAATATCGGGGGCGTTTCTTATTTTTAGAATATGATTACTTTTCTTCAGGAAACCCTCCTCAATATCAAAAAAACCTTTCCGGATATTTCGGAAATAACTTTCATCCTTCCCAGCAAACGCGCTGGCGGATTCTTGATGAATGAAATTAAAAACAATTCCTCTACCACAAGCTTCGCCCCAAAAATCTGTAGCATTGAAGAATTTGTTGAAGACGTGGCCAACCTAAAAATTATAGATAGCACCGAATTGCTTTTTAAAAGTTATGAGGCTTATCTGCATACAGACGCCATTAGCGAAAAAGAAGATTTTGAATCCTATTCAACTTGGGCACTTACGCTGCTGAACGACTTTAATGAAATGGATCGCTATCTGGTTGACCCAAAACCATTTTTTAGTTACCTGGCAAGCATAAAAACCTTGGAAAGATGGGGTGTTAAGAAAGATACCTCCGAACTTGTTTCCAATTATCTGCAGTTTTGGGATAATGTGTCCTTCCTTTATGAGAACTTGAATTCCTTATTGCTGAATGAAGCCATAGGATATCAGGGAATGGTCTATAGGGAAGCCGTGGCCAACTTAGAGCATTACCTTGCCCATAATGGGGAGCAGGTTCACATATTCATCGGGTTTAATGCGCTCAACACCTCAGAACAACATATTGTGCAAGAGTTGTTGGAAACCGGCCACACCAAGATTTATTGGGATACAGACCGATATTTTTTTGAGGATAAGGATCATAGTGCTTCTCATTTTATAAGAAAATATACAAAGGAATGGAAGTATTATAAAAATGAAAAACCTCCAACCTTCCCAGCCAATTTTGAAAAGAAGAAACATATACAAATAATAGAAACCCAGAAGAATGTGGGTCAAGCCAAGTATGTGGGAGAGCTGCTTTTATCATTCTCCGAAGAAGAACTCGACAATACCGCAATTGTTTTAGGCGATGAGCATCTATTGGTTCCTATTTTGTATTCATTACCCGAAAATATAGCAAAGGTGAATGTGACAATGGGAGCTCCCCTGAAAATATTTCCCGCCACCGTCTTTTTTGAGCTCCTCTATAAACTCCATTCGCGTCCTGGTAACTCCTGGTATTATAAGGATATACTCGCTCTTTTAAACCATCCGCTTGCGACTTCATTGTTGCCAACCGCCCAACAGACTTGTGAAAACTTGATTTCTCACAACATCACTCATGTTACGGCGCAAATGCTCTTCAAAACTTCCAGTGTCGAGGACCAGGAGGTGCTAAAACTGCTTTTTGGCGATTGGAATGATAACAGTAATTTGGCCGTCGATGCCACTCTTAAAATTCTCCTGAAACTCGGTGATGTATTCCAGAATAATAGAATAGAGCGAGCTGTACTGTATGAGCTGTATTCTATTTTTCAAAAGATAGAAGGACTGAACCAAAAGTATCCGCACTTAAAAACAGTAAAAACTGTGCTGACTCTTTTTTCTGAACTTCTCGCCACTAGTTCACTGGATTTTGAAGGAGATGCATATCACGGCCTACAAATAATGGGAGTTCTTGAAACCCGTGCCCTCGATTTTGAAAACCTTATTATAACCTCGGTTAATGAAGGCGTTTTGCCTTCCGGGAAATCGAATTCATCCTTTATTACCTACGACCTAAAACAACAATTTGGGCTTCCGTTGTACCATGAAAAGGATGCTATTTACACCTATCACTTTTATAGATTGTTGCATAGGGCATCAAATATAAGTCTGCTATTCAACAACCATTCGGAAGGTATAAGCTCTGGAGAAAAGAGCCGATTTCTGCGGCAATTGGAGGTGGAGAATCTTCCCAATCACACCCTTGAACACTTGGTTCTTTCAACCAAACTCAATGTATCACAGCCAAAGTTGCAGCAGATTCGCAAAACAGATGCAATAATGGCCCGCCTTCGGGAAATTAGCGATAAAGGATTTTCTCCTTCGGCCCTAACCTCATATATCCGAAACCCAATGGATTTTTATTTTCAAAGGATTTTGGGGATGCGGGAATTTGAGGAAGTGGAGGAAACTGTTGCCGCCGATACCCTTGGAACAATCGTTCACGATAGCTTAGAAAGTTTTTATAAACCCTTGGAAGGTAAGTTTCTTTCGAAGGAGTTGCTACTTCAAATGAAGAACCGAATCCATGAAGAAGTAACTTTACAATTTATTAAAACGTTTAAAGGTGGCACCTTCAATAAAGGAAAAAACCTTATTGTCTTTGAAGTTGCAAAACGTTATATTTTCAATTTTATAAATAGCGAAATCGCCGAATTGGAAGCTGGAAATCAAATTAAAATAATTAAAATTGAAACAAAACTTTTACTGGGAATTGAAATGGAAGAACTGGACTTCCCAGTGAGAATTCAAGGTAAAGTCGATAGGGTAGATGAATACAACGAGCAGCTCCGAATCATTGATTACAAGACTGGGGTGGTAAATAAGAGCGATTTGGAGATATTGGAATGGGAGGTCTTAAATGAAGATTATAAATACAGTAAGGCTTTTCAGATATTAACCTATGCTTTGATGATGAACGATGAAATAAATGTGGAAAATGCGGAAACGGGAATTATAAGCTTTAAAAACTTAAGCGGTGGATTTTTGAAGTTTGGTATAAAAGATTCTCCGAGAGGGAAATCTAGCTCACAAATCACCAAGGAAATTTTCGAGAGTTTCACCCATCAGCTTAAAAGCTTGATTCTTGAAATATGCGATCCGGAAATTCCCTTCACCGAAAAAGAAATAATATAATGACAATACAAAAAAACTTAATACTCGAATCTAAAGGCAAAAGGCCAATTCTGTATGATGTGTATCGGCCTAAATCAGAAGCTTTATCCACACCTCTTGTGATTTTCTGTCACGGATACAAGGGCTTTAAGGATTGGGGAGCTTGGCATTTGGTAGCGGAAGCTTTTGCCGAAGCTGGATTTTGCTTCTTGAAGTTCAATTTCTCTCACAATGGCGGTACGGTTGAACAGCCTATCGATTTTCCAGACCTGGAAGCTTTTGCCCAAAATAATTTCAGTTTGGAACTGGACGATTTGGATAGGATTTTAAATAGTATTGAAAATGGAAATGAGCATTTACCTACAGACGTGTCCAATATTTCAATTATTGGGCATAGTAGAGGAGGGGGAATTGTTATAATAAAAACCTCGGAGGACGAACGGATAGACAAGGTTGTTAGCTGGGCTGGCGTAAGCGATTTTAAAGCTAGATTCCATGAAGGAACACAAGCGTTTCAAACGTGGAAAAATCAAGGGGTGATGAAGGTAGAAAATAGCCGTACCAAGCAGATGCTGCCTCATTATTTTCAATTCTATGAGGATTTTAAAGCCCATGAATCCCGCTTTACGATAAAGAGGGCGGTCGAAAATTTAAAAGTTCCATTTCTGATCGTTCACGGTGATGAGGACTCTACCGTATCACTTCAAGAGGCTAAAGCAATGCATTCCTGGAATCCCAACAGTTCTTTGGAAATTATTTCCGCGGGAGATCACGTTTTTGGAGCAAAACATCCATGGAAGGGAAATGTCCTGCCCCTGGAACTTCAAAAAGTGGTAAAAATCACAATTGATTTTCTAAAATAAAGTACCGTATCAAAAAAATTGTTATTTTTGGCATCCCAATCAAGAGATTCTGGAAACTCTTTGAACTTGGCGCCAAAAACGGGGGATTAGCTCAGTTGGCTAGAGCGCTTGCATGGCATGCAAGAGGTCATCGGTTCGACTCCGATATTCTCCACAACATTCCCGCGCAGGCGGGAATCCCACTCCTCAACGGGATGGAAGGTTCATTGCATCTTGCTCTCGAAATCTAACACAACTATTTAGGAAACAACCCCCGCCTATAGCTGGGGTTTTTCATTTAAAACCGAGGCTCGAATTAAAGATTTGTTATTAAATTTCCGGTTATTTTCTTCTTCCTTTGTTAAAATAAATGAATTTCTCTCTTTTTTAATTCCAAAGTGATATAACTGTTGTCTTATAACGAATATATTAGCAATTCATCTAATAATGCATTTTTGAATTACTAATTGCCATATATTTGAACTTACCATTAGCATAAGTAGGTTAAGTTCATGGTAGATTTGGGGCAAAAAAAGGCAGGTTTCTATCTGCCTTTTTTTATTTCTTATATCCAGATAATTTCCTTTTAGAAATTTTAAATATCGGAAACTAAAAATCCGTCGCAAAAAACCTTACGACGGATTTGAAATATTTTTTCAGAAATAAATCTGATTCTCTATGGAATTATTTGTGCTTGGAATAGCCGGCAGATACCTTATCCCAATTTACTACGTTCCAAAAAGCGGAAACATAATCAGGTCTTCTGTTCTGATATTTTAAGTAATAAGCGTGTTCCCAAACGTCCAAGCCTAAAATAGGATAGCCTTCGCATCCGGTGTTTGGCATCAGCGGGTTATCTTGATTGGGAGTTGAACACACCTCCAATTTTCCACCTTTATGAACACATAACCATGCCCAACCAGAACCGAAACGAGTTTTTGCGGCATTAGAAAACTTCTCTTTAAAAGCGTCAAAGCTGCCAAAAGCATTATCGATGGCTGAAGCAAGATCCCCGCTCGGTTTTCCACCCCCTTTTGGAGACATCACTTCCCAAAAAAGATTGTGGTTGTAATATCCGCCACCATTGTTGCGTACGGCATTGTTGGACATGTCCAGGTTCTTCAGGATATCTTCAATCGACTTTCCTTCAAGTTTAGTGCCTGCAATGGCTTTGTTTAAATTATCGGTATAGCCTTGGTGATGCTTTCCGTGGTGAATCTCCATTGTTTTGGCATCAATATTTGGTTCCAAAGCATCGAATGCGTAAGGTAATTTTGGCAGTTCAAATGACATAGTTGTATCTTTTTTTATGCGTTAATAATAAATGAACTCAAAGTTAGCCATTTACAACATACCTCAATGTTATAGAATTTATAAGATTTTCATTTCTCGAAGACATTTGATACAGTTGGGCCACAAAAAACAGTATTTTAGTAAAAAAATTCATCTTTGGAACTTTCAAATTCATTTCTTCTATATGATGCCTCTGCAGGAAGTGGAAAAACCTTCACTTTGGTAAAGGAATATCTCAAAAAGGTTTTGGCATCAAAAAATGATTCCTATTATAAACATTTACTTGCCATCACCTTTACTAATAAAGCTGTGGCGGAAATGAAAAATCGCCTGGTGAAAACATTGGTGATGTTCGGCCAAGCTGGGGATGAAGTCAGGTCTAATCCGATGATGCTACTAATTAGCGAAGAAACGGGATTAAGTTTAGAGGAGATTCAGCAGAGGTCCAAGAATATTTTAAAGCATCTTTTACACAACTATGCAGCCTTTAGCGTGGAAACCATCGATAGATTTAACCATCGACTGATACGCACTTTTGCACGAGATCTCAAGTTGGGACAAAACTTTGAGGTAACTTTAGATACACCCGAACTCCTGGCAGAAGCGGTGGATTTGCTTTTGGGAAAGGCAGGCGAAAATCCGGAAATCACAAAACTGCTGCTGGATTTTGCCCTCGAAAAAACCGACGATGACAAATCGTGGGATATCTCTCGAGATATTGCTAAAGCCGCTCAGCTTCTTTTTTCTGAAAATGAGGTTGAAAGCGTGGCAGTTCTCAAAGAAAAAACTCTTGCGGATTTTCTTCATTTTAAAAAACTTTTGATCCAAAGGAGAAAGAAACTTTCAGATGAAATTCAAGAAATCGCTTCAGAAGCTTTACAACTGATTGATGAAACGGGATTGGATCATTCAGACTTTCTTAGAACTACCTTACCAAACCATTTCCTAAGATTAAAAGAAGGAAACTATAATGTTTATGGCAATAAACTTCAGGAAAACTTAGAAAATGGGGAAGGACTTTATAAGGTGAAGGCCCATCCGATGGTAGCTTCAAAAATAGATGACATCAGGCCACAGCTGCTCTCATATTATCTCGCGATAAAAGAAAAAGTATTTAAGGACAATCTTTTCGAATCAATTTTAAAAAACCTTACCCCTCTTTCCGTTGTGAATTTAGTGAGTCAGGAAATTGAGAATATTAAGGCTGAAAAGAATATTCTTCCAATTTTTGAATTTAACCATCTCATAAACAAAGAAATAAAAAATCAACCAGCACCATTTATTTACGAACGTCTGGGTGAAAAATACCGTCATTTCTTTATTGACGAGTTTCAGGATACTTCAAAATTGCAATGGGAAAATCTAATTCCTCTAATCGATAATGCGCTTTCCCAAAGAGTTGACGAAATCCAAGGTAGCCTTCTTTTGGTAGGTGATGCTAAACAATCTATCTATAGATGGCGTGGAGGTCTCCCTGAACAATTTATGGGCTTAAAAGACCAAGACAATCCTTTTGCTCTTGGCAACAAAAAGATATTAAACCTACCCACCAATTATCGGAGTCGTGAAGAAATAATAAAATTCAACAACCAGTTTTTTTCTTTCGTCTCTTCATATTTCGACGATCCAACTCACCTTCAACTATACGAATCGGGAAATCAGCAACAAATCAATTTAAAAAAGGATGGTTTTGTAAAGTTTGAGTTTGTAGAAAAACAAAACAAGGCTGAAAAAACCGAGGATTATGCCATGCGGGTCCACAAAACGATTTTGGAGCTTTTGGAAAAGGATTTTTCTTTAAAAGACATCAGTATTCTCACTCGAAAACGCTCTGAAGGAATAGCATTGAGCACCTATTTAATGGAACAGGGAATTCCCGTGCTTTCATCTGAGACCTTATTGTTACAATATTCTCCTTTGGTTCAATTACTGATACTTTCACTTGCCCTTGCTATCTATCCAAAGCATGAAGAAGCCAAAATTCAATTTCTGGATTTGCTTCATGCACATTTGAAAATTTCAGATGAAAAACACAGCTATTTTTTAAAATTTCTGAAAACTTCCGAATCGGAATTCAGCAATGGCCTAAAGGAATATGACATCGATTTCATTCTTAATAATATGAGATCTCTTTCCCTTTATGAAGCCTTTGAATATTGTATCCGTCAATTAAATTTAAATCGCGAGGCAGACGCCTATCTTTTTGGATTTATGGATTTGGTTTATGAATTTTCCCAACAACCAAGAGCCGATAAAATTTCATTTTTGGATTATTGGGAAACCAAAAAGGGAAAAGCTTCAATTCCCGCCAACGAAGGGGTGGATGCTGTGCGGGTTATGACTATCCACACTTCTAAGGGACTCGAATTTCCAGTAGTTATCTTTCCTTTTGCCGATATCCAATTATACGATGCAAAACGGGATACTTTGTGGTATCCTTTGGAAAATGGGGAATTTGATTTTTCCGAGGCGCAGATCAATTTCAAAGCAGATATTGCCAACTATGGGCCTATTGGGGAGCGGATGTATCACGAACACAGAAGCCAATTGGAGCTGGATAATATAAACCTCCTCTACGTTACACTTACCCGGGCGATTGAAAAACTGTATATTTTTTCAGAAATGCCGTCAGAGCCCAAAGATGGATCGCCTCAAAGCTACAATCATCTTTTTATGGAGTTTTTGAAGAATCAGGGAATGTGGGATTCGGAGAAATCCATTTATACTTTCGGCATCGACGGTAATAAAATCTCTACTAAAAAATCAAATCTGTCCCAAATCGACATCCAATATCCCGCTACCGATCCATCCACGCACAATTTACATATAATTACTACGGAAGGACAACTTTGGAAAACCAAGGCAGGGAGGGCCATCGGTGCAGGAAACCTACTTCATGAAACCATGGAGCAAATTAAAAATCAAAGTGATGCCGTCAAAGTTTTTGAGGAATTGGAGCAACGGGCCATTATTCCCGAGGAAGAACTGCAATGGTTAAAAGGAATGGTTAACCGTATCCTTATCCACCCTGAATTGAGACATCTTTTTAATGACGCCGATACTATCTACAACGAGCGCGGTATTATCGATAGCACGGGTCAACTACTTCGTCCGGATAGAATTAATATCCATCCCGATAGATCAGCCACTATCATTGACTATAAAACTGGGGGTGAACTGCCAAAGCACCAACAACAACTTTCACAATACGTCGCATCTTTAAAGGCTATGGGATATACGGTGGTCGATTCCATAATTATTTATGTAGATGACGAATTGAGTTTGTGGAAAGGCGGAACAGTATAGTTCCGAATTAGATAGAATATTCTAAGTTTTCGTCTATTGGTTCTTTCTCTTCGGGATTAATTTCCTTAATCTGTTTCATAATGGTGGGAAGAATTGCCGGTGCAAGGATAGATACAGGAGCATAAAGAATTGATTTATCCCGCTGTGTTTCATCTAAAATCCGATAATTTTCAGAGGCATTTACAAACATAAAAACAACACTTATCAAGAAAGCGTATTTCAAAACATTGAAAACTCCGCCCATCAATTTGTTGAAAATGCCCAGCATCGCTACATTGGCCACTTTGGTCAATATTCTTCCCAAGAGAGAAAAGAGAATCATTATTAGCAGAAATGTGGCCAAAAATGAAACTACATAAGTAACTTCATCATTCCAATGAAACCATCGTTCTACATATACTCTTGCATATTCCGAGAAAAACATTGCACAATAAACCCCTACGACCAGCCCTACCAGCGAAGCCAAAGCGCGCAATAACCCCTTTCGAAAACCCAGAAAGAATGCAATGATAAAAATAAGTCCGAGAACAATGTCAATGGTGTTCATCTTTTGAAAATTTCTATAAATATAGCATTTTCCATAGCTTTTATGATTTTGGAAATGCTAATTCAAATTTCAGCATTCAAAAATGTATCTTTGCAGACAATTATTTTTATAAAATGGCAAGAGACGAACAACTAAAGCAAAGATGGGAAGAAGTGGTAAAGATGCTCGGAGAGCGTTTTGCCGATGGCGAGGTTTTGGATTTAGATGCCATTATTTACTTGGTGGGCGTTCAGGAATTGGGACAATTGCATCGAAAATTTAAAAAGGATGAAAAGCTTAACCTGATGCACATAGCAATCTGTCGGCTTTTGCAGCCCTATGGATATTACGAATTTGATTTTGTGGATGAGGAAGGATGGCCGCACTATCATGTTTTAGAGCAACTGCCTTCGCTTAAAGCTGGGGAACAAAGTGTCTTGATGAAAGAAGCAATCGTGAATTATTTTCTTGAAAAGGATGTGATTAAGTAATACGATATGATAGAAACAATAAAAAAACATATAGCCGAAGTTGAAGCTTTTTCTTCTACAAATAAGGAAGAAATTGAAACATTCCGAATAAAATACTTGGGCAAAAAAGGTTTGTTAAATGACTTTTTCACCGAATTCAAAAATATTCCAAATGAGCAAAAAAGGGAATTCGGGCTGGTAATCAACACCCTCAAGGAGACTGCACAAAACAAGATGACCCAACTCAAGGAAGCTCTCGAAAGTCAGAGCGTATCTGAAGGAATATACGGCGATCTTTCCCGTCCGGGTGAAATCGTGGAAGTGGGTTCCCGACACCCGATTTCACTGGTAAAAAATAGGATTATCGATATCTTTTTACGGATTGGATTCAACGTTTCGGAAGGCCCTGAAATAGAAGACGATTGGCATAATTTTACCGCCTTGAATCTTCCGGAATATCATCCAGCTCGCGATATGCAGGATACCTTTTTTATCCAAACGAATCCCGATGTGTTATTAAGAACGCATACATCTTCGGTTCAAGTTCGTTATATGGAAAACAACAAACCGCCAATCCGAACCATTTCGCCGGGGAGAGTGTATAGAAATGAAGCAATTTCCGCCCGTTCCCATTGTTTTTTCCATCAGGTGGAAGGTCTTTACGTTGATAAAAATGTGAGTTTTGCCGATTTAAAGCAAACGCTTCAATACTTCACTAAGGAAATGTTCGGAAAATCTAAGATTAGACTTCGACCTTCTTATTTTCCATTTACGGAACCAAGTGCAGAGGTTGATGTTTATTGGGGTCTGGAAACCGAAACCGACTACAGAATGACCAAAGGTACTGGCTGGCTCGAAATTATGGGATGCGGAATGGTAGATCCAAATGTTTTAAAAAATTGTGGCATCGATCCTGAAGAATACACCGGATTTGCCTTTGGAATGGGCATAGACAGAATCGCCATGTTGCTTCATCAAATTCCCGACATCCGAATGTTTGCCGAAAATGATGTGCGATTTTTGGAACAGTTTAAAAGTGCGTTTTAATACAGAAATTACGAAAGTCAATCATCAAATTAATTGTTATGAAGAAATTTCTTGTTATTGCTCTTTTAATCCTTATTGTTATTGCTGTGACGTACCTTACTTTCGTTATAGCCGTGATAAAAATTGTTGTTGGTGCTATTTTATTGGGGATTTCGGCTATTGCCCTCTTAGCCGTATGGATTATGTGGAAGATTGAAGATTAAGATGAGAAAGGATATTGAAATACCTACGGCTAAAAACGTGTATATCGTTGCTGTGCGGGAATGGGACAAAGATTTTACGGGCCAACAATGGAATGTGTATTTAGTCAATGATAGAACGGATGGGATTTCCACTGTATTGGTGCTTTCCCGTGGGAAAAGCGATGACCGCAAAACCTCCACTCTACGTCACGGATTGGGCGATATAAAGCCTAAAACAGTTGTCAAAATAGAGTTTATTCCCACTGAAGTCTTAAGCTTTACAAATGAATATTTAGTGACGTTTTTTGCCGGAAATAAGCTTTTCGAAAGAAAGTATGTTTTTGAACCAAACAGTATTTCGGAGGAGAAGGCAATTCTCGTTCCAGTGTTGGAATGTGAAGGTGTCGTGGCAAAATAATTCATAAGGTTTAGAATTTCACTCCATTAGGACTCGAAATTTAAAAATAATTAAAATCCCATGCTGAAAGTTGAGATAGATTCTTTTTCCTATGGCGATAAATCTGTATTAAAAGATATTGCTTTTACTCTCAAACCTGGCGAACATCTCAGTATCTTGGGAGAAAGTGGTTGCGGAAAATCAACCTTGCTTCATTTAATCTACGGCCTGCTTCATTTGGAAAAGGGAAAGATTTCATTCAATGAAATAAAACTTCTCGGGCCAACCCATACTTTAATTCCCGGCGAACCTTTTATGAAGCTCGTGGCACAAGAGTTCAATATTATGCCGTTCAGCACCGTAGGCGAGAATATGTATTCCCATCTTAGCGGTTTCGATCAGGAAAAAGACCAGGAACGCATAGCCCAATTGTTGGAAACTGTGGAACTGGAAGCCTTTAAAGATACGCTTGTCAAAAACCTAAGCGGCGGACAAAAACAACGCGTGGCATTGGCAAAGGCGCTGGCCAAAGAACCGGAAATACTTCTTTTGGACGAACCCTTCAGCAATATTGATATTTTTAGGAAGAATAAACTAAGTCGAAAAATATTTGGATACCTAAAATCCAACAGTATAAGCTGTATTACCGCAACTCACGACAGCGAGGAAGCATTGTCCTATTCTGACCAAATTCTTATGCTGAAGGATGGAAAAATTGAGATGTACGGTAGCCCGGAGAATGTTTTCCAAAACGTTTCAACACCTTATCAAGCTGGCTTTTTTGGAGAAGTGAATACGCTTCCCGAGAATCTTTTTAATGATGAAAAAACTTCGAAACTTAAAATTGTTTTTCCAAGACAACTAAAAATTTCAAAGGAAAGAACGAAACTGGAAGTTAGGGTTAAAAATTCCTATTTTAAAGGCAATCATTACCTTATCGAAAGTTTCTATGGCGAACAGCTATTGTTTTTTGAGCATCCAAAAAAAATCAATGAGAACACTCTTGTTTGGTTGAAACATGTCTAAAATTAAAACTTTAACGGGGTTTATTAGAAAATCCGTAGATTTATAAGCCTTTCATATAAACACCTAAAAGAATGAATTGGATTCTTCTCTCGGAAATTCTTTATATCGTTTTTGTTCTTTTTGTTTGTGCCCGAGTTATCTACGACACACAAATCGCTACCAAAACTCTCGCTTATCTGTTGCTGGTTGTTTTTGTGCCATTTTTAGGCATCATTTTCTATTTTTCTTTTGGCATAAATTACCGTAAACGAAAAATCTATAGCAAAGGGATTTTTCACAATATTGAATTGAAGAGGTCTATTGAGAATCGAATACGCGAGAATTGGGATGCTATTTTAACTAACCGAAGCGCAATTATGGAGGATTATGGAAAACTTGGAAATCTTGTCCTTAACCAAAGTTTGAGCCCAGTTACTGAAAACAACGACGTGGAACTTTTATTAAATGGAGAAAACAAATTTCCCCAAGTTATGGAAGCTCTAAAAAATGCCAAGAATCATATTCATCTTGAATATTATATTTTCGAGGCTGATGTCATTGGCCGAAAAATAATAGATCTGCTAATAGAAAAGGCGCAGGAAGGAGTGGCAGTACGTGTTATCTATGACGATTTTGGAAGTAGAGGTATTCGTAAAAGAGAAGTCGCAAGGTTAAAAGGCGGTGGGGTAGAGACTTTTCCATTTTATAAAATAAAACTTATCGCCTTCGCCAATAGATTGAATTATCGCAATCACCGGAAAATTATTGTAGTTGATGGCCAAGTGGGATTTGTGGGCGGCATCAACATAAGCGATAAATATATAAATGAAGCAGGAGGAAAAAACTCGTTATTTTGGCGGGATACCCATTTAAAAATTGAGGGCCCCGCGGTTAAAACCTTGCAATATATATTTTTGGGCGATTGGAATTATTGCTCTGGTGAATCCTTAGGGCCCAATCGTTGTTTTTTCCCTGAGGCGGAAAATTTCACTTCTAAATCAAATAAGATCGTTCAAATTGTGGCCAGTGGACCCGATTCTGATACGCCTTTAATAATGCAGTCGCTTTTTCAGGCAATTAATCTGGCGAAAGAAGAAGTTCTTATCACTACCCCATACTTTATTCCAGGGGAAAGTCTTAAAGATTGTTTGTTGGTAGCGGCATCCAGTGGGGTGAAGGTGAAATTGTTGTTGCCGGGAATCTCAGATTCACGGCTCGTTAACTTGGCTGCGCGTTCTTACTTTAAACGGCTTTTAAATGCGGGAACTGAAATATATTTTTATCAAAAAGGTTTTGTACACGCCAAGACCTTGGTTGTTGATAAACAGTTGGCCATAGTGGGTACTGCCAATATGGATATCAGGAGTTTTGATCTCAACTTTGAAGTAAACGCTCTAATTTATGATTGGGAAATTGCTCAACAACTCACCCAAACCTTTTACGAGGACATTGCCGGTGCCATAAAAATAGATGTCCATCAATGGAACAATAGGCCCATGGGCATCCAACTTGTAGAAAAGATAGCCGGCCTACTGTCACCCTTGCTATAATTACAGATTATCATTTAAACCAGAACAATCATTTTTCCGGTGTTCCTTCCTGCGAATAGATCTATAAAGGCTTTTGGAATATTCTCAAAACCTTCCACTACCGTTTCCATATAGCTGAGTTTGTCTTCTTCCATCCATTGGGCCAACATTTTCTGGGCAGGCCCGAAATCCTTTACAAAATCGCGGACTATAAAACCCTGCATCGAAAGGCTGTTTTTTATGAGAATTGGCTCCACCCGTGGTCCCTTTGGAATTTTGGTTTCATTGTATAGGGAAATAGCCCCGCAATTTACCACTCGGCCATATCGGTTCATATTTAAAAGTGCGGCATCCAATATTTCTCCACCTACATTGTCGAAATACACATCTACCCCAGAAGGGCAAGCTTGGGCAATAGCTTGTTTCATATCCTCAACCGTTTTGTAGTTGATTGTTTCATCAAATCCAAACTTCTCTTTTATGCGGTCCGTTTTTTCAGTGCTCCCGGCAATTCCAACCACTCTACAGCCTATTATTTTTCCTATTTGACCCACTACACTGCCCACGGCCCCAGCGGCTCCTGAAACCAAAAGCGTTTCGCCGCTTACGGGTTTCCCGATTTTTGTTAGACCTAAATAGGCCGTCATGCCGGTAAGTCCCAGTATTCCCAAATAGGCTTTTAATGGTGCGTTCTTCCGATCTATTTTATTTAAGCCGTTCCCGTGTGCGGTCTGGTATTCCTTCCATTTAAGAATTCCATTTACAAAATCGCCTTTTTGGAAATTTTTATTTTTCGATTCTATCACTTCCGCAATAATTCCAGATTCTGGAGCCTCTCCAAGCTTAAAGGGTTCTGTATATGATTTTTCGTCGCGCATTCTTCCGCGGAGATAAGGATCAACCGAAATATATTTGCTTTTTAAAAGAATCTTACCTTCTTCGGGCTGTGGTATTTCTTCCTTTATAAGTTTAAAATCCTCAAGGGTGGGAAGTCCCTTGGGGCGTGATTTCAGAATTATTACTTTGTTCATAATATTTTTTTTTTGATATAATTGCTTATAAAGCTAAGGAGAAGAAACGTTTATTCTCTTTATTCTGGCTTTAATTTAATAAAATAATAACGATATTCTTTTCTGAAAACATTAACGAACTTCAAAATTGGGTCAATATCTTTGCAGATCGTTATTTTAATGCTCAAAAGTTGAATAAAAATATTCTTGGTGCTAATTTCCGGGATTTAGTGGAGTTTTTTAAGAGCACCGACTTTTCTAAAGCTATCCTTATGGGGATTGCCCTTACGCTCCCAGTTTTGATCGGGATCAAACTTGATGCGTTACAAATCGGCATTACCATTACTGTGGGAGCGATGTTGGCATCACCCAGCGACGTTAGCGGGAGCTTAAGACACAAAATTATCGGGATACTAATGGCTACATCGTTAGCAATGATCGTTAGTTTAATTGGTGGCTATCTTCACATTTCCCTGTGGCTGCTCTTTCCCATTTTGGGTCTTATGATGTTTGGGATTTCTTATATTTCAATTTATGGATTCCGGGCGTCGCTTATAAGTTTTTCAGGTCTTTTTGCATTGGTATTGAGTTTTTCTCCCGTTTCAAACGATTTCCCTCCTTATGAACGGTCGCTCTTAATTGGACTTGGGGGTATTTGGTACGCATCGCTAGCCTTGCTTTGGCATTATATTTTCCCAAAGGGCCCTACGGAATATTATTTGTCAAAAACAATCAAATTAACTGCTGACTATTTAAGGACGAGGGGTGAGTTGGTGGCGGAAAAGAGCGGGAGAACGGAGCTTTTAAAGAAACTGCTAAAGATTCAAACCGATTTAACCGGCATTCACGAAACCCTCAGGGAAATTTTGATCTCTAGCCGAACTGGTTCAGGAAGATCAGATTATCAAGGGAAACGATTGTTGGTTTTTGCGCAGTTGGTCGATATGCTGGAACTGGCCATGGCCAACCCTGTTAACTATTCAAAAACGGATGAACTTTTTAAAAACAGACCAGAACATTTAGTAGATTTTCAAGCTTTGCTGTTTGCTATGAGCGATAGATTAAATTACATATCGACCTATATCTCGAATCCGAAAAAACTTTCGAAAAGCACAAAAATCCAAGAAGCTCTGGATAAAGTAGCCTTGGATGTTTCAGTTTATGCTTCTGAATCGAATAAAACTTTGAACGAACCATTTTTGATGCTCCGAAATCTCCATAAATACCAAAGCGAGCAGGTTATAAAAATTGAAAAAATAGAATGGCTGCTCCGCAATCCAGATAGAAAACAAGTGCCATTCATTAAAAATGAAGAGGCAAAAGTGTTTTTGACCAAACAAAAATACGATTTGGATATTCTGGTCGAAAACTTCAATCTCCGCTCCCCTATCTTTAGGCATTCCTTACGAATAGCAGTGGTCACAATGATCGGTTATGGGGTTGGGATTCTGTTTTTGGTCCAAAATCCGTATTGGATTTTGCTTACCCTCATTGTAATTATGAGGCCTTCCTATGGCTTGACAAAAACCCGTTCCAGAGAGCGGACCATTGGGACGTTGATTGGGGGAGCTTTGGCAGTTGGAGCCGTGTTTCTTATTCAAAATGTGATCGTTTTTGGAATTCTTGCAATTGTTTGCCTGGTTATCGCTTTCTCGATGGTACAACGCAATTTTAAAGCGGCAGCTACTTTTATAACCTTAAGTGTGGTTTTTATTTATGCCCTATTACGGCCGGATATTTTTAACGTCATTCAATATAGAGTAGTTGATACATTAATTGGAGCCGGCCTGGCAACCCTTGGAAATCTACTGTTATGGCCGGCCTGGGAAATTAGAGGGATTCAAAATACTCTCCTGGAAAACATAAGGGCGAATAGAATTTACTTAGAAGAAATTGTCAAATTTTACATAAGAAAAGAGAGTCTTTCAAATGACTACAAATTGGCCAGAAAGCAAGCATTTTTGGCGATGTCCGATTTGAGCGCTGCCTTCCAAAGAATGACGCAGGAACCAAAATCAAGACAAGAAAACTTGGACAAGGTTTATGAAATCACAGTGCTGAACCATACTTTTTTATCGTCTTTGGCATCTTTGAGCACTTTTATAATCAATCATCCCACCACGCCCGCATCCAAGAACTTCGGCTTGGTTACCGACCGGATCATCCAAAATCTTTTGGACGCGGAATCTCTTTTGGATGAAAATATTCCTTCTTATACAAATAAGGAAACAAATGACTCTGCCGATATTTTCGAAAGCACTTTTGGAACGAATATTATTTTATCAAAAGCTGAACGGACGCATCCACAATCAGAAGATTTTCATATTAAATTGGAAGAAGCTCATTTGGTGCGGGAACAGTTGAAATGGTTGCTGGCAATGAGCGAAAAAATGCCCAAATTGATTCGGAACACGACATTTTAATATTGCTTTTCCTATTTTACCTCCGTGATTTTATAAATATTATCGTTAAGGGTAAATTTATCTCCGTTCTTTTTCCCGGAAAGTAACAAGCCTACTGGTGAGTTCAATGAAACGCAAAGATATTCATCGTTTGAAATGGCCACGGTTCCAATGGAGATGCTAATAAAATAAATAAACCTGTCGGTATAGACCAAACTTCCGAGACGGGCGTAATCGGAAGTGGCGTTGACATCGATCCGCTTAAGAATCTGTATTATTTTTTCTATTTCTTGCAACTGTTTTCCGGCATTTTCTCTTTCTATCTGTAGCATGGCGCGACCGGTTTCGTGTTTGTCGCCACTACTGCTTTTAGCCTCTTCCAAGAGAGATTCCTCAATGCCCACAATGGTCTGCATTATTTTGGAATAACGGTTGTCTATCTGTTTTTGGCAGTGTAGCAGCAATTCAGTTTTTAGGTTTACTGTATTCATTTCTTTTTGTTATCCTTTGGTTTTTGTTTCTCCAATACAAAAGGTCCGTGATATCTCATCTGTCTCAATACCCATTGGGTTCTTCTGGCTACATAAGGTCCGGGCGGATTGGCTTTATATCGCCGTGGACTCGGCAAAATGGAGGCGATAGCTGCGGCATTTTCCGCTTTGAGCTTTTTTGCTGAGGTGCGAAACCAATATTGGGAGGCAGCCTCGGCACCGAATACACCATCTCCCATTTCCACACTGTTGAGATAAACCTCTAGAATTCGCTCCTTGCTCCATAGGATTTCTATCAATAAAGTAAAATAAGCTTCCAAACCTTTTCGAACCCAGTTTCGATGCGGCCATAAAAAAGCATTTTTCGCGGTTTGTTGTGAAATGGTACTGCCGCCACGAAGATTTTTTCCCTTTTCATTGCTTTTTATAGCCTTTTCAATGGCTTTACGGTCAAAACCGCTATGGCTTAAAAAAGTTTGATCTTCGGCACAAATTACTGCCAGCTGCAGATAAGGGGAAATGTCTTCAATAGGAACCCAGTCGTGGCGTGTCTTGTAGTTTTCGTCCCCCTCAATAGCGCGGATTGCCATAAGTGGAGTGTAGGGTACTGGCACAAACTTATATATAAGTACCCACAATACGGTTAGGCCTATAAACCAGAGAAATAATTTCAGAAGAAATTTAAATAGTTTTTTGATCATGATTTTTTTTGGCCAGATTTCTAGGTTCAGTGATTGTAGGATTTAATTGCTTCCGAAAGTTACTGATTTAACTGAAGGTTTATTATTTTGCTTAGGTTTTAGGCGAAATCCGCGAGTTCCTTTCCGATAGAACTTCCAATGGCCACTCCCATTCCTGCTAGGCGTACCCCGCAATATATGTTTTTTGAAATCTCTTTTATAATGGGTTTTTTCTGGGTTCCCACGCCCATAATACCGCTCCAACGATACTCGATTTCAACGTTTTGATTGGGAAGTATTACGGTTTTCAACAATTCTTCCAATTTGTTTTGAACCAAGGAGGTCAGTGCCATTTCGGTGGTTTCTTCAACTTCGAAATCGAGGTTTCTTCCCCCGCCAAAAAGAATGCGATTTTCGATGTTTCGAAAATAATAATACCCCCGGTCCAAATGAAAAATTCCTTTTAATTGAAGGTTTTTAATAGGTTTGGTAACTAAAACTTGTGCTCGCGCAGGTTTTACGTCCTCGTTCAAAAATTGTTTGGCAAAACCATTTGTGGCGATAAAGGCTTTTTTAGCAGTTACATCAATAGATTTGTTCAATTGAAGGGAAACAGAATCTGTATTACTTGAAATATTGGTGACCTCACAACAATTTAAGATTGGTATATTGTTTTCCGCGGCTTTTTTAATCAAACCGAGCATCATTTTTCCGGTGTCTATCTGCCCTTCAAATTTGCTATAGATAAGTTCGGGCTGAATTTTTTTAAATCCGAAATGGTTTTCTTTTTCAGAAAATACTTCCGCATTAAAAATCGGTTCCAACAATTGATTCACATACGAAAGCTGGGATTTAGAGTTTTCAAATAGCTCTTTATCATTTTCGGTAAAAAGTTCGTAACCTCCGTGCTCTTGATAATCGAGTTGAACGTCTCCCAAGTTTTTTCTCAACAGTTTTAAGCCATCCACCCGTGCTTTTACCAGTTGGACTACTTCGTTTTCGGAATGGTTTTTAAGGTCGTCCAATATTTCGGAAATACTTCCAAAGCAAGCGAAACCAGCATTTTTGGTACTCGCACCACTGGGAAGCACACCTCTTTCAAACACGATTATTTTGCTCTTGGGAAACCTTTTCCGTAATGATAAGGCACAGTTCAAACCGACGATGCCACTTCCTATAACAGCAAATTCGATGTTGGAAAGCCAAGTTTTATATTCCCAATAGGAGAAGTCCATTCACTTAAATTGATTGGTAAAGATACTTAGGAATGTCATTTCTTCGAATTTATTTTAAAAGGAATCGTTATTCATTCCCAAAATGACTTCATCTAAAAAAAGCACCATTTTCAGAATTATAATTCTTGGGAATGGTGCTTTTTAGAGTTTTGGAGATTGTTTGATTTTATTCCTCTTCCGGCGGATTCATTTTAAAGGTATTCATAAATGCCGTAGTGTAGTTTCCTGCCACGTAATCCGGTTCTTCCATCAACTGACGGTGGAAGGGGATGGTGGTTTGTATTCCTTCAATTACGAACTCGTCCAAGGCACGTTTCATTTTACTGATGGCCTCCTCTCGGGTTTGGGCCGTGGTAATGAGTTTCGCAATCAAGGAATCGTAGTTGGGAGGAATGGTGTAGCCCGCATAAACGTGGGTGTCCAATCGCACCCCGTGGCCGCCTGGAGCATGCAAAACCGTTATTTTTCCGGGGGAAGGCCTAAAATCGTTATAGGGGTCTTCGGCATTGATCCTACACTCGATAGCGTGCAACTGTGGAGTGTAGTTTTTCCCTGAAATGGGCACTCCAGCTGCCACCAATATTTGTTCCCGGATTAAATCGTAGTCTATTACTTGTTCCGTAATTGGGTGCTCCACCTGGATGCGCGTGTTCATTTCCATAAAATAGAAATTTCGGTTTTTGTCCACCAAAAATTCTATAGTGCCTACCCCTTCATACTTTATATATTCTGCGGCCATAACGGCAGCATTGCCCATGTCCGTACGCAACTTTTTCGTCATGAAGGGACTCGGAGTTTCCTCAGTCAGTTTTTGGTGGCGACGTTGAATTGAACAATCCCTCTCGCTGAGATGACAGGCACGCCCAGTGCTATCGGCCACGATTTGGATTTCTATATGTCGTGGTTCCTCAATCAACTTCTCCATGTACATGGCGTCGTTTCCAAATGCGGCGGAGGCTTCATGACGTGCACTCTCCCAAGCTTTTTTGAGGTCTTCTTTTTTCCATACTTCCCGCATTCCTTTTCCTCCACCTCCAGCGGATGCTTTTAGCATCACTGGATATCCTATTTCTTCGGCAATCTTTTCACTTTGCTCATAAGATTCAATAATACCTTCACTTCCCGGAACCGTTGGTACTCCGGCGGCTTTCATGGTGGCTTTTGCAGAAGCCTTATCACCCATCCGATCAATCATTTCGGGGGAGGCACCAATGAATTTTATATTGTGCTCTTGGCAGATTTTAGAAAATTTCGCGTTCTCGGCGAGAAATCCATAACCCGGATGGATGGCATCAGCATTGGTAATCTCGGCAGCCGCGATAATATTGGACATCTTGAGATAGCTCAGGTTACTCGGCGGGGGACCAATGCACACAGCTTCATCCGCAAAGCGAACGTGAAGACTTTCTTCGTCCGCAGTGGAATATACCGCTACGCTTTTAATACCCATTTCACGACAGGTGCGAATGATTCGCAGAGCTATTTCGCCTCTATTTGCAATCAATATCTTTTTAAACATATCTTTTCAGAAATATCATCAAGCAAAGCTCCAAATCCAAATTACTTCGAATCTAGAACTTGCTATTAAGAATTATTTTAAGAAGGGTCCACTAGGAATAAGGGTTGGTCAAACTCCACAGGGGAAGAATCTTCCACTAGAACTTTTATAATTTTCCCAGATATCTCACTTTCAATTTCATTGAAAAGCTTCATAGCCTCAATCACGCAAAGGACATCGCCCTTGTTAACAGTGTCTCCTACCTCCACAAATAAGGGTTTGTCCGGAGCCGGTTTTCGGTAGAAGGTGCCGATGATAGGCGATTTAATGGTCAAATATTTGGATGATGCATCTTCCACGGTAACTGCTTCTGCTGGCATCACGGTTGGGTTTTGCGCCTGTGGAGCCATCTGGGTTTGTGGTTGTTGGGGCATCATTGAGGGGAGCTGTTGGATATAGGTTGTTTCGCCCTTGCCTTCACTAGATCCCGTTTTAATGGTGATCTTTATGTCTTCCATTTCCAATTTTACTTCGCTGGCACCACTTTTGGCCACGAATTTTATTAGGTTTTGAATGTCTTTTAAATCCATTTTGTTAAAAGTTTAATCCGTTGATTGGTTAAGTTTAATTCGAATTATAGGCCCATTTCAGATAAACGGCGCCCCAAGTGAATCCTCCTCCAAAGGAAGCAAATATCAAATTATCCCCTTTTTTCAATTGCTTTTCGTAATCGGCCAAGCAAAGGGGCAAGGTGGCTGAAGTTGTATTGCCATATTTGTGAATATTCATCATGACTTTTTCATCGGGCAGTCCCATTTTATGGGCCGCAGCATCTATAATGCGTTTATTGGCTTGGTGGGGCACCAACCAGTCCACATCTTCACTGGTTAAATTGTTTTTCTCCATTACTTTTTCACAAACATCGGCCATGTTGTAAACAGCAAATTTAAATACCGTTTTTCCTTCTTGGAAAACATAATGTTGTCTATTGGCAACCGTTTCGGCCGAAGCGGGCAGTAAGGAACCCCCGGCATCAATCTTTAAAAAAGGTCTTCCTACCCCATCGGTTCGCAGATATTCATCTTGTACGCCAAGACCCTCAAGATTTGGTTCAAACAAAACAGCACCGCCGCCATCACCAAAAATAATACAAGTGGTCCGGTCGGTATAATCTATTATAGACGACATTTTATCCGCACCAAGAAGTAGTACCTTTTTGTATTTTCCAGATTCTATATATCGAGCTGCGGTTGACATTCCAAAGAGAAAACTCGAACAGGCAGCCACTAAATCGAACGAAAAGGCATTAACGGCCCCAATCTGCGTGGCCACATAAACGCCCGTGGCCGCAACGGGCATGTCAGGCGTAGCCGTAGCCATGATTACCATATCTATTTCAGCAGGATCTGTTTTGCTTTTTCTAAGCAAATCCTTGGCAGCTTGAATCGCGAGATAAGAGGTGCCTTTGTCCTTATCTTTTAGGATTCTTCTTTCCTTGATTCCAGTACGGGCGGTTATCCATTCATCATTAGTGTCAACCATGCTTTCAAGAATCTTGTTAGTGAGCACGTAGTCGGGCACGTAACTCCCCACTGCGGTAATAGCAGCCGTAATGGTATTCATAGAATTGAATTAAAAATTCTTTAAAAAGAACAAAAATCCTTTAAAAAGAAGTGAAAAGTACTAAAATTTACTTGAAATATGGTGTTAATAAAGTAGTTTCTGATTTCAGGCAAATTCAAAAATAAAAAAACCCTCACTTTTAGAGCGAGAGTTTTTTAATAAAAAATATTTTTTATGCCTCTGCCTGCTCAGTCGCGTCTATCACAACTTGACCGCGGTAGTACATTTTGCCTTCATGCCAATGGGCTCTGTGGAAAAGATGCGACTCTCCGGTAGTAGGGTCGATTGCCAAAGTAGGGGCAGTAGCTTTGTAGTGCGTCCTTCTTTTATCTCTTCTGGTTTTCGAAATTTTTCTCTTGGGATGTGCCATTACTGTAATTTATTTATCCGTTAATAGTTTCTTTAATGAATCCCATCTGGGATCGGTATTTTCGTCTTCTGCCTCCATATCCTCATCGGGGACTTTGGGACTGAGCTCTTCGAGTTTGTCGAGTATTTCGCTTTTTAAGCTGCCGTCTTTTACCCCGGGATGGACTCTGCGCAAGGGCATAGCCAAAACCAAGGTTTCGTAAACGTACTGGGCAATGTTCACTTCAAAACTCCCGTGGGGAAGGATGAGTAAATCCTCATTTTCATCATCGAACTCCTCGCCAAATCTTACAACGAATAGATACGATCCAGATAATTCCTGATCGTAAAGCTCGTTGGTAGTATCACAAGCTACGTTTACCGTGCCGTTAAAGGTCAAGGTAATTTCTAAAAAAGCGGACATTTTTTCCAGTAGTACATCGAGATTAATGTCAGCGTCATTAAATTCGTCATACTCAAAATGCTCAAAGAACGCTTTTTTTAATTCAAAGTTAAACTGGTGCTTTCCTATTTTCAACCCTGTAAAAGGGATGGTAAATTCTTTCAAATCCTTCATTTTCACACCTATTTAAGACCTTAACCTTACGGATAAGGCGGGTGCAAAGATAAAAAATTATTCTGATAGCTATTTCTTTTTATGGATTCTTTTTTGAATAGCTTTTTTTACGGGAAATTCGCAAGGGATTTTTGGATATCTCTTGGTATTCCTCCCGGGTTTCAAAAATGGAAATGGCACTGAATACCGCTTCGCGAAATGATTCAAAATTGGCCTCGTTCTTTCCGGCCAGATCAAAAGCCGTCCCGTGATCGGGGGAAGTGCGGATGCGGTTAAGGCCGGCAGTAAAATTTACCCCTTTGCCGAAAGCGAGGGTTTTAAATGGAATCAGACCTTGATCGTGATAGGAAGCAATAATGGCATCAAAATTCTTGTAATTGCCTGAACCGAAAAAACTATCTGCAGCATAAGGCCCAAAAACCAATTTGCCGTTTTTTCGGATATTGTCCAAAGCTGGCCGTAAAATGGTATCATCTTCTGTGCCGATAACTCCATTGTCACCAGTATGGGGGTTGATTCCAAGGACGGCAATTTTCGGTTTATCAATCCCGAAATCTTCGATCAACGTGCGGTGAATTGTGTTTATCTTTTTGTCTATCCGCTCGCGAGTAATGTTTTCCACCACATCTTTTATCGCAACATGATCGGTAAGTAAACCCACGCGAAGATTTTCAGAAATCATCAGCATTAAACTGTCTCCCTCAAGTTCTTGAGCCAAATAATCTGTGTGCCCTGGAAAATTGAAGCTCTCGGACTGTACAGTTGATTTGTTGATTGGCGCGGTGACCAAAGCATTGATCTTTTTTTCCTTGAGTGCTGCTACTGCCGCGATCAAAGACTGTACGGCAAATTCCCCAGCGGTCTTATTCTCTTCTCCAAAATTTACGTCTATATGATCTTTCCAAACATTTAGTACGTTTATTCTTTTGGGAAGCGCATCTTCAAGTTTTTCTATACCGTGGAAGTTGATGTCGATTTCGAAATGTTTTTTGTAAAATGACATCAGCCGAACAGACGCAAAAATAACAGGGGTGCAAAAATCAAGCATTCGCGTATCCTCAAAAGTTTTTAAAATGATCTCACCTCCAATTCCATTGAGATCGCCTATTGAAATTCCTAGGATTATTTTATCCGCTCTGCTCATCTTTTTATTCTTATTTTTGCATGACAAATGTAACTAAATGTAACGATGTTTACGGGAATTATTGAAACTCTTGGTCAAATAAGCCAACTTACCGCGGAAGGCGAAAACCTGCATATTGAAATTGCAACCCCTATGGCGCAAGAACTAAAAATAGATCAGAGCGTGGCGCACAATGGGGTTTGCCTTACCGTTGTGGAAATTAAAGAGGATGCCTATGTGGTGACCGCTATCAAGGAAACTTTGGATAAATCGAATTTAAGATCCTTGACCGAAGGTTCCTTGGTTAATTTGGAAAGGGCCATGAAACTCGGCGACCGACTGGACGGCCATATTGTTCAAGGACATGTGGACGGGATTGCGAAATGCACAAAAATAGCTGATGCCAACGGTAGCTGGGTCTTCACTTTTGAATATAAAAACACGGAATTCAGTACGGTCGAAAAAGGATCAATAACGGTTAACGGCGTAAGCTTGACTGTGGTGAACTCTAAAAAGAATTCCTTTAGCGTTGCAATTATACCTTACACTTATGAAAACACAAACTTTAAGGAAATTGAAGTGGGAAGTGAGGTAAACTTAGAATTTGATATTATAGGGAAGTACGTAAAAAATCTTATGAAGCCTTATTCATAGCGTTTTTCCTTTTATATAAAATCCAAGCGCCATATAATATTCCCACAATTAAAAGAAGCCACACCCCACCATCTATTGGTCCTTGGGGAGCTGGAGGCGGAGGTGGAGGTGGCGGCGGCACATTTTCCGAGACTTGAATGGCAACCACCAATACATTTAAAAAAAATGAGGTCATAGTTCAATATTAACGATTTGGGGATCGTATTTATGCGTCTAAAGTAAGAATTTTTTTTAATCCAAGTGTAAAAAAGTGGTTTATCGCATTTTAGGATAACCAATTATCATAAAAAACCTTGCTTATTACAATCGAATAAAAGGATTCTTCAGAAATCTCAAAATAGAGGATTCACTTACTTAAGCTTAAATAATTATCAAGAAAAGCCACTCTTGGTTGAGAAGTGGCTTTTGTTTTTCTTGTGGTCCCACCTGGGCTTGAACCAGGGACCCCTTGATTATGAGTCAAGTGCTCTAACCAGCTGAGCTATAGGACCGGTAATTGGGCGCAAATGTAAAACACTTTACAATTACAGCAAACTATTTTTTACTATTCTTTCTTTCTTGGCAAAGTTCTATCAATACCCCATGGGTCGATTTGGGGTGAAGAAAGGCCACCAGCTTGTTGTCAGCGCCTTTTTTCGGCGTTTCGCTTATAAGAATAAAGCCTTCGTTTTTGAGACGCTGCATCTCTGCTTCAATATCGTCAACAGCAAAAGCGATATGATGAATACCCTCTCCCCGTCTTTCAATAAATTTCGCGATTGGGCTATCACTATTGGTTGCTTCCAACAATTCGATCTTGCTTTCACCACATTCAAAAAATGAGGTTTCCACCCCTTCACTTTCTACTTTTTCACTTTTATAGGGTGGCTTCCCGAGTAAGGCTTCGTAAATCTTGTTGGCTTCTGCCAAATTTTTTACGGCAATGCCGATGTGTTCTATTTTATCCATAGGTAATTTCAACATTTTCAAAAATACGAACTTATTTGCATTGAAATCCAATCTCAGTAAAGCATCCTTATCAATTCCTTCTTTTTTTGTCCTATTTTTGCAGTATGGCAGAAACTAATAGACAAAAGAAGATAGCCGGGGTTTTGCAAAACGACCTGGCTAATGTACTTCAAGGCATGCTTCGCGAGGCGGGGCAGTTGAGCATAATAATATCGGTGAGTAAGGTAACTGTTACTACAGATCTTTCCATCGCAAAAGTTTATGTCAGCGTTTTTCCGGCGGGGAAATCAGTTGATATTGTGAATGAGTTGAACAAATTAAAACCTCAAATCAAACACAAAATTGCCCAACTTACCAAGAACCAATTGCGGAAAATGCCCGATCTTACCTTCTATAACGATGATTCTCTTGAATATATCGAAAAAATCGACAGAGCCGTAAAAGGCGAAGACAATCCCTTGATCAACCCAGATTTGCTTCCGAAACGAAAAAAATCATAAGTTGAACTTTTCGCTCTACATCGCCAAGCGGTATTTGTTTTCAAAGAGCAGCAACAATGCCATAAATATCATTACCCTTATTGCAGCTATTGGCGTTGTGGTTGGAGCGATGTCTTTATTTATCGTGCTTTCTGGCTTCTCGGGCCTAAAGGATTTCAGTCTTCAGTTTACCAATGTTTTTGACAGCGATTTAAAGATTTATCCACAAACGGGCAAGACCATCGATTTTACTTCCGCACAAAAAAAAATGTTGCAAAATGTGGAGGGCATTGAGAGCTTTTCCAAAATCATCGAGGAACGTGTTTTTTTACATTACGCTGGAAAAAACCACATTGCCTATATCAAAGGTGTGGATACTTTATATGGGAAGGTTACCAAATTGGATAGCATCCTGAGGTATGGCGATTGGTTGGTGCCACATGAACACGAAGTAGTGGTGGGTCTTTCCACCATCGCAAAACTATCCATGGGGATGCGCGATTATGCCGATCTTCTAGAGATTTATGTGCCGAAACCAGGTACAGGGCAACTCAATGCCCTAGATCCGTCTTCTGCATTTAGTAAAGAAAGTGTAGTGGTATCGGGTGTTTATCAAGTAAACGAGGATTTGGATGCGAAATACGTTTTTACCGATATCGATTTTGCAAGAAACCTGCTCTCTTTGGATAGTTCCAAAGTTTCTTCCATTGAAATAAAGTTGAAGCCGAACACTTCCGAAGAAAATGTACGTAGCGAAATAGAAAAGATATTCCCTGGGAAAATTGTTATAAAAAACAGGATCCAGCAGAACGATGCGCTCTACAAAATGTTGAACACTGAAAATATCGCCGTTTATCTCATTTTTACACTTGTGTTGATAATCGCCCTCTTCAACGTTATCGGTTCCATAATTATGATGATTTTGGACAAGCGGAAAAATATTAAAACGCTGTATAATATGGGCGCTTCCTTGCGTGAGATCCGCCGTATTTTTTTCCTCCAGGGAACCTTGATGACCGTACTTGGAGGTTTATTGGGGATCTTCTTGGGCATACTTATCGTCTTGGCCCAATTGAAGTTTGAATTAGTGGCTATAACCAGTACCTTGCCTTATCCCGTTAAACTGAAGTTTATCAATATAGTGGTAGTATTTATCACCATTAGTGTTTTGGGAATAATTGCCTCCAAAATTGCCGCCAGTAGGGTTCGGGAGCGACTTTTGATGTAGGATTTCTGGGGAGTCTATTTCTAGGGAATAATCTTCAATCCACATCTCAGGATATCCGTTTCAAAGCTAGGAATGTTAAGTTTTTATCCTATTCATTACAAACTTTTGCTTGATCAGACTATCAAATACTCCGGTTCTGCACCCAAACTTATTAAAGCTTCGCAAACATCGTCCGTAAAGTTTTTCGGGCCGCAGACATAAAAACGGAAGTGGAAAGAACCTATAGTTTCTATCAGGAACTTGCGGTCTATTCGGCGTTCGCGAAAGCCGATGACCCCTTCCCGGGTAAAGACGTTCTTATATGCCGGGCCCAACATTTTTGTCAGTTCCTCGTGCATGATAATGTCTTCCTTTGTTTTATTGGAATACAAAAGCGCGACGTCTCGCAGGTTGTCGCTGTAAAACAAGGCCCTGAAAATGGCGATAAAGGGGGTGATTCCCGTGCCGCCGGCAATAAAAATACCTGGCCCCTTATAATTGATGGTTCCGAAAACGTCGTGCATAAGCAACTCTTCCCCAATATTCAGTTTCCCCAATTGTTGTGTTACGCCTTTGTGCTCCTCATATATCTTGATGATAAACTCCAGATAGTCCCAGTCGTTTAAGGAGGTGAAAGTAAATGGGCGGATTTGATCTTCCCAGCCAGGAAGATTTATAGAGATATGTGCCGATTGTCCAGGGTTGTATTTAAAATCTTTCGGTTTTTCAAGTACAAAGCGTTTTACGTCATGAGTAATGAAATGGGCATTTAGGATCTTTAGCTTCTGCATTATTTTTATTTGATGGCTAAAGGTAATAAGTATTTATAAAAAATGGAGGATTTGATTTAAAATGGATTGCGTCTTCCATTAAATGGTTTAATTGAATTCATGAGAGGGTCGTACTTTAATCGGACTAAACAAATTCATAATCCCCAAAAACTTCCAAAACCTCATCAAAAGCTAGGAACACGGAAGCGGAATCATCACTGGTAACCATTTTCATTCGGTATTCCTTGAAGTTGGGAATGCCTTTAAAGTAATTGGTATAGTGACGGCGGGTTTCAAAAACTCCCAGCTTTTCACCCTTCCAATCTATAGACATTTGCAAGTGTCGGCGAGCGGCATCTACCCTGTCAGTAATTGATGGCGGATCGAGGTGTTCCCCGGTTTCGAAAAAGTGTTTCACTTCTCTAAAAAACCATGGGTATCCTATGCTGGCTCGGCCTATCATAGCCCCGTCCAAACCGTATTTATCGCGCATTTCCATCGCCTTTTCGGGTGTGTCCACATCCCCATTTCCGAAAATGGGAATGTGCATGCGTGAGTTGTTTTTTACTTGGGCAATGGGTTTCCAATCCGCCTCGCCCTTGTACATTTGTACTCGAGTCCGTCCGTGAATGGATATGGCCTGGCAACCTACATCCTGCAAGCGTTCTGCCACTTCCACGATTTTTATGGAATCGTGGTCCCAGCCCAAACGGGTTTTTACGGTTATGGGCAGTTTGGTATGCTTGACCATGGCCTCGGTTAGCTTCACCATTAAATCAATGTCTTTTAATATCCCGGCGCCAGCGCCTTTACAGACCACTTTTTTTACGGGACATCCAAAATTGATGTCGATGATATCAGGATTGCTAGCTTCTACAATTTCTACTGTTTTTAACATTGAATCCAGCACGGCCCCAAAAATCTGAATCCCCACCGGGCGCTCCTTTTCATAGATATCCAGTTTCATTACGCTTTTGGCGGCATCGCGAATGAGTCCTTCTGAAGAAATAAATTCGGTATAAACCACATCAGCTCCCTGCTCCTTGCAAAGCGCACGGAAAGGCGGGTCGCTAACGTCCTCCATAGGGGCCAGCAGTAATGGGAAACCCGATAGTTGTATGTTTCCTATTTTTGGCAATCTTTCTTTTTTTTGAAATGCAAAAGTACTAAATATCCCAAAATAAATGGGTTATAGTTGGAGCTCAGATAAATAATCCGCTGCTAAGCTTTCTTATATAGCGAATAAGAAATGGAATTCTAGTTTTTTTATGGGATGGAATTTTCGTAATTTTCCGAAAATTTAAAAGATGATAAAAAAGACAGTTTCCAACGTTCGTGAGGCCTGTGAGGGCATAGAAGACGGGATGACTTTTATGCTCGGCGGTTTTGGGCTTTGCGGCATTCCCGAAAATATTATCAATGAATTGGTTCGCCGTAATATCCAGAATGTTACCTGTATTTCCAACAATGCAGGTGTGGATGATTTCGGACTCGGACTTTTATTGAAAAAACACCAAATAAAAAAGATGATATCTTCCTATGTAGGGGAGAATGCAGAGTTTGAAAGACAAATGCTCAGTGGTGAGATGGAAGTAGAACTAGTTCCCCAAGGCACTTTGGCACAGCGCTGTGAATCGGCCCGTAACGGATTCCCCGCATTTTTTACACCTGCAGGTTATGGTACCGAGGTGGCCGAAGGCAAGGAAACCAGGGAGTTTAACGGCAAAATGTATGTGATGGAAGAGGCTTTTAAAGCTGATTTTTCGTTCGTAAAAGCCTGGAAAGGCGATGAGGCTGGAAATCTTATATTTAAAGGCACTGCAAGGAATTTTAATCCCGCCATGTGTGGGGCGGCTAAAATAACCGTGGCCGAAGTGGAACATTTGGTCCCAGCGGGAGAGCTGGATCCTAACCACATCCACATTCCGGGGATCTTTGTTCAACGGATATTCCAAGGGGAAAAGTATGAAAAGAGAATTGAGCAACTAACTGTAAGAAAACGAAACTAATGGCACTTTCAAAAGAACAAATAGCACAACGTATAGCAAAAGAAGTAAAGGATGGATATTACGTAAATCTCGGGATTGGCATTCCTACTTTGGTGGCCAACTTTGTGCGTGATGATATAAGCGTGGAGTTCCAAAGCGAAAACGGAATCTTGGGAATGGGTCCCTTCCCATTTGAAGGGGAAGAAGATCCGGATTTGATAAATGCGGGAAAACAAACCATTACAGCACTTCCCGGTGCCTCCTTCTTCGATTCGGCTATGAGTTTTGGAATGATCCGCGGGCAACATGTGGACCTGACAATCCTCGGGGCTATGGAGGTAGCGCAAAATGGAGATATCGCCAACTGGAAAATCCCAGGGAAAATGGTCAAGGGAATGGGTGGCGCTATGGACCTGGTTTCTTCGGCAGAAAATATTATTGTGGCCATGCTTCATACCAATAGAGCGGGAGAATCTAAATTGTTAAAGCGCTGTGCTCTTCCCCTTACCGGAGTAAACTGTGTGAAAAAGATAGTGACCGATCTTGCTGTTTTGGAAATTCAGGACGGAAAATTCCATCTTAGGGAACGCGCCCCTGGAGTTTCAGTTGAGACGATTAAAAATGTCACTGAAGGGGATTTAGTAATAGAGGGCGATATCCCCGAAATGGAATTTTAATAGCTTCCAAAGAAGGCCTTCTTCCTAAAAAGGATCTTATGATTATGTTAATTCTCGTCAATTTAAGCTTTAAATGTTAAGAAAAAATGCATTTCATCGAAAATAAGTTCTTTTTGTCGTGTTGTATGAAAAATATTCCCATCTTAGCAGACCCAAATCTTACCAACCAAACCTCACTATGAAAAAAGTGATTAGATCTTTGAAAAGTACAATCGGATTATTACAGAATGTTCTTTTTGTTTTTAAGAAAGTATTTTTCTTAATCTAATTTTTTTTCATGGTTGCATTATGCCCCAAATCTGTCTGAACACAGATAATAAAATAAAACCCGTTCTTAGTGAGGTTAGAACGGGTTTTTTTATTTCAATTTTTTGAAATTGAAATAAATTTGCCCAAAACCGATTTCCTATATCCTCTTATTTAAAGCCTTGCCAAATAACACTGCGAATATTGAAGTTTTATTGCAGTCAACTTCAAATTTACTCCATATCAAAGCCTAGGTTCACCCGTATATACTCCATAGATACTCCATAGATAGAGTATGAATAGAGTATGGATAAGCCCATGGGTGTGAATCTATTCATAACTTTTAAATTAATTTCGGAACGAGGACCTTGTTAATCAATTGCGAATCCCCTTTGGAATAGCTTCTATAAGCTGTTTAGTATAATTCGTTTGCGGGTTTTCGTAGATTTCATCAGCATCACCTATTTCTTCTATTTTTCCTTGGTTCATTACCAATAATTGATCGGCCATATATTTCACGACCGCCAAATCGTGGGAAATAAATATATAGGTAAACCCAAAATCATTCTTGAGGACATTCAGAAGGTTCAGAACTTGGGCCTGGACCGAAATATCCAAGGCGGAAACCGATTCGTCGCAAATCACCAATTTTGGCTCTACGGCAATGGTTCGCGCTATGCCCACCCGCTGCCGCTGTCCCCCGGAAAGTTCATGGGGATATCGATAAAAATAGCTTTCGTCCAAGCCTACTTTTTGAAGGAGTTCCAGTACTCGAGTCTTTCGGTCAACTTTGTTTTTCCCCAATTTGTGTACTTCCATCGGCTCCATCAAGGCCGGACCAATCATAATTCGGGGGTTGAGGGAAGAATAGGGATCTTGAAAAATTATTTGAATATCCTTTCTTAAACTTCTGATTTCCGATGTAGAAAGTTTTGTCAGTTCTCTTCCTCTATATTTTATACTGCCGGAAGTGGCCTTTTCGAGTTGAAGGATGGTTCGCCCCAATGTGGATTTCCCGCAACCTGATTCTCCAACAAGTCCTAGGGTCTCTCCTTCAAAAACCGAAAAACTTATATTGTCAACGGCTTTCACTATCCTCTTTTTCGAGAAGATACCTACGTTGCTAAAATAGTATTTCTTCAGATTATTTATTTCTAAAATCGGGGGACGAGTATATAATAGTTTGTGTTTTTTTGCCCGCTCCGTGGCTTTAATTTCCTTGGGCTTAAAGCTTTTATCGGCGATCGAGGTTATAGTGGGCAATTTAACCAACCTAGTTTTTAGGGAGGGACGGGAAGCCAACAGTGCCTTAGTATATTCCGCTTTCGGATTCTTAAATATCTCCTCAGTCGATTCGGTTTCCACAATATTTCCCTGGTACATTACAATAACTCTGTCCGCAATTTCAGAAACGAGGTTTAAATCGTGGGAAATAAACAACATTGCCATTTTTGTTTCCTGTTGAATGGATTTCAACAAGGCAATAATCTCTTTTTGCACAGTAACATCCAAAGCTGTAGTGGGTTCGTCGGCAATTAAAAGCTGCGGTTTACAGGCAATGGCCATCGCAATCATAACACGCTGCATTTGGCCACCGCTTATTTGGTGAGGATAACTGTTGTATATTTCATTGGGACGCGGGAGTCGAACTTTTTCAAATAGGGAAAGTGTTTCTTTTTTAGCACCTGAAGGCTTTAGGTTTAAGTGATGTTGAAGTATTTCGGAAACCTGATACCCACATTTTAATGATGGATTTAAAGCCGACATAGGTTCTTGGAAAATCATGGCGATTTGGTTCCCGCGAATTTCCCTTAATTTTTTTTCCTCTGACTTCAATAGATCTATTTCCTCGAAAAAAATATTTCCTTTCAACTTACTTTGGAATTTGGGAAGGAGACCCATTATCGAAAGGGCTGTAACCGATTTCCCAGAGCCTGATTCCCCGACCAACCCTACAATTTCATTTTCTCTTATTTCGAATGAAATATCGTGGACCACCTCTGTGGCCTGCTTATCTTTTATAAAGCCAATGCTGAGTTTTTGGACGGATACCAAGAGGTTGTTTTCCATGCCTCAAAGGTAATATAAAGACGTGTAATATATTTTTCAAAAAACACGTTAATAATACTTGAAAAATGAAATTAAAGACGTTCTTTTATATGCTTTTTTTAAGAATACAAATCACCTTATTAACTAAAACCCAAAAATTATGAAAAACATTACAAAGTCCCTATTATTGTTTTTCCTTTCCATTTTTATTTTTGCCTTACCTACTGCTGCGCAAAATGGAAAAGACTACAAAAAAGAGGTTACCCCGCCCCCCAGTTTACTGGTACTTGATGAGGCTTCGGCTTATTCCCTTCAAAATTCCGAACAGCTTTTCTCCGATTATTTCAGTATTGCATCCCAAACTACATTTTCTATAGCAAAGCAAGAGATGGATCCTTTGGGATATTTACATCAAAAAATGCAACAATATTTTAAAGGTATTAAAGTGGAATTTGGCACCGCTACACTCCATAGTAAATCAGGAACTATCCAGGCGGTGAGTTCGGCCTATTTTCCTGTGGATGAAAACTTCGAGGTAAATCCTACGATTTCTGCCCCACAGGCTTTCAATAGCGCGTTGGCCCATGTGGGCGCTTCCAAATATTTGTGGCAGTCACCAATGGAGGCTTCATTGGCAGATTATAAAAAACCTGCGGGAGAGCTGGTTATTTTTCCAGCCATGGAAAATATTTCCGAAACAAATCGTCTGGCCTACAAGTTTGATATATATGCGGTGGCACCTCTTTACAGAGCCGATGTGTATATCGATGCCAAGACGGGTCAATTCATAATGGAAAACAAAAGAATATATCATGCCAACGTCCCTGCAACGGGAACCAGTCTTTATAATGGCACCGTTTCCTTTACCGCAGACAATTCCGCAGGTCCCTATAGATTGCGGCAGACTGCCGATGGGGGAGGAATCCAAACTTTCGATTTGAGAAATGGCACCAATTACAACACTGCGGTTGACGTAACTAGTAGTTCCACCAACTTTACCTCACATCCAAAAGGGGTGCAGGCACATTTCGGTGCTGAACAGACTTATAAATATTTTTATCAGAGATACGGACGAAATTCCTATAACAACTCAGGAGCTGTCATTAAATCGTACGTTAGTTATTCCTCCAATTATGTAAACGCCTTTTGGGATGGTTCACGTATGACCTATGGCGATGGCGATGGCGTTAACTATGGGCCTTTGGTTTCCTTGGATATTTGTGGTCACGAAATAACGCACGGAGTTACCGAATACTCTGCCAATTTGGTGTACAGCTACCAATCGGGGGCTTTAAATGAATCCTTCTCCGATATTTTTGGGGAATCCATTGAAAAATTTGCTTCTGGCACCAACGATTGGTTAATGGGTGACGACATTGGCGCTGGCGGAAGCGGTGGCGCGCTTCGCTCCATGAGCAATCCCAATGCTTATGGCGATCCCGATACGTATTTGGGAACTAACTGGTATTCAGGTTCAGGCGATTCCGGCGGAGTGCATACAAATTCCGGGGTTCAGAATTTTTGGTTTTATGTGTTGAGTGTAGGGAAAAGTGGCACCAACGACTTAGGCAATAGTTATTCCGTAACTGGAATCGGTATGGATAAAGCCGCGGCAATTGCCTATAGAAATTTAACCGTCTATTTGAATGCAAACTCACAATACAGCGATGCCCGAAATGGCGCCATACAAGCTGCTAAGGATTTATACGGTGCCGGAAGTGCGGAAGAAATAGCCACAACCAATACCTGGTATGCGGTAGGCGTTGGTGCCCCCTACGGTGGAGGCGGTAGTAGCAGTTATTGTGCTTCACAAGGAAATAATGTAAATGATGAATATATTGGTAGAGTGCAATTGAATACGATCAATAACGTTTCCGGCGCTCAAAAATATTCAGATTTTACCAGTATTTCCACTACTCTAAACGAAGGAACTAGTTACACCATTACTGTTACGCCCACTTGGACAGGAACTTCATATAACGAAGGATACGCCGTTTGGATAGATTATAATGGCGATAAAGACTTTGATGATCCAGGGGAATTGGTTTGGTCCAAAGCAGCTTCAAAAAACACACCCAATAGTGGCACTTTTACTGTTCCAATGGGCACTGTTGGCGGTGCCACCCGAATGAGAGTTTCAATGAAATACAACGGAATTCCCACTGCTTGCGAAACTTTTTCTTATGGAGAAGTAGAAGATTATACTATAAATCTAAGTGCCGCTGGACCTGATACCCAGGCTCCTACTGCGCCAACTAACTTGGCGACATCAAATATTACGCAAACTACTTGTACACTTTCATGGGGTCCTTCTACCGATAACGTAGGTGTAACGGGCTATGAGGTGTTCCAGGGAACCACGAATCTGGGCACTGTTACAGGGACTTCTGCAAATATTACAGGATTAACCGCTGCAACAACGTATTCCTTTAAAGTAAGAGCACGAGATGCTGCAGGTAATACTTCAGCGTTTAGCAATACTGTAAATGTCACTACATTATCAAATTCAGTTTCTTATTGTACCTCTCGCGGTAATAGTACACGGGATGAATTTATAGACCGTGTTCAAATAGGTACAATCAATAACTTATCTGGTGCTAATGGAGGTTATGCAGATTTTACAAGTCTCTCAACTAACCTCGTAAAAGGTAGTAATAACACAATTATAATTACTCCTAAGTGGACCGGATCGAAGTATAGCGAAGCTTATCGCGTTTGGATAGATTACAACCACGATGGCGATTTTGCGGATGCGGGCGAACAGGTATATTCCCGTGCCAAAACTACGGCTGGTCCAATTTCCGGAAGTTTTGTTGTCCCCTCATCGGCTCTTAACGGCCCCACAAGAATGCGGGTGGCTATGAAATATAATGCCTATCCCACTTCCTGCGAGACATTTTCTTATGGAGAGGTAGAGGATTATACCGTTGTGATCGTCAATTCCATGAATCAGGGAGTTATGGGTGATGATGGCATCAGTTCCGCTATATTGCTATATCCCAATCCAACCAAACATATTTTGAACATTTCTCTTGAGGATGCAGTTGGAAAGGATTATGTTATTTTTAATGTGATGGGACAAGTAGTCGGGAAAGGAACTTTTACTGAAACCTTGGACGTCTCCTACTTGCAAAGTGGAGTATATCTATTTGAAGTAAATACTGACGGAAATAAGCTGATGAAGCGTTTCGTAAAGGAATAAGGATTTAATTTAAATGAAATAGCCCTCTTTCTACATTCAAAGAGGGCTATTTATTTTTATGCTTATCCGTTAAGAAACCTAAAATAGACTTAGGACATACCTGCCGGCAGGCGTAGGATATAAGACAAAAAAGTATCGAAAGAGCTATTCTTTTTGTGAAAGCTGACACAGTCATACATCTTATGTCCGTTCGTCCTATGTCATATTAGAACGTTAGGTGGTTTTACGGACAATCATTTTATTTTTAAGATCTTGGCTTCCTATAGAGGGTCGCCTACCTTTACGTCACACCGGTGGCCGGGCTCACCGTGTGGAGGATTGATCCCTCCAGTACCGGAACTGGATGTAGGCATAGGTGAGCTTTTAATGGGAGTGGTATTGTTCACATTAATAGGAGATTGTTGCATTGGATTTAAGTTGCCTGCTGCTGCATTCAATGGTGCACCTACCTCAATATCACATCGGTGGCCCGGTTGGCCGTGAGGAGGATTCAAGGTTACTCCTTCAACTGAACGGGATGTCGAAGTTGCAGGTGTCACTTGGTTTAGCATCTGTTTCTTTTGTTCTAAGCTAAGCTCAGTCGGCGCTGTGCTAGTTTCTGTAGCAGCATTTTCTTTTTCTTTACAGGAAAATAAAAGCGGGACAATTATAGCAAATGAAAGAATTAATGATTTTGGATTGTATCCCAGAATAGTCATAGAAATGAAATTTTTATTATGAGGGCTAAAACTACTAAATATTATAGAGAATTCCACATAGGGATGAAACTTCGGAAGTTTTTTCTAAACCGTCAGGATTTCGTCCTCGGTTAAAATGTCCTCATTTCGCAGTCGCAACAGGACTTGGGCAACTGTAACCGTGTCTTTTTCGCAGTAAACAATGATTCTGTCGATGTCGTTTTCCTCGTAAAAAACATCACGTACTTGACTGCCGTCAATATCATCTTTCGGGGAAGGAATTCCCAGTACGTGTGCCATTAATTTTAGAGAAGTGAAGGTTTTGAAATCGCCAAATTTCCAGAGTTCCATGGTGTCCAAATGCGGAACTTCCCACGGTTTTTTACCTGAAAGGTCAAGTTTAAAAGGAATGTCCACTCGGTTTATAATCATTCTTCGGGCTATGTAAGGAAAGTCGAATTCTTTGCCATTATGGGCGCAGAGTAAGTGACGAGGTTTGTTGAAATGGGTCTCCAAAAGTGTTTTAAAATCCTTTAGAATTTTTATTTCATCTCCGTGAAAACTAGTGACCCGAAAATTGCGAGTGTCGCCCTTAAACACAAAATAACCGACAGAGATGCAGACAATTTTTCCGAATTCTGCCCAAATTCCCGCACGATCATAAAATTCCTCGGGCGTAAAGTCTTCCTTGCGTTGGTATTTACTTTTTAGTTCCCAAAGTGTTTTGGTGGTATCGTCCAATTCATCAAAAGTTCGATACTGGGGGACGGTTTCGATATCCAGAAAAAGGATGTGCTCCAGACTTAAAAGCTTAATCATCTTTTATTGTTTTTGCTGGGGGAGGTTTAAAGCTAAGAAAATTTATTGAGTTTGCTCGATCATTTTATACGTCTCTTCAATATAATCATAAAAATCCGAACTAAATGGCGAATCGTTTTCTTCCCCAGCTCGATGCCCCAATCGAACAATAATCAAATCATCCTCGGGAACCACAATAACATATTGCCCCAAAATGCCACGCATTACAAAAATCTTCTTTTCCATAAAATCGCTTAGCCATACGCCATAGCCATATTCTGGACTTTCGGAAAAACGGGGACTTATTGATTTGGCCACAAATGCCGAATCCAACACTTGCTGCCCATTCCACTTTCCGTAATCTTTATAGAGTTTTCCGAAGCGGGCAAAATCCCGTGCATTACTTCCCATGCAACAGTAGGCTTTTACCAATCGGTCTTCTTTGTCATCTACTTGCCAAAGAGCGGGGTTTTCCGCGCCCAAAGGATTCCAATAACTTTCGTATAGATATTCCGACAATGGCTTTTTCACTGCTTTTTGGATCACCATAGCTAAAAGTTCAGTGTCCCCGCTTTGGTATTTATATTTTACACCAGGCGTATCCACTACTTTCAATTTTAAAATTTGTTTACCTAAATTGGGGCCGTAATACGCCCGAGCAGTCATTCCAAAGGGATTGGTATAAGATTCATCCCAATCCAAGCCAGAGGACATAGAGGAAAGATCGCCTACCGTTAAATTTGTATTCATATATTCTGAATAGAAATCTCCAACGGCTTGTTCTAAACTTTCCATATATCCATCGTCAATTGCCTTTCCAAGTAGGGCGGAGGTTATACTTTTTGCTATGGAGAAAGAATTGGTTTGGGAATTTTCTCCAAAACCATCAAAATACTTTTCATGCCAAATACTATCGTTTTTTATTATTAGAAATGCTATGGTTCCTAGATTTTCATTGGTTTTTGAAAGTTTTTCGGTTGGTTCAACTATATTATATGCTTTGTGGAGCGGCCAAGCTTGTGGATTCTTGCTCGCAGGAATGGATTCATTTTCAAAATGGTTAAAATCGTCTATATACGCAGTGGTGTGGCCGTGAAGATAAACCACCCAAATTCCTTTGAAAATATAACCATGCCCAGTAGCATAAAGTACGATGGTCGAAGCAAATAGAAGAATCAACAACCACTTGAGGAAATTCCTGATCTTTTTCATTTAGAACAAAGTTTTCTGTGAGGAGGGATTTTCGTGCTCCAACAACCATTTTTTTCGATGTAAGCCCCCGGCATAACCGGTTAGGGAACCATCCTTGCCAATAATCCTATGGCAGGGAATGATAATGGATATGGGGTTTTTTCCATTGGCGGAAGCAGCAGCTCGAATCACCTTCGGATCGCCCAGTTGATCGGCAATATATTGATAACTAAAAGTTTTTCCAAATGGAATTTTGAGCAGTTCGTTCCATACTCTTTTTTGGAAATCAGTTCCTTGAGGAGCAAGTTTTAAAGTAAATTCCGTTCTTTCCCCTCCAAAATATTCGTGAAGCTGCATCACGACTTCTTGTAATTGGACAGGTATAATTTCGGAAACTTCTTGGTCTTCTTTATCTATAAATAATACAGATGCCAATCCGTTTTCATCTCCTTTTATTTCCAAGGTTCCCAAGGGGGTATTAATATACGCGACCGCTATCATCTCTTCAATTTTCATCTAAAATAAAATTAAAAATCCGCTTTATTTCAGCGGGCAGTATAAATTACATAAAAAAACCGCCACGAGGGCGGTTTTTAAAATCAAATTTTAGGATGCTTTAAGCAAGGGTCTTAAGTGATTCTCCCAGCGTTTGGCATCTTGTAAGAACATCAGGGGATCTTTGGCACCTCCTTCTTCCTCTGTGTCGTCATAAAATGGGATTTCATATCTGTTATTTGATCCGATCAGCTCCAAACCGACCCATTCCAATGAATTTCCGGTCTGATGAACGGTTTTTACACGACAGTTTTTGAGCTCATTAACGTCAATGATTTTAATGTCGTTCTTAAGGTTTTTAATGAAGGAATAGACCAGTTTTTTGGATTTGTCATCCAAACCGATTATCACATTTCCAATAACATCTACCTCTTTCAATTCAATACTTTTATTTTTAGAGATTTGAATTAGAGATTTTTTGGCTTTTTTCTCCTTTCCGGAGGCGCTCCGTACCATTAGAATAATAGGAACGAATATCAATAACAGTATAATTACCCCTACGAGGGTTGCGTTAAATTCCATGTCCAATAATTTTTAAAGTGAATATTTTTGAATAAATAAGTGTTTGAAAATCAATTCAAACTCACAAAAAATCATTGAAACTTTACCAGAAAGTATGGAAGGGGAATAAATATCGGAAAAGTGACTTCCGATGATCATTTAGAAAAAACGAAGAATTGTATAATTTGGAAACCCCGGCGAAGGAAACATTCTCGTTGGACGGTTGAATCAGAAATAGACCTACGCTGGACGTTTCCTGTTGTGAAACCGTGGACGACGCCTTTCCAATGGAAATTTCATTAAAGACGAAAGGTTTTCCTTGGTCTTCATCCTGAAAATCAACTGAAACAATCTCAGCCTTTGGATGCTCGAATTTAATGGCATTCGCAAATGACGAATTCCCAAAAGCCAGAAAAGCGATTAGGGCAATCAGCAAACTAACGATATGTTTTTCAGTGTGTTTCACCTCGCAAATTTACGCCAAAATTGAATTGGCGGGTATTTATTCGGGTTAATTATTGTTATAGGTTAAAATCAAGGTCCGTATGAAGAATATCTTACTGTAATAATTTCACCACATCTTTGGCAAAGTAACTTGCAATCAGACTGGCGCCTGCTCTTTTAATAGCGATAATCTGTTCCATCATAACTGCATCGTGGTCCAGCCATCCTTTTTCGGCCGCTGCTTTTAACATGGAATATTCTCCGCTTACTTGATAAACCGCTACAGGAACGTTTACGGTTTCTTTTATTTCGCGAACGACGTCCAAATAGCAAAGCCCTGGTTTTACCATGACAATATCGGCTCCTTCATCAATATCCATCAAAACTTCGCGAATAGCTTCTTCCCGATTTCCAAAATCCATTTGGTATGTTTTTTTGTTCTTCGGAACATCCTTTGAATCCACCGGGGCAGAGTCTAAGGCATCGCGAAACGGACCGTAAAATGCCGATGCGTATTTGGCGCTATAAGCCATAATCACGGTATCGTGAAATCCTTCGTCCTCAAGTAAGGTCCGTATCTCGAAAATACGGCCGTCCATCATATCACTGGGGGCAACCACGTCGGCACCTGCTTTGGCGTGGCTTAAGGACATTTCTGCCAATATCGCATTGGTGTCGTCGTTTAGAACCTTCCCCTCCGAAATAATCCCATCATGTCCGTACATTGAAAAAGGATCCAAAGCTACATCGGTCATAACCACCATTTCCGGAACGGCATCCTTTATCGTTTTTATGGCTCGCTGCATCAAGCCATTGGGATTTAAAGCTTCTTTGCCAGTGTTGTCTTTAAGTTTATCATCGACTTTTACAAACAAGAGGACCGATTTTAAACCAAGTTGCCAAAGTTCTTTAGCTTCTTTGGAAAGCAAGTCCAAACTCAATCGATAGTAATTTGGCATGGAGGCAATCTCTTCCCTCACGCCATTTCCTTCCACCACAAATAACGGCACGATAAAATCATTGGGATGTATTACGGTTTCGCGAACCAAGCTTCGCAAGCTTTCACTGCCGCGCAATCTTCTGTTTCTGCTTAATGGGTACATATATCTTGTTATTTTTTGGGTTTGCAAATTTAACAATATTAACCCATCCTTCCACATATTCACCCCACTATCCTCTTTCCCGTTTTCAGATTTACCTATTGTTCTTACCGAGATCCGCGCACCTATCCAAAATGAGTGAGGAAACAATCCTCAATGGGGATAATGGAAAATGAAAGACCATTATGCTGTCTAAAAGATTTGACAAGCGGAGAAAAGATGCGGAAGCGTTTTAAATATTATACCTGCTTTAATGGAAACGCAGATTTATCTTTCACAGGATATCCAAAAGGTAGGTGACTCCTGCCAACATTATTTTGGAATGAAGATATCATCAACCCAAAAAGCTATGTGGAAATGATTCTCAATCCATTTCAATAGAGGTTTCCCAGCCGTCGTAGTTACCATTGTATTTTTTTGCGAGTTCAGTGAATTCCAAGGTGTCAAAATTGATGGAATGTAGATTTATACTTTCAACTCTATGAACAATCAATAAAAGCTTTTGTTGACCCTTTCTTTTGCGAAGGTGTTTAACTATAGTCTCAAATCCAATATCGTGGGAATAGCTTTCAAAAAGCTCCAAGTCTTTCCTTTTGTCAAAATAAAACCAATGGGTGACGGATCGCTTTTGTTGTCCATCATCCCCAAAAGCATCGAGCATTTGGATAATCCGTTTATTGGCTTTCTTCCTTGACATTCAAGTTCTTTACGTTAAACCTGATTTTATTTTGGAAATAAAGTTAAACCCAATTTTTCGGATTTCTCAAAACATCAACGAGTTTTTCTTCTTGGCTTCCCGGCTCGGCATGGTGGTCGTATTTCCATTGTACAACGGGAGGGAGGCTCATCAAAATACTCTCGATCCTTCCATTGGTTTTTAGACCAAATAAAGTTCCTTTATCGTGAACCAAATTGAATTCCACATAACGCCCACGACGGATTTCCTGCCAATTTCGATTTTCTTCATTATAAGGGGTATCCATTCTTTTTTGAACTATGGGAAGGTAGCAATCTAAAAAACTATCGCCTATTTCAGTTACAAAATTGTACCAATCCTGCATCGACATTTCTTCTCCCTTTGCTGAAGCTTCGGAAGACACGTCCGTTTTCTTTAGATAATCAAAAAATAATCCTCCAACTCCACGAGCTTCATTGCGATGGGAATTCCAGAAATATTCATCACAACGTTTTTTGTACTTGTCGTAAAATGTTGGATTATGCTTATCACAAGCGGTTTTGCATACATTGTGAAAGTGTTTTGCGTCCTCCTCAAATAAATAATAAGGCGTTAAATCCTGTCCGCCACCAAACCAACTGTCCACAATATTTCCATCGGAATCGTACATTTCGAAATAGCGCCAATTCGCATGTACAGTTGGCACCATGGGGCTTTTTGGATGGATAACCAAGCTCAGTCCACAAGCAAAGAAATCGGCATCTTTTACTCCAAAATACGCTTGCATACTATCCGGAAGCTTTCCAAAAACTTCGCTGATGTTCACACCGCCTTTTTCGAACAGATTTCCATTTTCAATCACGCGGGTATTTCCGCCACCACCTTCGGGACGAATCCAGATATCTTCTTTAAACTTTGCTTTTCCATCTATTTCCTCCAAAGCGGAAGTGATAGTGTTCTGGAGGTTTTTTATGTAATTGACAAATTGTTGTTTCATTGAGTTATTAGGGTCTAGACCTACAAGGTCTTGGAGACCTTGCAGGTCGGATTTAGACAAGCCCTCTCCTGCAAGGTGTTGCCGCAGGCCACCTTGTAGGTCTTTTTCACCGCGATCATCGTTAGCCTGATCACTCCCTGCAAGGTGTTGCTCGGAGCGGCTTCCTGCAAGGTGTTGCCGCAGGCCACCTTGTAGGTCTTCCCCACCCCAATCTTCCTTGTTAACCCCACTCTCATTTTTATGTATAAACCCCATATTTTCAACGGAATCAAATAGATTGTTGATTATGTATTCTTTCGAAAGTTTAAAATATTCAGGCTGACTGCCGTTTAAATAATGGTGTAAAGAGGAAAACTTGTAGGTGGTGTAATTTCCTATTTCTTCGGGGTTTTTATGAATATAGATTAAGAGGTTTTTTAAATAATCCTCGTCGATGATCTTTTTCCTTTTAAAGTGTTTCTCAAACAAACTTCCCGTTCTTCCTGCAAATTTATTGAAAGCTTTTGCATACGCATTGAAAAAGTCTGATAATGATTTCGTAAATTCTTCTCCAGTCGATTCTATTCTCAATAGGAAATGAAAATGATTGTCCATCAAGCAATTACCGAAAATTTCTACATTTTTTGAAACATACTTTCCAAACAATTGCAGGAAGTAACGCTTGTTTTCATTGTTGTTAAAAATATTGGTTCCGTTTATACCACGATTGTAGATGTGGTAGTAGTGGGATTGTTCAATGGTTTCTAGTTTCATGATTTCGTATTTAAATACCTACAAGGTCTTGGAGACCTTGCAGGAAGTCTTGGAGACCTTGCAGGAAGATTGCTATGGGTTTCCCCCTTTCTTTAAAATCCTCAATGTCTCAGTGCTTGCCGCCGTCACAGACAAAGGCAACACCAAAATAATTCCAACTACAGGAATCAAAAGCATCAGCATAAATATCATCCCATTCCCAATTGCCAATCCTCGATTTCGCCTCACAAATTTGATGCTTTCGGAATATTTAAAATGACGTTCCAATGTGTAATCCATATTTCCAAAACCCGCATAATAGCTCTGGACCAAAAACAAAAGTACCGAAGAAACTATTCCGATAACAGGGATAAAACCAATTATGATTATTGGAATGGTGAGCAATAACTCCCTCAATAGGTTTCGCACGTTGATCCGAATTCCCCGCCACAACTGTTCCGCATTCGAGGTCTTTCTATGGTAGTGATTGATCCCGTATAAATGTTTTTCTATTTTCTCGGAAACCGGACTCATAAAAGGAGAGCTCAGTGCCATCACGATATGACGGTACAAAATAAGTCCGACGCCAATGATTATAAGCGCACCGATGAAATTGCTGATGATCCTAAATGTTTCGGCACCCCATTCCCAATACCAAATTTTGGAAATAAAAGCTCCGAGATTATCGCTCAAGCCCCAAGCCGAAAACCCAATTAGAACTGCCGTGAAAAAACTTATGGCCATAGGTATAGCAAAATACTTCCAAAGACCAAGTTTATTGATCAATTTGAAAGTGCCTGCATAAGCTTTTATGGCTTTTAGTATGTTTTTGATCATTACTTATTCCTACTTCGGCTATTGCTCAGTCCTTTTAATTAAATTTATAAAGCTATAATCCAGTCGAGAAATCCTGCAAGCTAGCCTGCCGAACGGGAAGGTTTTTTTTTAACCTTGTAGATATAATATAGATTATACTAAAAGGTTTTCCCCTTCGGCGGATAAATTTCGGCCTTTCAGAAGTAAATACCTACAAGGTCTTGAAGACCTTGCAGGAGGTGTCGACTACTTTCACTCCTCAATATAAACCAATATACCTTTGAAATTTTCAGTAAAAATCTGTGAGGTCTAAATGCTACTCTTTAATATAAACCAATACCTCTTTAAAATCTTCACTTTCCTCCACCGTTTTTATTCGCACGGCTTTCTTCATTTCTTTTTTTAAAAATGAAATTATTTCTTCTTCCGTGGAAGTTTGAATCTCGGGAAAAAATATCCTTCCTACTTCATTGTTGTGCAAATCCATCTCTTTTTCCAAAGGGTCATTTGGCATCAACTCTTCGTGCAAGGACGTAATCTTTCCTGCCCAAGAAATAGCTTTTTCTTCACTTTTTAATATTCTAAGCACGCTTTTGGCGATTAAAATATTCCAGAGCGCATGACGAAATGCGTTGGCACTATTATCGGTATGATGCGTATCGCCAAACAGCTCATCGCAAATCCACATTGTTTTATTCGTTGCCTTATGCGTGGGCCAGACCAATAATGGATTTTTTAGCCCAATCCATGCGAGTCGCCATAATTTTGAGAATTTAAGCTCACCTAAACGCGACAGGATTTTCATTTAATCGGCTTTGTACTCCTTTACGGCATCAATAAAAGCACCTGCATTTTCCAAAGGAATATTTGGTAGAATTCCGTGGCCGAGATTTACTATATATCGGTCTTTTCCAAATTCATCGATCATTTGTTTCACCATCTTTTTTATTTCCGATGGCGGACTGAAAAGTCGTGTTGGATCAAAATTTCCTTGTAGGGTAATGTTTCCACCTGTTAAATATCTCGCATTTTTGGGAGAACAAGTCCAGTCGATTCCCAATGCTGCGGCGCCACTTTTTGCCATGGTATCCAAAGCGAACCAACAACCTTTTCCAAAGGCAATTACCGGAGTTTCGTCTTTTAAAGCATCGATTATTTGCTGGATATATTGCCAGCTGAATTCTTGATAATCTGTGGGCGAAAGCATGCCTCCCCAACTGTCAAAGATCTGAACGGCATTTACCCCGTGCTTTACTTTTTCTTTTAAGTAAAGAATAGTTGTATCTGTTATTTTTTGAAGCAACTCGTGGGCAGCTTGGGGTTGGGTAAAGCAAAATTGTTTTGCCTTGTCAAAATTCTTGGATCCCTGGCCTTGAACGCAATAACACAAAATAGTCCACGGACTTCCCGCGAAACCGATTAACGGCACCTCATCATTCAATTTTTCCTTGGTCATATCGATGGCGTCCATCACATAACCAAGAGTTTCATTGATGTCCGGCACAATCACCCGTTCCAAATCTTTTGGTGTCCTGATTGGATCTGGCACCCATGGCCCAAAATCCGGTTTCATTTCCACGTGAATATTCATTGCTTGGGGAATAACGAGGATATCGCTAAAAAGAATTGCGGCATCCATGCCGTATCTTCTTATTGGCTGAACGGTTATTTCACTAGCCAACTCGGGAGTTTGGCAGCGGGTGAAAAAGTCGTATTTTGCTTTTATTTCCTGAAATTCGGGTAAATATCTTCCAGCTTGGCGCATCATCCATACTGGCGGTCTGTCCACGGTTTCTCCGCGGAGGGCTTTTAAGAATAAATCGTTTTTAATCATGAATTTATATTTCAAACCTCACAGGTTTCCAAAACCTGTGAGGTTTTTAGTTTCTAATTTTTCAATATTTTCACCGCTTTCGCAATCACGCTTTCTACGGTCGTGCTATTTGAAATCACAACGTTTTCACTATAGTTTTTCGCTTCGGATGCGGTGGTTGTTCCGATACAAATTGATACCGCTTCAGACCTGTCAGGTTTTGAAAACCTGACAGGTCTATTGGCTTCGTAATAACTCCGAACGCCACTAGGGCTAAAAAATAGAATCGCATCAAAGCCTCTTTCAAACTTCTTTGGATTTAAGATCGTTTTATATACGACGATTTCTTTAAAGTTGATATTATTTTCGGTTAAGCGAGTTGGAATTTCATCGCCTCGAATATTTCCGCAGAAAAAATGGAACGAATCCTCTTTGTGGTTTTCTACTAAATAATCTGCTAATTCTGTGGCATACTCGGTCATCATTACAACTTCTTGTCCTTTTTCTTCCAAAAGCGCTTTTGTTTTTTCGCCTACGCAAAAACAATTCTTTATTGCGCTGGGCGAATTGTTTTTATCAAAGAAGGAAATCACGGCATTTTGACTGGTAAAAATGGCGTTTTCAATATTCTTTGGCATTTCGAAAGGCACAAAAGTAATATGGATGGCATCGTATTCCACAAGTGAAAATTTGGCAGAAAGCAATAGCGAACGTTGATTGTGTTTTAGCTTTTTAGTTGATAAAACCGTCATCATGGCTCTGTAAATATTTTTTAATATCCGTATCCTTTCCAAATACAGCAAGAATATCGCCCTTTTCAAATACCATATCTGGTTTTGGAAGTCCTAATACCTCACGTTTTTCAACGGTTCGGCCCAAGAGATTGGTATGTGGTTTTCTACGAATAATGGTAATGATATTCAATTTATAGCTTTTTCTAAAATCTGATTGCTGAATAGTCTTACCTACTAAGGATTTGCCTACCTGAATTTCAGAAACAAGGTATTCGTCGTCTATTTCAAAATTGTCGATGCTGCCCTTTAGATTGATTTTTTTAGTAAACCTTTCCGCATATTCCTGTTCCGGATGGATGATTTGGTCCACTCCCATGGCTTCAAGAATGGTATCCTCCAAGGCCGATGCCGAACGGGAAATAATCTTTGCTTTGGTGATTTTTTTGACGATGGCGGTGCTTAAAATGCCTGCTCCATTTCGTTGTCCAATGGCTATAATTGCCAAATCGGTATTGTTGAGAGGAAGCGCATTGTAAGCATTTTCATTGGTGGCATCCATGGTAACGGCGTGGGCCACTTGATTTTTGATTTGTTCTATTTTTTCCAAATCATGATCAGCCGCAATCACTTCATTGCCAGTATTTGACAAATGAATGGCGAGCGACATTCCAAAATTTCCGAGACCGATAACTACTATTTTCATGATTTTTTAATTTTAAAATCGAGTCTATCTAATTTATCAAAATATTTTCCTCCGGATAGGTGTATTCAGTTTTTTGCATACTTTTTAGAATGCCGATCATTAGGTTCAACAAACCTATTCTTCCAAAAAACATCAATAATATAACTACATATTTGCTGGTTTCTGATAAGTGAGGGGTTATTCCCATTGAAAGTCCTACCGTTCCAAATGCGGAAAATGCTTCAAAAGCAATCTGTAACAAAGAAAAATTGGGGTTGAAAATCAACAGCAACAAAATTCCCACTCCTATACTGGCCAATGAAATCGACATAATCGCAAAAGCGCGGTTTACAGCTTCGGGAGCTATTCTTCTGGTGCCAATTTCGATATGTTTTCTATTTCTGGCGATGGCAAAAATATTGAGCGTTGCCAATGCAAAGGTTGAGGTTTTAATACCACCTCCCGTTGATGCTGGGGAAGCGCCTACCCACATTAAAAACATCATAAACAAAATACCGGGAATTGTAAAATTGTTCATGTCCACCGTGTTAAAGCCTGCAGTTCTTGAAGTAACGGACGAAAACATGGCCGTTGTGAATTTTCCAAAAGCCGTGTCGTGATCCAGTAAATTGGTTTGTTGTTCTAAGAACAGGAAGAAAAATGCTCCCCCGAAAATCAGAATAATGGTTGTGTAGATTACAATTTTTGTATTTAAATTAATAACTCTAGAAATAAAAACCCGCTTTCTTTTATTGAAAATATTCATCACGTACTTTTTAAAGTATTGAATTATGTTGTACGCAATGTGATATCCAAGGCCGCCAAAAACGATAAGTACCATCAATACCCACTGAACGGAATAATTAAATCTTAAACTTGGATCGTGTATATTGTCTGAAGCCAATGAGAACCCCGCATTGCAATATGCGGAAATGGCGTGGAAAACGGCAAAAAAGCCTTTGTCTTTTAAAGAATCGATATGGGAAATTGAATTGTAAATCAGGACGGCTCCGATGGCTTCCAGAACCAAGGAAAACAATACGATTTGCATAACCGTTCGCATGACGCTGTTCAGTTTGTCATGACCTAAAATGTCGCGCATATAAAGACTTTCCTTAAAAGAAGATCCACTTTTGAAGAAGTAGGCAAAGAAGGAAGTGAAAGTGAGCATCCCAAGACCTCCTATCTGAAAAAGCACCATTATTATAGTATGGCCAAAGGATGTGAAATCCTTCGCCGTATCCATCACAATAAGTCCTGTAACCACAGTGGCACTGGTAGCGGTGAAAAGAGCATCGGTAAAACTGATCCCGTGAGTGGTGGCACTCGGAAGCATTAGGAGAAATGTTCCAGCCAAAGCGATAATGGCAAAACTGCCGATAAAGAGGATTGCAGGATTAAAATAAAGACTATAAATCTTCCGTAGCAGATACGTCAACCTGATAAAAAAATAGAAAAGAAGACCGTATTCAATGACGTACCGAGCATTCATAAAAGTTTCGACCAAAGATGTTTCGTAATTGGTCGCCACCACGACAATCTCTATAAGAACAAGAAGGAGTAGAACAAAAAGACTTGTCCTACTGGCCCGGTTTAGTGCTTTATCCTTGCGATTTGCGAAATAATTATAAGAGTTGAATGCTATTAATGCCAGCAACAAAACTGGAAGCACAATAAGCTTATAGTGATAAAAATCCGTAAAGTTTTTATATCCGAAATCGAAAATCAGAAACGCCAAAAGACTTAAGTCCAAAAATCCAACCACTAAATCTGATGGTTTGGTTTTTTTCCAGAGGGTCATTTCATTTCATTTTTTATTGAAAGCATTAATTCTCTTCCGCCAATTTGCAATATTTCTTGGGCGCAGATTTTACCAAAGCCCAAAAATCCAGCTTGATCGGAAATATCTATATTTCTTTCGATTTCAATATTGGTTTTTCCATCCAAAGAAAACAAACAGCCCTTAAAAATCATTTGGTCATTTATGATTTCTGCATAGGCTCCAATAGGTGCTGAACAACCACCCTCTAAGGTACGTAAAAAATCGCGTTCAACGGAGGTACAGATTTCAGAAGTTTTGTGGTTTAGTTTGGAAGTGGCTTCTTTGGTAAATTCGTCATTTTCCATAGCCACTATTACCATAGCTCCTTGGGCGGGAGCGGGAATCATCCAATCCAGCTCTAAATAATTTTGCGGCAGAACTTCAATTCTTTGCAATCCGGCCTTTGCAAAAATTGCGCCTTGCCAATCATTGTCCTGAAGTTTTTGCAGTCGCGTATTTACGTTTCCTCGTAAATCCACGACATTGTGATTGGGATATCGATGTAGCCACTGCGCTTTTCGCCTAAGGCTTCCGGAAGCGATAGTGCAGGGCTTTTCAAAATTGATTTCACCTTTTGTAACGAGAATATCTTCTGAAGAAGCTCTTTCTAGCACTGCCGTTTGAACAATTCCTTTGGGTAAAAGGGTTGGCACATCTTTCATGCTATGAACGGCGATGTCCACCATACCGTTTAGCATTGCTAGGTCAAGGGTTTTAGTGAAAATTCCCGTGATGCCCATTTCATAGAGCGGTGTGTCTAAAACCAAGTCGCCTTCGGATTTTACGGGGACTAACTGTGTGGAATAACCAAAAGACTCAAGCTTTGATTTTACGGTGTTGGCCTGCCAGAGTGCAAGTTCACTGTCGCGGGTGCCAATTCGGATTGTTTTTTTCAATATTAGGCAGTTTCAAGTTGGAAAACTCTTCTGATAAGTTCGATGCTTTCGGCAGAGCCTTCTTCGCCTTTAAGATGGTTGGCGAAGTGGGTCGTTATTTTTTGAATGAGCCGGTCACTGATAATTTCGGCTTGTTCTTCGTTGAACCCTTCTATTTTTTTTCGTTGGAAATCTATCTCGCCCGCTTTTATCTCGGCGAGTTTTATTTTTAAAGCTCGGATAGTGGGTGCAAATTTACGGTCTTCGGCCCATTGGTTGAAGTCGGCCTCAATTTCGCTTATAATTGCATCTGCCAATGGAAGTTGTGATGCTCTATGCTCGAGAGTTTGGTCCGTTAGGGCGGATAGCTCGTCCAAATGCATCAATGTGACCAAGGGATTTTCAACCACATCATCCGAAACATTCTTTGGAATAGAGAGATCAACAATTAGCAAAGGTCTTTTTAAGAATAAAAGCTCTTTCGAAATAGTTGGTTGCTGGGCACCGGTAGCGACGATTAGTACATCGGTTTGAGCAATTTCACTTTGGATATCGGCATACTCCTTTACGATGAGATTGAATTTTCCACCTACTTCTTCCGCTTTTTCCTTGGTTCGGTTTATTAGGGTAATATGTGAATTCTTGGTGTGCTTTATAAGATTTTCACAGGTGTTGCGGCCAATTTTACCTGTGCCGAAAAGCAATATATTCTTCTCTGAAATGTAAGGAACCTGCGACATTATATACTGAACGGCAGCAAAACTCACAGATGTTGCTCCAGTGGAAATTTCCGTTTCATTTTTAATTCGTTTGCTGGCCTGTATAACGGCATTGGCAAGTCGCTCCATAAATGGATTGATGATTCCATGCTTTTTTGACAGTCGGAAACTTTTTCGCAGCTGGCTTATAATTTCAAAATCGCCAAGAATTTGACTATCGAGGCCGGTGCCTACTTTAAAAATATGCGAAACTGCCTCTTGGTTTTTGTAGATGTAGGCTACTTTTTCAAACTCGTCTATGGAATTATTCGTGTGCTCGCACAATAATTTTATAAGTTGAAAGGGATGTTTGGCAATTCCATACATCTCGGTACGGTTACAGGTAGAAATCACGCTAAGCGAGCTAATGCCTTCCGCTTTTGCATCTTGCAAAATTCGCTCTTGCGCCGCTTCATCTATGCTGAAGTGCCCACGAATTACGGCATCTGCTTTTTTATAGTTAAGTCCAATTGCGTAAAAAGTGCCTTCGGAAGAACCATTGGAATATGTAGAAGAAATGTTTTTCATATTGGATACGGGACAAATGTAGGGGCATTGTTTTTTAAAAAGTTACGGTAGCGGTATCTTTTATGTCGCTCTGTGTTAAATTTGAAATAAAATGTTATTCATAATACAATAAACCACTAAATTAGCGGTGTGAGCCCAAAATAACACAATATAATTTAGAACAAGTCTAAATAGAATAAATTGAAATGATCCTATGGAATTAGTGAAAAATGTCGCTCAAAGCTTCTATGAGGAAACTACTATTGAACCAGGGTTTTTTATTTTGAAATTCAATAATGAAACCGATGAAAACCAAACTTTTAGGCGGGAAGTGAACTCTAATTTTATCCAGTTTCACTTCTGTGTAAAAGGCTCTGCCGTGTTCAGTTTTAACCAAGGTAATTATGTCCTTCCCATAAAAGAGGAAAACTCTTTGCTTCTATACAATCCGCAACAGGATCTACCGATTTCCCTTTCCTTACAAAAACATTCGTGGTTGCTTTCAATATTGCTTCCTATCAATAAATTTCACGGTTTGTTTTCAACAGAGGCCAGCTATATTACCTTTTTAAGTGATGAAAATAAAGATCGAAAATATTATAAGGACGGCAGAATAACTCCGTCTATGGCTATTGTATTAAACCAGTTGATGAACTACAATCTGCATCCAAGTATCAAACCGCTCTATTTTAAAGGGAAGGCTTATGAGCTTCTCAGCCTTTACTTTAACCGACCCGCCGATGCCGATGTGGAACAATGTCCATTTTTGGCAGATGAGGAAAATGTCTCGAAAATAAAAATGGCAAAAGAGATTATTATTTCCCGCATGGCCGAGCCACCAACTTTGCAGCAATTAGCCGATGAAATCAATCTGCCAATAAATCGATTGAAAGAGGGCTTCAGACAGATTTATGGCGATTCGGTTTTTAGTTTTCTATTTCATTACAAGATGGAGTTGGCTCGGCAGCTATTGGCAACAGGCGCACATAATGTAAATGAGGTAGGGCTAAAAGTTGGTTATAGTGCCTCGAGCCATTTTATTTCGGCTTTTAAAAAGAAATTTGGCACGACGCCCAAAAAATTTATGATGGGCCTGAATGGTTAATGGAAATTTCAAATTGCTTCTTGGAGTTTTACAAACTTCATAAATTTATTAAAACCAAACCGAATTTATTCCATGGATTCGCGAGAAGCCTATCTAGTGGAAAACGATATCTTTGCAAATCCAAAAAAAATTGAATTATGCCTAAAGGAGTTCTTCTTGTAAATCTTGGTTCCCCCGATAGTACCGATCCGAAAGATGTAAAACGATATTTAGATGAGTTTTTAATGGATCCCCGTGTGATTGATGTGCCTTTTTTGTTGAGGTCATTTATCGTTAGGGGAATCATTCTCAATACCCGTCCGAAAAAATCTGCCGAAGCTTATCAAAAAATCTGGTGGGAAGAAGGTTCCCCCTTGATTGTCATTTCAGAAAGACTTCAGAAGAAAATTCAAAAAAGGACTACAATTCCCATCGCCTTGGCGATGCGGTATGGTAGTTTGACCTTAAAAAAGGGCCTTCAGGAACTTGTGGATCAAGGCGTGGACGATGTTTTGGTAATTCCGCTCTATCCTCAGTTTGCTATGGCTACCACGGAAACCATCAACGTAAAAGTGGAAGAGTTGCAAAAGGAGTTTTTCCCGCAATTAAAGATCACTTCCCTACCTGCATTTTATAACAAGCCAGAATATATTGAGGTCTTATCCCAAAGTATAAAAGAGAGTCTTGAAAATGTGGAATACGACCATCTTTTATTCAGTTATCACGGGGTTCCGGAAAGACATATAATTAAACGGGATATAACAAAAAGCCACTGTAAATTGGACCAATCGTGTTGTATTACGCCATCACCGGCCCACGAATTTTGCTATAGACACCAATGTTTGAAAACTACCGAGTTGGTAGCAAAACAATTAAACCTAAAACCGGGAACGTACTCCAATAGCTTTCAATCCCGCCTCGGTTTCGACCCTTGGCTAAAACCCCCAACCGATAGAACTATTGAGCGTTTTGGGCTGGAAGGTGTTGAAAAGTTGGCAGTTGTTACCCCCGCTTTCGTCAGTGACTGTTTGGAAACTTTGGAAGAAATTGCAATGGAAGGAAAAGAAATATTTGAGGAAGCTGGTGGGAAGGAATTTACTACCATCCCTTGCCTTAATGACCGCGACGATTGGGCGGAAACTCTCACAGGGTGGATTGACCATTGGCGCATTGTAGATGTTGACACCGCAATTGCTTCGGTTTAAGCCAATACTTGTTCTTCTTCTTTTAGGAGAAGAAATCGAATTCAACCGCTTTTCTTAATTGAATAAACAAACGATGAAACCGAAGCAATCTGCTGTGCTAGGCACAGAACCTATCGGAAGTCTATTGATAAAGCAAGCCGTGCCGGCATCTATCGGCATTCTTGTTATGTCCTTGAACGTATTGGTGGACACCATTTTTGTGGGCAATTGGATTGGCTCTATCGCAATTGCGGCCATCAATGTGGTTTTGCCGGTTTCGTTTTTTATCGCCGCGCTGGGGATGGCTATTGGGATTGGAGGCTCCTCTATGATTTCAAGAGCCTTGGGCGCCAATAATAAATTACGGGCACTAAAGACCTTTGGCAACCAAATTACCCTAACGCTTCTGTTGACTTCGGTCATGGTCATTCTCGGATTGGTATTTGTAAATGACCTAATTCCCGCTTTCGGTGGAAAAGGTGCCATTTTTGAACCTGCTAAGATTTATTATCGAATTGTCCTTTATGGTGTGCCGTTATTGGCATTGAGCATGATGGGGAACAACGTGATCCGTGCCGAGGGGAAGCCAAAGTTTTCAATGATCGCAATGATTATCCCTTCCATCGGAAATTTGATCCTAGACTATATTTTTATTTATATAATGGATTGGGGAATGGCAGGTGCCGCCTGGGCGACAACTATTTCTTATGGGATGAGCTTTTTGTACGTCGGTTATTTTTTCTTAAGTGGTAAATCTGAACTTAAGATTAATTTTTCGCACTTTGGACTAGACTTCTCAATACTTAAAGAAATATCTGCGCTTGGATTTGTAACGCTTTCAAGACAAGCCGTGGTGAGCGTCACCTATCTTTTGATGAACAACATTCTTTTTAATTATGGTGGGGAAGCTTCAGTGGCATCCTACGGTATCATAGCAAGAATGCTGATGTTTGCGCTCTTCCCGGTTTTGGGCGTTACCCAAGGATTTTTACCCATAGCCGGTTATAATTATGGAGCGCATCAATTTAAAAGAGTGCGAGAGAGCATCAATAAAGCAATAATGTACGCGGGTGGTTTGGCGCTCTTCGTTTTTGCGGTGATAATGATCTTTCCACATGAAATCGTTTCAATTTTTACAAATGATGCCGATATACTATCCGAAACCCCACGAAATATGCGGTGGGTATTTGCCGCTACCCCCATTATTGCTATACAATTAATTGGTTCAGCCTATTTCCAGGCCATTGGAAAAGCGGTGCCGGCATTGCTGCTTACCTTGACGCGCCAAGGGTTTTTCTTTATTCCATTGATTTTTATTCTTCCACTTTTTTTGGGCGAAGTAGGTGTATGGATTTCCTTTCCAACGGCAGATATCCTTTCAACCATTGTAACAGGTTATTTTCTGAATCGGGAAATACGGAAAACTTTGAAGGATTGATGCTGATTTTCAGTATATTTATGACGCTAAATTATCGGTTATGAAAAAATCACTACTTCTTATTATAGCCAATCTCTCAATCCTGGCTTCATTCGCGCAGCCTTCCGGAATGATAAATGAGACTTTCAATTTAAAATTTATTGAGACAAACGACCTGTTTTTCACTCCTAATGGGGAAATCCCCAATTTGACTTTTTATGAACTTGCGGGAAATTATGTTTTGGATGCAGATGGTATTCGGAATACACTGAATGCCGCGGCAAGTTTTAATGGGAATTCAGTGACGTTTAATGATTTTGGTGTCACCCTAAATGATTGCGTAGAACCAAATTGCTACTACGAAAATCTTTATTTTTATGAAATTTTGACCAACCAAAATCTTGAATCCAAAACCCTTACTTATATTTATAATGAAAGAAACGGATATAAATATCTATCGCTAAGGGATTCGAACTATAATTGGGCTTACTTTAGTACAGAGCCAGCGCTCGTACCGGACGCAAGGCTATTTCAAACTTGGTATCTGTATATGGCTGAAGTGGACCTGGGCGATCCGATTTTATATACGGGTCCAAATCCGCCACAGTTTACTATAAACCAAGATTTTACATATACGGGAATTGAAGATTGTGCTTTAATAAGCGGGGATCTTATTTTAGGAAATGGCGAAGATTATGATTTTAAATTGCAATCACAAAACTATCAGCAGGATGAAAGCAATTGCCCACCTGGACCCGTTGGATATGCACTGTATGACCTGATGTTTACAAATCCACCCATGGGTTGTACCTTATATACAGGAAACGACGGGATAGATTATTTCCAATATGAAACCTTTGCGGGTTTTATTTCCTATTTCTCAAATCAATTATTGTCGGTTAGCGAAAATAGTTTGTCTGATTTGATTGTTTTTCCAAATCCTACTCAGGAAAAATTGATTCTTCAATCCGCTGCCAATGATCTCGATGCTGTTTATATAACCGATATTAACGGAAGAGTTGTAATTTCAATAAAAAAGTTAGTTTCAAAGGAAGTCGATGTTTCTAATTTAAAATCGGGAATGTATTTTATAACAATTACTTCCTCTGAAGGAAAAATAACGAAGAAATTTATCAAAGATTGATTTTGAAGCAATAGCTAAATTTCCAAACATGAAAAATTTATTACTTCTTTTTATGCTGATTTTTGGATGTACAGGCGCCTATGCCCAACCTCCAGAATATTTTGTGGACACTTGGTACTTGCACAGTTTTACTTTCGAAAATTCAACAGTTACAATAAGTGATCTGGAAATCCCGGAAGGACCCACTTTAATCATTGAGGATGATTTTTCACTCCATGGCACCGCTTTTTGCAACGACTACAGCGGCTTTTATGAATATATAGACAACGATCCTTTTGGGGTTGATGATAACTTTATACCGCGGAATGTGGTCCGTGATACCCAAAATTGTGGTGATATGGAGGGAATGGAAGCCTATTTTTTTATTCCTTTTGTCGAAGAAAAAACCGCCGATATTTATGTGATAAATGCCCAAGGAAATGAAAAATGGATCGTTCTAGCATACTACTCGGGCTATGGCTATCAAGAGTACAAAAATTTTCCGGCTCTTGGTGTAAAGGGAAAATCCTTAAAAGATTTCTTGATTTTCCCAAATCCGGTCCATGACAAATTGAAGTTCCAATCTGCGATTAACCATTTTGATGCGGTTGTAATTACCGATATCAATGGTAGAACTGTTTTATCCCTTGAAAAACAGATCCCGAATGAAATTGACGTTTCAATCCTAAAATCTGGAATGTACTTTTTAAATATTCAATCTTCGGATGGGAATGCAATTAAAAAGTTTATCAAAATCTGAATTTTCCCCTGGAGTTCTTCCCAATAATTATTTGATTATTTAAGTACCTTTACCACTTGGTTTTTGAAAACCTGAGTGGTTCATGGAACAGTATTATCTTTATATAAAATCCCTTCACCTAATCTTTATTATCACTTGGTTTGCTGGGCTTTTTTACATTGTTCGACTTTTTGTCTATCAAATTGAAGCTTCTGAAAAACCTTCGCCAGAAAAAGAAATATTGGGGAAGCAACTTAAGATAATGGCCTCCCGTTTGTGGAATATCATCACCTGGCCATCCGCGATTCTTGCCGTTTTATTTGGAACTTGGCTCCTCATCATCAATCCAGCTTTGTTAAACATAACGTGGATGCAGGTAAAACTACTGTTTGTGGTAATGTTGATATTTTATCAATTTAAATGCCACCAAATTTTTAAACAACTCCAAAAAGACGTGGTAAAACATTCGTCAAACTATATGCGTCTTTTTAACGAAGTGCCAACCATTATTCTTTTTGCAGTAGTGTTTTTAGTTATTTTAAAAGATGGCGTAAACTGGATATATGGAACCGTTGGTATAATTTTATTCTCCGTACTGTTGATGATGGGCTATAAAATCTACAAACGAATTCGAGAGAAATAATCTTCCCTTTTCGGATTTTGGATTTTTAAATCTGGTACTTCCAAGTTCGGACTAATTATTGCTATCTTTCTTCCTCAATTTCAATGTAGATGTACTTTTACAAAAAATCCCTTCGCACCCGAATTTTCTTATCGATGCTCCTTTTGGTGATTGGCGCCTCGGTGCTCATTGCTATTGTAACAGTTTATCAATACCGAAAGGAGGCGGAGGATTATCACCGCGACAGGTTATTGCGGAAGGAGGCGGCTATCCGTGAAAATATTAATTACATTTTAAAAACCACTACCTACCCTGTTGAAACGGCACAGATTCCGTTGATATTCAAAGAAAAAATCTACGAAATCAAAGACATTCACAGTCTGGAGATCTTTCTTTATGACCTGGATGGAAATCTTTTAAAATCTTCAAAACCTTCGTTTTTTAAGGATACGGTTGCACAAAAAATACCGAAATATGCATTGGAGGAACTTCAGGATTCGCCAACAAAAAACTATATAAAAGAGTTTGAGGAGGATGGTCAAAAATATCAATCTTCCTATACCTATATTACCGACAGTTATTTTAAGCCCTTGGCGATTCTCAACTTACCTTATATTGAGGATGATGGTTTTATAAACAAACAACTCACCGATTATCTGTACCGATTGGGAATCGCGTATTTCTTTATGTTGGTAGTGGCAATTGTCTTGGCCTATTTTCTTTCCAAATACATCACTCGATCTCTAAAGCAAATCAGTGAAAAACTTTCAAAAACTAGATTTGATACCAGAAACAAGAAAATCCATATCAGCGATACGCCCCAAGAGATTTCTTTATTGATAAACTCCTATAACGAAATGATAGACGAATTGGAAAATAGTGCTGCTCAACTTGCCGCCAGTGAGCGTGAAACCGCTTGGCGCGAAATGGCCAAACAGGTGGCTCATGAAATCAAGAACCCCTTGACCCCAATGCGTTTAACCGTACAAAGTTTTCATCGTAAATTTGATAGTAACGATCCCGATATTGATCAAAAAATGGCAGAATACACCGATACACTTTTGCAACAGATTGATACTTTAAGTTCGATTTCCTCCGCATTTTCAACCTACGCCAAAATGCCCGCCCAACAGGATGAGACCCTGGATGTAGTAAACATTGCCAGATTGGCTTTGGATATTTTTCATGAGGATTATATCTATTTCTTTTCTGAAGGAGATGAGATCCGCGCCCGTTTTGATCGCACCCAACTCATTCGTGTGCTTACCAATTTAGTGAAGAATAGTATTCAATCCATAGAGCAGAAGCAACCTGAGATACCTCGAGTGGACGTAAGTGTGAAAATTGAAGGAACATGGGTAAGCATATCTGTTACCGACAATGGGGCTGGAGTGCCGGAGGAAAATAGAGACTGTATTTTTGAACCGCAGTTTACTACCAAAACCAGCGGGATGGGTCTGGGATTGGGGATGGTGAAAAACATAGTCGAAGCCTACGGAGGTGAAATAACCCTTGAATCGTCTGATGAGAAAACTACTTTTAAAGTCTTGTTTCCGGCAATCCTTTAGGGTTTTTAGTAGCTTTGCGAAACGGACCACGAATCAAATGTCAGGTCGAGCGCAGTCGAGATCTAATCTAAAGCCATTCGTGTTGAAGAAAAGACTTTTAAAAAATAAATTGAATATGAGCTACCAAAACATAATTTCCAAAACCAAAGACGGAATTACAACCATCACCATCAACCGTCCTTCCAAGTTGAACGCCTTGAACCGCGAAACTATCGAAGAACTTCGGGATGCCTTTGAAGAGGCGGACGATTCATCCAAAACCAAAGTTATCATCATCACCGGATCGGGTGAAAAAGCCTTTGTCGCCGGCGCGGACATCAGCGAGTTCGCTGATTTTTCCGTTGAAGACGGAGGAAAACTAGCTGCTAAAGGGCAGGAATTGTTGTTTGATTTTGTTGCCAATCTCTCAACTCCTGTTATTGCCGCCATAAATGGTTTTGCACTGGGAGGCGGACTGGAATTGGCCATGGCGGCGCATTTTCGTGTCGCCTCAGACAATGCCAAAATGGGGCTTCCGGAAGTCTCCTTGGGAGTAATCCCAGGTTACGGCGGAACGCAGCGTTTGCCACAATTGGTTGGCAAGGGCAGAGCAATGGAAATGATTATGACCGCCGGAATGATCGATGCCAACCAAGCGCTTCAGTACGGCTTGGTAAACCACGTGACCACCCTTGAGGAATTGTTGGAGTTTACTGGAAAAATAGCCGGTAGAATAATGAAAAATTCCTCTGTTGCCATTGCTTCTGCTATAAGAGCTGTTAACGCCAATTATGAAGATGGTGAAAACGGATTTCAAATAGAAATTGAAGAATTTGGAAACTGTTTTGGCACGGAGGATTTTAAGGAAGGAACTCAGGCATTTCTTCAAAAGCGTAAAGCAGAATTCCCCGGCCGATAAATTTCTAAAGTGATTTTAGTCATTCCTGAGAACTGAAAAAATGACTCTTCTTGTGTCAGGATGTCATTTCTATTAACATGTTCTCCGGCTCTTTTCTTAATCTTTTTATAAAAATAATGCCCAATCAGGCTCACAATTGGGATTGGTATTTTGTTTGTATGATAGAGATATAAATAATAGTTTAACTTAAATCTTTGTATTATGAACACTTTAATGAATGTTCCGAAAAATGGAGGTTTGGCCCAAACAAACTCAGATCGTCAAACCAATTACACCGGTTTATCTTCTTGGGTGGATGATTTTTTCAACAGGGAATTTCCGTCTCTGTTTTCGCCAGGGTCTTATTCAAATATGAGTTTGCCGCAGGTAAATATTAAGGAAACCGCGGATGAATATTTTGTGGAAATGGCGGTGCCTGGAATGAAGAAATCTGATTTCCAAATTGAACTCGACAATCATTTGCTCTCCATCTCCACCGAACGTGAAGAGGAAACAGAGGAAACAAAGGAGAACTATACACGAAGGGAATTTGGATATTCTTCTTTTAAACGTAGCTTCACTTTGCCGGAAACTGTGGATGCCGAGAAGATAAAAGCAAGCTATAACGATGGTATTTTGGGAATACATCTTCCTAAAAAAGAGGAAGCCAAACAAAGGCCACCAAAAACCATCAAGATTAGTTGATTATAACCTATTTATTGAAAGGGGGCTCCTAAATGGAGTCCTTTTTTTTTGATGAGATCAATTTTCAAAGAAAAATGATTTCTTTAGTGCTAAAAATCTCGAATTACCGTTTTGGAAATGAGGATTTTAGATAAGTTACATAAGCATTTCTTCAAAAAAGGAAAGCAAATTTCCCTGAGAAATATATTTTTCTCAAAAAAGGACAATTTGGTTTTGTACTTTGCCCGCCAAACAACCAAAACCAAAACGGATGAAAAAATTTCTAACACTATTAATTCTTATAGGTTCATATCTTACCTACGCTCAAGATATTTCAATAAAAACTATTACAAGCGAAGTCTTCAAAGACGACAAAAAAAACACCTCCTTACTTTTCTCGGAAAGCGACGGACATGGCGGCTTTATTACCGTTCGTGTTTTCCGAAGTGGCTTTGTTCAAATGCCCAAAGGATATTATATTGACCATTTTGACGCCAACCTAAAACACGTAAAGGAAACAGAGTTAGAAATAGACAATAGCGAAATTAAATGCTTAATGGTAAACAACGGTTCCATTTATATATTGGAATCGGCAATAGACAAAAAGGCCAAAGTCTATAATTTTAATATTCTGGAAAGTCCGCTGGACAGTTTTGAATTCCAAAAAAGATCGCTGTTCACACTGAATGAAGCTGATGTAAAAAAATATTTCGGTGTCGCTATTGGTGTTTTCTTTTTTGATAATGGACTAAGTCAGCGGGATGTAAGTTCAATGGGCGAAGTTACTTTTTCGGCTAAAAAGAATTTCTTCTGTGTGAATTTCGATATAAAGGATAAAGATTCACAAACGCAGCGACTGTTTGTTTATGATAAGGAATTCAATCCTGTTTTCGACAGAGAGTTTAAAAGGGATATAAAGGATAAACTTTTCAGATATGAAAATATTGATATTGACGATGACAATGGAGAGATATTTTTACTGGGAAAAGTTTTTGAAAATAATTCAACCAAATCAAAAAAGGACGGAAAAGCCAACTATCGTTATGAACTTCATAAACTTACGGCTACCGATCAAAAAGATGTAAGCTTTTCTACTAACGAGAATTTTATAGGTTCTCTATTTACTGTAAGAGGAAAAAACAGTATTAGTTGCGCAGGATTTTATTCCGAAAAGAATGACTTTCGCTACAAAGGGGTTTGTCGTTTCAATCTAGATCCGGAAACTTTAGCAATCACCAACGAAAGCTATATGCCTTTTTCGGAAGAATTTATCACCGACAAATATGGAAAAGTAAAGGATAAAGAACTAAAAGACCTTAGTTTTAGAAGTGCTTTTATTACAGAAAACGAAGATATTGTCCTTAATGCCGAAGAGTTTTATATCACCCAAAGAACAAATATGAGTTCTAATGGCGGAATGAGAACAACTATTGTTTATAACTTTAACGATATTGTGTCAGTAAAAATGAGCAAAGAGGGCCAATTGTTATGGGCCAGAAACATCAATAAACGCCAATCTACGTCGGGCGTGGTGATGAATTATTTGTCATTTTCTTCCTCCGTAATAAATGAGGATACCTATCTTTTTATCAATTGTTCCGACAAAATAAGGAAAATCAGTAATGATAGAATTGAGTTTAAACAAGGGAACGGTAAAAATGCCAATCTATACGCTATTAAAATTGACAATAACGGAAACTACACCTTTAAAAATATAGTGAACGCAAAGGATTCGGAAGTTCCTTACTACGTGAGTCAAGGCATTCACACTTCTTTGGACGGTAGTGAAATGGTTTTTATAGGAAGTAAAAACTCCAAAAAACAGTTTCTGAAGATTGACATACAATAAGAGTAGATTCAGGAATAAATCCTTGTCATCTTGGAATAATTCCAAATAACAATTAACTTTGAAGAATCCAAATCTTCAAAGTTTTTTTATGTCCTATACTCATCCCAAAGGCCGCGGTGCCCAAAAAAATGTTTCAAGTCGTTTCTTAGAAAACGAACATGAGATATTGGATGATTTTCTAAATTTCTGCGAAGTTGAAGGAGAGGATGCGGATAATAACAAAACGAAGTATATTGAAGTATTTCCTAAAACCTTTGTGAACAAAGTGAATAGCCCCGATGTGGGAATGAACTATTCGGCCAATCCTTATCAAGGTTGCGAACATGGATGTGTGTATTGCTATGCCCGAAATAGCCATGAATATTGGGGTTACGGCGCTGGATTGGATTTTGAAAGAAATATTCTTTTTAAGTCAAATGCTCCCCAACTATTGGAAGAGAAAATCACTTCTAAAAATTGGAAGGGAAACACCATTATTTTTTCAGGCAATACCGATTGTTATCAACCTTTAGAACGCAAACTTGAGATCACCCGAAAATGTTTGGAAGTGATGCTGAAGTGGAAACACCCCGCCGGTATAATTACCAAAAACTCCTTGATACTTCGCGATATTGATATTTTAAAGGAAATGGCAAAGTTGAATACTATCACCGTCAATATTTCCATCACTTCCCTTTCAGAAGATACCCGGAGATTGTTGGAACCTAGAACAGCGAGTATCAAGCAACGGCTGAAAGCAGTTGAGGTTCTTTCCCAAAACAATATTCCCGTTCAGGTGATGATGGCGCCGATTATTCCTTCTTTAAACAGTCATGAAATCCTGCCTTTGGTAAAAGCGGTTTCGGAACTTGGCGCTAGAGATGTGAGTTATACAATGGTCAGACTAAACGGCCAAGTAGCCGGAATCTTTAAAGATTGGGCACACAAAACCATCCCTGACCGCGCAGAGCGTATTCTAAACCAAATTGCCGAATGCCACGGCGGAAATCTAAACGACAGCAATTGGGGCAGAAGGATAAAAGGTGAAGGCACAATCGCCCAACAGGTAAAAGATACAATGACTCTTGCAAAAAACAAATATCTCCCAGAACAAAAAATGCCGGTTTTGGATGCTTCGCATTTTTTGCAGCTTAAGGATCCTCAGCTCAAGATGTTTTGAGGTGGCTCCACTTTTTTTTAATTTCTGGTTCATTATATCTATTTTCTTAAACATTCTGTTTGAGGAAATTCATTCAAGATATACTCGAGAATGTGACTTTCTATTCAAAATAATATTGAAAAGACACTTTTATTGAGGTTGTTGTATCTAATGCAATTGTAATATTATAATAAGTAGACAATTGGATATAGCTCATATAATTTAAATTGTATTTGAGAAAACCACTTATTCGCTAAATAGTCGTACTCCTGGAAGTAATAGAACAACAAATGTTTGAAAGAATTAAAAAAGAATTATTTTTATCATCAAGAGTGCTTAAATGTCTATGGCAGTTCAGCCATCAAATAATTGATAATGAAGGAGAATAAAAATATCGATTACAAATCATTGCGTTTCCTTAGAGGTCTTAAAACCAATTGGGATGAATTAGCAAAGGACTGCGTTTGCTTTGCCAATGGGAATGGCGGAGTAATTCTTATTGGTATTGAAGATGGAGAAACTTTACCGCCATCCAATCAACGGATTAAAGATCGAAATACGCCTGATCTTATTCAGAAAAACGTAGCCCATCGTACCATCCATGTTGGTCTTGCGGTTACTATAGAAACGGCTGGGAATTATGATGAATATATACGTTTAGAAGTGTTCCGCAATGCACAAACTATTGCTTCTACGACAGACGGTCGATATTATATCCGTTTACATGATGAATGTCGTCCAATTCCTCCCGATGAAATGGGGCGATTGGCAGCAGATAAAAATGCCTTTATTTGGGAAGATCAGATAAACAAAAAAATTCCAGATACACAGTATGATCCTCAAAAACGGCAGGATTTTTTAAATGATATCCGCAGATCTCCCCGTGTAAGTTCCTTTATTAAAGAAATGACGGATGAAGAAATTTTTGATTATTATTTCTTTCAGAAGAAAGGCTATCTCACCAATTTGGGCATTTTATGGATGGGACATCGAAGGGATAGAGCATCGCTTTTGTATCCACTGGCAATACAGGTGTTACGTTACAACGAAAATGACGAAAAGGTTTGGAAACTATTGCTTGACGATAATTTCCTCAACCCTAAAGAGCTCCTAAATACAGTTTTGAACGATGTTCCCGATTGGCAAGAAAGCATTGAGGTTTCTGAAGGTATGTTCCGAAAAAATATCCAATTTTTCCCTTTGGAGGTTGTTCGTGAATTAGTGGTCAATGCCTTAGTTCATCGTACTTATACTATGAGGGGAGACATATTTATCAATATTTTTTTGGATCGCTTGGAAATTCATAGCCCTGGTTCTTTACCCTTTGGAGTAACACCAAAAAATATTTTAAGCCAATCAGTGAGAAGGAATGAGCATCTTTCTAAAGTTTTTTATGATCTGGGATTAATGGAAAAAGAAGGGAGTGGGTATGATTTGGTTTATGCTCATTTACTTGCTTCGGGAAAACCAATACCACAAGTAAAAGATTTGGATGATAGAGTTATAGTTATTGTCCAAAAGCAATTTGTTAGCAAGCAAGTTATTCGTCTTATGGATAGAGCTAGTTCTGAATTCAATCTAAAACAAAAGGAACTTATAACTCTTGGTTTACTTGCTCAACAACAATCTTACACCGCCACGGAACTTTCAAAAATCTTAAATCAAAACAAAGAACAAGGACTAAGAAGCTGGCTGGGCAAGCTTTTGGATTATGAATTGGTAATTAAATCGGGTAAAAGTAAGGGAACCCAATATTCTGTAAATCCTGAGTTTATCAGACAATCGCAGTTTAAGGGGAAAACCAGTCTTAAAAATATTGAAGACCATCGATTAGAAGAGTTAATATATAAAGATATTAAGGCTTATCCCGAAAGTGCATTTGGAGATATTCACTTTCGAATAGGTAAAGAAATAAACGAGCACAAGGTTAGAAGGACTATTAAATCTATGGTTAAGAACGATAGTTTAATGAGTACGGGTGAACGTAGATGGACTCGATATTCTATTAAGTAAAACCTGTAAGAAAAACAATAAATGCTATATAGTTTGCTAAATAGAAATAATAGGAAACAAATGAAGAACAAATAAGAGCATAACTGATATATCCCAATTTAAGGACTTCGTTTGTTTTTTTTCGATATTATAAGCTTGAACAGTAATAGGAAGTGGTAAAAACCATTCCCGACCGTGCCGAGCGCATCCTAAACCAAATCGCCGAATGTCATGGCGACAATCTAAACGATAGTAATTGGGGCCGAAGAATGAGAGGCGAGGGCACCATCGCCGAGCAGGTAAAAACCACTATGGCTCTTGCAAAAAACAAATATCTCTCAGGCAAGGGAATGCCGGTTTTGGATAGGTCACATTTTTTGCAGTTGAAGGATCCGCAGTTGCGGATGTTTTGAGGGATGTTATTGGGAAGTAAATCCCCAAAGGTCGAAGCTTGTCCGCCGGAGCTTTCAGCGGAGGAGGAAGACCTTTGGGGTTTGGAATTGCGTTTCAAGATGCCACAGGTAGTAGAGTGCCCACCGTCCACTTGTCGCAGAAGCCCCGCCTGCCGGACGGGCAGGTTTAGTGGAGGAACTAGCTTTTCAGCGTAGGATGGAGACCTGTTAGGATTGGTATGAAAGAAAAGACCTCACGAATATATTGTTTCCTTCTTCGTAATGATTTTAAGGATTTATACTGTTGATTTTTATGGAAAAGAGATTTAGCATAAATAATTCTAACAATTATTTTCTTGTCCATTTTATCAACATCTAGAAACCCGCAATTGCGAATGTTTGGATTTTTATCATATTTTTAATTTCCAACAACATATAATGCTATTGATTACGGTTTTCCGCAAAGAATCAACGTTTTTTTGAAGTATTTTTGATTTATTAAAACTTTTATAGACATTTGACTTATTAAGAGAACATAACTTATTCATTTCGTCAATAACTTTGTTTTAAAACTTTTGAAAAAAACGGACATTGCCAAAATTGGAATTCTGGGTTTTCTACCAATTATTATTGGTGGATTCATCTATTTAATAAGTCGTTCAAAGACGATACTATTATTTGATTGGATAAAAATCATAGAAATTGAAAGTGAATCAGATGCAATTCGGGAATTTTTTTCCGACTATCAAGTAGCCAATTGGATAAAGTTTAATTTGCCTGATTTATTATGGATTTTTGATTTTACGTCCATTATGCTAATAATATGGAAAGATGTTCAATCCAAAATCAAGTTATTTTACATTATTCTACCACGTATTTATTGGAGTTATGTCTGAGTTACTACAATATTTCAACCCAAATTTTGGAACTTTCGACAAAAACGACCTAATTTTTTACACATTAGGCTCATTAATAAGTATTTTAATTTCAAAAATTATAAATCTTATAAAGTATGAAAAACAAATTACCACATCTGTTTAGCCTTTGTGCTATAATTATCTTCACATTTTTTGCAATCGGTTCGGGTGATGATTCGTCCTCTGTTGAACCAAGTAGGTTTCTGGCATATAATTACGCTGAAGACTTTATCAAAAGCAGGTTGAAGTCCCCTTCCACCGCAAAATTTCCTGGCGTATCTGAAAAAAATGGTCACATAACCGATTTAGGAGGAAACGAATATTAAATAAATTCTTGGGTTGATAGTCAAAATAGTTTTGGTGCAATAATCAGAAGTAAATGGTCGTGTAAAATAATTTTTGCAGATGGAAAGGTAAGAGGCGAAAATATAGTAATTGAATAAAAACCCCATTAATGCGCTCCCGAGGCTTCGGGAGCATCGCATTCTTCCCTCTTCTCTCATTTTCAAAACGGATTCTTCTTGAATTTGAAATCTCCAATTATTCCAAAACCTTTAAGTCTTTCCCACAAAATACCCCACCCAAATATTTTAATACCGATTATGATTTTGAATGTCGCCCAATGCTCCATAAAATCTATATCGGCATTATACCTCATTGAAATAAATCCACATTATATAATCAAATTGGTATAATTTTGAATTCCCTTATCTTTATTGGGCAATCGCCAATTGGAAAATTGGATTTTTAAACTAAAACCGCTACGGGAAGCCAATGGTTTACAAAGTAAAAAAACTGATAGTTAGCTTTTTGCAGTTCAAAAGGGCATTTGTCAATTATCCTTTCCGGAAATTCAATTATGTTGAAATACTTCTATTCTGGATAAGGGAACGGCTGACGCGTTCCCAGTTTTTGATTCTGTCCGGAGTTCTTGTGGGGCTTACCGCGGGTTTGGGGGGAGTGCTTTTAAAGGTTTTGGTACATCATATTCAATCCTTTATCAATAACGATATTCCCTTTGAGGAAAGGATTTTCGTTTTTGCCATCTTTCCTTTGGTGGGGATCGTTCTCACCTCCTTGATTGTTAAATACCTGTTTAAAGGAGATGAGGATAAGGAACTTTCTTATGTTTTAAAGGATATTTCCCAGAATGGGAGCAAAATAAAATCCACTAAAATGTATTCGCAGATAATTCAAAGTGCTGTCACCGTTGGTTTTGGAGGTTCTGTGGGGCTTGAAACTCCTATCGCGGTAACGGGTTCCGCAATTGGTTCCAATTACGCACAACGATATCGTTTGGGATTTAAGGAACGTACTTTATTGTTGGCTTCGGGCGCTGCTGCTGGTATTGCCGCTGCTTTCGATGCGCCTATTGCGGGTGTAATGTTTGCCTTCGAGATTTTGTTGGTGGGCCTCGTATTCACGGATTTTATTCCGCTGGTGATTGCCGCTATTTGTGGGAGTTTGCTTTCAACGATTATCCTGAAGGAAGACGTACTATTCAATTTGCCTGCACGGGAAATATTTAATTATGGAAATATCCCTTATTATATTGGGCTAGGTGTTCTTACTGGATTCTATGCCCGTTATTTTTTGGTAGTTGGACAGAAGGTGCACCAGTTTTTTGGTCGTTTTAAGCGAAGGACTTTATTGCGTGCCATTATTGGAGGTAGCTTGTTATCCTTGCTGTGTGTTGCGTTTCCACCACTTTTTGGAGAGGGGTATCTCAATATTCGCATTCTCCACCAAGGGAATATGGATCATTTGATCCACGAGAGTCTTTTCCGTTATTTTAAATTTGAAAGCTCCCAACTGGTCATTATTGCGTTTTTGGGACTCACGGTACTTATGAAGGCGTTTGCCACGAGTATTACCCTGAGTTCGGGTGGAAATGGAGGGAATTTCGCGCCTTCCTTGGTCGCGGGGGGATTGCTCGGGTATCTTTTTGGATTCGTCCTAGAAACGATGGGGATGCCGAATGTGCCGATCACCAACTTAATGCTGGTCGGGATGGCAGGGGTAATGTCGGGAGCCATGTATGCTCCCTTGACCGGTATTTTCCTTATCGCCGAGACAAGCAGTGGGTACGATCTATTTATTCCTTTGATGATCGTTTCGGTAATGGCTTATGCAATCAACCGTTTCTTCTCTACCATAAATCCCGCCTACAAAGCGCTGGCCGATTCAGGAGAAATATTTACTACCCAACAAGATCAAAATATCCTTTCACATATCCATCTTCGAGATTGCTTAAATCCTTCATCCTTGATCATCAACACTACGGATAGCATGGAGGAAGTGATGCGTAAATTCAGGAACAGCAACCAAAATACTATGGCGGTGGTGGATACCGATAATAAATTCTGGGGTATTTTGAACCGGGAGCGACTTCGACCTTTCTTGTTGGGCAAAGAATCAGCCGAGGGGATCAGCGTGAGCCACCTCACAATAAGTCCTTCTTTTATAATCTCGGATCAAGATACAGTCATGAAAGTAATGAAAATGTTTGACGAAGCCGATGTGTGGCAACTTCCTATGCTCGATGAGGAACGAAAATTTCAAGGGTTTGTAAGCCGTTCTGCGATACTGAATAACTACAGGCAGTTGTTAAGGGAGTATTCTGAATAAAAGTGTTTTTAAAAACCTCACTTTAGAGTGCTCATTTGTCAAACTTGATAGATTCCTCCTCTGCGTTTTGCGCCGTCGTGATTTAGAAATATCGTGGGGCCATGGAGAGCACAGAGGCTTTATAGTTTTCCCTCCGATTCCGCATAAAACTGCTCTAGGAACTTTTGCATAAACCGATGCCATTCTTCAGCGATTCTTTTGGCTGTTTCAGTATTCATTCCATTTTTTAGAAGAAGAAGTTTTTCATAAAAATGATTGATGGTTGGCGCGTTGGAGTTCTTGTATTCCTCAGGTGTCATATTTAAATCTGGCTTTATTTTCGGGTCATACATTTTCCTATCTTTAAAACCACCGTAATTGAATGTCCGCGCTATCCCAATGGCTCCAATAGCATCTAATTTTCAAGCTTGCCACCAACAGCAAAATTGGGTGTTGCATATCCCTTTTATAAAATAATCATTTGTGATTTTAATACATTTGCTACAGGAATTCTTGAAATAAAAAATTATGTTTTTTATAATTCGTAAACATCTTTTAATTATCTTAGATGATTGTTAAAACATTTGTTAAAAATCTCAGGGTAATATAAGGTATAGGTATTTCTAACATAGTGCCAAAAGGCCTTTATCGAACTTAATGGTCCGAAAAGTCGAAACAGGGACATTAAATATACTGAAAGTAGACTTTATCTGAAATTTATTTACTTATGAAAAATATGATTCTTTTACTAATTGTAACGTTGACACTTCCACTTTTGAATTCTTGTACCGTTAAGGATAGGAATTTAGATTCGGGAGATTATTCACTAGATGCTAAAGAACAAAGCGAATTTCAAAAATCTCTTTTAATCAATCTTCAACATGCCAGACCACAAGACTTCGATGCGGATGTTAAAATAACTGAATCGAAAATTGAGAATATTGATGGCATATTCTATCTCAGAACATTTTTCAATAACAATTTTGTTTCTACAACTTTGTTAAGGATTTCTGAAGATAATGGGAGTTTAGGTATGAGAATTGATCCCCTTCCATATGGAATCACCTGTACTTCTAGTTCGTGCCATTCGGGTTCTGGATGTACTCCTAAACTAAATGGAGATTGTACAGATTGCAATTCAGGATCAAAAGATTGTACACGCTCCTTAGGCACTTAGATCAAATTTAAAAATTTATCGAGCCTTAAACTCGGTAGGATTTATTTTGGGTTCTCTGTCTGCGGTAAATAGCTCGCTGCAGGAGACGCAAAGAGCGCAAAGTTCTATTTATTACCGACCCATTCGGCGTAAAATTGCTCTAAGAATAATTCCATAAACTGATGGCGTTCCTCAGCAATTTTTCCTCCCGTTTCAGTGTTCATTTTGTCTTTTAGAAGCAGCAGTTTTTCATAAAAATGGTTGATAGTCGGCGCATCGGAATTTTTGTATTCCTCAGGTGTCATATTTAAATCTGGCTTTATTTCCGGGTCATACATTTTCCTATCTTTAAAACCACCGTAATTGAATGTCCGAGCTATCCCAATGGCTCCAATAGCATCTAATCTGTCCGCATCCTGCACTACATCCAATTCTTTTGAATGAAATTCTTGTGAAGTATTTCCCCCTTTAAAAGAAACGTTTTCTATAATTTTTACAACGTGTTGGATTTTATCTTCTGAAAGATTTTGCGATTTTAGGAACTGTTGTGCTTTTTTTGGACCAATGGTTTCATCGCCATCGTTAAATTTGTAATCTGCAATATCGTGAAGCAAGGCCCCAAGCGTCACTACGGTTTTGTCAACTATTTCGTTTTTGGAAATGAGAAGCGCGTTTTTATAAACACGTTCAATATGAAACCAATCGTGTCCGCCTTCCGCATTTTTTAATTCTTCTTTGACGAAGTGAACGGTATTCTTAATCAACTTTTCCTCCGAGATATTATTCATCATTTATGAATTTTAGAAGCTACGATTTCTTCTACTTTATCAATTAATGCTTCCACTTCATAGTTCGCAATTTTGATTGCTGGATGGGCAATCATTTCAAAACGCACGCCCATCTGCACTGGAAACATTCCCCAGCGTTGTAGCTTCCAACTATTGTTTATTGTAACTGGAATGACATATCCATCTGGGATTTTTTTGAAAAGGGTTTGAAGTCCCGTACGTCTAAAAGGTTTCGGCACTCCCGTTTTACTGCGAGTTCCTTCGGGAAAAATAACTCCGCTTCGATTATGCTTTTGAAGGTATTTTGAAAACTTCACCATTTCAACAATCGCCTGTCTGGGATTTTTTCGATCTATCAAAATAGATCCTCCGTGTTTCAGATTATAGGATATTGAAGGAATTCCCTTTCCCAGTTCCACTTTAGAGATGAATTTTGGATGATACTTCCGCAGATACCAACTTATAGGCGGAATATCCCACATACTCTGGTGGTTGGAAACAATTATAATAGGCACGTTATTGGGAAGGTCAGTATCAATCTTTACGTGAAATGTAGTGCCGAGAATATTTAAACAGCGCAGGAGCGACCAATTGAAAATATCCACACTTTTCTTGTGGGCGTTGTAACCAAAGGCATTAAAACAGATCCATTGAACGGGATGGAAAACCACAATTGTAAATCCAAAGATGAGATAATATAGTGCCGATACCGGATAGCTGAGAATTTTTAAAAGTCCTTTCATACTGTTCAAAAATAAGAAAACCGTCTTTAAAAAAGACGGTTCCTCGGGTGGGTTCTTATAATTTTATTAGGACATCTACTATCTTTAAGATTTCGACTTCGACTTCGACTTCAATTTCGATTTGTCCTTCAGGGTATTTCGATCTATATAGATATAGTTATAGACGCAAATTCCGATAATCAACGCCCAAAAACCTCGATAAAGCCAATTGCTAATTTCTTTACCGAACAGATATGAAACTTCCGGGTTTTCATAAAAGTTAAAAATAATAGCCAACAGGGCCAAAAGGCCAATGACAACAGTTAATGGCTTGTTTAACTTCATAACAAAATATTGGCAGTCCTAGCAATATTCGTTGTAGGCTCCTTTAAGATTTTCGGCAATTATCTGCGCATTTCTTCCTTCAATATGGTGTCGTTCCAACATGTGGACCAATTCGCCATTCCTGAAAAGCGCCATAGATGGGGAGCTTGGTGGAAATGGCACCATATGGGCACGTGCGGCATCAACCGCATCGCGATCCACGCCGGCAAAAACGGTTACCAAATGGTCGGGTCTTTTATTATTTTGAAGTGATAAGTTCGCTCCGGGACGGGCATTGGCTGCGGCACAACCACAAACTGAGTTTACTACTACAAGAGTAGTTCCTTCTTTTTTCAAAGCTTCTTCAACTTCTGGTGCTGAATGTAATTCTGTAAAGCCTACTCTCGTCAAATCTTCGCGCATCGGTCTTATTAATTCTGGTGGGTACATAATATTAGGTTTAAATTATTTGATAAAATTTCATACAAAGTTAAGCATTTTGAGAGGAATAAGTCTCCAATTCAGAAGTGGCAAATGTCATATAACTTCCAAAATAAAAATATTTCCTTTAAAAAACAGCTCCATTTATTAAAATTTTCGTCTTCACATTAATGTTTCCGCCTTTTTTGAAATTTGGAATATGGGAACTATTATTAATATTTACCTTTGTCGGCTATAAATTGAAAAAATTACAACCTTATGCTTCGTTGGTTACTGGCCGTGCTTGGCTATTTATTTTATAGGTTCCCAGGTGCGATTGCTGGATTTTTTATAGGTAGTCTGCTCGATAACCTAAGCGTTAAGGGCAAAACCTTTCAGTCCACTTTTAATACCTCCGCTACTTCAGCACAACGAGTTTCTCCTGCCGATTTTGAGCTCCACTTGCTCTCCTTGGCCTCTTTGGTTATAAAAGCCGATGGAAACGTAAGTCAAACTGAATTGGACTTTGTCCGCCAGTATTTTGTGCAGACCTATGGGAAAGACAGAGCGAACGCCACTTTTCGGGTTTTTAATGAAGTGATAAATAAACGGGAGATTTCCGCACAGAATATCAGTATCCTTCTTCGACAGCGGACACAGTATGAAACCCGATTGCAGATTCTCCACTTTTTGTTCAGTATCGCCAATGCCGATGGCAGGGTTTCGGAACCGGAAGTGGTGGAAATAAATCGGATCGCTGGATTTTTAGGAGTTTTTGGTCGCGATTTTGAGAGCATTAAGGCGATGTTCTTCAAAAATCCTGACAGTGCCTATCAGATTCTGGAAATTGATCGAAATGCAACCGACGCCGAGGTTAAAAGTGCCTTTCGGGCAATGGCAAAAAAATATCATCCCGATAAACTTACCCATTTGGACGAAGCTCACCGAAGAGGAGGCGAGGAAAAGTTCAAAAAAGTTCAGGAAGCTTATGACCAGATCCGGAAGGAACGGGGGATTTAGCTTGGATACACCAATAAATCATCACAGGTTTTTCTTCACCATTCGTATTTTTATGCGAAGAATGGAAGACTTGTGAGGTTTGCATTATTTGATTGCCGGAAGGTGATAAAAAAACCCCAAAGGTCTCTGAGACCTCTTTGGGGTTTGGTTTATTCCTGATTTTTTTGGCTAATTTAAAATTATTAAAGCAAAGTATAGCGAATCCCAAAGAATCCACGTATTCCCTGATTAGGCGCATAAACGTAATTCGGATCAAAAGTAAGCGCATACGGATTGTTGGGTGTAGCAACTGCATTTCCGGAGCTATCAAAAACCACTTCCTTGTCAAAGGGGTCATTAGCTCTTGAAATCAAGAAGGGTGCACTTTTCGCCGGTGTCCAGTCCAACAGGTTTTTCACGCCGCCATAGAGTTCAACGTTCTTTATTCCATCATAAATAAGCTGGATATTCTGGATACTCCAAGTTGGGCTATATTCTGGTCGTGGATCCAAATCGCCCAAAAGTGGAAGTCGCATAGGCCCAAAAACGTTTCCAGTATAGTCTAATGAAAGATTATACTTAAAAATACGATAGGTCAAGGCCCAAGTACCACTGAATTTTTCTGTGAGCATCTGCTGCTTTGTTTCACCTCCTTCAGTAGTGGTGACGTCTTGATAGGTAAATCCAAGAATAGCCTTAAATCGATTCGAAAAATGCGCGTCCATATTAAAACCAATTCCCTTTGAAATGGCATGCCCATCTAAATTGGAGTAAATAATCTGATTGGGATTGGTGTCATAATCAGGCAGGATGGCATTGGTGAAATAAGTGTACCAAGCAGAACTCTCAAAATTTAGAAAAGTACCTCCCTTCAGATATATCTTTTTTAGATAGTTAAGGTTTACATTATAACTGCGTTCTGGGTCTAATTCCCCTTCAATTATAACTTCGCGTGCCCCGGTAAGTGCCGCATGGTCTTCTGTAAATAAGTTTACCACTCGAAATCCTGTTCCTGTGTTCAGGCGGATGATGTCATTTTCAGATAATTTTAAACGATAGGCCAAACGGGGTGTAAAAATGCTGCCGTGTCTTTCGTCATAATCATATCTGGCTCCCGCCAAAAGGGTGTGTTTGTCATTGAATTTGTATTCGTCCTGCACAAACAAAGAGGGAATTAAAATTTCCTCTGGCTCGTTGAATCCGCCGTTTGAAGTGGCTGTGGTATTGTCGTCATAGTAATTATATCGGCCGGCAACTCCGAAGAGCATATCGTGTTTTCCAAACTTTTTATCCCAAGTGAATTGTCCGAAAGCAATTCGCTGTTGTGCCATATATTTCACATCCCCATAAACCGAGTTTTGGTCGTGATCGGTATATGAAAAACTGAAGAGCACCTTTTCATTGATGGGCAATTGATAACTTCCCAAAAGTTCATAACGCGTGGTGTAGATACTTTCACCATAAACCTCGTCGCCACCTCTATATGATGGGTTCCAATTCATTTCGCCTCCCCAACGATCCTCATAGAAAAAACGCCCTGCCAAGGAGGCAATACGATTTTCTTTACGTTGAAAGCTCCATTTGTTAAACAACGAAATACGGTCCTGAAGGGTGATATCGGTAAAATTATCTCCATTTTTATCTTTTGGATTTGAATAATTAAAATAGTTGACTCCCAAAAGCGTAGTAGCTTTTCCGAAATTTTGCTTTAATCCTAAGTCAATATTTGCTTCGCCCCAAGTAGTTCCGAAAGCATCCACCGAAAGTCGAGGTGCGTATTCTGGCAACTTGGTAATCACGTTAATTAGACCGCCAACGGCCTCACTTCCGTATAGGGAAGAAGCTGGACCTTTCACAATTTCCACCTGCTCAATTAGTGAATTTGGAATTCCCGAGAGGCCATAAACTGTGGAAAGACCGCTCACAATGGGCATGCCGTCAATAAGCACCAAAGTATAAGGGCCTTCGAGCCCGTTTATGTGAATGTCGCCCGTGTTGCAAACATTGCAGTTTAATTGGGGTCGAACTCCATTTACATTTTGAAGGGCATCAAAAATACTGGGAGTAGGATTCTTCTTTAAAAATGCAGGGGTATATACTTCCACGGGAACGGGACTTTCTATGCGCAATACAGGTTTCAGGGTGCCACTGATAACTACTTCATTAAGACTGTTGTCCTCTTTTAAATCAAAATTTACCTCTTGATTTTCTCCGCCAAGGATTACTGTTTTTGATTCCTTTGAAAACCCCGCAAATGATGCAGACAAGGTGTAAGTCCCGTTCGGAATATCGGTAAGGGTATAATTCCCAAAATCGTCAGCTACGGCACCTTTGCTGAGTAGTGATATATAAACATTGGCGAAAGGAAGGGGTTCTCCATCACTTTCCACCTTTCCGGTTATGGTATTTTGGGCCATTGCGGAAGAGGTTATTATAAATATCATGAGTTTCACCCAAGTAAACTTAATGTTCATTCTATTAAATTATAATTTTAGGCAAAACTAAAAAGATGTTTTACAATAAAAAAATATATCTTTGTATAAACTTAAGATGCGATGATGACTCTTGCTGAAGAGAATTATTTAAAAGCCATTTTTCATTTGGAATATGAGAGTGAAGGAGAAGTGAGTACCAATGCCATTGCCGAGAGAATGGACACTAAACCTTCGTCGGTAACTGATATGGTCCAGAAATTGGCGGAGAAAGGTATGTTGATTTACAAGCGGTATAAAGGTGTCCAACTTACTGATGAAGGTCGAAAGCTGGCCGCTTATGTAATTCGAAAACACCGGTTATGGGAAGTATTTCTTGTTGAAAAACTCGATTTTCACTGGGATGAGGTACACGAGATAGCCGAACAACTGGAGCACATACAATCTGATGAGCTGGTAACCCGGCTGGATAAATATCTGGGAAGTCCCGATTTTGACCCGCATGGAGATCCAATCCCCGATGAACACGGAGTTTTAAAACGTACTTCCAAAAAATTGCTTTCGGAAATTGATAAAAATGAAAAAGGAGTTTGTGTGGGCGTAAAGGAAACAAGCCCGGAATTTCTTCAGTATTTGGACAAAAAGAAGATAAGCATCGGCACAAAAATAACCGTTTTGGGCAAGGAATTTTTTGATGGTTCCATGGTTATCCAAGTGGGAAGGGATCAATTCTTTATTTCACATAAAATTGCAGAAAATCTCTTCGTGCAAACGGTCTAGATTATTAGGCTATTTGTGTGGATACAGTTTAAAACCTTATAATATCTCATTTTAAAATATAATGTCAAACTTCTTATTCATTAAAGAAATCTCTTTGAAAATAAAAAAAATATCATTTCTTCTATTAATTGCATTCACCTTTATTGGGTGTAAAGATGCTGCGGAGGACAATGGGAAAATAAAAGTAGTAACCACCACTAATATCTTGGCCGATTTGGTTTCAGAAATTGGAGGCGATAATATTTCCCAGCAGAGTTTGATGGGTGCCGGGGTCGATCCACATTTGTATAAGGCGAGCGAGGGAGATGTCACCAAACTTTATAATGCCGACATCATTTTTTACAGCGGCCTCCATTTGGAAGGGAAACTCGTTGATATTTTTGAAAGAATGAAAGGCAAAAAGCACACAGTATCTTTAGGAGATGGATTGCCTAAAGAGCAACTTATAGCTTCAGCCCATTTTGGAGGAAATTACGATCCCCACGTCTGGTTCAATATTCATTTTTTTAAGGAGTTTGCCCGGATAGTGACGGACGAACTTTCAAAAGCAGACGAAGAGAACGCCGAAACCTATGCTGCCAATAACGAAGCTTATCAAAAAAAGTTGGATGCTTTGGAAGAAGAAGTCAAAGCCATCATCAACACCTTACCTAAGGATAAGCGCATTTTAGTAACCGCTCACGACGCTTTTAATTACTTCGGAAATGCCTACGATTTTCAAGTGGTGGGATTGCAGGGGATTTCTACCGCAACGGAAGCTGGAGTAAAGGATGTACAAGAACTTTCGGAGTTTATTATTCAGAATAAAGTAAAAGCTATTTTTATTGAAAGCTCCGTGCCACGACGTACGATTGAGGCTTTGCGGGAAGCGGTTCTTTCAAAAAAACACAATGTTGAAATTGGCGGTTCTCTATATAGCGATGCCCTTGGAAATCCGGGAACGGATGAAGGTACTTATATCGGAATGTTTAAATACAACGTGAATACCATTGTAAACGCACTAAAATAATGAAGGAAAAAATTGCCGTACAAATTGATGATCTTACCGTGGCTTATGACTATAAACCCGTGTTGTGGGATATTGACCTTTCTGTTCCAGAAGGAGTGCTCATGGCAATTGTCGGCCCCAACGGTGCGGGAAAATCCACACTTATCAAAACTATCTTAGGGATAATAAAACCCATTGCCGGCAGTGTTTCCATCTTTGGCAAACCCTATAAAAACCAACGGAAAATGGTAGCTTATGTGCCCCAAAAAGGGAGTGTGGACTGGGATTTTCCCACTACTGCATTTGATATTGTCCTTATGGGTACTTATGGAAGTCTTGGATGGATAAAAAGACCAGGAGCAAGGGAGAAGAAAATCGCTTTGGAATCCATGGAAAAAGTTGATATGCTTTCCTTCCGAAACCGACAGATAAGTCAATTGAGCGGGGGACAGCAACAACGTGTTTTCTTGGCTCGGGCCTTGGCGCAGGACGCTTCAATATACTTTATGGATGAACCCCTTCAAGGTGTTGATGCCACCACGGAAATTGCAATTATAAATATTCTGAAGGAACTGAGGAAAGCGGGAAAAACAGTGATTGTAGTTCACCATGACCTCCAAACCGTTCCCGAATATTTTGATTGGGTAACTTTTCTAAATGTAAAAAAGATAGCCACAGGTCCTGTCAAGGATATTTTCAACGATGATAATTTGACGCAGACTTATGGCATTAATTATAAGGTAGCGGTTAATAAGTAGATATGAGATTTAAGACTTGAGATTTTAGATAAGCCTCAATAAGGAACAAACTACTGAACCAAGAACAAAAGACCAAAAACCAATGTCGATAACCGAATATTTCGATCTTCTCTGGCACGATTACACCCTGCGCACCATTACTTTGGGAACGGCGGTTCTGGGCGCAGTATGCGGCATGTTGGGAAGTTTCGCGGTCTTGCGGAAGGAAAGTCTTTTGGGAGATGCTATTTCGCATGCGGCACTGCCGGGGATTGCGTTGGCCTTTTTGATAACTGGTGCAAAAGATTCGGGAACCTTGCTTTTGGGTGCCTTGGTAAGTGGTTTGATCGGAACTTATTGGATTCGCGGAATAACCTCAAAAACCCATTTGAAAAGCGACACTGCCTTGGGTTTGATTCTTTCAACTTTTTTCGGCTTTGGGATGTTGCTTTTAACGTTTATTCAAAAACGGCCCGACGCCAATCAGGCCGGATTGGACAAGTATCTTTTTGGCCAAGCTGCTACCCTAGTTGAAAGCGATGTGCGATTGATGGTGATAGTAACGGGAATTTCCTTGTTCGTGGTTCTTCTTTTTTGGAAGGAGTTTAAAATTCTTCTCTTTGATCCAGAATACACAAAGACTATTGGCTTCAACACTAAATTTATAGATGTGTTGGTAACCTTTCTGATTGTTCTGGCAATAGTCTTGGGGTTGCAGACGGTAGGAGTTGTGCTAATGAGCGCCATTCTTTTGGCACCTGCGGCTGCTGCAAGACAATGGACCAATAGGCTAGGAACTATGATTTTTCTGGCAGGATTGTTTGGAGCTTTCTCAGGGGTTTTAGGAACTGCTGTAAGTGCAAGTCAGGATAATCTTTCAACGGGCCCCGTAATTGTTTTAATTGCGAGTGTTTTTGTTTTCATTTCTCTTATTTTTTCGCCGGGAAGAGGTCTTTTGTTCAGAGAAATTCGTTTCAGACAAAACAGAAAGGATCTTCAATTGATGAAAACCCTTCAGTTTATGTATGATATTGCTATAGATCATGAAAATATTTCGCATCCGCATGCCATTCGTATACTAAATAATTTTCAGGGCTATACAAAGGGGTCGCTTAAAAAGCTAGAAAACGAAGGATGGATAAAAATCCAAGGGCAAGATTGGGCAATGACCCAAAGGGGTTTCAATAAGGCTGCGGAAATGTATAATCAACAACCTGTCCATGAGTAGTCCACAAATAGAAATACAAATAATAGCGGCGGTGGTAGCAATGGCGTGTGCCATACCAGGTGTGTTTTTGGTATTGCGAAAAATGGCGATGATCAGTGATGCTATCAGCCACTCTATTTTGCCGGGGATTGTAATTGGATTTTTTATCACCCAGGATCTTAACTCTCCGTTGCTGATTCTTTTTGCTGCTTTTACGGGAGTGATAACAGTGATTTTGGTGGAATACATTCAAAAAACGGGACTTGTTAAAGAGGATACTGCCATAGGTTTGGTTTTTCCCGCGCTCTTCAGTATTGGAGTGATTTTGATTTCTAAAAATGCGGGCGATATCCATTTGGACGTGGACGCCGTACTGTTGGGGGAATTGGCCTTTGCGCCTTTCGACAGATTCGAGATGGGCGGAACCGATTTGGGTCCCAAATCATTATGGGTTATGGGCTCCATTCTGCTGGTTATTGTGGCTTTGCTTATGCTTTTTTTCAAAGAATTAAAGATAAGCACCTTTGATGCTGGCTTATCCTCCGCTTTAGGCTTTTCGCCCTTGGTAATCCATTATGGGCTAATGTCGGTTTCATCTATTACCATTGTAGGTGCTTTTGATGCAGTGGGGGCTATTTTAGTGGTAGCCATGATGATTGCGCCGGCGGCTACTGCATATCTGTTGACCGAAGACCTGAAAAAAATGATTGGGCTCTCGTTATTTTTTGGGGTGCTTTCGGCCATTGCGGGATATTGGGTCGCAAATATTTTGGATGCGTCTATTTCGGGTTCCATTGCCACTACCTTGGGAGTGATATTTTTGATGGTCTATTTATTCGCTCCAAAAAAAGGATTGATTTCAGTAGTTTATAGACAAAGACAACAGCGAATTGAAGTTTCACTTATAACTTTTCTACTTCATTTAAACCGGCACGATGAGGAAAGCGAACGCCACATCAATCACTTGCGCGAACATATAAACTGGCATGAGGTTAGGGCGAGAACGGTGATGGATCTGGCATTGAAAAACAACTTGGTGGAAGTGAGGAACGACATTATTTTTCTGACGGAAAAAGGATTGACTTTTTCAGAGAAATCACTCCAATATATTCTTGACAATAGAGAAGAAAAGATTGAACCTATGAAGGAGGACTTCTTCCTCTTCCGGGGATAAAAAATATAATTCGGATATATTTTTAATGGAGAAATCCACGGAATTTATATGGTAGAATTTCAAAATACAAACTGACCAAATTTTATTTTACTGATAATGGCCGAATAGAAACCCCCCAAAATGAAAAGGGAAAGCCATAAATCCTTGGAAGGAGTTCATGGGACGATTAATACTTCAGGTAAAAAATCGCCCTGGAAACGTTTGTTGGCCTTTTTGGGACCAGCCTATTTGGTGAGTGTGGGATATATGGACCCAGGAAACTGGGCCACAGATATTGCGGGAGGGAGTCAATTTGGATATGCGCTCTTATGGGTTTTGTTGATGAGCAATATTATGGCATTGCTCCTACAGAGTTTGTGTACCCGACTTGGAGTGGTTCGCGGTTTGGACTTGGCGCAAGCTTCTCGAAAGTCTTATCCGGGATTTGTTAATTTCATTCTCTATATTCTTGCTGAAATTGCCATTGCTGCCACCGATCTTGCCGAAGTAATCGGAATGGCCATTGGGCTGAATCTTCTTTTTGGCCTGCCGATGATCTGGGGAGTATCCCTCACGGTTTTGGACAGTTTTTTGCTCCTTTTTCTCCTAAACCAAGGGATGCGAAAAATGGAAGTTTTTATCATTGGCCTGATTGCGATAATCGGAGGATCATTTTTGCTGGAAATGTTTCTGGCAAAGCCGGATATCGGGGAGGTTATGACTGGGTTTATTCCATCTCTTCCCAATGATACTGCCCTTTACATTGCTATTGGGATTATTGGTGCAACGGTTATGCCCCACAACTTATATCTTCATTCCTCCCTGGTTCAGACCAGAAAGATAAGAAACACCAAAAACGGAATCAAACAGGCACTTCGATTAAATTTTATTGATTCGGCCATTGCTTTAAACCTCGCCTTCTTTGTAAATGCAGCCATCCTAATTTTGGCGGCGTCCGTATTTTTTAAAAATGAATTGTACCAGGTGGCAGAAATCCAAGATGCCCATGCCCTGTTACAGCCTTTGCTGGGCACAAATCTGGCACCTATCTTTTTTGCTATTGCCTTGATCGCGGCGGGACAGAGTTCTACACTTACTGGAACCTTGGCAGGACAAATAGTAATGGAAGGCTACCTAAATCTCCGTATCCAACCGTGGGTGAGGCGATTGATAACGCGGCTCGTCGCCATAGTTCCGGCATTGATTACCATAATTTATTTCGGGGAAAGGGCCACAGGACGACTTTTGGTTTTAAGCCAAGTGGTCTTGAGCCTTCAATTAGGTTTCGCAATTATTCCCTTGATACATTTTGTGAGCGATAAGAAACTGATGAAAGGATTTCACATTAAATTGCCCTTAAAATTGGTGTCTTGGGGGATTACTTTAATTATTGTGGATCTGAATGGAAAACTGGTTTACGAAGAAGTGAAATCTTGGATACTAAATATAGAAAACCCAGTCTATATCTGGTTATTTGTTGTCCCCTTCATATTTGGAAGTGTTGTCCTCCTTCTTTATATACTGATTCATCCATTATTGATGAAGCGGGTTTCCGACCATCTGACAGCTTTCCCTCATATATCAAAAGCGGAAATCGGTAACATTTCGGAAGCAAAACCATATTGCCATATTGCGATAGCTGTGGATTTTTCTACGGCAGATAGAAAGAGTATTTCCAGAGGATTACAGTTGGGAGGAAAAAAGGCGCGTTATAGGCTGATACATATAGTAGAAACTCCGGGAGCACTGATTTACGGTAGTAGCATCAAGGATCACGAAACTGGGAGCGACGAAGAATTTTTGGAATCGTACAAAATGGAGTTGGAACAAAAGGGATATAATATTGAAATCGAACTCGGCTTCGGATCTCCCAAGAAAATGATTCCCAAAATTGTAAATCGGGAAGATTTTGACCTTCTCGTTTTGGGAAGCCATGGACATAAAATGTTTAAGGACCTCTTGTTTGGCACCACCGTTGACAGTGTTCGGCATAAGGTTAAAATATCAGTTTTCATCGTTTGATTTTATTAAAGTTGAAGTATTTTCAAAAGCCTTATTTCTTGAAACTATATTTTTGATGTACCTTTAAAACTGAAAAATCCTAATCTTATGAAAAATTCGCTTTTAGTGATCGTTATTCTCTTTTCATCTTTTGCCTTTGGGCAGGAGGAATCGGCTGAAACCCCGAAAATCGGAGTTAAAGTTTTGAAGGGGGAAACAGTTGTTTTAAAAGGGGTATCGATAAAATTTCTTGAAGTTACTGAAGATTCCCGATGTCCAAAAGATGTAACCTGTGTTTGGGCCGGTAGGGCAATTATAAAGGTTGAGGTTAGCGCCAATGGAAAAAAAGAAATTAAAACCTTGATTTTTGGTGAAGTGAGACCAGGAGAGGAAGCAAATACCAATCTTTATAATTCTAAAGAATTTGCAATAAACGGGTTGACCTTAAATCCGTATCCAACCTCCGATACCGCGGGCAAGGATTCCAAGTACACTTTATTGGTTTGCGAGGAGAAGAATAGCTAAATCAGTGGCATCCGCAGCCGTTGTTGCCACATTTGGTTTTTCCTCCATCTAAGGTGCCTGAAGAATTTCGGCGGGTTTCAAAAATGGGATTCCAAATGAACTTTTTCACTAAAAATCCCACTGCGATTGCAAATGTTATTAAGACCAAAATTGTTTGCATACTGTAAAGATAATCGATAGCCTCTAATCATCAAAACAGAATTATAGGCTTTCTTTTGTTTTTAAAGGAGCTCACGATCAATGAAAAGTACAACTGCTGCAATCGGAGTGATCTCCAATTTTGTTTTTTGAACTTTTACTTGTCTTAAAAGGATTCCATATGAATTTCGTTATTAAGAAGCCCAGTGCAATTAAAAATGCTATTAAAACCAATATTGTTTGCATGCCACAAAGATAATTAAAGCTAATTAAATTAGAAGTTAAAACTGTTTTAAGCTATTTCAAAAATTGATACGCTGCCAAGGCAAGCACATAAGCGATAGCAGACATAACTACTAATTGCCATAGAGGCCACTTCCAAGTATTTGTTTCTCTTTTTACAATTGCTAACGTACTCATACACTGCATGGCAAAAGCATAGAAAAGCAGCAGCGAAATTCCACTCGCAAAGTTGAATAATGGTCCACCCAATACAGGATTTATCTCAGCCTTCATTCGGCTTTTGATGGTTTGTTCGTCATCGCTTCCCACGCTGTAGATAGTCGCTAAGGTTCCCACGAAAACTTCTCTTGCCGCAAAGGAACTCACAAGCGCGATCCCGATTTTCCAGTCGTATCCTAAAGGACGGACAGCAGGTTCAATGGCATGGCCAATTCTTCCAATGTAGGAATGCTCTAATTTATATGACTCAATTTGATTTGAAAGTTCATCGTCTGTAAGATTTTGAGATGCGTATTCGTTAGTGATGATTGCTTCAGCATTGTTGAAGTTTTCTGGGCCGTAAGATGCCAAAACCCAAAGGATAATGGAAATTGCCAAGATTATTCTCCCTGCCCCAATTACAAAAGCCTTTGTCTTTTCCACCATCGTTATCAAAACGTTTTTGGGAAGGGGAAGTTTGTAATTGGGCATTTCGACCACAAAGAAGCTTTTAGTTTGAATTTTAAGTATTCTATCCAGAATCCAAGCGGAAAATATCGCCGCGCCAAATCCAAGAGCATACATAAACATTAAGGTCAGTCCTTGGAGGCTGAAAATTCCCAACACTCGTGTATCTGGGATTACCAAGGCGATAATTATTAGATAAACGGGCAGTCGAGCCGAGCAAGTGGTAAATGGGGTAACGAGAATGGTGATGAGTCGTTCCTTCCAGTTTTCAATGTTTCGAGTGGCCATAATAGCTGGAATGGCACAGGCAGTCCCCGCTACCAAAGGCACTACGCTTTTTCCACTCAATCCGAATCGGCGCATAAGTTTGTCCATCAGGAAAACTACGCGACTCATATAACCACTTTCTTCCAAAATTGAGATAAACAGAAAGAGAAATGCGATTTGTGGAATGAAAATCACAATTCCACCAATTCCAGGAATAATACCTTCAGAAATAAGGTTTGTAAATTGCCCTGGTGGTAAATTTGTCTTTGTCCATTCTCCAAACGAGGCAAATGTTCGATCGATAAAATCCATCGGATATTCACTCCAATCAAAAATAGCTTGAAAAATCAATAAGAGGATTCCGAAGAAAATGACATAGCCCCAAATCTTATGGGTTAAAACTCTATCGAGTCGGCTTCTGAGATCTGTGGCATTGGCAGTATCTATATGGAGCGTATCTTTTAAAGTTTCATTTATAAACTTATACCTCGCTACGGTTTCCTTCTGTTGGAGCCGTTTGAGATTACTGGTCGATTCGGTCTGAAAAGTTGCCACGCCCTGAAAATCTTTCCGATCTAATTTCCCAAAGTTCACGTCTTGGGTAATTACCAACCAAAGCTTGTAAAGATCTTGATTTGGGAAAGCTTTTCGCAAATGGTCGAAATATTCTGGGGAGATACTTGAAGCGTTAAGACAGGGTTTTGTGGAAAGTCGATTGTAGTTTTCAATTAATTCCTTCAGATAATCAAAGCCTAGATTTTTTCTGGAACTGATGAGGGCGATTTTTGTATTTAGCTTTTTCTCAAGGGTAGGAATGTTTAATGAAATAGCTTTTGCTTTCATTCTATCAACCATATTAATAGCCAGAATAGTAGGAATTCCAAGATCTTTTATTTGAGTGAAGAGCAGGAGATTTCGCTTTAGATTTTCCACATCAGCAACCACAACTGCCACATCGGGGAAGTTTTTGTCGTTTTTGTTCAGGAGGAGTTCAATCACGACATTTTCATCTATGGAAGAAGCATTTAGGCTATAGGTTCCGGGCAAATCCAGCACATGAACTTTGCAGGTTTTTCCAAATTTGCAACTGCCGACTTTCTTTTCTACCGTAATTCCCGGATAGTTCCCCACCTTTTGGTTTAGGCCCGTTAAACGATTAAAAACCGAGGTTTTTCCCGTATTCGGATTCCCAAGTAAGGCAACGTTGATGTGTTTAATCATGGGGGGATTTAGATGAGTTCTATTTCAATCTTTTCAGCAGTTTCCAATCGAATGGCCAAGTGGCTGCCGTTAATGTCCAAGTACAATGGATCCTTAAAGGGAGCTATCTGGACCAATCTTACCACATTGCCTGGTAAGCAGCCCATTTCAAGGAGTTTTAGCGGTACAATGTCAACGGGGAAATCTTTAATAATTCCGCTTTGACCTTTTTTTAATGAAGCAATAGTGAACACCCGCTTTATTTAGATTGAATTTAAACAAGCAAAAGTAAATCAAAAAAAAGTCTTGAGAAAGTTCAAAGGAACTTTAATTGACAAAGGGAGGTAAGCTTTGTAGCGTTGAAATATATTTGGAATTTTGGGGTGTTATTTTTCCTTTTCAAGAATCTTTATGTCTTTCAGCAACTCTTCAATTGCCTCAGGGTCGGTGCCGTCGTAAAAGCCACGGATACGTTTCTTCTTATCAACCAGCACGAAGTTTTCGGTGTGGATAAGGTCATATTCCTCATAAGGATTATCCTTGGCGACCAAATAGGATTTTCGGGCCAGGTCGTAGATTTGTTTTTTATCGCCCGTTACCAAGTTCCATTTCTTGTCGTCCACCCCTTTGTCCACAGCATATTTCTTTAATACGTTTACGCTGTCTATTTCTGGAGTGACGGTATGCGACAATAACAGTACTTCGGCATCCTCCCTAAGTTCCTGTTGTATTTTCACCATGTGGTCGGTCATTATCGGGCAAATGGTTTGACAGGTAGTGAAGAAAAAATCCGCAACGTATATTTTGTCTTTATAATCATTCTGGGTAACGGTATTCCCATTTTGATTGGTCAGGGAAAAATCGGCGATGGTGTGATACTTTTTTACGTACTGGAGGGTAGTGTCAACTAGCTCTGTTGCAACTTCTGCAGGTTGGTAAATTTTCAACACTTTTTTGGGAGTCATTATCTGTGCAATTATTATAATGATGATAAGTGAAAGCACTGACATCACTACGGCAAAGAATTTATATTTCTTAAAAAACTTAAGCACGCTGTTAAATTTATAATCGATTGGGTAAATTGGCTTGCAAAAATAGGGCCTAATAAATTCAAATTAAATACTTTTAACATTCAAAACTCCCTAAAATGAAAGCACTGCTACTTGTTTCTTTTTTGTTAACCTCCTTAATTAGTTTTTCCCAGAACCTTCATTCCGACGATATCAGCGAAGCTGAAGCCAAGGCTGCTATGCCGTATTTTTCTGGCAGTCGTAATATGAACACTAACAATTACGACTTAAAGTACCATAGAATGGAATTTAATGTAAACCCTTCCCAAGCTTTTATTTCTGGGAAGATCACTTCTTATTTTGAGGCGAAGGAAAATATGAACACTATGGTATTTGAACTGGTGGACAATATGGTAGTTTCCCAGGTTAGCCAACGCGGAGTGGCGCTTCCCTTTACCCAAAACAGTAATGATGAGGTGGTTATTACCCTACCTCAAACTTTGGCGATCGGGGTTTTGGATTCTCTTAGTGTTAGCTACTCCGGAAATCCCGTCAGTTCAGGTTTTGGCTCTTTTGAGGTCGATACCCACAACGGACATCCAGTAATGTGGACATTATCCGAACCTTTTGGGGCAAAAGCTTGGTGGCCCTGCAAACAGGATCTGATAGACAAAGTGGATGTCATTGATATATATATTACCACACCTCGTTTCGACCCTATGAATGCCGAGTACATAGCGGTGGCCAATGGGTTGGAAATAAGCCAAACTGTACAGGGAAATAATAAGACAACACATTTTCGTCATCAATATCCTATTCCCGCTTATCTCATCGCCATTGCCGTTACTAATTATACTGTCTATTCACATACTGTGGCCAATAATGGAAATCCTTTTGATATAATAAATTATATATATCCTGAAGATCTTGGCTATGCCCAGGCCCGAACGCCGGTTACTGTGGATATTATGAATCTATTTGCCGACAAGTTCGAGCCCTATCCCTATGCCGATGAAAAATACGGACATGCCCAATTTGGTTGGGGCGGGGGGATGGAGCATACCACGGTTTCTTTTATGGGAAGCTTTGGAAGGAACCTGATAGCCCATGAACTGGGCCATCAATGGTTTGGCAATAAAGTTACTTGCGGCAGTTGGCAGGACGTATGGTTGAATGAGGGATTTGCCACTTATCTGTCGGGCATGGTCATTGAAAATTTGGATGGCAATACTGAGTTCAGAAGTTGGAAAGCTGATCAGATCTATTCAACCACTCTTTATCCTGATGGTTCGGTATATGTGCCTGCGGCGGATACTACTTCGGTAAATCGTATTTTTAGCAGTCGCCTATCCTACAATAAAGCTTCCATGGTAATCCATATGTTACGCAAAAAGTTGGGAGATACGGTTTTCTTCCAAGGGTTGAAAAACTATCTGAACGATCCCGCTCTCACCTTTGGCTATGCCAAAACGGAAGATATGATTCGGGTAATGGAAGCCACGAGTGGTTTGGATCTGACCGAATTCTTTAACGACTGGATCTATGGCGAAGGCTATCCCAGTTACACTGTCAAGTGGAACCAGGTGAACAGTGGCAGCATCAATATCAATCTATCACAGACCCAAAGCAGTAATTCGGTTTCGTTTTTTGAAGCGCCTGTGCCGTTGCGATTGAATGGGACCCAAGGGGAAACATTGGACATTGTTCTTGACAATACCGTCAACAATCAGGCTTTTTGGCCAGCAGTGCCGTTTACCGTGCAATCCGTGCAATTTGATCCAGAACGGGATTTGATTTCAAAAAACAATCAAGTATTGCTAGGTTTAGAGGATTTGGCTTTCGATCAACAGTTTGTTCTGTATCCGAATCCAAGCTCAGGAATGGTACACATTAAAAAATCTGGGACGTTACAAGTAGAAAGTATGCGTGTTTATAATGCTTTGGGCCAATTGCTTTTTCGCCAAAACTTTGAGGAGACCATAGATATCTCAAAATACCCCAACGGAATTTTATTTTTGCAACTACAAACTGAAAAGGGAATAGTCAATAAAACCATTGTAAAGGAATAAAATATTTTTCAGTGTATCACAGACAAATAAAGATTAGGATTAATAAGCGGGTTGAAGCCCGCTTATTTTTTTTGCAGGATTGAAAAGATTACTTTTGTGCGCTAAATTTTCTTCACCGCTGTTAATTATCCGGTGAATAATTTTTTTTGGCTCAATTTTCGTTAAGAGAAGTCGAGTCTTTTATTAAAAAATAGATATAAATACTTATGAGTCCATTCGCTGTTAAAGCTATACAACTTCTATTAAGTTTATCATTGCTTATTGTTCTTCATGAACTTGGGCATTTTATTCCAGCCAAAATTTTTAAAACCAGGGTTGAAAAATTCTATCTGTTTTTCGACGTAAAGTTTTCACTTTTCAAAAAGAAAATTGGCGATACCGTTTATGGCATTGGTTGGTTGCCATTGGGCGGCTATGTGAAAATTGCAGGTATGATAGACGAGAGCATGGACAAGGACCAGATGGCCGGTCCGCCGCAGCCATGGGAATTCCGAAGCAAGCCGGCTTGGCAACGTCTTATCATCATGCTTGGTGGAGTTACCGTGAATATTATTGTTGGGGTGGTAATTTATATGGGGATACTTTATTTTTACGGCAGAAGCATTACTACCAACGAGGATCTTCCACAAGGGCTTGCGGTAACCGAGCAGTTAAAGGATTCCGGCTTTCGCGATGGCGACCACGTTCTAAAAGTGGACGGCAAGGAAGTTCTTGATGGCTTGGAAATAAACAGGCTTATTATGCTTCGCAATGTACAGATGGTGGAAGTTAGGCATAGCGATGGTTCCCTTGAGACGCTTTCCGTTCCGGAGAATATAGAGATGGATCTTTTTAAAGCCGGAGTTATGATACCTTTTGAGCCCAGGAGAGAAGCTACGGTGGATTCGGTGATAGAAAACGGGCCGGCTTACAAGGCTGGATTTAAGGCTGGAGACAAGATTGTTTTCGTAAATGGCGAGAAGGTCGAATTTTTTGATGAATCCAAGACCTTGTTTGATAAAAACAAAAAGAATGAAAGCACGGTGGTGGTCTCCAGAAACGATCATTTGGATACATTAAGAGTTACCCCGGATGAGAATGGACAGATCGGGATTGTTAATTTTCCACGTCGTATTACCCAAACAAAAATAGACTACACTTTGGCAGAGAGCATTCCCGCTGGGGCCAGCTATGGCTATAACCGATTGGTGGATTATGCCAAGCAATTCAAATTTGTTTTTACCGCGGAGGGCGCTACCCAAGTGGGTGGTTTTGGTGCCATTGGCAACTTGTTTCCAAGTAAATGGAACTGGCCGGTATTTTGGGAAATGACCGCATTGATTTCTATTATTTTAGCGTTTATGAACATCCTGCCAATTCCCGCGCTGGATGGGGGTCATGTTATGTTTCTGCTCTATGAAATAGTGTCAGGCAGAAAACCGAGTGATAAATTTATGGAATACGCTCAGATGATCGGCTTCTTTATCCTGATAGCACTGGTTCTTTTTGCCAATGGGAATGACATCTATCGCTGGCTTTTCAAATAAGATTGAAAATATCTTCCTTATAAACACTTCACCATTTGGTTGAGGTGTTTTTTTTTGAATTCTTTGATGACATTTTGGGTTATCTACGATATAATAGAAAACGAGAACTGTATTTAGACCAGGATCTTTTCAGTTTGACGAAAATAAGTGCATTATATCTAGATGGACTGAAAATATGTTTAAGGGATTGCCGAGAAATTGTATCTTTCTGTATTGTTATCAAAATCAATGCAGAATAAAAAGCACAAGCTTAACGATTTGTCAAGTAAAAACCTGGTGGTCCTGATCAAGAATAATGACAGCGACATCTTGAAACAATTATATGGCAGTAATTACATAAAAGTGAGACGTTATGTGTTGAGAAACAATGGCGATGAACAACAGGCCAAAGACGTATATCAAGAAGCCTTTTTGGCGATGTGGCGAAATGTGAGGGACGATAAATTTACGGAAGATTCCAAAGGCAATATTGGAGGATATCTCTTTCAGATAGCGAAGTACAAGTGGTTGGACTATTTACGGTCCAAGGAATATAAAAACACTACTTTTATCAATAGAGACATAGAGTTTGAAGAATCCCAATCCGATGAAGACGAGGCGAAACGCAAAAAGATTAAAAGGATTATGGCAGCTGTAAACCAGTTGGGCGAGAAATGCCAGACGCTTTTAAAACTGTTTTATTTTGAAAGAAAATCATATAAAGAGATCGCCCAAATAGTTGAGATGGACGAGGCTTCGGCGCGGAATGCCAAATACCGATGCCAAGAAGAATTAAAGAAATTGACACAAATTATCCCCAATGAATACAAAGAATGAATATGCCGACAAGAGTGCTATATTGCATCAAATAGACCAATATCTGCTGGGCCATCTCGAGGGAGATGAACTCAGGAGTTTCAAGAAAAGACTTGAACAGGATCCAGAATTTAGTAAAACGGTAGCAGAGCAGCGGTTGTTGATAGAAGGAATTGGAGAATTCCACCTCAAAAAACAATTGGACCGTTATCATAGCCAAATGGAGCTGGAAAATGTGAATAAAAAGCCACTGGCCATTTGGTTGGCTATCGCGGCTTCTGTAGTGATACTGATTGGCATATCCTTTTGGGCAATTTCCGACACGGAAACTGCCGCCCAGAAGGTTTTTGCCAAGAACTTTCAGCCCGATCCAGGATTGCCCACTACTATGGGGGCAACTTCCGATTACGAATTCTATTCAGGGATGGTGAGCTATAAACGGAAAGAGTATTCTGATGCCATTGCTCTTTGGGAATCATTGTATTCCGCCAATCCAAAAAACGACACGCTTATTTATTTTCTGGGAGTTGCCTATTTGGCCGAGGGAAATAACGAGCAGGCCGAGCGGTATTTAAAAGTAGCCCAGACCCGAAAGGGAAGTATGTTTGCGGAAGAGGCCATCTATTATTTAGCGCTTACCCAGTTGAGGGAAAACAAAGTTCAGGAGGCCAAAAAAACCTTGGAAAACAGTTCCTTTCCCGCGAGTATTGGGTTGTTGGAACAGATAAAAAGATTGCGTTGATTTACTTCAGGATTAAAGATCCAAAAAAATTATTTTTTTTGTTTTGCCCAAATTAAAAATAAAGTATATTTGCACCCGCCTACGCAACCGAAAGAGTGCTTTGACGGGTGAACCCCGTAAACGGCAAGACATAAATTCCTCCTTAGCTCAGTTGGTTAGAGCATCTGACTGTTAATCAGAGGGTCCTTGGTTCGAGCCCAAGAGGAGGAGCAGAAAGCCCGGCATTAATGTCGGGTTTTTTATATCTATATCTATAAGATTCAACTGGTGGGTATCTGCTGTTAATCAGAGCCCCGATAGCTATCGGGGTTGGTTCGAGCCCAGTCCCGAGCCATTGGGAGGAGCAAAACAAACCAGTCTTTAATTAGATTGGTTTTTTGTTTTTAGGAAGACCTAGAGCAGTATTGATCCATTGTTTATCATTTCACTTGTCGATTTCACCAAATCCTATCCATTTAAGGCTTGTCGCCACGAAAGATGGAATATCATTCAGATAAAAATCGGATTTGTATGAGTGTTACACTTTTACTATTTAATGATTGTTCGTAAAACCACTTAACGTTCTAAGTCTATTTTAGGCTTATTAACGGATAAGCATATATTATTTAAAGAATATGTTTTTATGAAAAGTATGTAGATGCTCAGTAATTTGGTTTTGGGAGTTCATTATTAGACTATGGTGCATTAATCTATGGAGTATCTATGGAGTATCTATGGAGTATCTATGGAGTATCGTGGGGGTAAGGTCGGTTAAAGTCGGCTCAAGGTCGGCCGAAGTCGGCTCAAGGTCGGCTCGCGGAATGTGAAGATTTGTGTGCCGACTGGATTTTTAAAGGAATCGGATCCTTTGGGAAAGGGTTAAAAGCCAAGGAGTTAATATACGACATTTAGACCCCCTTTGTCAAGGGAATGGTGAAAAAATTGAAAATATTTTATAATATAGAATATTTCAAAGACTAGTAGTAATGCAAATGGTCTTGCAAGTGACTTAATACCTCATCTTTGCAGGGATAATCCCTCTCACTCCCCCGTTGGGCCTTATACAATTGAAGACTGTCAACCCCCTAAATTGAAATATTTCTTTCCCTTATCAACAAAAAGCAGGTGCAATTTCCATAAATCTATCCAAAGTCTTTGGCCTACTTGGTTTCCTCCTTTGTTGATAACCATTGGACAACAAAATCGAGCTCCATCGAAACGAAGTGGATATAATATTGATATTTATAGCTGACACTTTTTGAAAAAACCAAAGATTTGAATACCATGGAAATTACCCAAGTAATAAAAAGGGACTTTACCACAAAACCCTTTCATCTTCAAAAGATTAGTGAAGCTATTTTAAAGGCTATGACGGCCGCAAAACACGGGGGAGCGGAGGATGCACAACGCATTTCGGAGAAGGTTTACGCCGCCTTGTTGGAAAGGAAAAACCATGAGGAGAAGTATATTCCTACAGTGGAGGAGGTGCAGGATTTTGTGGAAACGAAATTGATGGAAAGCGGATTTTTTGATGTGGCAAAGGGATACATCCTTTATCGAAATCAGCAGACCCAAAAGCGAAAACTGAACATCTTTGAAAAGCGCATCAATCTAAAGCCCTACGAATATCCAGCACTATATGAGTATGTGCCTGCTATCCGACATTCTTATTGGATACATACCGAATTCAATTTCACCAGCGATATACAGGATTTTAAAACTAGACTGACCCACGTGGAGCAGAGCGCCATTAAAAATACTATGCTCGCTATTTCGCAGATAGAAGTGGCCGTAAAAAGTTTTTGGGGCGATATCTACCAGAGAATGCCAAAGCCGGAAATAGGTTCGGTAGGGGCAACCTTTGCGGAAAGCGAGGTGCGCCATCACGATGCTTATTCGCATTTGCTGGAAATTCTGGGCCTTAATGAGGAGTTTAAGGACTTGAAGAAAAAGCCGGTGATTATGATGCGGGTGCATTATTTGGAAACGGCCCTTAAAAATGCCAAAAGCGAGGACAATAAGGAGTATGCGGAATCTATTTTGCTGTTTGCCCTTTTTATTGAACACGTTTCCCTCTTTTCGCAATTCTTGATTATTATGGCTTTTAACAAGCACAAGAATATGCTTAAGGGCATTTCAAATGTGGTGGAGGCCACTTCAAAAGAAGAACAGATACACGGGAATTTTGGGATTGATATTATCAAGATTATCAAGGATGAAAACCCCGATTGGTTCGATGATGCCTATTACAGTATGATCCAAGAAATGTGCAGGGAGGCTTTTATAGCTGAAAGTAGAATCGTGGACTGGATTTTTGAGGAGGGAGAACTTGATTTCCTGCCAAAAGATGTAATCAATGAATTTATTAAAAACCGATTTAACCAATCGCTTGAAAGCATTGGGATAGATAAGATATTTGAGATAGACGAGAGCCTCTTGGTGCAGACCGAATGGTTTGACGATGAGATTATCGGCACCAAGCACGGTGATTTCTTTGTAAAACGCTCTATCAACTACAGTAAAAGAACAAAAAGTATAACCAGCGATGACCTTTTTTAAATGAAGACCCTAAACACAGAACTAAACGACCAGACCACGACCCAAAATTCTGATAGCAACAAGCTTGTAAATGCCAGAAAAGAAACACTTCAAAACTCTCCCGAAACTCCTACCAAAGGATTTGAATGGCTCAATGAACACAGCCGTAACTTCTTAGCCTCCGGCTACTTGACCGAGGGGGTAAGTCCTGAAGAACGCATTCGCGAAGTTGCTGAAAGGGCGGAGCATATCCTGCAAATTCCAGGATATGCGGATAAATTTTACAATTATATGTCCGAAGGATTTTTCTCCTTGGCCTCGCCCGTTTGGTCGAATTTTGGAAAGGAAAGAGGACTTCCCATCAGCTGTTTTGGGTCGCATATTGACGACGATATGGGTAATATTCTTTACACTCAATCTGAAGTTGGAATGATGTCCAAGCTCGGTGGTGGGACTTCTGGTTTCTTTGGAAAAATAAGACATCGCGGGGCGGAAGTAAAAAACAATGGACAGGCTTCTGGGGCGGTTCATATTATGCAATTGTTTGAGTCCATGGTGGATGTAGTAAGCCAAGGATCTGTACGGCGCGGACGTTTTTCACCGTATCTGCCCGTGGAACATCCGGATATTATGGAGTTTTTGGAAATTGGAACAGAAGGAAACCCCATTCAGGAATTGACGCACGGGGTTACCGTAACCAATGAATGGATGGAGGAAATGGTAGCTGGCGATGAGGAAAAACGCTCTATCTGGGCCAAGGTTTTACAACGCCGTGGGGAAATGGGATATCCCTATATTTTCTTTAAGGACCATGCCAATAATTTTGCCGCAGATGTTTATAAGGACAAAGATCTTCCTATTTACGCCAGTAATCTTTGCACCGAAATAATGTTGCCTTCCAACGAAAATTGGTCGTTTGTCTGCGTATTGTCCTCCGTTAACCTATTGCATTACGACAAATGGAAAGATACCGATGCCGTGGAAACCATGGTTTATTTCCTCGATGCGGTTATTACCGAATTCATTGAGAAACTTGAGGCTTACCGCGATTCTGAAAGTCGTGAGGACAGACAAACTTTCTTGTTTATGGAGCGCGCCTACAACTTTTCCAAGGACAATCGCGCTTTGGGCTTGGGGGTTTTGGGATGGCATTCGTTATTGCAGTCTAAAATGCTTCCCTTAAACAGTCAGAAAGCCTATGATTTGAACAGTGAGATTTTTAGAAATATCAAAGAAAAGTCATATAAAGCTTCTGAGGAACTCGCTGGGAAATTTGGTGAGCCAGCAGTTTTAAAAGGATATGGAAGAAGAAATGCAACTCTTAACGCCATTGCTCCCACCACTTCGTCTGCCTTTATTTTAGGGCAGGTATCGCAGGGAATAGAACCTATTTGGTCCAATATTTATGTGAAGGATATCGCCAAGATCAAGACCACTATTAAAAATCAATACTTAGAGGAATTGTTGGAAGCGAAAGGGATGAATACCGTGGAGGTATGGCGAAATATTCGTGATTACGACGGCTCCGTTCAGCATTTGGATTTTTTGACGGAGGAAGAAAAAGATGTCTTTAAAACCTATTCCGAAATAGATCAATTGGATTTAATTTACCAGGCGGCCAACCGTCAAAACCATATTGACCAAGGGCAGTCGGTAAACATTATTGTCCACCCCGAAATGCCGGTAAAGGACATCAATAACATCCACATTACCGCTTGGAAGTTGGGGTTAAAATCCCTTTACTACCAACACAGTATGAACGCTGCCCAAAAGTTTGCGCAGAAAAAAGACTGTGCGAGCTGTGAGGCATAATTTTTAAAACTCCTCTCTTTACATATATTAATTTTTAAAGATTGCGAGCTCCACTCAAATGGGGCTCGTTTTTGTTTGCTATGCATGTTCATTATCTCTAGGGTTAAAGTCCCGAACGGGCTTATTTTGACGAGAACCGTTAGTTGAGGGCAAGGGTGTTTACCGTGAGGTAAAATCTGAAAGAAGCCTAAAAC
>JBARWQ010000066.1:0-17720 GCA_049646885.1 Aequorivita sp. | reverse complement strand
TGACCGACAAATTTCTTTTCCGTATTTTTAGGTTTCATATTTTTCTTTTTGGTTTAATCAAAATATGAAGTCTGGGGGAAACCTATCGGAATCCCCCTTTGTTTTATTTTTTAGTCGGTTAGTAGTGATATTAAATGAATTTGCGGATTGTGCAAAATTTATAAAAACCCCATTCTCTAATTCAGTAACCGGTATGCCAAATGATTTTAATTACGAAGCTTTCGATGAAATTGTTATTCACTGTCACAACTATCCGAAAGTTGAAATTTAAAAGAGCCTGAGAATCCCTTATTTTTGTTTTGCACACAAAAAATAATTTTTTATGGGACTCTTCAGGCGCACTAAAAATACAAACAAACCCCTTCTTCGACAAATAATTGATCTATGTCCTCGCTGGATGCTCACACGTTGTGCCGAGGAGCACAATGGAGACAAGGGGTGCAGCAGATATAAGACCTACGATCAATTTGTTGCCCAAACTTTCGGACAGCTGAACAAATGCTATACCCCTAGTGACATTTCCACTGGTATCGGGATCAGCGAGACATTTATTGCGGATTTAGGCCTTGAGCAGAGCCCGGCGCGCTCTACCATGAGCGATGGCAACAAAAAGAGGAGCTATAAAGTCTTTGAGAGCTTATATTACCGGTTGTTAGGGCACTATGCCCGGGTATTGTCGAAGCACGGCCAATCCCATGTCATCCAGGAAATCAAAGACCGTGACATAAAACTGATCGATAGCACCACTATCAGTCTATGTCTGTCCATGTTCGATTGGGCAAAGTTTCGGACAGCTAAAGGAGGTATAAAAATACATACCTGCTGGGACGATGCCATGATGATCCCCGATATGGTCAATATAACAGAGGCAAAGGTCCACGACAGCCAAGGACTGGCCCAATCCGTTTTCCGCAAGGGAACGGTCATCGTGGAGGACAGGGCATACTTTGACTTTCTGTTGATGCGCCAGAGGATCGCGGCCGAAAATGTTTTTGTCACTCGCATCAAGATCAATACGGTCTATCAAACCGAGGAAGAACTGGAGCTCCCCGAAGGCAGCGATCAGGATATCCTAAGAGATGAGATCATCGTCTTATCAAGCAACAAGGCCGTGGAAACAGGCATTGCGGAACACCGTCTCCGGTTGGTGCACGTTTATAAGCAGGACGAGAACAAGGTGATAGAAATAATCACCAACAACTTGGATTGGAGCGCCGGGACCATCGCGGACCATTATAAGAAACGATGGGATATTGAACTGTTCTTTAAGGCAATAAAACAGAACCTCCAAATAAAGACCTTTCTTGGGACCAGCGAGAACGCCGTAAAATCACAAATATACATCGCGCTCATAACCTATTTGCTGCTCCAAATAATTGTGAGGGTAATAGCCAAAAAGGAACATGCGTTTTCAAATTTCGTGGAAAAGATCAGGATCTGTTTATGTTTTTACCTTACCCTCGATTATGCCTGCAACACAGTAGGAGAAGGGGCCAAAAGAATAAGAGGGCAGACCAAACTCCAATATAGGGGCAGGTCCAGACTTATTTTCTCCCATTAGAGCTAACTGAAGCCTAAAAATAGGGCTTGCCGAAGGTTTTAGGTTTAAAGTCAAAAACTTTCGGATGAGTGTGATTCACTGTATTTTATCAGAAAATGAGAAACTGAAAATCCTGCAATTTTCCCAAAATCCACAATTATTCTGCGTCAAAATAATTGAAAAATTCGTTGAAGAAAATTGGAAAAATGGATAGGCAATAATTTTTAAAACACTTACCTGTAGCGATTTGGAGTCTCAATTTATGTATCTCATAAAAAAATAATTTAATTATGAGGATAATCACTTTCAACTTTTAAATACAAAAGCCATCCGCGCAAGTGGATGGCTTTTTTTTATTTGACTAACTTTGCGCCATGACCATCATTTATTCATTTGTAATCCCTGTCTATAATCGTCCACAAGAAATCAGGGAGTTGCTGGAAAGCATGTTGCTTTTGGATTTTTCCGGAAACTTTGAGATTGTAATAGTTGAAGATGGTTCTACTGAAACCTCTGAAAAACTAGTATCCAAATTTGGGGATAAGCTTGATATATCTTACTATTTTAAAAAGAATTCAGGTCCTGGCGATTCACGGAATTTCGGAATGCAACGCGCCAAAGGCAATTACTTCATCATTCTCGATTCCGACTGTTTATTGCCACCCCATTATCTTTCAACCGTAAATAACTATCTATCCAAAAACTTCTATCATTGTTTTGGAGGGGCAGATGCGGCCCATGAGAGTTTTTCGCCCTTACAAAAAGCCATTAACTACGTAATGACTGCCTTTCTAACCACGGGTGGTATAAGGGGAAGCGAGAAAAGCCTACACCGATTTGAGCCTAGAAGTTTTAATATGGGGATTTCAAAAGAGGCCTTTGAGAAAACAGGGGGATTCGCAAAAATACATCCCGGGGAAGATCCGGATCTTTCCCAACGAATATTGAAAGCCGAATATCAAACCTCTTTTATTCCCAATGCCTTTGTGTATCACAAGAGGAGGATTTCGTGGGAGAAATTCTATTTGCAGGTTAAAAAATTCGGCTTGGCTCGACCTATTTTAAACCTATGGCATCCAACTTCTGCCAAAATAAGCTTTTGGTTTCCATCCTTTTTTATCCTTTTTGTTATTGGTTCCATATTGCTTTCTTTCTTATGGCATCCAATTTTCATACTACCTCTGGCTTTTTATCTTCTTTTGGTATTTCTGGATTCCACTGCAAAAAATAAAAGTATCTATATAGGCATACTGTCGATCGCAGCAGTGTTTGTTCAATTTTTTGGCTATGGTGCGGCTTTTATGAAATCTACTTTTTATGTGAAAGTTTTGGGAAAAGAACCTCAGAAACAATTTCCCTCCTTATTTTTTAAGTAATTTTATTGAATAACAAACGCAATATCGATGGCCAAAAGATTTTTTAAAAACTATAAAAACAACAAACTAAAGCTCTTTCTATTCTTTCTGTTGTTGGCTGGAGTTTTTTGGGTATTGACAAAATTCAGTCGGGAATTTACAACGTCCATGGAAGCCAAAATAAATTATCAAAACATTCCAGAAACCGCCGCCTTGGCAAAGGACAATCCACATCAACTCAGCTTCGACTTGACCGCAAATGGTTTCGAAATTCTTTTCTATAAATTCAAAAAACCAAGTTTAAATATACAAGTAGCCGATTATTATCAGAAAGACAAAGAAGGTTTTACGCTTTCAAGGAATGAAGTATTGAAACTTATAAGTAACAGTTTCAATAGGTATCTTGAAGTAAAAAATCTTTCCGTGGACCAACTCAACGTACATTTGGATCGGATTGTTCTTAAGAAAGTGAAGGTCAGACCAAAGACCGATATTGAGTTCAAAACCGGTTATAAAGCTCTTGACAGCATAGTGCTTGTTCCAGATTCGGTAACCATTTCGGGACCGGAGAGCAGTTTGAAACAAATCAATTTCGTAGAAACCGAAACTTTATCTTTAAAAAACATTGACAATAATATTTCCGCCACCGTTTCGATCTCTTCTCCTGCCAAAGAAGTGGTGGCTATAAAACCTTCAAAGGTCAACTTACAGTGGGCGGTCGCTGAATTTTCACAAGGAAAGTATAACCTGCCTGTGGAAGTAATAAACCTTCCTCCTGGAATGGAGCTGAAATTGGTGCCACAGATGGTGTCCGTTTCATTTGATATGGCACTACAAGACTTCGCTGCTGTTTCTATGGAGAATTTCAGAGTGGTTTGTGATTATTCCCAACGAAACAAGGAGGAAAACTTTATGCTCCCAAAATTGATCAAAAAACCCCAAGGAGCTGTTAACATCGTTATAGAACCCAGAAAAATTGATTTCTTCATTTTTAAGTGAAATAAAACATTGGTGACTTTATGAAAATAGTTGGCCTTACAGGAGGTATAGGAAGTGGAAAAACCACTGTTGCAAATATGTTTGCCGAATTGGGAGTTCCTATATACAATGCCGATATCGAAGCGAAAAAATTGACTGCATCTTCCAAAACAATTCGCAAAAAGCTGATCGATCTGTTGGGAGAAAAAACATTTAAAAATGGAGTTTTGGATAGAAAGTATATGGCGAAAAAAATTTTCAGTGATAAAGAACTATTGGAAGCCACCAATGCTATCATACATCCTGAAGTGGCAGACCATTTCAAAACATGGGTTTCCCAACAAAAAAGCGCGTATGTAATCAAGGAAGCAGCCATCATTTTTGAAAGTGGCACCCATCCCCAATACGATTTGGTTATTTTGGTCACCGCCCCAAAAAAAGTGCGTCTCGAGCGTGTAATGTTGCGGGACGGTGCTTCCTCAAAAGAGGTGGAGCAACGAATGGCCAATCAATGGAGCGATGCCAAAAAGAGTAAACTTGCCGACTTGGTTATCAAAAACGTGGACCTAGAGGCCACCCGTCACCAAGTGGAGGTCATTCACAATCGATTGAGTTAAATTTTCCTTAACATCTCTGTTAACATTTGGTTAAACACACAATCCCCTAAATGTTAAAATCTTACATTTGAAGACATGAATAAAAAGCTATTCGTACTGCTTATAGCTCTTATGAGCCTTTCGTTGTTGGGGATAGTGTTTGTACAAGGATATTGGATTTCAAATGCATACCAAACCAAACAGGAACAATTTACCATAAACGTAAGACAAGTGCTCCACTCGGTTTCTAAGGAAATCCAATTGCGGGAGATTGAGGCCTATTACGAGGTTTACAGTGCCTACGTGGACAGTATAGAAGTACCGGACAATACGTCCTTTACTGAGCTTGCCTACAGAATACAGAACAGGGCAACCAACGAAACATACATTTTTACGGATGGCATTTTGGAACAGGACTATAAGTTGTCAGCGGGAATCTTGGATCGTGATATGGACAGTATCCAATTTAGAAAACTTACCAACAGAAAGACCAAAACCCGCATTTCAGAAGGATTGGATGGCCTCCCCAAAACGGAAACCAGGGTAGAGTCCTTTTCCCGACTAAAGGATTACGAACGCAATCAGTTTGAAAACTTTATAGGGGAAGTTACCTCACTCTCACCGATATATAAGCGAGTTGATCCAGAAACCATTAGCACGCTTATCGCCAACGAACTCCGGGATAGGGGTTTGGACAGTGATTTTGAATTTGCGGTTTATAGCAATAATCTGGAAACCAAGGTCCGATCCAAAGATTTTAAACTGGAGCCTGAAAGCACTTATATTATACCACTTTTTGTAAACGATAAAAAAAGCAATTACGAATTGTATGTGGATTTTTCAGAAAAGAAAAAATTGGTGTTAAGCACTATTTTGGGAATGGCAATACTGTCATTAGTGTTTACGGCAGTAATCGTTTTGGCTTACGCCAGTGCCATTTCACAAATTTACAAACAACGTCAGATTGCACAGATAAAAAATGATTTTATAAACAATATGACCCACGAGTTCAAAACACCTATCGCTACAATCAATCTTGCTTTGGATTCGTTGAAAAATCCAAAAGCAAGAGACAATCGAGAGTTTTTGGAACGATATCTTGGAATGATTCGAGACGAAAATAGGCGCATGCACGCGCAGGTCGAAAACGTTCTGCGAATCTCGAAGTTGGAAAAAAACGAACTAAATCTTCCAAAGGAAAGAGTAGAATTAAGCGAATTGGTGGAAGATGCTATTGGCCACTTGAGCCTAATAGTGGAAAACAGAGGCGGATACATCAAAACTCATGCCGGCGCATTAAAAACCACTATATTGGCAAATAAGTCGCACATGACCAATGTAATTATAAATATTCTGGATAATGCAATAAAATATTCTGAAAATGAACCGAAAATTGATATTTATTCAGAAAACGTAAAAAATACGATAATTCTTAAAATTCGGGACCAAGGACCGGGAATGAGCAAAGCAGTATTAAAGAGAATCTTTGAGAAATTTTATCGGGAACATACCGGCGACATCCACAATGTAAAAGGTCACGGCTTGGGACTTGCCTACGTTAAAAGTATCCTGGACGACCACGATGCCGAAATTTTTGTGGAAAGCGAAAAAGGAAAAGGCAGCACATTTATTTTAAAACTACACTTAATATCTTAAATTATGGAAACAGAAAACAAAAAAATCCTTCTTGTAGAAGACGATCCGAATTTCGGGACAGTATTAAAAGACTACCTTGCTATGAACGATTACGATGTAACTCACGCCAAGAACGGGATGGAAGGTTTTGAAAAATTTAAAAAAGATGACTTCGATCTGTGTATCCTAGACGTAATGATGCCTTATAAAGATGGCTTTACTCTCGCTAAGGAAATCAGAGAGAAAAACGAAGATATACCCATTATTTTCCTAACAGCAAAAGCCATGAAGGAGGATGTTCTGAAAGGCTATAAGGTTGGGGCGGATGATTACCTCAACAAACCTTTTGACAGCGAAGTGCTTTTGATGAAAATTAAGGCCATCATACAGCGTAAGGCCACAGACTCTATAGCCGATAGTAAACAATTTGAATTTGAAATTGGAAACTTCTTCCTGAATTCGAAACTGAGGTTCTTGATTTATAAAAAAGGAGAACCGATCAAACTTTCTCCCAAGGAAAACGAACTGCTTCGACTTTTGGCACTTCATAAAAATGATTTGATGCCGAGGGAGCTCGCTCTGACCAAAATATGGAGAGACGATAACTATTTTACTTCCAGAAGTATGGATGTGTATATTGCGAAACTTCGAAAATACCTAAGTATGGATGATGGTGTTGAAATTATCAACATCCACGGCGAAGGATTCCGTTTGGTTGTAAAGAACGAAGTGGATAACTAAACTTCAGGATAAGATAAGTGTAAAAAAACGCCCTTAAAGGGCGTTTTTTTCCTTTATAAAAGCCACTATCGCTTCTGATTTAGTTCGGTAATGAAACCAATGGACAGCTGGGTTTTTTTTGAACCAAGTATTTTGTCGTTTTGCAAACCTTCGGGTGTCCTTTTTGATTTCTTCAACGGCTTCCTCCAACGAAAGATTCCCGTCAAAAAAAGAAAAGAGTTCACGATAACCAACAGTTTGTAGGGCGTTTAATTGCCGATGTCTATATAGCCCCCGAGCCTCCTCCAAAAGACCTTGAGCAATCATTTGATCCACTCTTTGGTTTATTCTGTTGTAGATGGTCTCTCTTTTCGCATCAAGCCCAATCAAGATGGTTTCAAAATCTCGAATTGCGGGTTTGCGACTAGCAAAAAACGAAAATGGCTTTCCCGTTGCCGCATAGACCTCAAGAGCACGAATGAGCCGATGTGGATTTTGCAAATCTACTTTTGCGTAATATTCCGGATCTGCAATTTTCAACTTCTCTTGAAGATACCCAATTCCATACTTGTCCAAGTCTGTGTTTAATTCTTTTCGTATTGACGGGGCAACCTCTGGAAAATCGTCCAAACCATATAGCACCGCATCGACGTAAAGCCCAGAACCACCAACTAGGATAAGGCTTTCAAGTGCTTTATCGTTTTTATTGGAAGGGTAAAACTTTCCACTAATTAAACTAATGGCATCCCTTTCAAAATCCCCCACGCTGTACTCATCAAAAATGCTTTTATTTTGAATAAAATGATGGGGGACCGCGGCCAATTCTTCGTCGCTAGGAACAGCCGTTCCAATAGTCATTTCTTTAAAAAACTGTCGGGAATCCGCGGAGATAATTTCAGTTTCAAAAACTTGTGCAAGTTCTATCGCCAAAGCGGATTTTCCAATTGCCGTAGGGCCAACTATACATATCAAAAGAGGTTTACGCTCGTTCATTGTCTTTGGAAGAATCCGAATGATTAAGTTTTTCGCCACATTTAAAACAATACTCCGAATCATCGCGATGTTTTTCCTCCCCACAATTTTGACAGGATTGGGAGTTAACGTGCACATAATTGTCGCTGGTGCTTCTTACATACTGGGCGCTTACTATTCCTGTAGGTACTGCGATTACGCCATATCCAAGCACCATAATAATAGATGCCAAAAACTGCCCAATTGGAGTAATCGGAGTTATGTCGCCAAATCCCACTGTGGTCAAGGTTACAATACACCAGTAAACACTCACCGGAATATTTTTAAATCCACTTTCTTCTCCTTCTATTAAATACATCAAAGTACCCGCAATAATAGCAACTATTAGCACGGCAAAAACAAAGATGAAGATTTTCGCGCGGCTTTCTATTAGGGCTTTTCTCAATTTATTTCCTTCGCCCACATAACGTGTTATTTTTAAAATCCTAAAAACACGCAACAGACGCAAGGCACGTACAGTCAACAAATAATTGCTTCCGACTAATATAAATGATAGATATAACGGAATGGTTGACAGAAAATCGATAACGCCGTAAAAACTAAAAATATACTTCTGCGGCTTATTTACCGTGATGATTCGAGCAATATACTCAATGGTAAAAAAAATGGTGATGACCCATTCGATTACATGAAAAAAGTCATAGTGTCTTATGCCCAATTCGTAAACACTTTCGAGCATTACAACTATAACGCTCAATAAAATCAAGATTAAAAGAACAATATCAAAAAGCTTCCCCATTGGGGTATCTGCTTCATAAATTATTTCATGAAGTCGATAACGCCAAGATTTTTTGTCGGTTGGTTTCAAATTTGAAATCCTTGATTTTTAAAAGTAAGAAATGTAATCTTAATTATTTACATTCGAGGATAAGTTTACAATTTTGAAACCTTTATGCTTTCGAAGGTAATTTTGAATAATGTGTTGGGCATTGCTGCTGTGCTGCACGGGATTTATGATAGACTTCAGGATTTTCGGATTGTTTATCTGGTAATTTAGGTTGTAATATCCATAACCTTTGTATTTTCCATTTTCAATCCACACTACAGAACGCTCGTCAATCTCTCTTCCTCTATCAATGATCAACATGTTACGGTTTTGGAAGCTTCTGTCTTTTAAGAAAATCTCAACCCTTTGATTGTAATCTTCCATATCTATTTTTAAGGATTTTGAAGGGCATTTAGCTCCACATATAGAACAGGTTTTCAAATTGGCGGTAATTCCCAGAAAATGATGGCAGAGCCCATATTCCTCAGCTATCTTTAAAAGGGAAGAAATAGCCAGTTGATAATTGCTGAATGTGATTATGGATTTTTTTCTACCATCTGCCGGCTCTATTTTTAAATTGATATAACCCTCAGAATCTGTAGAGGAAACGAGTTGATGCGTAAAAGGTGTCTTTCGCAAACCCCGATTGTACGGCGGCTTATGCTGTTTCAATTCTTCCGCCTCCTTTAAAAGAGCAATCAGTTCATTTCCGGTTTTTTCAAAAGTAACTGTTTTGACTTCCCGTTGCATTTTTTTCGATTTGCGGTTTTCGCCGGTAAAATGCTGTATCAGCCGCTTTTTAATGTTTTTGTTTTTACCGATGTATAGAATGTTACCAGCTTCATCGTGCATATAATAAATTCCGGTTTCAGAAGGGATATTTTCTATTATCTCCAGCAATTTGGGTCTTAAGGAAGCTGGTTGTTCCTGGCGAAGGGATTCAGATATTATTTCTTTTGAAGTGTCCTTGGCCAGTAATAACTTAAAAAGCGCGACGGTAGCTTTGGCATCTCCTTGCGCCCGATGTCGATTGCTCAAAGGAATTCCTAGGGAGCGAACCAGTTTCCCCAAGCTGTAGGAGGGCATATCTGGAATTAGCTTTTTTGCCAATTCCACGGTGCAAAGGGTTTCTATTTCAAAACGATATCCCAGACGGTCAAACTCAGTGGTCAAAATCCTGTTGTCGAAAAGCGCATTGTGGGCCACCATAATACAGCCATTGGTGATTTCAACAATTCGCTTGGCAACCTCATAAAATTTGGGAGCTTGTCGCAACATGTCATTGTTGATTCCCGTGAGATTGGCCACAAAGGGTTGGATAGGCCGCTCAGGATTTATTAAACTTGCAAATTGGTCCACGATTTCATGGCCATCGAACTTATAAATTGCAATTTCAGTGATGCCTTCTTCATTGTATTTTCCGCCAGTGGTTTCTATATCTAAAATTGCGTACACACTCTATATTTCTTGATAGTTGTTTTTATATAATTGAAAATCGAAGCTTGCCCAAATCCCTAAACATATTCCCTTTCTCCAAAAATCGCGCTGCCCACCCGTACCATATTGCTGCCGTGGTCGATGGCAATCTGATAATCGCCACTCATTCCCATACTCAAAACATTCAATTCGGGATAGGTTATCTTGAACTTATCATAAATTCCTTTTAGCTTTTCAAACTCTTTGGAAATCTGTGCTTCGTCCTCGGTAAATGTAGCCATCCCCATCAGACCACGGATTCTAACATTTTTAAAATTCTTGATATCCTCAGATGCCATAAGCTCCGCTGCATCGCTTTTATCCATCCCAAACTTACTGTCCTCTTCCGCTATTTTGATCTGTAGCAGGCAATCGATTATTCTATCGTGTTTCTTGGCTTCCTTGTTTATTTCTCTTAGAAGTCTTAAACTGTCCACGGCATGGACCAAACTCACGAATGGTGCCATAAATTTCACCTTGTTTCTTTGCACATGCCCCACCATATGCCACTCTACGTCTTTTGGCATTTCTTGCCATTTAGCTTCCATTTCTTGGATTTTATTTTCTCCAAAAATCCGTTGTCCAATATTGTAAGCCTCCATGAGCTCGTTTGAAGTTCTGGTTTTGGAAACCGCCACCAAGGTAACATCTTTAGGTAATTTAGCTTTAAAATATTTTAAATTTTCTGAAATTGTCATCATTTATCTTTTTTCTTTTCTGTTTTTTCAGAATTCATAAATAGTAACTCCACTTCGGAGCTTTGGTTCAATATAAGTGCTTTTGGGAGGCATTTTCAGACCCTCATCGGCAATTTTTCTCAATTCTTCAGTAGTCACGGGCAACAACCCAAATCCAACGGCAAAAGTTCCGGCATCTACCACGGTTTGAACATAAGCCAAATCTTTCTTTCCGTGGGAATACTCTATGCGTTGGTCGTTTCTTAAATCCTCAATTCCCAAAAGTGGCTTCAAAATAGTAACGTACAGAATGTGGACGTCCAATGAATCAAGGGCATTGTTGATTTCGTATTTTTTCATTCTAAGAGATAAGGAATAAAATTCGCCATCCAAATACATGCTAAAATGATGTTTTTGGGAAGGTTTATAATAATCTAGGCCCCGATTTTCAATGCGGAAGATTTTATCTAGGTGAATCAAAAATTCTTCCTTGGTCAACCCGTTCAAATCTTTCACCAAACGATTGAATTCGTATATTTTTAAATCGCTTTCCGGAATAAGGTAGCTCATAAAGAAATTGTAAGGTTCCTTGCCGGTATGTCCCGGGTTTTCATCCTTGAGTTCCTTCGAAAGCAAATAGGAAGAAGCCGAGCGATGATGCCCATCCGCAATATACAACGAAGGAATGGAAGCAAATATTTCCTCGATTTTTCTAAGCAGGACTTTATCATCTACATTCCACAGATAATGGGTGTCGCGGTAGGTGGTAGTAAATTCATATTCCGGACGACTTTGCATTACGAAATTTATAATGACCTCCAGCTCGGGATTGTCCGGGTAAGTGAGGAGGACGGCTTCGGCATTGAAACCAACCGTTTTTAGATAATCCTTTAGGATTAATTCCCTGTATTCCAAGGTGTCCTCATGTTTTTTGATAATGCCCTGCGCATAGTCTTCAACACTGGCCGCGCCGACGATACCCATAAATTCCAAACCATCACGGTTTACGATTTTATAAATATAAAACGAAGGTTTTTCATCCTGCATAAAAATCCCATCCTCCTTAAATTCCTCGTACCTATTGCGTACCATTCCATAGCGTTCCTGGCCGGAGATTTCCAACTGGAACTTATATCCTGGATTCACAATATGTAAAAAAGAAAAAGGGTTATCGCGCAACCGCGCCTCTATTTGCATAGCTGTGTAACTATCGTAAGGACGTGCCGCAAGTAAATTTACTTTGTCACGCGTAGCACGAACTGCTCTAAATGGAATTATTTTTGCCAAGATTATTTATACTTTGCGGGAATTTATTTATTAAATTGAGAGGCAACTACCTCCGCTTTTCTATTTTGGCTGTAATCGTAAAAACCTTCCCCGCTTTTGGAGCCGAGTTTTCCGGCCATCACCATATTTACCAAGAGAGGACAAGGCGCATACTTAGGGTTTTTGAATCCTTCGTACATCACCTTCAAAATAGATAGGCAAACGTCCAAGCCTATAAAATCAGCCAGAGCCAATGGCCCCATAGGATGTGCCATTCCAAGCATCATTACTGTATCTATTTCTTTTACTCCCGCCACACCATTATAAAGGGTTTCAACGGCTTCGTTTATCATTGGCATCAAGATTCTATTGGCAACAAAACCTGGGTAGTCGTTGACCTCCACAGGTACCTTGTTCAGTTTTTTTGAAAGCTCCTCAATGATTTTAAAGGTTCTTTCACTGGTACTATATCCATTTATGATTTCTACCAGTTTCATAATTGGCACTGGATTCATAAAATGCATTCCGATTACTTTCTCAGGTCTGGAAGTAACGGAAGCAATCTGTGTGATGGAAATAGAAGAGGTATTACTGGCCAAAATCACATCTTCTGAACAAAACTTGTCCAAATCGCGAAATATCCTCAGTTTCAAATCTACATTTTCTGTGGCAGCTTCTACTACGAGGCCCACGTTTTTTACCCCTTCCTCCAAATTGGTAAATCCACTGATGTTTTTCAGCGTTTTATTCTTGTCAGCTTCGGAAATAGTTTCCCGAGCCACCATTCTATCCAGGTTTTTAGTGATAGTTGCAACACCCCTATCCAGAGCGTCCTGCGAAACATCGATCAAGTGAACTTTATGGTCAAATTGAGCGAAGGTATGGGCTATGCCATTGCCCATTGTACCGGCACCTATAACTGCAATATTTTTCATATTTATTTATCTCTAAGTTTATCAAATCAAGTCTTTCGTATCTTCTACAGACTTCGCAAGGTTTATTGGGAAGAAAATCTCTTATATTATTTTGAAATTCTCAATAATCATCAGCGCCACTCGCAAAGCCTCAGTGCCTTGTCCAAGCGAAACTTCTGGGGTCCGATCTGCCTTTATAGCTTCGTAAAAACTCTCGAGCTCATCCAGAATGGCATTGTTGTTTTCTACTTTGGGATTTTCGAAATAAATCTGTTTTTTGAGTCCTTCGGCATTGGTCAATATCATCGCAAAATCATCTGCTTCTTTCGGGGCATCTTTCATTCTGACCACTTCACATTTCTTTTCCAAGAAATCTACAGAAATATATGCATCGCGCTGAAAGAATCTGGCCTTTCGCATTTTTTTAAGGGAAATTCTGCTAGCGGTAAGATTGGCCACACAGCCGTTTTCAAATTCAATACGGGCATTGGCGATATCCGGGGTTTCACTAAGAACTGAAACTCCGCTGGCACTAATTGTTTTCACCTCGCTTTTTACCACACTTAAAATAATGTCGATGTCGTGTATCATCAAATCCAATACCACAGAAACATCAGTGCCACGAGGGTTGAATTCAGCTAGCCGGTGCGTCTCAATAAACATGGGGTTGTGGATTTTTTCCTTGATAGCCATAAAGGCAGGATTAAATCGCTCTACTTGCCCAACTTGTCCGCGAACTTTATATTGCCTGGCCAGATCTCGAATATGCTCCGCCTCGATTACTGTTTCTGTAATGGGCTTTTCAATAAAAATGTGCTTTCCGGCCTGTATGACTTTTTTGGCACATTCAAAATGAGTACTGGTTGGGGTCACAACCACAACCATGTCGCTAGCATCTATCAGTTCTTCCATACTGGGAAAACTGGTATATCCAAATTCTTCCGAAATATGCGCTGAAGCAGTTTTGTCGGCATCATAAAACCCCACTAGCTCATATTTTGTGGATTGCCTCAACAATTTCAGGTGAATTTTTCCCAAGTGACCGGCACCCAGAACTCCCGCTTTTAGCATTGGTGTGTGTTTTTCACAAATGTAAGGGTTTCGGTCTAAGTTTGAAAGTTTCTTGGTTTGGAAGTTTAGTCATTCGCACCTGAAGAAAGAACAAGGAAAAATTGGTTTTAGAGACGATTGGATTTTCAGCGAGCCAGTCTCAAAATGCTTTAAACAACTTCTCAAATGTTAGGGATATCTTAATTTTTAATTTAAATAAGAAGAAGTATAGGTCAATATTTTGCTATAGTGAAAATAGACGTTAATTTTGTCTCTTAATTTTTAATTAATCTAAATTGTAATAAATCTAAATCAAATTAATATGAATAAGCTAATTTTAATTTTTGCCACCGTTTTATTTATTAGTTGTGGTAACGACAAAAAGGAAAAAAGTTCTGATATGCAAATTGGAGCTCCAGTAGAAGAAGCCGCTCCAGCTGATGCAGCCGACGATTCTGTTGCCGTGGTCACCATCGACGGAAATGACCAGATGAAGTTTAATAAAAACGAAATCCGCGTAAAAGCAGGTCAAAAAGTAAAGCTTACCCTGAAGCACGTTGGTACCATGGACATTAAAGTAATGGGCCACAACTGGGTGTTGCTTACAAAAGATGCTGATATGGCCGCAGTAGGACAAGCAGCTGCTGTAATGGATGATATCCAGCATATTCCAACCGATATGATTGATCAAATAATCGTCCACACCAAAATGCTAGGAGGAGGTGAAAGTGATACCATTGAATTTGAGGCACCAGCCCCAGGAACCTATACATTCATGTGTACTTTCCCTGGCCACTATGCTTTAATGAACGGTAAGTTTATTGTAGAATAAGCCAACTTTAAAGTGAAACTTGACACTTTAAAAGTCAGCTTTCAACAAACAAAATAAAGAGTAGCTGTCTCACCATTTGAGGCAGCTACTCTTTTTTAAAGGAATTGTCAGGAGGTATAATTTTAATATTTCTTAGAATAAAAGAGTAATTAGTTTCTTTTATGATATTGGTCATAATATTATAGCTTAAAATTCACCATCTTTACGCCTTTTTCAATCCAAATTTCTTCTAAATGCAAACGCTCAGCCCACACTCCTTTCATATCCCCGTTATGGGAATTGCTTTCACAATTGATTCCCCCATAAAAGTTGCCCATTTTGGAATAAATTCGGCACTTTCCATCATTGAGGACAATCTGGTGGAAGTGATGCGAAAATATTACTATCAACAAAACAATGAAACATACATTCCTATTTCCGCAAAGGAAGAGGATTCTAGGGCAAGGCGGATTACAGACTATCTCAATTTGATGCAGCGGATTGTCAGTTCAAAAATGGAAAGTCTCAAGGCTTCCGCAATCGAAACAGGTTCTGATATCGCTAAGTATTTTGAAATGCTGCCGGACACGAGTGTGCTGAAACAGAAATATCAAGAGTGGTTTTCAATGTCGGATCCAAAAGAAAAAGAATTAACGGAAAATTTCCTCAAAAAAAATCTAGTACCAGGAGCTATAGAGGTCAATATTATGACCAAAGTGGACAAGGACCAATTGGATAAGCATAAGAAACCAATTGAAAATGGTTCTGATGCGCTTACTGCCTTAAAAGGATATGCTGAATGCGACTTAAGTAATTCATCATTGATTCTCTCCGCGGGAATGAATCCCCGCCTATATAATTATATGGAAGGATTTTTGGCATTTGACGCCTATGCATGGGGTAAATTCCATAAAAAAGTAATTATCAAGGTGAGCGATTATCGTTCGGCATTGATACAAGGAAAATATTTGGCTAAAAAAGGAATTTGGGTAAGTGAATTCCGAATTGAGTCCGGTTTGAATTGTGGTGGACATGTTTTTGCAACGCAAGGTTTGCTTATGGGCCCAATTCTTCAGGAATTTAAAGAGAAAAAGCAAGAGCTGCAGGATAGTCTATTCGAACTTTACAATCCGGCCATTATAGCAAAAGGTAAAGAAGGTTTTGCCAAACCCCATCCAATAAGGGTTACCGTACAAGGTGGGATTGGAACTAGTGAAGAAGACAATCTATTGCGGAACTACTATGAGGCTGATGGCACCGGCTGGGGCACTCCGTTTCTACTATGTCCTGAAGCAACTACCGTTGATGACAATACGCTGGAACTGTTGGTGAAGTCCAAAGAAAATGACGTGGTCCGCAGCAAGGCTTCTCCACTGGGCGTTGAATTCAATTACCTAAAAGGAACCACTGCGGAAATAGAACGTTTGGATAGAATTAAACGAGATAAGCCAGGCAGTCCGTGTACGGAAAAACTGTTGGAATCGAACACCGAATTTACCAAAACGCCTATCTGTACCGCTTCCACCAAATATCAAAAGCTGAAACTGAAACAGTTGAAAACTTTGGATCTTCCGGAAGAGGAATATACCCGACAAAGAGAGGACGTGCTGAGCAAGGAATGTCTTTGTATAGGATTGAGCAATGCCGCACCCGTTAGTTATAGTGAGCCTTTCTTGAAAAAATTGACCGCCGTGACTATATGTCCCGGCCCGAACATTGTGAACTTCTCGAAGCTTACTACCCTTCGTGAGATGACCGATCATATTTATGGTCGCAAGGATATTATGCAAAAACCCAATCGAGCTTCGATGTTTGTTACGGAACTCAAGCTATATATTGATTTTCTGAAAAAGGAAATAGAACGAGTTTCTTCGCCATCTACTCGTGATTTTAAATCTTGGGAAAAATTCAGCAATAATCTTTTGGATGGCATTGAGCATTACGGTGTTTTGGTATCAAACTACGTAATTGGAAATAGATTTCAATTTGGAATGGATTTGGAGGAAGCCAAAATGGAAATCTTGCAGATACAGGAATCCCAATTTCAGATAGGGTAACGGTTGTGAATTTCAAATATATCAGGTTTTCTTTGTAACCTGAATTCGGCCTGAGCATCAGAAAATGCTACAGATCGATGTCCTTAAGCAGCAACTTCCTAAATTCCTTAGGGAACTTGCGTTGAACACACCTCCCACTGGTACCATTTCAAGGAAATGTCTGAAGGACATATCAAAACGGGAACGCTCTACCCCACATCAACATTCGAGACCCCAAAGATCGTTTTCAGCAACAGGTATCTGAACATCCGGATTGGACTCTCTACATTACGGCCGTTGTTTTCAATACTATTTGTTAGCCCATTCATTACGGATAAAGGAAAAATCGATCAGTTCATTGATTTTTTAGGAGGGCATTCTCTTTCGGTACAATTAGATCTTATAGATAAGAATGCGCACTTAATTGTATTTTTTGCCGCTGTAATAACATACCCTGTATATGGTAACCAGTAATAAATATGAAAAAAAAGGAGCGAGAACACTGTGGTTCACACTCCTTTTTATTCACTTTTACTTTGAGAGGGACTTTTTCAATGCCCTCCGTGGCAGTCTTTCTTTTTAATCTAGAAGACTAAAACTTAGTTCTTAACAATCTTATAGGTTCCGGTCTGTCCTTCAACAGTTACCTTCATCATATAAGTACCGGCAGCAAGACCAGACAAATTAAGATCGGAAGAAGTGGCGCCAATATTATTGGTCATCACTTTCTGGCCCAATAGGTTATAAACCGCTACGGCCTCAATATTTTTCGCAGCACTAATATGGAGGAACTCTGTAGTTGGGTTTGGATAGTAATTGAAACCAGCTAAAACATTATCCTTAACTCCAATGGTTTCAGTACCGTACA
>JBARWQ010000065.1:0-11392 GCA_049646885.1 Aequorivita sp. | reverse complement strand
GCCTACCTTTTCCTTCTTAAAAGCTGTACTGAACGTACGCCGTACTTTCCGGTCTAGTTTCATTTTGTGTAAATTTACAAAGTTATAAACTAAACTTCGTGTCAACCTATATTATGAACTGACAGGAATTGGGAATTTGGTGCTTGGAATTTTTTGTTTATGGTTTGTCGGTGGTCGGTAGTGGGTTGTGGGTTGGATGGTGGAATTTGGTGCTTGGAATTTGGTGCTTGGTGCTTGGTGCTTGTGGTGCTTGGAATTTGTTGTTTATGGTTTGTTGTATAGCTAGTGGGGTGCATAATCGTTATTTCGTAAACCGTTCTTTTAGTACTAGGAGGATAAATTTGGTATTTCCAACCAGGTATCGTTTCCACATTCTTCTAGGTTCCTGCAGAAAGCGATAGAACCATTCCAGACCAGATTTTTGCATCCAAACTGGAGCCCTTTTTACTTTTCCAGCTACTACGTCAAAACTGCCTCCTACTCCCATTATGAGATTGACGTTTCTTAAAGCATCCCTGTGTGTGTGTAAAAATATTTCCTTTTTGGGAGAGGTTATTGCTACAAAAAGAATATTCGCATTACTTTGAACTATGTCCGAAACTATTTCTTCCTCGTCCTTATCAGAAAAATAACCATTTCTATATCCCGCGATAATTGAGGGACTGTATATTTCCGAATATTTTTTCACCAAAGAACTAACAACTTCTTCGGATGCCCCCAAAAAATAGATAGTGTATTTTTTTTCCTGAGCCTTTGCAACAAGCCGTTCCATCAACTCTATTCCTGGAACCCTTTCTTTTAAAGGAGTTCTTAAAAATCTGGATGCCCATACTACAGACTGTCCATCCGGGTTAATAATATCCGATTCGTTCATGCCCTCCCGAAATGCTTTATCAGATTGGGCATCAACGACTTTTACGGCATTTATACCGCTATGAAAGATTTGATACTTATTCTTGATACTATCATAAATCCGGTCCTCAGTTTCTTCCATTGACAAATTATCAACGTAGACATTGAGCATCATTATCCTCTCAGAACCCATAATAAATTTTTAGTCTGCAAAGATAGTGTTTACCAAAAACTAATCGTTTAAATATATTCCTTTAAAATCTCTATGGTTTTCGAGATCCAAAGCGATGGTACTTGAGTTCCCATTATCAAGGTTTAACCTATAAAGACTGTGGCCATTAAGTAATGCAAAGATGCTATTTGACGAAATGGAATAATCTATACTTCTAAGGTCCCCAGCTTGAATATTGGCTATTGTGGCTAAAACATTTCCTGTTATTTTGTCAATCTCAACAATTTCGTGATCGTTTCCTAAAGATTTTACTCCAAAGATTCTTTCAGTTTTGGTTATAAAAATTTTCGAATATTCATCAGAAATATTATGGGTTGTAAGTGTAGATGTCTCTACATTTACTTTTAAAAACAATTTTTGTCCAGTTTCATCTGTTGCAAATAACGCCAATTCATTAGTAGAGGATAAAAAATTCGAATATTTAAAATCATAAGTGCGTTCAAATGGGAATCTATATACAATCGCAGCACCAGATCCATTTAAATTTGATACTTTTAAATCGTATACCTTATCTACATTTTCCCGATATACATAATAAATCTTATTATCATGTGGGGCCAATAAATTTTTAGTAGTCACTGGATCACCCCTATCTAAGACCCAGCTATATGTTACTCCAGAATTAAAATCCTTAATCAAGGCTACCGTATAATTATGCATCCCTTGTGATATACGTTCAGAATAGATATATATAAAAACATTTCCCGCTCTATAAAAATTAGTGGAAATATAGGAGTCGCACCCTGAAGCATAGATTTCGGCTATTTCATCCAATACAGCTCCGCTATTAATGTCCAAGTTGTATATTTTTGAGAGCGAACACGGATTAACATGCGAAAACCCATATAATTTATCGAGTTCTATTATTATTTCGATCGTACCAACGCTGATAGTCATATTCCCATAAGAAATTGTTACCTCCCCAGAAGTAGCTCCTTCTGGAATTATCGAAACAATTTCAGTTTCTGTAACGCTAGTGGTTTCACCTTCGAGTCCATTGAAAGAAACGATATAAGTAATTTCAGGATCAATATTCTCGCCTATAAATGTAACCTCATCGCCAATAAATGCTTCCATTGGTGAAAAACTCGTAATTATCAATTCTGGCAATTCAAGAATTGTTAGACTTCCAACATCCAAAATAGTTTCTCCATACCTTATAGTGATATTTCCAGTAGATGCGCCTTGAGGAACAATTGCCCTTAATTCGGTAGGAAAGTTTTGTACAGTAGTTGCTACAACTCCATTGAAGAAAATGGAATATTCCGTAGAAACGTCAATATTTTCTCCAAGAAATATTATCTCATCGCCTATTGAAGCCTCCATAGGAGAGAAGCTCGTTATTATTAATTGACTTAGCGTTCGATTGTCATCCTTTTTGGAACAACTTGAAACAAGCAAACACATTGATAAAAAAATATTGAAAGTCTCATAATTCCTAAAATCTAATAACATTAATGCTGTTAAATTACAAAAAGAATCAGTTATCTAGGAAGATTAGACTCTATTTTATTTAAAACCATGAACTTGGCTAACTTTTCACCGATCTCATTTAAGGCCTCTTGATTGTAATGTACTGGATCCTTCAACCAGCCCCTTTCGATAAAATCCTTGGTTTCGTTGTAGCCGATGTAGGTATGAGTATCTTCGGCGGCTACATCTTGCTGAATTTGTCTAACAACAGCGTATCCCTCGTCACATTCTTTACAATTGGAATGTCTTCCCGTTTCAATTATAATAAATGGTAGGCTTGTACCATATCTTTCCCTGTATGCTGAAATTAGATTTTTTAAATCCATCTTATATTCTCCCGCAGTCAAAAACCCCTTACCTATGGCTTCTCCGTCATTTTCGCCTTGGGACCAGATTATAGCCGTAATTTGATTTTTTAGGCTTCCTTTCATATTTGCGGCTGACAGAGCAAGATCAATCTTTTCAAAACTGCTTTGCAATAATTTACCCTTTCTGTCCCAATTCCCCCAATCCTTTGTTTCAGCTTTCACACTCAAAGAGCTTCCTCCTTTCGCGCATTGAACCACATTTACTTCACGTTTTGTTAATTCTGCGTATTTATACGCAAACGCTGGAATAAAGCTTCCTGTTTTTGCAATCGAAAAACCTAGGTCATCCTGCCCCACTGGATCTTTTAAGACTACAAATGAATTCTTTAATGAATTATATTCGAAACAGGGAAGTTCTTTATAAACTGATTTTGTGGAATCCCCTACGCCCATTGCATTACTCTGCCCAGCAATTACGAAAAGTAGTTTTTGCTCCCTATTCTTCGAACAGGAAGTAGTTAGCAGTAAAAAAATTGAGATTAAAATTGGTCCTCTCATTTCCTAGATTTAATAAGTTTCGCCGGAACCCCACCCATAACCGAATAAGGCTCAACATTTTTGGTGAGTACAGCACCAGCGCCAATTATAGAATCCTTCCCGATAATAATACCAGGCATTACAACCACATTCCTGCCTAACCATACGCCATCTTCAATTATTGGCGGATTTGGAAGTGTTTCTCCTTGTTCCACTATGGGTATTTCCGTACTGTCATGCTTGTGTGCCACACTTAAAATTGCAACATTGGGGGCTATTAAAACATTGTTACCAATATAGGCTCCCTGAATAAAAACGTTTTCATTGATTTGGCAATTATGTCCTATTTTTAGATTTTTACAATCAGAGATATAGACGTTATGTTCCAAGAAACTCCTTTTGTCATAGGTCATCACCTTAAGTATTTTTGAAACATACCAAACCCTAAGTGTTCTCGTAAACGAAATAAACCTCGAATGGGGCAAATGGTAAAAAATACTATAGTAAATAACCAATGTTAGTTTTCGATACATACTTTTTTTAATTGCTGCAGTAATCTTTCTATTACATAACTACTTTCATAATCCTTTGCGGTTTCAAAAGCGGCATTTTTCATATCCGTTTTTTCCTTTGAAGAAAAGTTAAGATATTTTTCAATACTTTCAGCAAGTTCCAAAACATTTCCAGGCTGAAAGAGCATGCCATTCACTCCATTTTTAATATAGGTTTTCAATCCCCCAATATCTCCACCAATCACGGGTGTTTTACAACTCATCGCTTCCAAGCCCACTAGTCCCAAACTCTCTCCCTCCCGTTTGGTTGGGAAAATAAAAATATCCATTTTATTATATAGATGAACCAGCTGTTCTTGCTTTACCAACCCTAGAAACTCAACATCAGTTGCCAGATTAAAGTCCAAGATCATTTTCTTCATCCCTTTTTCCTGAAGACCTTGACCAGCAATTAAAGCTTTAAATTTTATTCCTTTTTCCTTTAGAAGTTTCAAGGCTTTTAAAAGATCATCCCATCCCTTTCCTTCATCAATTCTGGATACCATCCCAATTATGGGTATTGGGTTGATTTCTTCCTCAAGGGGATAGAACTTGGAATTATCCACACCACCCGAGGCGGAAGTAAATACTTGATCAGGCGTTAAAAAGGGATAATTCTCAAACATTGTGCTTTTGAAATAGTCCGATGGAACTACCACCAATTCCGTTCTGTTTAAAACGTATTTGTTTAAAATATCAATCTTTTTACCCTTGGAGCCAGTAACGTCGTCTCCATGAACATTCATTACCAGTGGTCTTTTTTTCTTAAAGATAAAAAGTAAAGGTGCTAATATGGGTGAAGTATGGGACATATTATGAACATAGATCAGATCATATTTTTTAAAAAGAAAGTTATAAGAAATTGAAAGATAGAATTTTAGATAAGCAAATAGTTTTTGAAAATTATTCGGTTTTTTCCCATTAATGACGGAAATGGCAGAAAATACGACTCCTTTACTTTCGAGCTCTCGTTTAAAATTCTTGACAAAAACTCCGAAAATAGAATCTTTCTTCGAAGGATACATGTTTGATATTAGGAAAACTTTCATTTGTTATAACTCTCTTAAACTTAATTATGCTAGTTTAGAATTCCTTTCCCACCAGAAAGAAATATTTAAATTTCGCTCACTTTTACTGTTGGAACGTTGAATTTTGCCCTATTCATTTAACATCCCCTCCTTTTGATTTCTGTCTGAATACCAAAGCACGAAAAAGGAATAGAAGAAAGCAAAAATAAAAACCCCTTTACTCATTCCGAAAATGGATTCTGAAACTGAAAATAGGACTATTATAATAAAAAAACTCAGAGCCTCACCTCTTAATAATGTTTTCTTATAAAAAACGATTAAAACCGTTATAAAAACCAACAAGCCTAAAATCCCATTGGTCACTAAAAACTCCAGATATTGATTGTGGGCGTTGTAGTGGTTTTCTAGAGCTATTGTAAAACCGCCTTTGCGATAAACCGAATCGTACAGCACCTGAGAGTCTCCGCTACCAACCCCAAGGATCCAATTCCCCTGATCTTTAAATTCGGATAGGATGGCCGTCCATCTTGGGTATCTGTCCAAAGTTACGTTTCCTTTTGTATCCACAATGGTGGCGAATTTTGAACCCAGATAATCAAACTTGATCGCTAACACCGCCAAGAGAGCTACTAAACCAATTAGATAGAAAATCTTTTTGATTTCTAATTTTTTAAATATGGTCACCATTATCATTATTATCAAACAGATCACTCCAATTCTGCTACTGGTTTCAATCAAAAAAAGAAAGAAAGGAGCGAGTAAGAAACTGAGCTTCAATTTGTTTTTTCTCAAATTGATAAATTCTGGCATTCTTATGACTCCCAGAATAAAAATCACGAGCAATACGGCAAAATAGCTGGGATGGCCACCCAAAGGTTTTAAAGCATTCCAACCGGTGTATATCCATTTAAAAAAATAGCCGGCCTGTACCCACGGGGTTGCGTTGGTTAAAATCGATTCAATTATAAATATCCAGCAAATTACCATTCCCACAAAAAGTCCCAAACCCAGAGAAATATAGATTCTCTTTAGATTAAAATCTTCTCGTTTATGGGAAAATACAATCAATGGGATCAAGACCAAGGTCAAAGTGCGTTCCATACTACGAAGCGCAATTTTCACATCGGTAGACAAAAACCAACCCAAGACAAACAGTAAATAAAGAGCGAGTAAAAAATAAAAGGTGACCCTGTTTTTTTTAAGATTCCGCAAGCGTTCTTTTGGTTTTAATAACAAAACCGAAGATGCAACAAAAAACCAAAGCACGATAGTATTCAGATTATCCCACAAAGGCAAAGTGGCGACAAACAGACAAGTGCTGGCTTCAAAGAAAATCCGCTGTGGCGAACTACTGTTCCAGTAACTTCTTATACCTTTTATCATACGTATTGTCAAGAGCTATTTTTCTTAGAAATAGAAGCAATTCATTATATTGCTTTGCATCAATACTTTCAATTTTTTGATGTATCACATCAAGGTGATCAAAAGATGCAAAAAGAGGATAATCGTTGCTCAAAAGATTTTCGAGTGGAATATGTCTTTCAGAAAAAAAAGGAAGTTGAAAACTTAAGAAATCAAACGCTTTAATTGGAAACGTAAGATCGTCATATATATTACGTGGCCGCGTGTGAAGTGCATAGGCTATATTGTTTTTTTCAATAAATTTAGCGATCTCAGCACGGGGAATTCTGGAAGCTTGAATAATTGTCGCTTGAACAATTTCAGAAATATTTGAGGCTCCTGAAAGCACATAGAAATTATAGTTTTCATGGTATTTTCGGGAGAATGCAATAAAATTCTCAATGCCTGAATTTCTATAATCTATACTTCCCAAGTAAAGCAGACCCAGCTTTTGTGAAAAATCAGGGGGCGACACATTTTCCGTGATATCATAGGTTCCAGGCGGCAAATCGGAATAAGGTCGTCTTGGGAAAGACTTGTTTTTCTCAAAGAAAACCTCACCCATTTTCTCAGTGGGGAATACCATAGAAGTTGAAATCCACGTGAGGTAAAAATTGCTCAGTTTATTTAAATAGAAAGTTATTTTTTTCCGGAACCCTTTATAATCTTCCGGAAAGAGTTCGATGTAAATATCACGGATAAAAACAATTACTTTTTCAGATCTGAATTTTAAAAAGAAAAGAGACACTAAATCCACAGTTCCAATTCTATTTGTCGCTGTTTCAACATAACAAACCTCCTGTTTGTGGAATATAGATTTAAGTTTATTCCCTTTTTCGATTATTCTATCCCCCTTATTTTGAAAAATCTTTTTAAACAGGTTGATCCGGGTAATAGATCCTCCGGTAATTTTATCCAAATTAGGGATAACGTACAAGCTATTGTTCATCGACCATGTTTTTAGAAAGAAGCGTTGTTTTGCGGCTCGGAGTTTCAAGAATTAGAAAAGGGATCAATAAGTAGAAAACATTTGTGAAATAATGTATAGAAAGCAGGTTTGTGAAAACTACCACTATGATAAATCCCATTTTTGCCTTGAAAGAGGGTATTCTATAAAACAGATAAATGTGGGCAATTATAAACAGAGTCAGCAATAAAAAACCTCCACGGTGGTAGATATAATAAAAGCCATTATCAATTTCTTGGAATGTAAATTTCCCGCTAAAATATTGTGCTATTTCATTCTCACGATATACGGTTGTATTTACTCCAAAACCTTGCCCAATTATCTTTTCGGTCAATGTGAAATTTTCTGTCAGCAGGGCCGTGTTTAAATCCTGTATTCGAATTTTTAAACTCGCATATTCCCACGGTTTAAGGACGTAGGGTAATTTTTCCTTAATTGCGTCCGGCACAAAATTTGAATTAAAAAACGCTATTGAAACAACCACTAACAAAGAAAAGCCGACTATAAAAGCAGGTTGAAAAAGCTTTCTCACATTAATAATAATCAGTAAAAGCAATGCCCCTGCAGTAACTAGGTTCATTAAATTGGAAGTGAGGAATAAATAAACCAAGGCAAAAATCCATGATATGGCCAAGGGCAGGTCAAAGGACATTCTATTGTATAGATAATAAAATCCAATAAGAACAATAGGCATGATGGCCGGTCCGTATACACGTCCTCCCTTCCCAGTTGTGTCGGTGTGCCAAAAGCTAGGCACAAAGCCCAAATAGATAAGTATATAAACGATGCAGACTACTGCATTTAAAACAAAGAGTAATCGCAGAATATTAAGACTTCTGACATTTACTAGAAACAGATAAAACATAACCCCATAAAACTGGAATTTTATATCTATCGTAGGGCTTGGATGTCGGTTTATGAGGCCCAATATTAGAAAAGGAATGTAAAAGCACGCAATGACTATTACATAATGTGGAATTTCCAGCTTGCCCTTTTTAGTCGCTACCCAAGCTCCTCCAAGCAATAACAAAAGACAGATTGCCATTAAACCGCTGAATTCCTGAGTACTGACGGTTAAAAAAAGAACAATTAATATTATTTGATATATAAATTTCAACTCTGGAATTTGCGGTTACGTTAAAAAGTGAATTTATCCGCAAAGCTACTGTTTTTTAAATATTAGCATTAAAAAAAATTGCGTTACGGTAAACAATTTGATTCGAAAATAAAATCTGAATTGTTTTTATTTCTTTAAAACTAACTGTGTAGAATTCAAATTTTCACACTTCGTTGTAGGTGCGAACAAGTATTCGCAATTATTAATATCGGAATGAACTTCAATAGATTGTAGTTTTTGTAAACCTAAAAGTTCCTTTTTTTCTTTTATTATGCGAAACATTGTATATTCAAGTTCGGTAAGAAGTTCTTGAAGTTTATTTTGTCTATCCAACCGTTCAGGGTTTTCAGCTTCGTCATAGATCGGCAATACTTCCATGAGTATAAAAGGATTGTTTTTGACTATCTCATCCCTAAAACTCTTAATAACCTCAAGTTCGGCGCCTTCAACATCAATTTTAAGAATTGACATTCCATTAAAGTTAACTTTATCCTTTAAATGCTCTATTGCGAACAATGGAATATACTCTTTGCGATTAACCTTTTGGTTATTGAAATTTTCAATAATTGATGCAGATCCGTCTGTTTCACTTTCAAAATAGAAATTAAGCTCGCCCAATCCACTTTTCGACGAAATTCCAACAGGGTAAACCGAAGTGTTTTGGATTGCATTTACTCTAATAAGTTTGTTCACATAAAATATACAAGTTGGGTTGGGCTCAAATCCCAAATACTCTATTGTACTGTCAACACTTCTCAACTTTAAAAGAGTTTGTCCAACATTTACCCCTACATCAACAAATTTATTGGCGTCTATCTTTAAAAGAGCTTTAAGCAGTTCAACCATCCACTGTTCACTGATGGATAAGTTGGATATTCCTACATTTCCAAGAATAGGTATTTTAAAAGATTTGCCATTTACCTTGCTTCTGGCGATAAAATTAAAATTGCTTATCCCTTTTTTTAAGACTGAATTTATTGTTTTGCGAACTGACATTGTTTAAAAGTTTATGAAACAAAGTTACTTTAAAATTAATAGTATCTAAACAAAGGGATTTTTTTAAAAAAAATTTATGCCAATCAATGTTGAAACAGATTTTGGTGCAATTGGCAATGGTATAATAAATGATAGCTCTTTCATTCAAAATGCAATTAATAGCTTAACAAGTTCCATAGGAACGGTTGTAGGTGGTGAAATTTTTTTCCCGCAGGTAATTATTTAATCAATGATTTCATGATTATATCTGGTGGTATTAACATAAAATTTTATTTGGAAAAGAATGCCAAGTTATTTACTAACAAGCATGGTCATGGAATATTAGAGATTACAAATTCTCATAATATCTGTGTACAGGGCGGTAAGTTCATTGGAAGCGGAAATTTTCCGGAAAAAATTATGGTTTAACATATGGCGGCAGAGAAAAAATTTATAGTATCATCCAAAATATTGAATGGGGTTATCATAGAACCTCTTCATACACAAGTTCCCTTTCTTATAATGGAGGGTTTATCTGAAATTGTGCCAATAAAGATATGAAAAAAAGTCAAACTCATAATTGCCGTTCTTCCCTTTCGGGATCTGAGTCTCAATACAATTAATTATATCACTCTTTTGCAGTGAATGCTGGGTTTATCATAAAATCAAAAAAAAGATAAATGGTGGCCAAATTAATTTATAGTCTTTATGATGTTGTAAATAAGAATTATCCTTTGGAGCAAAAAGGTAAGGAGTAGGGCGTTAGATCCTCGCATAGAACGATTCAAACTAATATAAAACAAGAATCTCCCCGAAACTATGGGACAATTGATTTGGGATACAAGAAATAAAATAGAATAGGCTATTTAGACCTTAATCTTTTCGATTCTCAAGTCACCCACAGTGAAACCCCATCACCTGTGATTGTAATGCTCAAAGTTCCTTTGTTAAATTCTTTGTGTGAAACCTTTTTATCATTCCAGTACACATCATAGGAATATTCGGGGTTGAGACAGGCTATCAGTGAAAAAGGTTTGTCGGCGTGATACTCCACTTTTAAGGTGGCTTTTAGTTGGGTGTAGTCTTTATTAAACTCTTCTTTTTCAACCCAAACATCGTAACCAGTTGCTCACATTTACCATTTATTGATGAAAAGAAATATCTGTATTAGTACTCTTTAAACAAATCCCTATCTAATAACTAATTTATGGTTTAGAACTAAGTTTGAAGCCAAATGGATTTGCATAATATATCCGCCCGATGATAGATTAGATAGGTCAAAGCTTTCAAAATCTGAGATCTTATGTTTTACTAATCTTCCAAACAAATCGAAAATATCAATTTGGTGGATTTGTTGATCACTATCAATATGAATCGTGGTTTCTGCGGGATTTGGGTAAATACGAATATCTTTATATGTAAAATCGTCATTGGATAAATCAATGCCACAATTCTCTAAAATTGATGGATAAAGACTGGGTTGAACCTGATAAGATAATCTACCATCTCTAAATTCTTCGCTAAAAAAGTAGCAGTCTAAACCAGAACAGTCATTTAAAGAGGTGTTTTCAACAATTACTAAACCATTATTAAACCCTTCCAACGGATTTAAGGTTTCGAGACCATTTAAGTTTACAATGTTCCAACAACCTCTGATTACCAAGATATTTGTAATGCTAGTTAGGTTATCAAGTCCATCGAATGACGAGAGATCTGACATATAACCAATAAGAAAATTACCTACAGATTGCAAATTATTCAGTCCTTGTAAATTACTTAAGGGAACTTGTGTTATTTGTAAATGTTCTTCTATTTTTTCTAAATTGGATATTCCGGAGCAAGCTGACCCTCCCTGGGAACACTAAAATCACAGGTGTTCCCCTAAGCATTTAAATCTGTCATTCCGGCGGATGCTGACCCCCCTAAAACATAAAAGAGCGTTAAAGCCAAA
>JBARWQ010000064.1:0-2493 GCA_049646885.1 Aequorivita sp. | reverse complement strand
TTTGGCTTTTGCCAGCGAGTTCAACAGATCGTTTGAGTTTGTGGTAGAGTGTTGCAAACTCTGGAACGGAAATAATTGCCCTTTGGATAAGGGTGTCATTTTTTTTTCATAATATTGAGTATTAGATAAATCCTATCCTAAAGGTAGCCAATCGTGAGGTAACTGTCCCGTGAAGCTACCTTTAGGTTTAGTTCAACAATGGTAACCGTTGCACAACCCTCTAATTTCTCCAAAATCAAATCTATTTAAGCCTCCCGAAGCTTCGGGATAAGCGGTTTTGGTTTTTGGTCAGGCTAGAAAATGGACGGAATTTGGGTTCCTTAAAAAGGAGCCAATCCATTTCTGGAGCAAGAATTTGGGTAAAAAAAGGAAAGCAAGGCTTCCCGCCCCACTTTTTACTCGTTTGTTATCAAATTTCAAGTACTTCTTCAGATTATAGGCGATTGCGGACATGTGCATTACCTTATTGGCTTGCCGTATTCCTATGGTGTTGATCTTCTGGAGTCCCATAAATTGAGTGAGTGTGCCAAAGACTGGCTCCACCGTACTCTGTCTTTTGCTCTTTAAATACCGTCCTTCCTTACTTGTTACACGTGCTGCGTTGCGTTCATATTCTGCCCTGTAATAGGTCACGCTGAATTGTTTCTCATTTACCTTCCCCAAACAGCTTGCTTTAAGGGGACATCCCTTGCATAGTGGGCTCGATGCCCGGTACGACTTCTTTTTGGTCTGTGTGCGGCTGTCAAGAAATACTTTTTTAAATGGGATTACTTTATTCATAGGGCACAGATAGTAATCACCGTCCTCTATATACCTGAAATTATCGGGACCGCCCTTGTAGGTGCCGTGGGGCGGGATAAAACTCCTGAGCCCGCGGGATTCTAAAAATGCATAGTTCTCTCCGCTGCTGTAGCCTGTATCTGCCGCACAATTCTTAAGTACTAGGCCTTCCCGCCACAGACGGCCCTGGAGGCGCTTTACAATGTCCTCCAACTGCTGGTTGTCCTTCCCGTCTGCGTGGTATGCCTGAATATCTGTTATTACGTGGTGCGCCGTATCTACACTGAGCTGGCTCAGGTAATTTAGTTTCCTGGCCTTCCCGGGTTTTACGCTTATGCGCGCATCGGGATCCGTGGGGCTATAATGGGTCTTGTTGCTGGTGTACTTGCTTCCCTTGTTGCCTGCTCCCGGACGCTGGTCCTGGTCCTTGCTCCAGCGCTTGGTCCGGCTCTCTATGGCATCAAGTTCTTTCTGGCTTGCGGTGATCCTGCGCTGGTTGTCATCGGCCTTATTTTCCTTGGACTGGCGCAGGGGCTGTTCCCTGTCCATCGCACTGAAATGGCGAACGCGGCGAAGGTGGCCCTCAAGATCTTCTTGGGGAACCTTGAGCTCAAGGCTGTCCATACTAGCATTGGCCTTGACAGGAGCAGAATCTATAGTTTGGGTATGTCCGCCGACCATTCCTTTTTCAATGCAAAGCTGAAGGACCTTTGTGAAGACAGACTCAAAAATTGATTCCGGGAACAATTGGCGCGTCCGGCTGATGGTGCTGTGCCAGGGAAATTCCTCATCAATGTCATAACCCACAAAATACATGATATCTAGGCGCATAGAACAATGGTCAATAAGTTTGCGGTCACTGATGATATTCTCTAAATAGCCAACCAAGCATAGTTTGAAGAATACAACGGGATCGATGCTCTTCTGTCCGCTGGAGCCGTAAAAGTCTTCCGTAAGTTTATATAGAAAATCAAAATTGCACGCACCCTTCAGGCGACGGTAGAAATTATTCTCAGGAACACGGGAGCTGAGACTGAAAGAGTTGAAGAGTTTTTCCTGGTATATCTTTTTTCCTTGCATGGCATGAAGTTACGGAAAATACTTAACTTGTGCAACAGGCACAATGTGTATAATCAATGGCTTGTCCTCGTCTACTTGGAAAATCCTGCGGATTTTCCAATAGCAAGTACCTGTTTGCAATTGTCCGTGACGTCCCACGCCACTGCTCATACACGAAACGTTGTGCTTCATGCTGAAGAAAATCCCGTCTTTTAAAAAAATCAAACAGATTGAAACAAAATTGTAACTAATTCGTTACATTTGTAATATGAGAGAAATCGATATTACAGAAGAATGTCTGGAATTTATAGACAATCAAGGCGAAAGAGTTTCGCTTAAATTCTTCCAACTCATTGAAGTTATTGGAGAGGTCAAAGTTGTAAACACCAACTTCCTTAAAAAACTGCAATCGACACAATTTTATGAATTGCGAATTAAAGCAGGTAATGAATATCGAATTATAATTTTCGCAATAGACCATCTGAATTTCGCAGAATCCACCAAAGCCGTTTGTCTATGCGGATTACTAAAAAAATCCACAAAAGATTATAAAAAAGCGGTAAAACAAGCCGAAAAAATATTAGAAGAATATCTTAAAGAAAAGTAATTATGGGAAAGTCAATAAATGCAAAGGAACTGATTGCTGAGCGATAC
>JBARWQ010000063.1:0-145790 GCA_049646885.1 Aequorivita sp. | reverse complement strand
CGGTGTCCTCAGCGCCCGGTGCCAAGCTGGCAAGGGGACCGCCGGTGACGGTAACGCCTGGATCGGTGACCATAACATTGGTCAACGTAACATTTCCGGTGTTCTTAACCTTAAAGGTATAGTTGATCGTGCCGCCAACCTCGACCGCGTAGCAGCCAGTGGTCGGGTCTATTACGATATCGGCCTCCTTGATAAGGGCGATGCTCGAATTGGTACAAATAAATACTGTAACTGTATTACTAGTGGCAGTATCAACTGCACCCAACGCTGAATTACCATCTACCTTTGCAGTATTTACAACTGAACCAGCATTAATATCGCCTTGAGTAATTGTATATGTTGCGTTGAATGTCCAAACTTCTCCAACATTTAAAACACCATCCCCATCATCACCAGAAACTAGTACTATAGGAACTATTGGGTTTGGAGCTAAAAATAGAGGATCTGTTATCACGACGTTTGTAATGTCAACATCACCTTCATTAGTTACTACAAATTTATAATCAATAGTGTTGCCAACTTCAAATGAGATACAATCTCCAGTAGCACTGGCGCTAGATTTCACAATTGATATTTCAGCATTTTGACATAAGTTCACCGTAACAGTGTCTGTTTGTGAAACTGGAAAAGGGATTGTACCTAAAGCCTGTCCATTTACAGTAGCTGTATTTTGAACCTGCCCATTTATTATATCTTGTTGTGTTACAGTATAAGAAGCGGAATAAACCCAAGTTTCACCTGCATCTAATATACCAGGATTGGATGTGTCTCCACTATCAGGTCCAGGAAGAGGATTGTTTGTTGGATCTATTAGCAAATCTCTTAGTTCAACATTACTAATAGGAGCATTTCCTATTGGGTTTGAAACTCTAAACTCATAAGCAATTGTCTCACCTGGGGCTACAGGAGTACAACCTTGTGGGTTATTTGGAGTAGCTATTTTTACAAGTTCAATACCACAGTCATTTATCGTTACTACAAAGCTGTTTTCTGTATAACAATTTGGAGTTGTACCTGTTTCTGCATAAACATAAATCGTTTGAGTAGCGTCTATAATTGTACCAACTGCAATAGGATTCTGTCCATTCTGATTGGCGAAGTATGCGCCATTTACCAATGCTGGTAAGGTATAGCTACCACAAGCACTAACATCTTCAGGACTATCTGCCAATGGCGTAATATTAATAGTAACAACAAAGCTGTTCTCGGCAAAGCAGTTCGGAACAGTTCCGGTCTCTGCATAAACATAGATCGTCTGGGTTGTGGTAATGTTGTCGCCAGCAAATAATGGAGTACCAGTCCCACCGCTTCCGGTGAAGTAGTTCCCATTTGTAAGTGCGGGCAGCGTGTAGCTGTCGCAAGCAGAAACATCCACAGGGGCGTCAACCAAAGGTGTAGTGTTTATGGTAACTACGAAGCTGTTCTCTGTAAAACAAGTCGGAGACGATCCAGCATAAACATAGATAGTCTGTGTAACTGATATTACGGTTCCAACAGCAATAGGATCCTGGCCATTTGGACTGGCAAAATAGGCGCCATTCACCAATGGAGGCAAAGTGTAAGCATCACAGGCCGTTACATCATCTGGATTATCTGCCAAAGGTGTTTCGTCAATGGTAACCTTGAAACTGTTTTCAGCAAAACAGTTCGGAACAGTTCCGGTCTCCGCGTAAACATAGATCGTTTGGGTTGTGGTAATGTTGTCTCCAGCAAATAATGGAGTGCCTGTTCCACCGCTTCCGGTGAAGTAGTTCCCGTTTGTAAGTGCGGGCAGCGTGTAGCTGTCGCAAGCAGAAACATCCGCAGGGGCGTCAACCAAGGGGGTATCGTTGATGGTAACAACAAAAATGCTCTCCGCAAAACAATTGGGGACAGTACCAGTCTCGGCATAGACATAAATTGTCTGAGTGGCGGAGATAACCGTTCCAACGGCTATAGGATCCTGCCCACCTGTTTTAGCAAAATAGGCTCCATGCGTTAATCCAGGAAGAGTGTAACTATCGCAAGCGGCTACATCGTCTGGAGCATCAACTATAGGTGTAGCGTTTATGGTGACTATAAAGCTGCTTTCGGCAGTACATTTTGGAGTCGTACCCGTTTCAGCATAAATATAAATGGTCTGGGAAGAAGTGATCTTATCACCTTCGTTCAAGGGCATTCCAGTTCCTCCCGGAGCTGTATAATAATTACCGTTGGTCAATCCTGTAAGAGTATAGCTATCGCATGCAGTCACATCGGCTAGAGTATCCACCAAAGGTGCCTCGAGTAAAGTGAGTTCTACCGCGGTTCGGGTAAGACTTTCACATCCGCCATTGTCCACATTGGCCTGTGCGTAATAGGTTATGGAACCTAATGAATTCCATATAGGAGTGACAATACTTCCGCCCGTGGCCTGATCATACCAAACAACGGTCTGTCCAGAAGGAACTGTAGCTGTTGCCGTTAAGGTTTGAATGGGATCAGCGGCACACTCCACTTGATCTCCACCACTGACTGGTGCAGCGGGAGATTCAATAATAGTAAGGGTAACTGCCGTCCGCTCAAGACTGCCACATTCTGTGGCATCAGCGACCAATTGGGCATAATATGTTACTGTGCCAAGTTGGTTCCAAACTGGGTTGGCAACCACATTTCCATTAGTGGCAGCATCATACCAAGTAAGAAAGTATCCAGTAGGCAGCGTAATCGCGTCATTAGCATCAAGGGTCTGTATCGGATCAGCCGAACATTCTTCAATATCTCCTGTACTAACCGGAGCATTAGGCAATTCGTGGACTGTTACAGTAATAGGAATTCTATCCCCAATACATTGAGGAGAAATTCCTTCTGCAACGTAATATGTAAAAGTGCCAGCAGTAGACGTATCGGGCAGCAAACTTAGATGTGCTGTTCCGCCAGTCTCTACTGTATAAAAATATAGAATAAGCCCCGATTCACTAGGTGTAGCAACCAGAGGTACCGGAGTTTCACCTAAACAATAATCAACGTCTTGAGTTGTAGGAACGGAAGTTATTTCTGTAACATCAATTTTAAATTTGAAAACACAAGTTTCAGAGTTGGGCGGTACCGCATAATAAGTGGTAGTTCCAACAGTAGATGGGAATCCAGATGAAATGGTATATTCAATAGATGAAGAAGTTATAGGATATTCGTTATAAAATCGAGATCCAGTTGGAAACGACCCACTAATAGACTGGAAAGGAATATTTTGACCTTGGATATTACAAAATGTAAAAACTTGAACTGGATCAACACCCGCACAATTAGCTTGTACATACGCATCCTTATCAATTCCAATCAATATAGGTTCAGTTATCGGCTCGCCTTGACAATTACCTACAGATTCATATCCCTGAATTAAAGAAACATCCGAAAAAGTAACTCCAGAAATTGCTCCCTTTCCACTTATTACTCCCGTAATGGGAATATTTAAAGCACATCCAGGAGTACTTAATATTAAACAATCTGTTGTTGCCGAGAGCTTATAGGTCAATTTGGCAAGTAACGGAAAATTCGGCTTTATGGGTAGCGTTCCCAGATTCCATACAATACTTCCACTAGCCCCCACGTTAGGGTCGAAATACGGCTGAGGGCCTGATAATCCCTCAAAATATTGTCCAGATGCACTGACAAAGGTAGAGCCAAAAGGAATGGGAATTGTAACTACTGTATTGTCTATGGGCTCATCACCTTTATTTCGGATTTCCACGCTTACCTCCAACTCCTGTCCCGGCTCAATGGTAGGGTTCGGACCGGCTGGAACACCGTTTATTGTCACAACCTGATCAATACCTTCCGGTTCGGGAATATAGGCATCGATGGCCATCGCAATAAATGGAATAATATAGGTGTCCTGATTACTTCCGTATCTAAACTTAGTACTCGTTTGGCTGTTTGTAATAAGATTTTTCGCAGAGTTGTCCAGATCGAACATGCTGATGTCCATCCCAGAATTATTTAACAAATTCGGGGTCCGAGCATTTCCACCAGTAAAAATGGAAGAATTAAAGAAGTTGTTAGTAGTGTTGCCAGCATGGCTCAATCGCACCCATTGGTTATTTTGATCTATGATCTCAAAATAATCTCCTGAGATACCTCGATCGCCTTCTCCTGCTATCACTCCAAGTTTTACATTAACTGGTCCTTGTTGAACAGCATTAAATCCTGAAACAGGAAGTTCAAAATTAGTTGTTGTATTGCCTTGTACATAGGCATGGCCGTCGAAAATGGTTACGTCTCTTCTAGCCATTTTGGAGTTTTCATAAACTACCACCATGGCCCAGCCTCCGTAAAAACCAGTACTTCCACCATTTCCTTCACGGACGGCCATATCGGCCACCGTATAATTACCTACACCATGTTGCTGAACGTAATCTGTAACTTCTGCATAAGCAGAATACATATTCCCATTAGTATTGTTAGGATAATAAATATCGTTTGCATTCGCAGTAACTGGGAAATACGATCCTGCGGAAGGACCTTTCAACAATACCTTCCGTTTATCAAATGTCTTTGTTACTGTTACAATTGTAGTTCCCGTTCCACTTAAATGGAGATTAGCTACCGAAGAGTTTTGATAACTGTATGCACTTTCATTTGTTCGGATATCTCTAATCAATGATTTAATAGTAATCACCAACCCTCCGTCGTTTATAACAACCGGTGTAGTGAAAACGGCAGTCTCTAGGTTTCCAGAAGTAGTAAAAGTAGCCGGAACATTATTTGTAGCACCACTCCCTATTTGGAGTGTGATCCTATTATTTCCAGTATTATTGGTATAATCAAATCTATATCTATCTGAAGAGCTGGAGGTGGTAAAATCAAAACGAGGGTACCGATTATTAAAAGAGCCCTGTCTGGAAACCGATAAATTATAGGTTGAGAAATTTACTGCGTCTCCATGTTTAGCATCCTGATCCTCATTAACGGTAACAGTTTGGGAAACATCCTTAGTAACATTAAATGTCATTGGGCTAGCGTTGATATCCGCTCTACCGGTCCAATAGAGTCCGGCATAAATAAGATTGGAGCAAGCAGGATCAGCTCCATTCTCAGTGGATAATTTCAATTCTGACGTGGAAGAGTTCCAGGTGTTCTGATCCCCATCTACATCCACATAGACCATGTTTACGTTATTATTGTCTTGACCGTCAGAATAATTCTGGAGAGTAATGTTGGTATTCCCAAACAGCGTAAAATCTCCTTTTACGTTGTATATCTTTTTGCTTGGTGTGTTTTGGGACGTCCGTTGTTTAAAGTCCTTAATAACTTGTGCAGTAGCGGATATATTATTTCCTAATAATATAAACAAGAGCATACCTATCGAAAATAGGTAATGACTTTTTATCGCAGTAAAGTAATTTTCTTTCATCCTCTTAAATTTTCGAATTATGGGAATTAATTTGTAGTTTCTGAGTTGTAGATTATCAGGATATCCTTAACAACATCGTCCCGTACAGGGAAGAAGTTTGTCATTTCCGATTCCCCACATCTATCACAAACAAAAAACACGTATTTTAAATTTGGAAGTTCATCCAGAACTTCCTTATTAATCGTTCTTGGGCTTCTTCCTTTCATATAGATTTTAACCAACTCGACTCGCATGAGTTTGTTTATCTGGCCAGAAATATTTTGAAGTTGGTCCACATCCACAAATAGGACCACTGGACTAGATATTCCATAATAGCTCATTTTTCCATCCTTAAAATATGCTGCATCATGGAGGCCATATAATAATGAGTTCAATCTATCTGAATTAAAACCACCTTTTTTATTAAAGGACGTAGAGGTTTTTAGAGCAGACTCATGGATTACCGTTTGTCCAAAGGAGGGGGCACTAAATAGCACCAATAAAAAAAGGAACAACAATATTCGTCCTTCCTTATTAAGAACCAAAGTCCAGTATTTTGCTATCAGTCTTAAGTATTTTATTTTCATAACCTAGAATATTAGATTTTTTATCAATCTGAGTTAAATGCCAAAATCTATCAATTTCATGCACTTTAACAGCTTCAAAGATAGAGTTGAAAAAGTGTTAAAGAATATGAAAAAAGAACTATTAGTCGAAATGTGAAAATTTGTCGGCGAACGGCATAAATCGAGCTAAATACCTGAATTATTTGTAGGAGAATTACCTACGTGTTTACACGTACTTCATCTAAATTTAAGGTGTCCGAGGGGCTTTCAAGTAAGAAAAACGGAAAAAGAAGAGGCGTTCCCCCAAATGAAGAATGAATACCGCAATTAAAATTCAGAGATGGCTTATAAATCATCAAATGTTAATTTCTTATGAAAATTTTAAATTTGAATGGGTGGTTTTGAGGCGATCTATGCAATATCCATAAACAAGAGATTAACTTCGTCTCCATCCTTTTATTCCCATCAACAAACTTTATCTTTGCCGACATATATATATATATGAAAATGTCGTTAGCGAAAGAAATAAAAAGAAGGCGGACTTTTGGGATTATTGCCCACCCCGATGCGGGGAAAACCACTTTGACAGAAAAACTACTGCTCTTTGGGGGAGCCATCCAAGAGGCTGGGGCAGTTAAAAACAATAAAATAAAAAAGGGGGCTACAAGCGATTTTATGGAAATCGAGCGTCAACGCGGGATTTCCGTGGCTACCTCTGTTTTGGCTTTTGAGTATGAAGGTATCAAAATCAACATCCTGGACACTCCCGGACACAAGGACTTTGCCGAAGACACCTTTAGAACCCTCACAGCTGTTGATAGCGTGATTGTAGTAATCGACGTGGCCAAAGGGGTCGAGGAACAGACCGAAAAGCTGGTCGAGGTTTGCAGAATGCGCAACATTCCCATTATCGTTTTCATCAATAAACTTGATCGAGAAGGAAGAGATGCGTTTGACCTGTTGGATGAAATTGAACAAAAACTTCACCTCCGCGTTACTCCGTTAAGCTTTCCAATTGGCATGGGCTATGATTTTAAAGGGATCTATAACGTGTGGGAAAAAAACGTGAATCTGTTTAGCGGGGATAGTAGAAAAAATATCGAAGAAACAATAGAGATAGAAGATTTGAGCAGTTCGGAATTGGACACGTTGATTGGTGAAAAAGCTGCAAATGTCCTTCGAGAGGAACTGGAACTGGTCCATGAGGTATATCCGGATTTTGATAGAAACGAATATTTGAATGGACAACTACAGCCGGTATTTTTCGGCTCCGCGCTCAACAATTTTGGGGTTCGGGAGCTGTTAGATTGTTTTGTGGAAATTGCCCCTACCCCACGCCCAAAAGAAAGCGACACCCGATTGGTAAAACCTGATGAAAAGGAATTTACAGGGTTTGTCTTTAAGATTCATGCAAACATGGACCCAAAGCATCGCGATAGATTGGCTTTTATAAAAGTAGTTTCCGGCACCTTTGAAAGAAACACCCCTTATTTACATGTACGACAAGGAAAAAAAATGAAGTTTTCCAGTCCCAATGCATTTTTTGCCGAAAAAAAACAAATAGTAGATATCTCCTATCCTGGTGATATTGTGGGTATTCACGATACGGGCAATTTTAAAATTGGCGACACACTTACCGAAGGGGAAGAAATGCAGTACAAAGGAATTCCGAGTTTTTCCCCTGAGCACTTTAAATACATCAACAACGCCGATCCAATGAAGAGCAAGCAGCTTGAAAAAGGGATTGACCAGTTGATGGACGAAGGAGTGGCACAACTTTTTACTTTGGAACTGAACGGCAGAAAGGTCATCGGCACAGTGGGCGCTCTGCAATTTGAAGTTATACAATACCGATTGGAGCACGAATACGGAGCAAAATGTTCGTATGAGAATTTGAATGTACACAAGGCTACTTGGGTAGATCCGATAGATCCTAAAAGTGAGGAATTTGCAGATTTCAAAAGAGTGAAAGCAAAGTTTTTGGCAAAGGACAAACGCGGGCAACTCGTATTTTTCGCCGATTCGGCGTTTTCCCTTCAAATGACACAGTCAAAATATCCAAATGTAAAACTGCATTTTGTGAGTGAGTTTGAAAAGGCAGCGACGAAAAAGGGAACGAAAAAATAGGACTATTAAATAGTATCCATTACAAAAAAAAGCACACGATTGATCATACGCCTTTATTCCTTTTGTCTTTGTTTCTTTAAGCTTCTCCCGTAGGGCCAAAGTTTAAAGGGATGGGTGGTTGCTCATAGTCCTTTATCTCACCATGGCTGTTTTCAAAACGTTTTACGTTTTCGCCCAATGCTTTTAAAAATCTTTTAGCGTGTTGGGGCGTAAGGATAATCCTTGATTTTACCTTGCTTTTAGGGATGCCGGGCATAATGGTTACAAAGTCCACTACAAATTCCGATACCGAATGGTTGATGATAGCCAAGTTACTGTATATGCCTTGGGCTACAGCTTCATCCAATTCTATATTAATTTGTCCCGGTTTAGGGGCTTGTTTTTTTTGATCTGACATGTTTTTTAGATGTTAGATATTAGACGTTATATATTAGACCTGCCAACTTTTCAGGCTGGTGTTAGAGTCCAGATAGTCGGCTCCAGACAACTTTTAATTTTAAATAGAAAAGGTGCGTTTTCCAAAACGCACCTTTTTCTTTATTTAGTTATAATTCACTTCTTGCTTTACGCGGTTCATTTCTTCCAATTCTTGTTTGGAGCCTACAATTATAGTATCATATATACGCATCCCGGTTCCAGCTGGTATTCTATGTCCTACAATTACGTTCTCTTTCAAGCCTTCTAGGGTATCGACTTTTCCAGCCACAGCTGCCTCGTTCAATACTTTAGTGGTTTCTTGGAAGGATGCCGCAGAGATAAAGGATTTGGTCTGTAACGACGCCCTCGTAATACCCTGAAGTATGGGAGTGGCCGTTGCGGGAATCACATCACGTGCTTCTACAATTACTTTGTCGTTTCTTTTCAACAGTGAGTTCTCATCGCGCAACATACGTGGCGAGAGAACCTGTCCTTCTTTCAGATTTTCTGAATCCCCGGCGTTGGTAACAACCTTCATTCCAAATATCTTATCGTTTTCATCCATAAAATCATCTTTATGGACCAATTGATCTTCTAGGAAAGTTGTATCTCCCGAATCCTGGATCTGAACCTTACGCATCATTTGACGAACAACCACCTCAAAGTGTTTGTCGTTGATCTTCACTCCTTGCAGACGATAAACCTCTTGAACTTCGTTCACTAGGTATTGTTGTACTGCAGAAGGCCCTTCAATTCGAAGGATGTCCTCCGGCGTAATAGACCCATCAGATAATGGCATACCCGCACGAACGTAATCGTTCTCTTGTACCAAGATCTGATTTGAAAGCTTCACAAGATATTTCTTCAATTCACCCAATCTGGATTCGATAATGATCTCGCGGTTCCCACGTTTGATTTTTCCAAACGAAACCACACCATCAATTTCACTCACTACTGCAGGGTTAGAAGGGTTACGTGCTTCGAAAAGCTCGGTTACCCGTGGTAGTCCCCCAGTAATGTCGCCAGCTTTGGCAGACTTACGTGGAATTTTCACAAGGATTTTTCCTATCTTGATTTTCTCATTGTCGTCAACCATTAAGTGGGCTCCAACCGGCAAGTTGTATGAACGGATAACTTCGTCTTTCTTTCCGAGAATTTGAAGAGTTGGAATTCGTTTTTTATCCCTTGATTCAGAAATCACCTTTTCTTGGAAACCTGTTTGCTCATCAATTTCAACTTGATAAGTTACCCCTTGAGCTATGTTCTCGTATTTGATTTTTCCGGCAAATTCAGAAATAATAACCCCGTTGTAAGGATCCCAAGAACATACCACATCGCCAGCACTTAGGCTGTCACCATTTTTCACATACAGTGTTGAACCGTAAGGAATGTTATTGGTGCTGAGGGTAATTCCAGTTTTCTTGTCAACCAGTTTTATTTCAGATGTACGGGAAATGACAATATCCGCTGGCTTTCCTTGACTGTCCTCTCCTTTGACGGTTTTAAGGTCTTCGATTTCAGCTTTTCCGTCAAATCTTACTTTTAGCTTGTTTTCTTCGGAAATGTTGCCCGCAATACCTCCAACGTGGAACGTTCTAAGAGTAAGCTGGGTTCCAGGTTCTCCAATAGATTGTGCTGCCACTACTCCCACGGCTTCCCCGCGTTGAACCATTTTGTTGGTCGCTAGGTTTCTTCCGTAACACTGGGCGCAAATCCCTTGTTTAGCCTCGCAAGACAATGCGGAACGCACTTCCACGGTATCTAAAGGTGAAGCTTGAATAGCAGCAGCGATTTCTTCCGTTATATGGTCTCCAGCCGCTGCCAAGAGTTCCTTGGTAAGAGGGTTTACTATATCGTTGAGCGCAGTACGCCCTACAATTCGTTCACCCAAGGTCTCCACAACTTCTTCGTTCTTCTTCAAAGCTGAAACTTCAATACCTCGCAGAGTACCACAATCCTCGATATTAATGATGACGTCTTGCGACACATCCACTAGACGACGGGTCAAGTAACCAGCATCGGCTGTTTTAAGAGCGGTATCCGCCAGTCCTTTTCGAGCCCCGTGGGTAGAGATAAAATACTCAAGAATCGACAGTCCTTCCTTAAAGTTGGAAAGAATTGGGTTCTCGATAATTTCACCCCCTCCGGCACTAGATTTTTTCGGTTTGGCCATCAAGCCTCGCATCCCAGTTAACTGGCGGATTTGTTCCTTAGAACCTCTCGCCCCGGAATCGAGCATCATATATACAGCATTAAAGCCTTGCTTATCTTCCCGGATACGCTTCATTGAAAGCTCTGTCAATTCAGCATTCGTCGCGGTCCAGATATCAATTACTTGGTTATAACGTTCGTTGTTGGTAATAAGACCCATATTGTAGCTGTCGATAATGCCGTCCACTTGTGAATTGGCACTTTCTATCAACGCTCCTTTTTCCTCGGGGATAATAATATCACCTAGGCTAAAGGACAGACCTCCTTCAAAAGCGAATTTAAAACCAAGGGTCTTAATTTCATCAAGAAATTCTGCAGTGGTCGGAACATTGGTCACCTTTAATATTTTTCCAATGATATCGCGAAGTGACTTTTTGGTCAATACTTCGTTGACAAAGCCAGCCTCGACCGGTACCCTTTCGTTGAAGATTACCCTTCCCAAAGTGGTGGTAATTATTTGTTTCACCAACTCCCCCTTTTTGTTGAAATCGTCAGCGCGAATTTTTATTTCGGCATTAAGATCAACTTCTCCTTCGTTGTAAGCAATAATAGCTTCCTCTGCGGAATAAAAAGTAAGTCCTTCTCCTTTTACGATATCATCGCCAACAGACTTTCGGAGCTTGGTCATATAATAAAGACCCAACACCATATCCTGTGAAGGCACCGCTATTGGTGAACCATTCGCTGGGTTGAGGATGTTATGTGAAGCCAACATCAATAGTTGTGCTTCCAAAATAGCCTCTGGGCCCAGTGGGAGGTGAACTGCCATTTGGTCCCCATCAAAGTCGGCGTTGAAAGCGGTACACACCAATGGGTGAAGCTGTATTGCTTTTCCTTCAATCAACTTAGGCTGGAATGCTTGGATACCCAAACGGTGAAGTGTTGGGGCACGGTTGAGCAGTACGGGATGTCCTTTTAAAACATTTTCTAAAATATCCCAAACTACCGGCTCTTTTTTATCTATAATTTTTTTAGCCGATTTTACTGTTTTTACAATCCCTCTTTCAATCAATTTACGGATTACAAAAGGTTTGTAAAGTTCGGCAGCCATGTCTTTAGGAATACCACATTCAAACAACTTCAATTCAGGTCCCACAACAATTACCGAACGAGCGGAATAGTCCACACGTTTTCCGAGCAGGTTTTGACGGAAACGCCCTTGTTTCCCCTTCAACGAATCGGAAAGAGATTTCAATGGTCGGTTGCTATCAGTTTTTACTGCTGAGGATTTACGGGTATTGTCGAACAACGAATCTACCGATTCCTGAAGCATACGCTTCTCGTTTCGAAGAATTACTTCGGGAGCTTTTATCTCCATCAATCGCTTTAGACGGTTGTTTCGGATGATAACTCTTCGGTATAAATCATTCAAATCTGAGGTTGCAAAACGGCCTCCATCAAGGGGTACCAACGGACGTAATTCTGGTGGAATTACAGGAATAACCTTCATGATCATCCACTCTGGTTTGTTCTCCCGGTTTTGGTTTGCCTCCCGTAAGGCCTCAACTACCTGAAGGCGTTTCAAGGCTTCGGTTTTACGTTGTTTTGAGGTTTCGTTATTGGCCTTATGACGAAGATCGTATGAAAGTTGATCCAAATCAATTCTCTGTAAAAGATCGATCAGACATTCCGCACCCATTTTGGCGATAAATTTGTTGGGGTCACTTTCATCTAAATATTGGTTCTCCTGGGGAAGGACATCTAGGATAGCAAGATATTCTTCTTCTGTAAGGAAGTCCATTTTCTTAACTTCCTCTCCTCCTTCGTAGGTTGCAATTCCTGGCTGAATTACTACGTAACGCTCGTAGTAAATAATCATATCCAATTTTTTGGATGGCAAGCCAAGAATATAACCAATCTTGTTTGGAAGGCTACGAAAATACCATATATGCGCCACCGGCACAACTAAGTCGATATGCCCCACCCTGTCTCGGCGCACTTTCTTTTCGGTAACCTCTACCCCACAACGGTCACAAACAATCCCTTTGTATCGAATTCTTTTATATTTGCCACAGGCGCACTCATAGTCCTTTACGGGTCCGAAGATGCGCTCACAGAAAAGACCGTCACGCTCTGGTTTGTGCGTACGGTAATTGATCGTTTCAGGTTTTAGAACTTCACCTCTCGATTCTGCCAAAATAGATTCAGGAGAAGCCAAACCAATAGAAATCTTGTTAAATTTCTGTACTGTGTTTTCTTTATTTCTGTTCATCATGATTTAAAATAAACTTTATTGTTATGATTGAAATCATATAAATGATTTCTGAAAGAATCAGGAGATTCCCGCTTTCGCGGGAATTCTTATTCTTCTAATCTAATGTCAAGACCCAAACCTTTCAATTCATGCATCAACACATTGAAAGATTCCGGTAGTCCTGGTTCAGGCATGGTGTCACCTTTTACGATTGCTTCGTAGGTTTTTGCCCTTCCTATTACATCATCAGATTTTACGGTCAATATCTCACGTAGGGTACTGGATGCTCCATAAGCCTCCAGAGCCCACACTTCCATCTCCCCAAAACGCTGTCCTCCAAATTGGGCTTTACCTCCAAGAGGTTGCTGCGTAATAAGTGAGTACGGCCCGATAGATCGCGCGTGCATCTTATCATCAACCATGTGGCCCAGCTTGAGCATATAGATCACCCCTACGGTTGCGGGCTGATCGAAACGCTTTCCTGTACCACCGTCATATAAATAAGTATGTCCATATCTTGGGACTCCAGCTTCATCTGTATAGTGGTTAATATGATCTATAGAAGCTCCGTCAAAAATGGGAGTGGCAAACTTGCGGCCCAATTTTTGTCCGGCCCATCCAAGAACGGTTTCGTATATCTGTCCAATATTCATTCGAGATGGTACGCCCAAAGGGTTCAAAACTATATCCACTGGTGTTCCGTCCTCAAGGAACGGCATGTCCTCCTCGCGAACAATACGCGCGACGATACCTTTGTTTCCGTGACGACCAGCCATCTTGTCTCCAACTTTCAGTTTACGTTTTTTGGCGACATAAACTTTAGCAAGTTTCAAAATTCCAGAAGGAAGCTCATCTCCAACAGAGATGGTAAACTTCTCACGGCGCAAGTTTCCTTGAAGGTCGTTTTCCTTGATTTTATAGTTGTGCATCAAGTCGGCTACCAGGGCATTGGTTTCATCATCGGTTGCCCATGTACCACTTGTTAGGTGAGTGTAGTCGTCAACTGAGTTCAACATTTTCAAGGTGTATTTTTTTCCTTTCGGAAAAATTACTTCCCCAAGATCGTTGTTCACACCTTGAGCCGTCTTTCCACCCACTATGGCAAAGAGTTTTTCGATTAAAACATCCTGCAAGGCCACGAATTTAGCTTCGTACTTTGCTTCGAGTTCAGCGATATCTTCTTTGTCCTTGGCACGCTTTCGCTTGTCCTTGATGGCGCGAGCAAACAATTTCTTGTCTATTACCACTCCATGCAATGATGGCGAAGCTTTAAGTGAAGCGTCCTTAACATCACCTGCCTTGTCACCAAATATGGCGCGAAGCAGTTTTTCTTCTGGGGTTGGATCGCTTTCTCCTTTTGGGGTGATTTTTCCAATAAGGATATCGCCAGGTTTAACCTCGGCCCCAATGCGGATCATTCCGAATTCATCCAAATCCTTGGTGGCTTCTTCAGAAACATTAGGAATATCGTTGGTCAATTCTTCATTACCCAATTTGGTATCCCGAACTTCCAGCGAATACTCGTCTATATGGATGGATGTGAAGATATCTTCACGCACCACTTTTTCAGAAATCACAATGGCATCCTCAAAGTTGTAACCTTTCCAAGGCATAAACGCAACCTTCAAGTTTCGCCCGAGAGCAAGTTCTCCTTTTTCCGTAGCGTATCCTTGACAAAGCACTTGCCCTTTCTTAACTCGATCGCCCTTGCGAACAATAGGCTTCAAGTTAATACAAGTACTTTGGTTTGTCTTTCTGAATTTTATAAGCTGATATGTTTTTGAATCAACATCAAAACTCACCATTCGTTCTTGATCCGTGCGATCGTATTTGATGGTAATTTTATCAGAATCCACATATTCCACTACTCCAGCTCCTTCGGCATTGATCAATACCCGGCTATCGGAGGCAACTTGTCTTTCCAGACCGGTTCCAACAATTGGAGAGTCAGCAATCAGCAAGGGCACAGCCTGGCGCATCATGTTACTTCCCATCAGGGCACGGTTAGCGTCATCATGCTCCAAGAATGGTATCAAGGAGGCAGATATGGATGCAATCTGGTTCGGCGCAACGTCCACATAGTTTAGCACAATAGGCTCCACCAGTGGGAAGTCACCTTCCATTCGGGCAATTACTTTTTCAGTATCAATTTCTCCTTTATCAGTAAGGGGAATATTGGCTTGCGCAATGTGCATATCCTCTTCCTCTTCCGCAGATAAATAGATAGGCTCACTCTTAAAGTCTATCTTCCCTTCATTAACTTTACGATAAGGAGTCTCGATAAAGCCAAGGTTGTTCACCTTTGCATAAACCGACAAAGATGATATCAAACCAATGTTAGGACCTTCAGGGGTTTCTATTGGGCACAGTCGTCCGTAATGGGTATAGTGAACGTCACGAACCTCAAAGCCGGCACGCTCCCGCGAAAGACCTCCAGGTCCAAGGGCTGAAAGACGACGCTTATGCGTAATCTCTGCCAACGGGTTGGTCTGGTCCATGAATTGCGAAAGCTGGTTGGTACCAAAGAAAGAGTTTATAACGGAAGAAAGTGTCTTCGCGTTAATCAAGTCGATAGGTGTAAACACCTCATTGTCCCGAACGTTCATCCGCTCGCGAATGGTACGTGCCATACGTGCCAAACCAACTCCAAACTGCTGGGACAATTGTTCCCCAACGGTACGGACCCGACGGTTGCTCAAGTGGTCAATATCATCAATCTCCGCTTTAGAGTTGATAAGCTCAATTAAATACTTAACGATGGTAATGATATCTTCCTTGGTAAGCACTTGCTTGTCCATTGGGATATCGAGTCCCAGTTTTTTATTCATTCTGTAACGCCCTACCTCCCCAAGATTATATCTTTGGTCGCTAAAGAAAAGCTTGTGGATAATACCACGGGCTGTTTCCTCGTCTGGCGGCTCGGCGTTTCGAAGTTGTCTGTAGATATGTTCTACCGCTTCTTTCTCGGAGTTGGTAGGGTCTTTTTGCAACGTATTGTGGATAATGGCAAAATCTGCCTGCAGACTCTCCTCTTTGTGCAACAGGATGGTCTTGGTTCCGGAATCCAAAATTTCGTCTATATGTTCTTTTTCAAGAACGGTATCCCGGTCCAAAATAATCTCATTTCGTTCAATAGATACTACCTCCCCAGTGTCTTCATCCACAAAATCCTCATGCCAAGTTTTAAGAACTCTAGCAGCAAGTTTGTGTCCGATATATTTTCTTAGACCTGTTTTAGTAGCTTTTACTTCTTCGGCTAGGTCAAATATTTCGAGGATGTCCTTATCTCTTTCAAAACCAATGGCACGGAAGAGTGTGGTTACAGGCAACTTCTTTTTACGGTCTATATAAGCGTACATCACGCTGTTGATATCGGTGGCGAATTCAATCCATGAACCTTTAAAAGGAATAACACGGGCAGAATAAAGCTTGGTTCCATTGGCGTGAAAAGACTGGCCAAAGAACACACCTGGCGAACGGTGAAGTTGTGAAACAACAATACGTTCGGCACCATTGATGCAGAAAGTACCGCTAGGGGTCATATATGGGATGGTTCCCAAATAAACGTCCTGTACGATGGTCTCGAAGTCTTCGTGTTCTGCATCGGTACAATATAATTTCAACCGAGCTTTTAGAGGTACGCTATAGGTAAGGCCGCGCTCAATACATTCTTGTATGGAATAGCGTGGCGGATCTACAAAATAATCTAAAAACTCTAGTACAAATTGGTTGCGGGTATCGGTGATTGGGAAATTTTCCAAAAAGGTTTTGTACAAGCCCTCTTGGCCTCTTTCTTCTGATTTGGTTTCCAATTGGAAAAAATCCTGGAAGGATTTGATCTGAATGTCCAAAAAGTCGGGGTATGCCGGCTTATTTTTTACAGAGGAAAAATTCAATCTTTCAGTTTGCGTTGCTGACATCTATGGACGGAATTTTAATTAAAAATGAGAATAAAAAGCGTATAAAAGGACTTAACCATTATATACGCAAAATGGTTTAGGCCTTTTCGGCTCGGCAAAAACCGAACTGAGAGACCTAAACCTTTAGGGTTGGGATGTGAGAGATTTACTTAATCTCAACTTCTGCCCCAGCTTCTTCTAATTGGTTTTTCAAAGACTCAGCTTCATCCTTGGACACACCTTCTTTTACTGCTTTTGGTGCACTATCAACAACTTCTTTGGATTCTTTCAAACCAAGACCTGTCAATTCTTTAACCAATTTTACAACTGCCAATTTAGATTGACCAGCTGCTTTGAGGATTACATCGAATTCGGTTTGCTCCTCAGCGGCCTCACCACTATCAGCAGCGCCTCCACCGGCAGCAACAGCTACTGCAGCTGCAGCAGGCTCAATACCGTACTCGTCCTTTAATATTGTGGCTAACTCATTTACTTCTTTAACTGTAAGGTTAACCAATTTTTCTGCGAAATCTTTCAAATCTGCCATTTCTATCGTTTTTAAAAATAATTGTTTTTATATAGTTTAATTAGTGCTAAATGTATTTTATCCTTCTCTCTCGGATAAGGTCTTAACAAGTCCTGCAATTGTATTACCGCCGCTCTTAAGAGCTGAAATAACATTTTTAGCAGGTGATTGTAATAACCCGATGATTTCTCCAACAAGTTCGTCTTTCGATTTAAGATCGACTAGGTTGTCTAATTGATCATCACCAATATAGACTGCTTCTTGGATATATGCTCCCTTTAGAACAGGTCTCTTGGATTTTTTTCGAAATTCCTTGATTACCTTGGCAGGAGCATTTCCTGTCTCAGAAAACATAAGGGAAGTGTTCCCTTGAAGAATATCTTTCAATTCCCCAAAGTCCTTTTCTGAACTCTCCATTGCCTTCTTGAGCAAAGTATTCTTAACAACTTCCAACTTAACACCTGCCTTAAAACAAGCGCGGCGAAGGTTGGTAGTATGTCCCGCGTTAAGGCCCGAGATATCAGCCAAATAAATATTGGCGTTTTCGGACAACTGGGCAGTCAAAGTTTCAATTACTTGTGATTTTTCTTCTCTTGTCATAATTTCCAGTTTTTACTACTCAGTGTACCTTTTGGTATCCACTTCCACTCCTGGGCTCATAGTTGTTGACATATAGATACTCTTTATGTAAACACCTTTTGCCGCTTGGGGTTTAAGCTTAACAAGGGTTGTTAATAATTCTCTTGCGTTTCCTGCAATCTTATCAGCCTCGAAAGAAGCTTTGCCGATTGCGGCGTGAACGATTCCGGTTTTATCAACTTTAAAATCGATTTTACCAGCCTTCACATCCGAAACTGCTTTAGCGACATCCATAGTAACGGTACCGGTTTTTGGGTTTGGCATAAGACCACGTGGCCCTAAGATTCGTCCCAAAGGACCCAATTTGCCCATTACACTGGGCATTGTTACAATGACGTCAACATCTGTCCACCCTCCTTTAATTTTTTCGAGGTACTCATCAAGACCTACGTAGTCTGCACCTGCTTCCTTAGCTTCGGCTTCCTTATCTGGAGTGACCAAAGCCAAAACTTTTACGTCTTTCCCGGTTCCGTGTGGAAGGGTAACAACGCCGCGTACCATTTGGTTGGCCTTACGTGGATCCACGTTAAGACGAACCGCAATGTCCACAGAAGCATCAAACTTTACGTTGGTTATTTCTTTTACTAAAGCAGAAGCTTCAGCTACCGAATAGACCTTGTTGGGCTCTATTTTAGCACGGGCTTCCTTTTGCTTTTTAGTTAATTTTGCCATTTTATAGATTCTTTTTTCAGATTAAAAAGGAGCCGTTCCTCGAACTCTAACTCCCAGGGAACGCGCAGTACCGGCAACCATTTTCATGGCCGACTCAATGGTAAAAGCATTGAGATCTGGCATTTTGTCTTCCGCGATCACTTTGATTTGATCCCAAGAGATTGTGGCTACTTTTTTTACGTGGGGTTCACCGGAGCCCTTCTTTGCTTTGGCAGCCTCAAGGATTTGTACGGCAGCGGGTGGGGTTTTGATAACGAAATCAAAAGACTTGTCCTTATAAACCGTAATCGCCACTGGCAATACTTTTCCTGCCTTATCTTGGGTCCTGGCATTAAACTGCTTGCAGAACTCCATGATGTTAACACCGGCAGCACCAAGAGCAGGCCCTACTGGTGGTGATGGGTTAGCAGCACCTCCGCGAACTTGCAACTTAACTACTTTACTGACTTCTTTTGCCATTTTTTAATTTTTAATGTGGTTCTTCTAAAGTGGAAGCCTAAGAATAAACCTATTAAGGCGTAACAATTAAACTTTTTCAACTTGCATATAGCTCAATTCCAATGGTGTTTTTCGTCCGAAGATTTTCACCATTACCTCAAGCTTACGCTTTTCTTCATTTATTTTTTCAACGGTCCCGTTAAAACCGTTGAACGGGCCATCTATTACCTTTACAGTCTCCCCAGTAACAAAGGGGATGCTCACACTATCATCCTTTATTGATAATTCATCAACCTTCCCGAGCATTCGGTTTACTTCAGACGGTCTGAGAGGCACGGGGTCTCCGCCTTTGGTTTCACCCAAAAAGCCGATCACTCCGTTTATTGATTTTATTATATGTGGAATTTCTCCGCCTAAGTTGGCTTGTATCATAATGTATCCTGGAAAGTAAACTCGTTCTTTGTTCACTTTTTTTCCGTTACGGATCTGAACTACTTTTTCGGTTGGCACTAAAACTTGTTCAATATAATCCTCCAGCTCCAATCGTTTTATCTCATACTCGATATACGATTTGATCTTGTTTTCCTGTCCACTAACCGAGCGGACTACATACCACCTTTTTGTTCCTGTTGATTCAGTCATTATCTACGACTTAATCCATTTAAAATATAAACCTACCACCTCGCTGAAAACGCTGTCAACACCCCAAACTGCCAAGGAAAGGATCACCGAGAATACCGCTACCACAACCGTGAGTTTTTGAGCTTCCGCCCAAGTTGGCCAGGTAACGTGGTTTTTAAGTTCTTTGTATGATTCCGTAATATAGTTTATCATTATTATTGTTATTTAAAGAGTGGGATTAAAATGCAGGTGAAATTTGATATTGAAGAATGAACCTTTCCTTTATTCCCTTATTCCGCAAAGGAGGAGAGAAGCTTTTACTGCGCTTGACACAACCTTCTCTTCTCAAATATTTTAATTTTTCAATTAATGCCGTAATCTAAGTTTTGCACGGGAGGAGAGACTCGAACTCCCGACACCTGGTTTTGGAGACCAGTGCTCTACCAACTGAGCTACACCCGTATTATTATAATTGATGTGTAAATACTCCGAAAATTCTGGGAAGGAATACCCGTTAATCCACCGGTAATTCCCATCATTATTATACAGTCGGAAGACAACAACACCTCAAGAATAGCCGCAGCTAAACTTGATGATAAAAGTCAGGGTACCCATCAAGCGGACACCCTGCTTCTATACTATTATTAGCTTAAAATTTCAGTTACCTGCCCTGCACCTACAGTACGCCCACCTTCGCGGATAGCGAAACGAAGACCTACGTTCATTGCAATTGGCTGCAGCAACTCAACGTTAATTGTCAGGTTATCACCCGGCATTACCATTTCAACACCTTCAGGAAGCATAATGGTTCCAGTAACGTCAGTAGTACGAACGTAAAACTGAGGACGGTAGTTGTTATGGAAAGGAGTGTGACGTCCACCTTCTTCTTTCTTCAAGATATATACCTCAGCCTTGAATTTAGCGTGAGGAGTTACAGATCCTTTTTTACAGATAACCATTCCACGACGGATATCGGTTTTTTCGATTCCCCTTAGAAGAATACCTACGTTATCTCCAGCTTCACCTCTATCAAGGATTTTACGGAACATCTCAACACCTGTAATTGTTGAAGTCAATTTTTCAGCTCCCATTCCGATGATGTCCACAACGTCACCTGTATTGGCAACACCTGTTTCTATACGGCCTGTAGCAACAGTACCTCGACCGGTAATAGAGAATACGTCTTCGATAGGCATAAGGAAATCCTTATCAACATCACGTGTTGGAAGTTCGATCCATTCATCCACAGCCTCCATCAATTTTACAACAGAGTCAACCCATTTTTGCTCACCGTTAAGTGCACCAAGGGCAGAACCGGGGATTACCGGTCCGTTGTCACCATCGTATTCATAGAAGTTAAGAAGGTCGCGGATTTCCATTTCCACTAGCTCAAGAAGCTCTTCATCATCAACCATATCAACCTTGTTCATGAACACCACAATACGGGGGATACCTACTTGGCGACCAAGAAGGATGTGCTCACGAGTTTGTGGCATAGGCCCATCTGTAGCAGCAACCACAAGAATGGCACCGTCCATTTGAGCAGCACCTGTAACCATGTTCTTCACGTAATCCGCGTGACCTGGACAGTCAACGTGTGCATAGTGACGGTTAGCTGTTTGATACTCCACATGCGAAGAGTTGATGGTAATACCCCTTTCTTTCTCTTCCGGAGCATTATCAATTTGATCGTATGATCTGGCTTCTGAAAAGCCAGCATCGGCCATTACTTTAGTAATAGCCGCAGTCAATGTTGTTTTACCGTGATCTACGTGTCCAATTGTTCCTACGTTTAAGTGGGGTTTCGACCGATCGAATTTTTCTTTTGCCATTTTGTACTGATTTTAATCTTAGTTATTATTAGTGTTCAATTTTATTCTAACTAGAGCCAATGATGGGAATTGAACCCATGACCTCTTCCTTACCAAGGAAGCGCTCTACCCCTGAGCTACATCGGCCTTTGATGGTTGCAGGTTTCTGGCTCCAAGTTTAGGGAAGCAACCTGTAACTTGCAACTTTACAACTTGTAACTCATTTTGAGCGGGAGACCCTCCTCCGCGATGCTACGGCGGGCAGGCCGGGTTCGCTTCGACCACGCTCAGCATAAACTTCTCACCCTACTCTTTATCTTTAAATGGAAATATCGTAACAAAACCATATTTTCAATCCTAAAAGAACTTTCAGAGCGGGAGACCGGGTTCGAACCGGCGACATTCAGCTTGGAAGGCTGACGCTCTACCAACTGAGCTACTCCCGCAATTTTATTGAAATTCCAATAAAAGAAATTCCAAATCCCAAAATTTTTATGAACATTTCCAATTCAAAATCCAAATCCTTTTGGAATTCGGTGCTTGAAAATTGGAATTTCCAAACCGTGGGGAGAGCAGGATTCGAACCTGCGAAGGTGAAAACCAACAGATTTACAGTCTGTCCTCGTTGGCCGCTTGAGTATCTCCCCGATAACTAAATATTTAAGAACTCTTTTTTCTAAGAGCCGATAGAGGGATTCGAACCCACGACCCCGAGATTACAAATCACGTGCTCTGGCCAGCTGAGCTATATCGGCTTTTCACCTCTTTATTATCCCCTTTTTACGCCCGTTTAACGCGCATAAAAAAGTCCGCTATTTCTAACGGACTGCAAATGTAGAGAAATTATTATTTCTACAAAACTTTTTTACATAAAAATCTATTGTAAAGCTACTTTTTGCTTCTGTTTTTTCTTTTTTAGCTGTCTTTCAAGAGTTTTTACACTTTCATCGGTAGCTTCCTCAAAGGATTTTGCTTCTTTTCTCACCATCAATCCATCTCCAGGGATACTTAAAAGTATTTCTACCGATTTATTTTTCTTTTCACTTGTTTTATGGACTTTCATAAATACGTCCGCGAAAATTATCCTATCGTAAAACTGCTCAAGTTTGGACAACTTTTTTTCAACAAATACCAACAATTCGGCTTTGGCAGTAAAATTGGGAGTTTGCACATTTACTTTCATACTCTGAGGGTTTTAAGTTAATGTATTCTTATTCCATAGGCCGCCAAATTGATAAATATATGTTAGTTTCTCGGATGTGAGTTTTTATAAACTTCCTTAAGCTTCGCAATACTGTTTTGGGTATAGACTTGGGTGGAAGCAAGGCTGGAATGGCCCAAAAGCTCCTTGACCGAATTGATATCCGCCCCCTCGCTTAAAAGATGTGTGGCAAAAGAATGCCGTAAAATATGCGGACTCTTTTTGACTTTCTCCGAGGCTATGCCAAAGTATGAATTTATAATCCGATAGACAAGCATTTCGTAAATTTTAACTCCCTTGGAGGTTAGAAACAACTCCTCCTTGCTTTCTATAATTGGCAAGCCATTTCGGAAGACCAAATATTCCTTTATAGTATTCAACACTGATGGTAACAAGGGGATAATTCGTTCCTTGTTTCTTTTGCCCAAGACTTTGACAGTGCGTTGCGCCAAGGAAATATCATTCATTTTTATATTGATCAATTCTGCTCTTCTGATACCAGTGGAATAAAACAGTTCAACTATCAATCGATCGCGCAGGCCCTCAAATGTGTTTTCCAACTTCAATAAATCCATCACATTTTCAATTTCAGCTTCCGAAAATGGCACCTGGATTTTTTGGGAAGTTTTTAAAGCTTTGTGCTTTGCCAATGGACTGGCCTCAATCTTTCCAATTTTCAATAGAAATTTGTAAAAGGTTTTAAGAGAGGAAATCTTCCTGTTTACGGACCGATTGGAGATTCCGGAATCGACCAAGGAAACGATCCAGCTTCGTATTATGGAATAGTTCACTTCCACGATATCTGCATATTGATATTCTTTAGAGGCAAATCCTTTAAAATCCTGTAAATCCTTCAAATAAGCCGTGACAGTATGTGGCGAATATTTTTTTTCGAACTGGAGATAGTCGGTGAAGGCTTGCAATGGCATGTAAAAATAAGACGCTAGAGGCTAAATTTAATGAAAATATTTTGGATCAGGGAGAATGGCTCCACATAAAAAAATCCGCTGAAAATAAATTCCAACGGATTTGTGTTTTGGATAATCGATCTTTTGTTTTAAATATCTTCCTGATCTCTCAATCTCTGGATATATTGAGCTTTTTGCATTTGTGCTCTTTTTCTAACAGAAGGCTTCATAAAAGATTGCCTGGCACGAAGCTGTCGCATGGTGCCTGTTCTGTCGAACTTACGCTTAAAACGCTTTAGCGCTCTATCGATATTTTCTCCGTCTTTTACTGGTATAATTAACATAATGTCATCACCTCCTCTCTTTTGGGACGGCAAAGATAGTAAAAGTTGTCAGTTAACAGGTATCATCGCAGAATATTTTTGAAAATGACTTAAGCTGGGAATAGCAATATGTGTTTTGCAGAAGAATATTCTGATTAAGCTGCCTAAGGTCTAATTGAATGAAGCCTTATTCTTTAAACAAAGTCGCCCGCCTACTCAAATCATAAATCAGTTTTTCCTCTTCCTCACTTTCCAATAGCACGTTATAGGTTTTCCAGAAATCGGCGTTATATGGTTTAGGTGAAAATATATCCGCTGTCCATTGGTTGTCTTTTAACTCTTCCTTTATAATCTCGGGGTCTTGAATGATATCGGTAAACAGGATTTCTTGTATGGTGTAATAATACTGCTCCCCTTTATCAAATCCGGGTGCTGATTCGGTCTTGTCGCGATCGGACGATCGATCGCCAATGTTAACGAGCTTTGGGGTTTCGTAGTAAATATAATTAGGATACATTTTGCCATCATACTCCCTGTAGGTTTCTACCAATTTATGGATGGTTTGGGTGTCAAAAAGACTTTTGCTTCTTTTCTTTTGAACATCGGAAGCGGCAATCAATTCATATTCAAGTTTTTTGATGGCGTAATTGTCGTAGTAAATATAGATCCATCCCTTGGGCGCCAAACCTTCGTTGTAAATATTCGGGTTGTTTAGACCGACAAAATCAGCTCCTTGTGAAATTTTTATCTTATATAATTTCCTACCGTTTTCAACTAAAATGGTATCCAAGTCAAATTGGTGTCTTTCCAGCATATTCTTGCCGAACAGCGCTCCTAAAGCCTCGGCGTTTCTTACCGGATTGAGTTTTCCCTTAAAAAGATTATCCAAACCATTCACTCTGCTGTCGTTCCACTTTATGGCCTCTATAAGCGAGGCGGTTTTTACAGACCTCCTACTTATAGGCGCGGTTTGGGCGCTGCCTCTATTCTTAAGATAGGCCGAGTACGTAAACAAGCTGTCGATGTCCCGTAAATCATAGCTCTTTCTAATTTCGTCCACATTGATCTTCAGGTTGTCCTTTGCTCCTGCTGCATAATCGGAATCGTATAGGGTAATTGCGGCCTCAATCAACCATTTATACTCTTTTTTATTGCGCTCCTTATGTCGTAAAAAGCCCTTTTGTAAATAAGGCTCTGCAGGAAGGTTTTCAGGCAGACGCTCTATGGCGCGAACCACAATATCATTACCTGTTTTGGGACGGGTGTCGGCAACTAATACTACCTCATCCAAAGAGGCCACATCCTCTTCTAAAAATATATCGGAACCGTTTTCGAAATCTTCAATGGAAGTTTTATAGCTTTTAAAACCAATAGAGGAAATGACCAAGGTATCTTTAATATTTACCGCTGGCACCCGCAAAGCAAATTTACCATCGACGTTGGTAATGGTACCGATAGTGGTTTTGTTGATATAAACACTGGCGCTTTCAATAGGCTCATAGGTCATAAAGTCGGCGACCTTACCTTTGATTTCGGTTTGGGCAAAGGTGTTAAGACCTATAAAGGAAATTAAAAGTGTAAGGAAAAATCTGAGGATGATGGATTTCATTCTTGGAATACTTTATAAAGATGTTTTTTGTTTTTCGGAATCGAATTTAAAATTAAAAATTCAAGTTTATTTAAAAAAAGGAAATATGTTTGAACGAAACATTAAGTAGCGGGTTTATACTCTATTCCCTCGATGACCATTTTGGAAATAATCTCACGAAGTATCTCTGAGGTTCCACCGCCAATTGGCCCTAGTCGGCTGTCGCGATACAATCTCGCCAAAGGATAATCTTCCATATAGCCATAGCCGCCCAAAAACTGAAGGCATTCAGTCATAACCTCATCGGAAATTTTTGTGGAAATGAGCTTGCTCATCGTGGCCTCCTTGACCACATATTCGCCGTCGTTAAGACGCTTGGCGGTAACGTAGTTAAAGGTTTTGCACACCTCAATCTCACTTGCCAATTGAGCTACTCTATGTCTTAAAGCTTGAAATTTGGAAATACTCTTGCCAAACGCAAATCTATCCTTCATATACTGAATGGTATATTCCAATGCAAACTCGCTTCTGGCATGGGCATTAATACCCATAATCAAACGCTCCAAAGCAAAGTGTTGCATAATATATGGAAAACCCATATTCTCCTCCCCCATCAAACTTTCTCCAGGGATTTCAACATTGTCGAATGCTATTTCAGCCGTATCACTCGCACGCCAGCCTAATTTATCGAGCTTGGTCGAGGCGATTCCCTTTGTATCCCTATCCACCACAAAAATACTAATGCCCTTGTTTCCAAGTTCAGGAGCAGTTTTGGCAGCGATAATTAGATAATCGCTATATATCCCATTGGTGATAAAGGTTTTGGAACCATTCAAAATATATGAATTTCCCTTTTTTACAGCCGTTGACCGCATGCCAGCAACATCACTTCCTCCAAAGGGCTCAGTGATACACAGACATCCTATTTTTTCACCGGTAATACTGGGCGTCAAATATTTTTCCTTTTGTTCGTGATTCGCTTCCTCCTTTAAGTGGGTCATCGCCAAATAAGCATGTGCCCACATTGCGGCAGCAAAGCCTCCTGAGTTAACCCTTTGTAATTCTTCCAAAAAGATTACTGTATAAAATAGGTCGAGGTTTAAACCGCCGTACTTTTCAGATTGACAAATGCCGAAGTAGCCCATTTCTCCAAATTTCTCCCATATAAAACGTTCGATATGGCCGGTTTTTTCCCACTTATCAATATGTGGCACCACTTCCTTCTGAAGAAAATCCTGAAAACTCTTTCTGAAAAACTCGTGTTCCTCTGTAAAATACAATTTATCCATACTCCTCTCGAATCTAATATTTATAGGCCTTTTGGCTAATTATTTTTATTAATCAACGGACAAATATAACTGAATTAGCTGTAACTTTCTTTCGGTAATTCCGTCAATTTTTGTTAGCTCGTCTAGGCTTTCAATTTTTTCCCGAAGCCTTCTAAACTCCCATATCCTTTTTGCCAACTCGAATGAAATTCCCGGAATGGTCGCAATATCCGAGGCAGAAGCGTTATTCACGTTTATCACTTCTATTTCCTTTGGGGTTTTCACTGTGAAAAGGTTTAGTGCCCGTTGCGCCACTTCTGGGTCAAGGCCATAAACTTCATATAATTGGACATCGTTTGAAAAGCCGTTTAACTTTTCCCGATAAGCGACAATCCTCTTACTAAGCACTTCCCCTATCCCACTTACCTGTTGCAATTGCTCTTCCGTGGCGGCGTTCAAATCGATTTTTTGCGTATAAGATTTTTCTATAAATCCCTTTTTGCTTTTATCGGATTTATAATCATTTCCCACTTTTGGATTATTCACCCATTCAGGAAATTTGAAATACGGACTCAATTCATTTAACAAAGAATCTGAAACGCCAGTAACATTTTTAAAATCGGCTATTGAATTTATCCATTTGCCTTCGTTTCTAAATTTATGTAAACGATCGATTTCTTCATTGGACATTCCGAGGGTATAGCCTTTATAATCGGTGATGTAATTGGGATTGAAAGTATAGGTTTTTGGCTTCCTCTTTTCAATTTCAATAAGTCGAAGTGAATCCAGTTCCTTTTGAATGGCCACTATTTCAGTAGAAGATGTATCAAAAGAATCTTCTTCAGCAAAATCCACGAACCAATAGACAATCAATAAGGATACGATTAGCAACAACAAAAGCAAAATCCCACCTCGTTGTTGCCTGTTGAACGTGAAGTGGGACTTGATATCCATAATGATTTAGTTTACATGTGTTTCTGCAAATCTTCCAGACCTTCGTCTATTGCTTCGTGCTTGGTACGAATAGCGGCCATATATCGCTTCAGTTCTATTCGGATAACCGGAGTTAAAATCACCACTCCAATTATGTTCGGCACTACCATTGCAAATATCATGGCATCGGAGAAATCGATAACCGACCCGAGGCTAATTACTGACCCGACCCAGATAAAGATACAAAATAAGGTTTTATAAACTAGCTCGATAGTTTTTCCTCTTCCGAAAAGGTAAATCCATCCCTGTAGGCCATAATAAGACCAAGATATCATTGTGGATACGGCAAAGAGAATAACAGCTATGGTAAGAATAATAGAAAAATGAGGGATAACACTATCAAAGGCCACCGCAGTTATTTCCACACCTTCCTTAACCGCCACGCCATACTCCAAAATATTATTATCGAAGTTGGTGATAACAATTACTAGGGCAGTCATGGTACAGATTATAACCGTATCGATAAAAGGCTCCAAAAGTGCCACAATACCTTCAGATGCGGGATACTTAGTTCGTACCGCAGAGTGGGCAATTGCTGCCGATCCAACCCCCGCTTCGTTGGAAAAGGCACCTCGACGGATTCCCTGTATCATTACTCCCACTAATCCACCGGCAACACCAAGACCAGAGAAGGCACCTTCAAAAATCAAGGCAAATGCATCGCCGATATGCATATAATTTACACCTAAAATAATCAAGGCGGCAAGCACATAGATACCAGCCATAAAGGGAACTACTTTCTCGGTAACTTTAGCAATGCGCTTGATCCCGCCGATTATCACAAAAGCCACAATAATAGCCATCACCGCTCCAAACCACATGGACCCGCTGGTACCCTCCAGGCTGAAAAGCTTTACGAACTGAGCAGAAGCCTGGTTGGCTTGGAACATATTTCCACCGCCAATGCTACCCCCAATAACAAAGATTGCAAAAAGCACGGCCAACACCTTTCCGAATCCGCCCATCCCTTTTTGGCCCAATCCTTTCTTTAAATAGTACATTGGACCACCGTAAACCGTGCCATCCGGACCAACATCCCGAAACTTCACCCCTAAGGTACATTCCGCAAATTTGGATGCCATTCCCAATATTCCCGCTACTATCATCCAAAAAGTGGCACCTGGCCCTCCAATGGAAAGCGCTACAGCTACTCCGGCAATATTACCCAGGCCCACAGTTGCAGAAAGAGCCGCTGTTAATGCTTGAAAGTGGGAAACCTCTCCATCCGCACTGTCATCTCGGATGGTTTCTATTAAGTTTCCTTGTTCATTGGGGGTCATATCGCCGTACAAAGTATCGGCACCGTGTTTTTCAATGTCCTCATATTTCCCCCGTACTACCCGGATAGAGGTTGCAAATCCGGTAATATTTATCAATTTAAAATAGATGGTGAAATAAAGAGCACCCCCAATCAGGACTATAAGAACCCAGGGAATTTGAAAACTTTCCGAAAAGGGAATCTCATAAAATATCCCTTCCACAAACCACGTGGTGTACTTTCGAAACACTTGATCGATTTGATCGGCAGTGGAAGTTTCTTGGGAAAAAGTAATAATAGGAACTAAAAAAGCAATTAGGGAAAGAAGATATTTCTTCATGGAGCAGTTCTTAGGTTGAGAGGGATTTTACTTAAAACGAAGCAAGATGCCAAAAAAAAATTAGAACTTCAAAGATTTAAACACAAATTTCCTAAGACAATGTTAAAATGACTTTGCTCTGGGATGACATCCTTCCGATGGGTTTTTCTAGCAAGCATCATAAAATAGGACCACCAGACATTGTGGTTTTATAAATCGAAAACAGAGCTGCGCTTGGTATTTACCAAATCCTTGAGTTTCAACAAAAAAGCCAAGGTGAGATAGATAGCAAAGCCTACTCCCAAGGTAGCAAACGACACATAAATAAAAAAAAGACGCACACTTTTGGCTCGCATTCCCAACCTATCTGCCAGACGGGAGGAAACATAAAACCCTCTCTTTTCAAGAAAGTACCGCAACGAATAAATTGCTCGCAACATAGAGGAAAAATACAAATTTTTTCGTTGAAATCTTGAATTCCAAAAACAAATATTTATTTCTGGAATTTATGGCTCTCCCGCCCAACAATCCAATTTCCCACTGCGCATTGCAAGCATTTGTTTTTGTCGCAGTATTCACTTTTAAGTTGCAGTAGCCCCTGGCTCTGAAGTGCGTTTTTTGAAATAGATCGAAGACTGTTGAATTTTTTTATAATGCTGTTCTCTTCCGAGGGAATCTCTGTGGCAAGCTTGAGAATGGATTCAGAGATATCCTGGCCGTGATGAACGGCATAACTGAATTTTATGGGAATAATGGTATTGATGACCAAGAGATCTACCAAACTTTTTGAAATTCTTTTTTTTCGGATCATGGAGCCCAGCCCGAAGTTGTAATGCGTGTCCCAATACTCACCGGCCGCTACGTTGAAAAGGTCGTAAAATATCTTCATCTTATCGGCAGCTATTATTTCGGCAAACAAATTGTTTCTTTCTGCGTAAAGCATCGAAAGTTGTGCGAGGCGTAAGGTGGGGAAATTGGGAGGCCGCAACCGGAAAAATATGGGTTGAATAACCTTGTCATTTTTTAAACTGAATTTGCGTTGTAAAAATTCATATTGATGTTTCAACATTTTGAAGTACCAATCCTCCTTATTTCCCTCCAACAATCCAGCTTGCCCAATCAGGAGCGACTCCAGCTCCAATCGCTCTTGCGCACATTTTTGAACGATGGAAAAATCTACTGATTTGGCAATACTGAAAAATGATTCACTATTTACCTTTAATCCAAAATTTTTGCAAAGCATTCTGAACAGTAGGCCTTCCCAATGGTTTTGTGAGTCGACCAATTCCTGGGCTACCAAGGCTTCTTTTTTCTGAAGCCGTTCCAAATAGAGCCGTTCCAACCAGTTTTCAACGATAAAAGAGGCCACATCTCCAAAATCACTCTCGCAGTTTATCCATTTGGATTGTTTGGAAAAAAGCTTTTGATATTGCTCCAAAGTAGTTTTTGGCACTTGCTGCTCTACCACAAAAGTTGAAATCACGGAACCGTCTTTTCTGTAAACTTCAGCATCGTGTTCCCAGACCACGTGGAGAATAACATTGTCATAAGCGGGATCGGTTTCGTGGCCGTGAGCGTACCAATCGGAAGATTTTATATGAATTTCAACATTGCCGGCCCACAGCTGTCCGTCCAACTCTATTTGGGAATTGAAAAAATCAGGGCCAGCATTCTCGTTATGGCTTCCCGGGTTCTGAATGTGGAGTGTTTCTCCGTTAGTAGTGCGAAAATCCAGCCCCACAAACTTCTGAAATTTCCACACATAATGTAGAAAATCCTCTTTCATCTGTCATTCAATTTTTGTTTTAAAAAGTTTGAATAAATCATAACACAAGCAGCGATCAATCCTTATTGGATCAATCATAGATGTTTATTCAAAAACCTGTGGGGGAGTATTTAAAAGAAATCTACAGTAAATATAAGAAAAACTACTGAGATTTTACAGATTCCTTTTCCATCTTTTTTTGGGTATCTGCTTCTTTCTGAACATTTTCGGAAATGCTTTCCGCAAAAAGTATCCGATTCCATTTGTACAATCTTCGGTAGAGTACCACATATCTAACAATGCCAATCCCTAAGAAAATTACACACACAATAAGAGCTACATACCCCAACCAATGGATATTGCTCAAGTCTTTCAATTGGAGCAGCGCAATTCCCCCCAACAATAAGTAAAGGGAAGACCTGATATAAGAAAGTAGTGTACGCTCGTTGGCCAGTTTGGTGCGCTCTAGCGCCAAAATTTCATTGGTGTTGACCGGCACCGGCTTGGTGCGAAAAAATCTGAATAATTTCTTGGCTTCGTTTTTCATTTTTAAAATGGAAGTTTTGTCCTAAGAAGATACTGCTTCTTTAGAACAATTACAAATTTAACCCTAATAAGCCAACGGTTGAAATTCATAGCTTGAAACTTTTCCGAAGGAAATCTTATAGAAATGTAAAAGTTGGGTTTTGCTCAGCTTTAGATTTGGGAAATATAGGCTGCAAAATGCTCTAATCTTCTATAAAACCCTGCTCCCGCATCCACTCGTCATTGTACATTTTACCAACATAGCGACTTCCGTGGTCGTGAAACAGAACGACTACCACATCATCCTTGGTGAAATGCTCTTTTAATTGAAGCAGCCCTTTTATGGCAGCACCGGCTGAATTCCCCAAAAAGAAACCTTCTATTTTGGCCAGTTTTTGGGTGTATATGGCGGCATCCTTATCGGTCACTTTTTCAAAACCATCAATTATATCGAAATCCACGTTTTTGGGAAGGATGTCTTCCCCGATACCTTCAGTAATGTAAGGATATATCTCATTTTCATCAAAGATGCCGGTTTCGTGGTATTTTTTGAAAACACTGCCGTAGGTGTCAATACCCCAGATTTTTATATTGGGGTTTTGTTCTTTTAAATATCTGCCCACACCACTGATAGTACCACCGGTACCAACGCCCACTACAAAATGGGTGACTTTGCCGTCTGTCTGTCTCCAAATTTCAGGACCCGTGCTTTCGTAGTGCGCTTGGGTATTACTGAGATTGTCGTATTGATTTACGTACCAACTATTGGGAGTTTCCTCGGCAAGCCGTTTGGAAACGGAATAGTACGAACGCGGATCGTCTGGTGCAACATCAGTTGGACACACCACTACTTCACTTCCCACCGCACGAAGAATGTCGACTTTCTCCTTAGATTGTTTGTCGCTTATTACGCATACCATTTTATAACCCTTTACAATAGCGGCAAGAGCTAACCCCATACCGGTATTACCAGAAGTTCCTTCTATAATAGTTCCTCCCGGTTTCAACCTACCGTCGGCTTCCGCATCGGCTATCATTTTAACGGCCATACGGTCCTTGACCGAATTTCCTGGGTTGAAGGTTTCGTATTTGGCTAATACTAAAGCGGGGATATCACCAATAATTTTGTTTATTTTAACCATAGGCGTGTTGCCGATGGTTCCCAAGATATTTTCTGCGTAATCCATAACAAAATTTAGAAGTGCAAAGGTATAAAAAAGTCCTCTCTTGACTCCTATATATAGAGCGAGATTCTAATCGTGGAAAGCCCTTAAATAAGGTGAACTTAAATATCTAGGATGCTATTCAAACCGAATAGCCTTCACCGGAGAAATCTTGGCAATAATAAAAGAAGGGATCAAAAGCATAAGAAGACAAAGCAGGAAAGTCCCGGCATTTAAGATTAAAATATAATCCCAATGTAGATAAACGGGAGCTTCGGTTACGTAGTAAGTATCTGGATTCAACTTGAAAACCTTGCCGTATTTCTGAACCAAGAGCAAGCCAATCCCGATTAGATTTCCCCAGAAAAGCCCAACGCCTATTAAATACATAGCGTTGTAAAGAAACACTTTTCGAACGCTCCAATCGCTGCTTCCCAAAGCTTTTAGGATGCCTATCATTTGGGTGCGTTCCAGGATTAGCACCAGCAGTGCCGTAATCATATTGATGCCCGCCACCAATATCATAATGCCGATAATCATTATGATATTAAAGTCGAAAAGATCCAGCCATTCAAAAATGGAGGCGTATTTATCGCGTATGGTTTGGGTATCCAGGGTACTGCCGGTTTCATTATAAACGGCCCTGCCGATTGGGATAATTTGGTCAAAATCGTTTACAAAAACCTCGAAGGCGCCAATTTGGTTCTCGTCCCATTTATTGAGCCGCTGAATGTGCCGAATATCGGTGATTATATACTGCTCATCAAACTGTAAAAATCCACTGTTGTAGATGCCAACAAGATTAAACCCTCGGCTGCGGGGGGTTTTGGAAACCTCATCGTTTAGAAAGAAAGTGGTTATCCTATCGCCCAGCTTTAGGTGAAGACGATTGGCCAGGTATTGGGAAATTAGAACATCTTCATTCAAGTCACCTTTAAAATCAGGCAATCTCCCCTCCACCAGAAAATCCCTAAAATTGCTCCAATCATAATCGCTACCTACGCCCTTTACTACCACGCCTTCAAAATCGGTTTCCGTCCGGATCACGCCTCCCTTGGAGGCGGTGACTTGCACATGTTTAATGCCTTGAACATTTTTGAATTCAGGATAAAATGGCTGGTTTTTTGAGATGGGATTCTGCGAATCGTTGGAAAAGTTGGTATCAAAATTGGTAATAATGATATCGCCATTAAAAGCGGAGACTTTTTCACGGATCTTTTTTTGGAGGCCAACCCCAGTAGCGATGGACACCAGCATCATAATAATCCCCAACGCGATGGCGGTGATTGCGATTTTTATAATCGGGGCCGAAATACTACTTTTATAGTCCTTGGAAGCAATGATGCGCCGGGCGATGAAAAACTCGAAATTCACGGAGATTATATGGGATTTACTTTTTTCAAAAATACAGTTTTATTGGTTCTATTGACTATTATTTCCTGTGGAAGTTCTTCTGAGAAAGTCCCCCTAACCCCCAAAGGGGGAAATGAGGACGGAGAACGGGTGATGAATGACGGACGTGACATTATTGTCGGGGCGGAGCAGTTTTCTCATTATTCCGAACTGTTAAAAGGAAAAAATGTGGGAGTGGTTGCCAATCAAACTTCGTTTTTGGAAAATGAGAAAGAGCATCTTGTGGATTTTCTGGTCTCAAAAGATATTAGGGTAAAAAAGGTGTTCGCCCCCGAACACGGTTTCCGTGGCACTGCCGATGCGGGTGAACATGTTAAGGACGGCATCGATTCAAAAACGGGCATCCCTTTAATTTCACTTTACGGCAGCAATAAAAAACCCTCGCAGGAACAACTGAAGGGATTAGACGTTGTGGTTTTCGACATTCAAGATGTGGGAGCGCGTTTTTACACCTATATTTCAACGCTTCATTACGTAATGGAAGCTTGCGCAGAGGCGGGAATTCCGGTGGTGGTTTTCGATAGACCCAATCCAAACGGGCATTATATTGACGGGCCTATTTTGGAAAAGGAACACCAAAGTTTTGTCGGGATGCATCCCATTCCAATCGTCCACGGAATGACGATTGGGGAATACGCAAAGATGATAAATGGGGAAGGTTGGCTTAAAGACAAAATGCAATGCGAACTTGCTGTAATCGAGATTAAGAACTACAGCCATAATACACCCTATTCCCTTCCCATAAAACCGTCGCCCAATTTACCGAACGACAAGGCCATCAACCTGTATCCGAGTCTGTGTTTCTTTGAGGGCACATTTATAAATGCCGGTCGGGGCACCGAGATGCAGTTTCAGGTTTTTGGGGCACCTAGTTTGCCGGCTTCCCAGTTTCCTTTCACATATACGCCTCAATCGAACGAAGGCGCCAAGGAGCCGAAGTTTAAAGGGCAACTTTGCCACGGAAAAGATCTTCGGCAGGAAGCAAGGCTCAACCAAATCAATCTGGAATGGTTGATAGAGGCCTATAATGCCAATGGGAAGAAGAAGGATTTTTTCAACTCCTTTTTCGTGAAGTTAGCGGGAACAAAAGAACTGCAGCAACAGATTGAGCAAGGTATGAGCGCTTCGGCTATACGGGACTCATGGAAAAAAGGATTAAATGATTTTGAGAAAAAAAGGGAAAAATATTTAATTTATGAATAGGCATTCCCAGCTTAATATAAGTGCAGGGAGTGCTCATCACCCTTTGAAGCCATTTTATTTTAAATCCCGAATCTGTCCTTTCAATTCTTCCATAGATTCTTGAAGTTGCCGCAACAAACCACTATCGGAAGGTTCATCCACTCCAAAGGTGAGCTTGCTATTGACCACCCAAAGTTCTTGGATATCCCTAACCTTTACATCGATTGGCAAATAGTCGTCGTTTAGAGAGATGAGCCGGATACTATGAGGGTTATTTGGCGCTTTCTGAAGTTTTTTCACCAAGACCGAATCCTTTAAAACGACGATGTAAATTTTGCTATCGGTGGCCTCCTGAATACTTGGCACCGCCTTTCCGAGAACCCAATCGTTGGGCCGGATGTTTGGCAACATACTATCTCCTTCCACTTGAAAACCCCTATAGGAGGCGTTTCGATATTCCGGCAAGGGGAGATTGAAGGCGGGCAAGGCTTGGTACCACTCCACATCTTGTATATTATGGGGGTAACCTGCCGCGGCTTTTTGATTAACCAAGAGGATGTTCTCATTGCCGGTATCATCCATGGTTATAATCTTTGGGCTGCTATCGGTTTTGGATGGGTCAATAAACTTGTCCAAACTATTCCCATAAATCCATAGCGGATTGATGTTGAAGCGCGACATGAGCTCCATAATGACTTTCCCGGTAATTTTGGTCTTTCCGCGTTCAATATCGGCGGTAGTTGTACCGATGCCCAGGAGTTCGGCGAAGGACTGTTGGGTGTGACGCAACTCTTCTCTAAGTTGCTTAAACCTTTTGGCTTCTGTAGAAGTAATTTTTTCCATAGGATAAATTTACATCTTTTTGGAATATTTCCAAACTTATGCTGGAAATTCTCCCATAAATGTTTGATTTTGCCTCGATTGGGGGGGAGCCAAAAGCAGGATGTTTGTTTTGAAAGTTTCTATAATGAATTAAAGCGAATACGCAAAGCCAAGTATTTCAGGCTTAGATAGTCAGCCCGAGATTCACGATGAGGCAACTATAATTCCTTTTCTTGAAAAATATTAGGTTATAATCGTTAAACAATCAAATTTTTAGTTATTTTTGCACACTATTAATCACTAATCTATTTCACAATGAAAAAGTTATTTTTATCATTTGCCGCTCTTGCATTAATTGCTTCTGTTTCTTCTTGTAGAGAGACTACAGTAAAGGTTGACGATACTGCTGAAACAATGTCTACTGACGTTGAAGAGGCTCTTGACAACACTGGAGATGCTATCGAAGAGGCCGCTGAGGACACTGGCGACGCTATCGAAGATGCAGCAACTGAGGTAAAAGAAGAAGTTCAGGACGCTACCGACGGTAACTAAGAATTTTCTTTAAGAACATAAGAAGAGCCCTTTCTAATGGAAAGGGCTTTTTTTGTACCCTAATTCTTGTGATTTAAGGAATAATTGAATTTTTACTACTTAGACTGAATTTTAGATTGGTTTCGAACAGGAACTCTATAGCCTTTCTCAAAAGATTTCTTCTCGCGATTTTGATCAGCCAGTAGGCCCGGTGTCTCCATTTTCTTTCTGTTTTGCTTCTTTTGATGGGAGGTGAATAGTTTTGAAGTAAGCTTATACTTATATTGAATATGGTGTAGAAATACACCCAAAGGCTTTGTTGGCTTCCATTTATCCTCTGCGATGGCTATCAATAAAAAGGTTATATCAGGATTTTCCTCTTCCGTCTGTGGTTTAAAACGATTGAGATTTTCGATGTACTTTCGATAATATTCAGCAAAAAACACGAAGCTAAAATCGAAGTTATTTATCTTCCGGTAAAAGTCTTCAATATCCTCAACACTTAGCTTTCCTTCTTGCCTCTTTGAGAGCTTTTCTCTAAAATCGACAATTATACTATGAAGCCTCCCTTGCTTTTCAAGTAGAGGTTTTATGCCAAGAGTGAGGATATTTAATACCGTATTGGTCATCTGATCGTCGGTTGGGTTATGGGCAAATTTAATGAAGGTTTGGGGTTTTATTGTTTATAGTTTGGGGTTTATTCTTTGAGGCTTGTCCCATTTGAAAGAAAAGCCATTTAGTTTCTCGGCAGCGCGCTAGATTGGAAATGACAGATGGAAGGAGGTAATTTGAAGGGTCGTGCTATAATCCTGAGAGTGTCATGGACGAACCAAGAAGGCATCAGGGGAGTATCATACTAGTATCTATGGAGTATGGTCAACATAGAGTCAACATAAAGTCAACATAGAGTCAACATAGAGTCAACATATAGTTGGTGTTTTTGAAGCGGGAGTTATAAAAATTCTCGATTTAGATGTATCGTGAAATCTACGAATTTATGTCTTAAAAAGGACCTAGCAATATACAACATTTTAAGGGCGTTGTCAAGTGGGACCATGATTTTCTTGATTTTCCTGATTTTCTTGATGGCTTGATGGCTTGATGGCTTGATTTTTTTGAGGGGGTATGGATATCAAGGTTTGCGGTTGTTGGGGTTGTTGTTGTGAACTCTTTTAAATTGAAGGGATTTGGAACCGAAATTAATTAGCAAGCCAATTTCTAAATTATAGGCTTCCACATAATTCATAGCTTGAGCCAGATGCACGTCTTCAAGATTAATGATCGCTTTTATTTCTACCATGATGGCGTCTTCAACAAAAAAATCTACGCGTCTGGTTCCGATGTCGTGTCCTTTGTAATGAATAAGCATATTGTGTTCGCGGCTGAAACGTATATTTCTGTCCGTCATTTCTATGGCCAAGGCCCGTTGGTAGATAACCTCCTGAAAACCATTTCCTAAAATATTGTGCACTTCCATAGCAGCGCCGATAATGTTGTGTGTGAGTTCTTTATAATCCATCCCAAGTTTATTTTATAAAAAATCAAGAAATCCTTTAATCCTAAAAATCAAGGTCCCAGACTATGCTGCCAACACCTCATTAAGTTGTTCAATAAGCCCAATCATCGCATTTATTTCCAAACTTGATTGTGTCTTCAACAAAAAAGTCTACACGTCGGGTTCCGTTGTCGTGTCCTTTGTAGCCGATGATATTGTGTGTGAGTTCTTTATAATCCATCCCAAGTTTATTTTATAAAAAATCAAGAAATCCTTTAATCCTAAAAATCAAGGTCCCAGACTATGCTGTCAATACCTCGTTAAGTTGTTCAATGGACCAACATCAGTTTGATATTCCCTAACTGTTACACCAATATTTGCATACAGGTCAACCTTATTCTTTGACGGCACTACCCAACTTGCTTCACGAAGCATCTGGTCTATCTTATCACGCGCCATTTGCTCCGGATTTTGATTGATGGGAGACATTTATGTTTTAAATCTTGGGGAATGTAAAATACATAAATTTATGTTACTAAGGCTTAAGGGTCAAGTGTCAGAAGAGGGATTTTTGAATATAGCTTCATTAGAAATCAGGATGTCCAAACTCAACTGTAATATTGAAGAGCCAAGGCAAATTGAATTGAATCGAAATCCTTGTGGAAAACCGTAAAGCGAGATTAGTTAATTAAAAAAGTGTAAGTTGCCCCCTGTGATTTATTCTAGCAAACCTCGAAGGGAATCTAAATTGACTTAAGAAGACTTTAAGGCAACCTTTTTTGGGCTTATAAATTAATCTGTGTGCAATTCGTGTCCGTTTTTAAGCATAAAAAAACGCAACCACTTGTTAAACAAATGATTGCGTTTTTAAAAGTACTGATGGCGGGACTTGAACCCGCACGCCCGAGATGGGCACAGGATTTTAAGTCCGGCGTGTCTACCGATTCCACCACATCAGCATTTAGTGTTTTGCCTATCGTGCTAACACTTCGGTAGTGTAGATTGTATTTTTACAATCCAGACTTAACAAAAAATGCCGATGTCTATCGGCATTTTCGGTTGAGCGAAAAACGGGATTCGAACCCGCGACCTCCACCTTGGCAAGGTGGCGCTCTACCAACTGAGCTATTTTCGCATTATCCGCCTATCTAAAAATATAGAACAGGTGGCACTCTACCTCCCGATAACTATCGGGAGAGCTATTTTCGCATTTTCTTTCTTAACAGACCTGACCTTTTCGTCATCAATCCGCCATAGCGAGATAAAACTCTATGAACGTGGCTCAATCTTCTAAGCGGAGGCAAAAATAAGACTTTTAGTCAAATCTCAAAGAATAATCGTTACAAAATTTTTCTCTAGAGGGAAAAATTCCTCACTTTAATCATAACCACGGGAATAAACCCGCTATACACATGTTCCACAACTAGCTAGCGGGATTTTTTCACCTTGGCTCCGCGTTGGAGCATGCGTCGGATTTCGTTTAATTTCATCAAGGCCTCAACCGGAGTAAGGGTATCTATATCGATATCGAGAATTTCATCACGCAATTCCTCCAGGAGGGGATCGTCGAGATTAAAAAAGCTCAATTGCATTTCCTGTTGGGCCACCGCTTTCAGTTCGTCAGAAATCTCCGCGGAACTATGGCGTTTTTCAAGGCGCTTTAGCAGTTTGTTGGCCCGTTGTATAACCGACTGTGGCATCCCGGCCATTTTTGCCACATGGATTCCAAAACTGTGATGGCTTCCTCCTGGCACTAGTTTGCGAAGAAAGAGCACATTGTCTTTTAGTTCCTTTACAGAAACATTGTAGTTTTTGATCCGGGGAAAAGTCTCGGTCATCTCATTTAATTCATGGTAATGGGTGGCAAACAAAGTCTTAGCGGCACTTGGGTGCTCGTGCAGGTATTCGCTAATGGCCCAAGCGATTGAAATACCATCGTAGGTGCTGGTACCCCGGCCAATTTCATCGAGTAAAATCAGGCTTGCTTCGGATAGATTGTTGAGAATGCTCGCGGTCTCGTTCATCTCGACCATAAAAGTGGATTCGCCCATTGAAATATTATCGCTTGCCCCTACCCTAGTGAAAATTTTATCGACACAACCCATTCGCACAGCGGTGGCTGGCACAAAACTTCCCATCTGGGCCAAGAGAACGATCAAGGCTGTTTGCCGAAGAATAGCGGATTTACCGCTCATATTGGGGCCAGTGATCATGATAATCTGTTGGTTTTCGCGATCGAGAAAAACATCGTTGGCAACGTAGGGCGAATCTGGGGGCAATTGCTTTTCAATCACAGGATGGCGGCCTTCCTTTATATCCAGATCGAAGGAGTCGTCAATTAACGGACGGGTGTATTTTGCCTCCTTGGCATGTGTGGCAAAGGAACACAGACAGTCCATTTGGGCGATTAAAGCGGCGTTTTGCTGTACCGGATCGATATATTGCAGCAGCCATTCCACCAGTTTTCCGAAGATCTCCTGTTCTAGGGCGAGTATCTTTTCCTCCGCCCCCAGGATTTTGGTTTCGTATTCTTTGAGCTCTTCGGTGATATACCGCTCGGCGTTGACCAAAGTCTGCTTGCGGATCCATTCCTCGGGAACTCGATTTTTGTGGGTGTTTCGCACCTCTATATAGTAACCAAAGACGTTGTTGGAACCAATTTTAAGGGAGGTAATGCCAGTGCGTTTGGTTTCACGCGCCAACATTCCATCGAGATATTCCTTGCCGTGGAGAGAGATATTTCTCAACTCATCCAAGGTTTCGGAAAAACCTTCGGCAATGGTATTCCCTTTGAGGATATTTACCGGGGCCTCTTCTACCAGAGTTTCCTTTATCTTTTCACGCAATAGCACGCAATCGTGGAGTTGGTCGCCAATAATTTTTAAGGATTCATTTTTGGAATTTAGAGCAAGAGATTTAATAGGAACTACCGCTTCCAAAGAATTTTTAAGCTGAATAAGCTCACGTGGATTCACTTTCCCCGTGGCTACTTTTGAAATCAAACGCTCCAAGTCGTTTATGCGTTTGGTGTATTGCTGAATTTTTTCCAAGACCACGGGATTGTCGAGCAGGAAGCTCACCACCTCATGACGCCGCATTATTTTGTCGGGGTTCTTTAGGGGCAATGCCATCCATCGCTTCAAAAGCCTACCGCCCATGGGGGAAATCGTTTTGTCGATAACGTCCAATAGGGTTACAGCATTAGGAGAGTTGGAATGATAGAGCTCTAAATTACGAATGGTAAATCGATCCATCCAAACGTATTCATCCTCGGCAATTCGGGACAAGCGGGATATGTGTTGCAGTTTGGTGTGCCGGGTCTCGGTTAAATAATGAAGGGCCGCCCCTGCTGCAATTATGCCATCGGTTAAATGGTCTATGCCAAAACCTTTTAAATTCTTGGTATCAAAATGTTTGGTAAGAGTTTCAAAGGCGTAATCCATTTGGAAAATCCAATCTTCCAGATGAAAAACATGATAATCCTTGCCAAAGTGCTCGGCAAAAGCCTTTCTTTTTTGCTTGGAAAACAAGACTTCCGAAGGGTTGAAATTTTGCAACAGCTTGTCCACATATTCAATAGAGCCCTCTGCCACAAGAAATTCGCCAGTGGAGACATCCAGAAACGAGACGCCGCAACTTTTGGAACCAAAGTGCACCGCCGCCAAAAAATTATTGGATTTGGATTTAAGAATATCGTCATTGAAGGCAACTCCTGGGGTTACCAATTCGGTAACGCCGCGCTTAACGATGGTTTTAGTGAGTTTGGGGTCTTCCAACTGATCGCAAATAGCTACCCTGCAGCCGGCCATCACCAATTTCGGCAAATAGGTATTAAGGGAATGGTGGGGAAAGCCCGCCAATTCGGTTTTATCACCACCATTGTTTCGGGCGGTAAGGGTAATGTTCAAAATGCCCGCAGCACGGATGGCATCTTCCCCAAAAGTTTCATAAAAATCGCCTACACGGAACAGCAATAAAGCGTCGGGATACTTCGCTTTTATTGTGTTGTACTGCTTCATCAAGGGGGTTTCCTTCTTCGCCATAAATCAAAATCTTACTTAACCGATAAATATAGCGAAAATGATCAATTTTGAGAAATGAAGTCGCATTGATTTATTGGGTTTTATCAACAGTTTGGATTTGAGATGGGAGACGGGAGACGTGAGATGTGAGATGTGAGACTTAATGAAATGACGTAAGACGGTAAGACGTAGGACGTAGTACCTTTATTAGGATGAGCGGAGATCAAAAACTTTATGTGATGTTGATTCACAGGGTTTACACGAGGGTCTCGTTCAGGGGATTAAGTTAGGCTGCTCTCTGGGATGGGGACACGGGCGAGACGCCCGCGCCAGCAGGGGTGAGATTTGAGACGGGAGATGTGAGACGGGAGGTGTGAGATGTGAGACTTAATGAAATGACGTAAGACGGTAAGACGTAGGACGTAGGACCTTTATTAGGATGAGCGGAGATCAAAAACTTTATGGAGATTTGAGATGTGAGATTTGAGATGTGAGATTTGAGACGGGAGATGTGAGATGTGAGACATGACATTAACCTTTTCTACCGCCGACCACCGTCTACCGTCTAATCTTAACAAACAAATCCCAAACCACCACCCCCGCACTTACGGCAATGTTCAGCGAGTGTTTGGTTCCAAATTGAGGGATTTCGATTACAGCATCACTGGCTGAAACCACTTTTTGTTGCACTCCTTTTACCTCGTGCCCAAAAATAATGGCATAGGTCATTCCTTCTTGTATAGAAAAGTCGTTGAGGCCTATTGCTTGTTCTGCCTGTTCAATGGAGGCAACAAAAACACCCTTATTTTGGAGTTTTAAAACCACATCCAAAGTGTTTTCCACATATTCCCAAGCCACACTATCGGTAGCTCCCAAGGCTGTTTTTTGGATATCCTTATGTGGTGGCTGCGCCGTGATGCCACAGAGATATATTTTCTTAATTAAAAAAGCATCCGCCGTACGAAAAACAGAACCTATATTGTTTAAACTTCTGATGTTATCCAGAATTATGATCAAGGGTGTCTTTTCCGAATCTTTGTATTCCTCTGGACTAATACGATACAGTTCGCTGTTCTTAAGTTTCCGATTCTTCATAGATTGCAAGGGTAATTTTTAATGGTTAAAAGCGTATTCTCTCTGTGAAACTTTGTGCCTTCGCGAAACTCCATGTACAACTTTTTTAAATATTGATTCCAACCCCCCACTTCGAAGAATCTCAAATCTCAAGTCTCACGTCTAACATCTCATGTCTCATGTCTCACGTCTCTTTCCCCCTTAAAACAATCGACTTGTCAACAAATCCACATGGATCAGGACAATGCTGAAAACGCCAAGGACGATGGCAAACTTCAAGATATTGTGGAGGAGGATATAGTGAATTTTGTTTTTGGAATACCACAAAACTGTGAGAAACACTGCTAAACCCACAATGCTGGCGTAAAAGTAGTAATCCATATATCCTATTTCGCTTTTAAATTTTGTGATGAGCAGAATGATTGGCACCAAGGTCAATACGCTTAAAAGTGTGAGCATCCTCTTGGAGGTTCTTTCGCCGTAAACCACTGGAATTGTATGGTACCCGTGGGTTAAATCGCCTGTTAGGTTTTCAAGATCTTTTACCAATTCGCGCATGGATATGATGAGAAAAAGAAAAGTCGCGTGCACAAATATCACTACGTCGAAGTTGGCGTAATGCACAAATACCGCGAAAAAAGGCACAATGGCGAGGATGGCAGCGGTAAAATTTCCTACGAACGGGAATTTTTTCAATTTATGGGAATAGAACCACAGCATAAAAATATAAATAGAAAAGAAGAGTACAGCCCTAAAGGACACATAACTGGCAAATATTACCGACAGAAAGTTAAGGACAAAATAGGCCGAGAGCTTGGTGCGCTGGCTCACCAATTTGTCCAACATGGTTTTTCGAGGTCTGTTGATAAGGTCCTTTTCACTGTCGTAAAAGCTATTGATAATATAGCCACTGGCAATGGCGGAGGAAGAAGCGAGAACCAACATCAGCAAATTCAGGTCGAATAAAACTTCCCTTACGGGTAAGTCGGGAGCCAAAATATAGATACTGGCCAAATATTGAGCAAGAACAATTACGAGGATGTTATATCCGCGGACCACGGAAAACAGACTGAAAAACTTTAGAAGGAAGAGTTTTTGTTTTCTGGTCAACATGGAACTTAAGGTTGAAGTAATCTGAAAGAAATTTCAGAAAATAGAACGGTGTTAAAAACTATAAACCACCTCCAGCTTATAATCTTTCAACGCTTTCCGCGCTTGGTCGATATCCTCTGTAAAGCCGAGCATATAGCCACCTCCGCCAGAGCCACAGAGTTTTAGGTAATAGGCGTTGGTGTCGATTCCTTTCTTCCAAAGTTTGTGGAACTGCGCAGGAATCATCGGTTTAAAATTGTCCAAAACCACTTTGGAAAGTTGTTTGATATTTCCAAATAAAGACTTCACATCGCCAGTTAAGAAATCCTCCACACAAGCATCGGTATGTTTTACGAATTGATCCTTCAACATATTCCGAAATCCTTCCTGCTTCATATTCTCCATAAAAATCTGGACCATCGGAGCGGTTTCGCCCGTTGAACCACTGTCCAGTAGAAACACAGCACCCTTGCCATTTTCTGTTTGCGAGGGGATGCCCGCAGGCTCAATATGGTCTTGGGAATTGATGAGAATCGGCAGGCTCAAATAGCTGTTTAAAGGATCGAGTCCAGAGGATTTTCCGTGGTAAAAGGATTCCATTTCCGAAAAAACAACTTTCAGTTTCAGCAGTTTATCGCGCGTAAGATTTTCGAGAACGGTAATCTTGTTATTGGCGTATTTGTCGTAAACCGCCGCTACCAAAGCGCCACTGCTCCCCACGCCGTAGCCTTGGGGAATGCTGCTGTCAAAATAAAGCCCAGCTGCCACATCGGTTTTCAGGGCCTCAATATCAAAAGTGACCAATTCTGGTTTTTCAGTTTGTAGGTTTTCCAAATACATCGCAAACCTTTTTAAACCAGCATTGGATTTATGAGTGGAAATAGTGTGGTGTTTATCAATTTTCAAGGCACCCTTGTAAAAATTATACGGAATGGAAAGTCCTTTAGAGTCCTTAATAATTCCGTATTCGCCGAAAAGAAGAATTTTTGAATAAAAGAGGGGGCCGCGCATAAGCTGTGTTATTGTAATTATAAAAATACAGATTTTTAGCTTTAAAACTGAAATTTGATGCAAAGATAACCGTTTTAACAAATATCGGTGGTAAAATAGGCGGGAATTATTTCATATCCTAACTTTTTAATATCCTGACTTTAAAGAATATGATATGGCTTGATGACATTTGGTTTCGCAATTCGATGTTATTGGAAGCAATAGAAAAGAATCCCTATTAAAACCTCCATTTCGCTCTTAAATATCGCTTTTATGTAAAAATAAAAATTAAGTTGTACCTTTCTTAGCCATATCCCTGTTTGCGTTTTATCTTTTGAATCACTACTAAGTTATGACCTTTAAATACCCCAGATTATCTTTTGGCTTTAAAATGCTGTTATTTATTCTCGTGTTTTCCCAAGGGTTTTCACAGGAAAAAATTTCAACGGTGAAAGAAATTCAAACGCTTATTGAGCAGGACTCTCTTTCGAAAGCCCAGATAGAGGTATCAAAAAATATCGCTTTCTTTAGATCCGAACAAAAATATGATAGTCTTTACCGTTTTATTCAATTTGAAGGGAGTTTCAAACTTAATAACGGCAATAAGGAACAGGCTATAAAAAGAGCCAAGACACTTACCGAGGAAATTAAAAAAACTGCCAGTCCGCATTTCGTTGTGGAAGCCATTACCGAACTTGGGTGGATCTACGATGATGCGGGACAACACCAAAAAGCCTATGAGCTTTTAGAAACCGCAATTCCCTTTGGCCAGCTTAATAAAGAGCCGAACAATACAGACATTGCGGGTATTGAATATAGACTTGGGTATTACTCCTCCATCTTGGGAAACTTTCCCCTGGCCAACAAACACTATCAAAAATCATTGCAGCTTCTAAAAAAATCCGGAAAGGATGATTATGTGTTCTACAATCAAGTGTACAATGCCTTAGGCGGGATGATGTGGCAGGAAGCTAAATTGGACAGTGCCAAGTATTATTTTCAGGAAGCGGTAAAAGTCTTGGAAAAAACCGACGAAAGCGACATCATGAACCGTTATTACCGACCTGCACTGATAAAGATGAACCTTGCGGTGATTTGGAACGCTTTGGGAAAGAACCAAAATGCTATCTCTATTTCTGAAGAAGCTATTGCCGGCTTTCAGGAGTATTTGAATCGCTCCACCGATGAGTCCAGAAAAATTAAGGTAAAGGCCCAACAATGTATGGCCATTGACAATATGGCCTCCTTCTACAATACTTTGGGAGAACATTCCCGCGCCCAGGAACTCATAGAATATTCATTTGAGCAAAAAAAGAAGCTTTTCGAAAAGAATGATATTAATCTTATTATTTCAAACATTATTCTCGCAGAGGCAAAAACCGCCAGTCGCGATTTTAAAGGTGCTGCCCAGAACGCCGACCAAGCCTTGGAATTATTAAAAACCAGCCCCGGAGCCAATTTGTACTGGGAAGCCGCTGCCATTTCTACCCGCGCCACGATTTATAAGGAAATGGGCGATGTGGAAAATGCGGAAAACTATTATGAAAAAGGAGATCGGGTGTACCGTGAATCCGGAGAAGGTAGTTATACGAAGGGTTTTCTTGACAATTTAATAGATCATTCCCTCTTTTTGGCAAAAAATCAAAAAAGAGAAAAAGCTATATCTCTGGCTAAGGAATCCTACAATTTCACCCATAAAGGCGATTTTAAAAATACGCTGCAGGAACTTTATCATACTATCAACTTGGCACAGGTGTATTATCTTCTGAAGGATTATAAGAAGGCAATAAAATACAGCAAGGAGGCCCTGGATTTTAATATGGAAAAGGAAAATAAAGCCCTAAGTATTTCAGATTCCATCCTTAGCCAATATCGAAAACCCCAAGCGCTCCTGATCAACTCTGCTTCCAAATATTTTTTAACTGAAGAAAAAACTCCGGAATTTCTTAAGGAATTGCTCCTGCAAGTAGAAGATGGGATTTCGGTCTTGGACCAACGCAGAAAGGTGGTCACAAATCACGAAGATCTCAGTCTGTTGATTTCCGAAAATGAGGAACTTCTAAATTTTGCCGAAAAACTTCGCCTGGAACTTTATCAATTAACCAATGATGACATTTACTTGGACAAACTTCTCGCCCTACACGAATCCAGTATTTATAACCGAATACGATCCCGATTGAATTTAAGGGAAAATGTGGCATTCCAACATATTCCCGAAGAAGTGATAACTCGAGAGAACACATTAAAAAGTCAAATGATTTCTTCCTTGGAAGAATCGGAGAACAGCAGTATCAAACCTTTTTTTGAAGCCTCCGCGGCTTGGGAAAATTTTTTAGACTCCCTAAAGCAGCAATATCCAAAATACTACAAGATGCGTTATGCCACTTTGGAAGAGCCCATTAATGACTTACAAAAAAAGATTCCTGAAAACAATACCGTGGTACGCTACCTTTTTATTGAAGAAGAATTATACGCCTTTGTAGTTTCGGGCAGTGTAAAAAAAATGATTAACCTAAATTATAAATCGGTAAAAAATCATATTTCAAAACTCAAAAACGACGAGCTTTCGGTCGAAAAAGTACGTCCCTTGCTTTATGAGCTATACCGAGCTATTTGGTTGCCATTGGAAGACTATATAAATACCAAGAAAGTAGTAATCCTTCCGGACCGCGAGCTTTTCAACCTTAGTTTCGAAACCCTTACGCCCAAGCCGTTAAGGAATTTCCACGAATTCACCACCAACAGCCTCTTGGCGAATTATGACATTTCGTACAACTTCAGTTTATTGCTATATAAAGACAAACGCAAAGTGGTGGATTTTTCTTCAGAATACATCGCTTTTGCTCCAGGCTTCAACGATAAAATGAAAGAGGACTACAAGTTGGGGATAACCGATTCCGTCAATATCGACAAAACTTATCTAACCTTACTTCCGCAACCTTTCAGTGAGGATTTGGTAAGGCGATATGCGAAAGTTTTTGATGGCGATTTTTTTATAAACGAAGCTGCTAGTAAAAAACTGTTTATGGAAAGGGCCAAGGAACACAAGATAATCCACATTGGAACCCACGCCGAAAGCAATAACATAAGCCCGGAATTGAGCCGTCTTATTTTCGCGAAAAAGCCTGATTCAGAAGAAGGATATGCCGATAACTCTTTGTATTCCTATGAGATTTACAACTTAGACCTCTCCTCAAATCTCGCCATCCTCACTGCCTGCGAAACTGGAAAACCAACTTATCAAGCTGGGGAAGGCATGATTTCCTTGGCCCACGCCTTCAATTACGCCGGAAGCGAAAGTATTTTGACCAGTCTTTGGGAAATTGACGAGCAATCCAGCACAAAAATACTGACATATTTCTACGATAATCTCACGAAGGGCATGGCGAAGGATGAAGCGCTGCGGCAGGCCAAATTGAGCTATATAGCCACCGCGCAAGGCAGAACCGCAGCTCCTCAATATTGGGCGGGGCTGGTACTTATTGGAGATACATCCCCTATCCATTTAACCACTGGCTTAGAGTGGTGGTGGTATTTTTTGGCAGGAATTGTTGGAGTAAGCTTGTTGGTTTTGATTCTAAGAAACCGGAAGGACGATAAAACTTAAAGTTTAATTGCGCCGTTACCTACTTGATCCACGATAAATTCACCGTTTTTACACAGCCCGGAAAGTTCATTTCCTATAAATTTCAAAACCGTTTTCGATTCTTCCAGAGGATATAGTAGATGAACGTTAGCTCCAGCATCCAACGTAAAGCAGAGATTGCTGCCTGTGGATTTTCTAAATTCCCATACACGATTAATAATCTCCAAAGTATTGGGTTTCATCAAAATAAAATAAGGAATAGAGGTCAACATCATGGCGTGGAGCGATAAGGCTTCGCTTTCTACAATTTCTATAAATGATGGCAAATCGCCGTTTTCAAGAACGGGAATTAATTTTGAAAGATTCTCTCTCGCCTGGTGGAAACGTTGTTCGGCATAAAGATGATCGTGCATCAATTCATGACCGAGGGTACTGCTCACTTGCTTTTCACCCTTATCCACCAAGAGAATGGTATTTTGATAATCATCAAAAATCTTGTGGACCTTTAATGGATATTTGGTTCCAAAAAGATTGTTGCTGCCTTCAATATTCTCATGCTTCCCCCAAACTACAATTGGCCCTTCCAAACTTCTACAGGCACTGCCCGAGCCGAGCCTCGCTAAAAAGGAAGCTTTTTCAATAAAATAACTTTCGGGAATATCTGGTTGCATCTGGCGCTCCATATCCATTAAACAAAGTGCCAGGGCACTCATTCCACTTGCTGAGGAAGCTATGCCACTACTGTGGGGAAAACTGTTGGAAGTTTCGATTTTAAATCTAAATTTTTTTAGAAATGGCAAATACACTTCCACTCTTTCAAAGAATTTCTGAATTTTAGGTTCAAAAGAAACCTCTCTTTTTCCGTCGAGAAAAACCTTGAAATCATATTCTTCATGTTCCAAAGCTTTGGCCAAGCTGCGTTTTTCATAGGATAAAGAAGTTTTTGTATTGCAATTCTTCAACGTAAAACTTATAGAAGGATTCATCGGCAATTGTTCGCCATACTTTCCCCAATATTTTATGAGCGCAATATTACTCGGCGATTGCCAAGAAACTGTTCCAGTAGATAGATTTTGGAAATAATTGGAAATGATAAAACGGTGTTCTGGCATAGTCAAGTTGATAGAATGGCAAAAATAAAATTCTTTTGATTAAAAACCCCATTTGAGATTTAAAACTCATCTATCCGAATTCCGAACTAGATAAGTGATGACATTTTACATTTCTTTCGATGGTAACATACAAGTCATTAAGAACCAACAATTATGATGAAAATAATTACAATTATGCTGCTTTTTATTGTAGCATTTACTTCGGAAGCACAAGATATTGCTATACAATGGCAAAAGACCGTTGGAGGTGGGGATAGGGATGATTTAAATGATATAAATCCAACAGCAGACGGAGGATACATTATTGGTGGAACCTCCCTATCCAATATTTCAGGTGAGAAAACAGAAAATTCTAATGGCGACCGAGATATATGGGTGGTTAAAACAAATGAAACAGGTTCAATTGAATGGCAAATTTCATATCTCAAGGAATCACAGGCACGGCCGGAATTTATTTTGTGAGGGTAAATACTGCTAGAGAGGGATCAAACAATTTTAGGATTATAAAACAATAGATCCCTCAATAGCTTGTGAGGTTGTAAACCAACCGGAAATGCCCCTGAAATATGGGACATTTTTCGTGAAAATGAAATCGAAATCGAAATTGAAATCGCCTGCCGGTCGCAGGGAGAAATCGAACATAAGATCAATATTTTTAGTCCTTAGACCAAGCTTTATTTGATAAGATTATCGCATTTCATTTTTTTGATCTAAGTTTTCAAATAAATGGCGAAATCCACTACTGACTACCAACTTCCAACTATTCCCAAGATGCCCACCCGCCGTAAGAGGGAAATCGATTCCGACAGCTCACGTGAGAAGTAAAAAAATTTAGAGAAGTAAATTCAGCACCATGCACTCAACCCGTATCCTCTAGCTATTATTATCTCATTTCAGTCCTATTTCCCTTGAGTCGTGTTTCTCTTTAGTCCTTTAAAAAAACAGTGATGACCTTTGCGCCTTCTTCCGTTATATCAATAAAGAGAGTGCGCAATGTGGTTTACATTTTTAAATTGGTTAGGAACCGTAATTTTATTGAACCTCAATTTTGAGTGAAAAAAATTGTATATTTCCATACTTTATCTATGGAAGACACTCTAAATAAGGAACAATTTGCGCTGTTGGATGCTTTTTTGACAAACAAGGAAGAGCCCATGAAGGAATTTTACATTGCCCAATATCCAAAAACAAAATATTATGTCCTTAAAAATGGCGGTACTTTGGAGAATGCTAAAGATGCATTTCAAGAAGCTTATTTCGCCTGTTGGAAAAAATTGAGCACGGGAAAATTCAGACCTAAAAACAAAGCAGAAATAGAGGCGTATCTTTTTACAATCGCTAAGAATAAATGGATAGACCAAACAAGGATTGTGGCCAAAAGAAAAACAATTTCAATAGATGAGAAAATGGAACATCTTACTGCAGACGATACAACACAAATAAGTGAAAAGGAAAAAAAAGAGGAACAATTATCTATAACATTGACCGCCTTTGAAAATCTAGGCCAAGCGTGCAAAGATTTGCTCACCCAGTTTTACTTCCATAAAATGTCCATGAAAACTATTGCCGCAAGTCTTGATATGGAAGAAGCTTCGGTAAAGAACAAAAAATATAGGTGCATCCAAAAATTAAAGGAACTGGCGTTTATGGGTGGTCGGTAGTCGGTGGTCGGTGGTCGGTAGTCGGTGGTCGGTGGTCGGTGGTCAAAAATTAAATTTAAAATATGAAACCCCAAATTGAAATTACCCCATTGGAATGGGAGACAATTGACACTTATCTGGAACAAAAATCGGTTCCGGAAAAAGAAACTATGTGGAATGAAAAACTCACCCAGATTCCAAATGTGGAAGAGAAAATAGAACACGTAAAAAAAGTAAACGAAGAGATTGAGGATAGTATTCGGCAGTCTAAAATTAAGGGATTTCACGAACACGTGGCAGTTGATGAAAACGATTCAGACATAAAAAATCCAAGAAACAAAAAAATAAGATTAAACCCTATGTGGTATGCCGCTGCCGCAGTGTTGGTAGTTATATTTGGAATTCTTTGGATGATGCAAAGCATCAATTCTCCAGAAAAGATATTTGCCACTCATTTTGAAGCAGATCCAGGTTTACGAACAGTAATGGGTGCAGAAAACGACTATGATTTTTATGAAGGAATGGTGGCCTATAAACGCAAAGAATATAAAGAAGCTATCAACTGGTGGCAAAAATTGCTCCCCGAAAAAGAAAACAATGACACTTTGAATTACTTTTTGGGAATAGCCTTTTTGGCCCAAGGAAATGCTGAAAAATCATTAGAATATTTAGAACCTGCAAAAAAATTTAACGAAGGTATTTTTGAAGAAGATGCCGCCTATTATACGGCATTGGCGAAAATAAAATTAGGACAAATAGAAGCGGCGAAACAACTGTTAAAAGAGTATCCCTCTGAAAAAAACAGCAAATTACTCAGGGCTCTCGAGGAATAATACAGAACCGTAGTTCAACTACTATAATTAATTACAGCTGGTGAGAAAAACAAATACAGTGATATAATTTTGCAACAACTCGATTATCAATTGGGCATGCTATTTATAATGCCCATAACTAAAATTGTATGGTATCTAAATACAACAATTTTTTACTTTTAATCCTAACCGCTTTTTTAGTCTTCTGCCAAAATAGCTTCGGTCAAGACACGGATTTATCCGGCACAAAATTAATAGACTCTTACTTATTAAGCAATCAAGTGAAGGAGGCAGATGCTGCCATACATTCACAAATTGAAACTTTTAAACAAGCCAAGCAAATAGATTCCTTGGCACAATACACCCATTACATTGGGAAAATCTCACTCTTAAAAAGTAATCAAAGCAATGCAGCTTCACAAGCCGAAACATTTTATGAAGACATAAAGAAACTTGGCGCCAGCAAACGCGCACAGCACACAGCCCAAAAAGGCCTAGCATATCTATATGAGGAATTGGGCAACATTCAAAAAGCATTTAATGCGGCCCAAGAGTCGCTGAATCTAATACTTTCAGCAAAGGACGCGACCCCCAATGAAATTGGCAATGCCTATTACAGCCTCTGCTATTATTATTACCTATCGGGTAAATATCTGGATGCCAAAGCTCAATGTAAAAAAGCATTATTGCATTTCAATAAGTCCGAAGAAAAGGACTATAACAGAATCTCTGACGTATATAATTTCTTTGGGGTTATGATGTGGCGTTCCCAAAAGTTGGATAGCGCTCAATATTATTTTGAGAATTCAGTAAAAAGCCTACAAAAGGCAAAAAAGGATTCGATTTATAAAATATATTCCGCTGCTGGCATTAAACTGAATCTTTCCCAGATAATGGAAGCCCGAGGAAATATATCGGAAGCCATGCAAACGCTTGAAGGCGTAATCAAGGATTGCAATTTTGTAATTAATGAATCTAAAGACGAGCGCACAGTGTCGCGCACCAAACGACTTCTTTGGTCGGGCATTTCTAATCTTGGCAAGATTAACAATAATATTGGCAATGTAAATCGCTCCTATGAACTTATCCAGTATATATACAATAAAAGAGAACAATTATATCAACCCGGCGACCCCGAAATTGCTAGGTCCATTGTACTCTTGGGCCAAGCTGAAATGGGCCTGAAGGAAATTGACAAGGCCATTGCATCTTTTCAAAAAGCCCTGAAACTTTATGGAATCGATCCCAGCCCAGATCTATTCTGGCAAGCCATTGCCACAGCCAGCTTGGCAAATTGCTACGAAAAGAAAGGGGAAATAGCATTGGCAGAAAAATTCTATAACGATGCCGAAAGCCTTTATAAAAGTGCCCTTGGCGATAATCTGGATGACACTTATTTAAATTTTGCTATTGACCAATCCCTTTTTCTCGCAAATAATAATAAAAAAGAACCTGCCATTGCCACAGCTTTAGGTGCTTATAATTATTTAAAAAAGAATGGCGGGGAAGATAATCGAGATCTAATCTCGCTTATGTTAAACTTGGCCGAGGTGTATTACATCGCTGATGAGTATCCGAAATCCTTGGAATGGAGTGAAAAAGGGATTGCCTTTATCGACACCCTCGCTCAAAACAAAACCTCTGAACTCAACGCAATAAAGCTGACCTATCTAAAACCATTGCTGATACTGGAGCATTCTAAAGCACGCTACAAACAGCAGGCTTCAAAAGATTCTGTTTTTCTGAAAGGCTTGCTCAAAGACATGGATAATGCATTTAAAGTTCTGGAGGACCAAAAGACCTTGATCTCCATAGATGATAATGTTAATGTGCTGTATTCCAATTTTCTGGGATTGTACCGTTTTTCAAAACAGCTTTATTATGATTTATATACCCAGACAAAAAACAAAAAATATCTTACCAAACTTATAGAAACCCACGAAAACAGCGTCTATTACAATATTCGCTCAAAATTGATGCTTCAGGATGAAATCAATTTTGTGGACGTTCCCCAAGCGGTCATAAAGAGAGAAAGCAATTTAAGGAAAGAAGCCGTTAATTTTACTATTTCACTTGAAGATTCAACTTCCACATTTCAGAACTATTTTGAGGCAAACAACACCTATAACTCGTTTTTAGATTCTTTAAAAACAGCTTATCCTAAATATTACAAAATGAAGTATGCCACTTTGGACGCTTCGCTTAAAGATTTACAAAATCATATTCCTGCCAATACTACCGTAATTCGATATTTGTTTATTGATGAAGATTTGTATGCAATCGTATTGGACAACAAAAACCGAAGTATTGTTCCCCTAAAATTTGGAGCTGCAAAAAATCATATTGAAAAAATAATTGATCCACGAATAACTTTAGAAGACGAATCTACCCTGCTTTATGAACTTTATCAGCAATTGTGGAAACCATTGTACCACCATATAAATAACAAAAAAGTAATTATTATTCCAGACGGCGCGCTGTTCAATTTAAGTTTTGAAACCCTTACACCTTCCAAAATAAAAACCCACAGAGAACTTGCCACCAATAGTCTATTGGCCACCCATACTATTTCGTATAACTTCAGTCTTTTGTTATTGAATGAAGGCAAAAAGCCCAGAATGTTTTCTGAAAACTTTATTGCCTTTGCCCCCGGTTTCTCTAAAAAAATGAAAACCAAATATAAAATCTCCATTACAGATTCTCTTAATAATGACAATGTCTATCTCACTTTGCTTTCACAACCCAGTAGCGTAGAGTTGGCTGAAAATTATTCACGGATTTTTGATGGGAAATCATTTTTAAACGAAAATTCGACCAAGCAAATTTTTGAAGCTAATGCGGGTGAACATAAAATAATCCACATTGGCACCCACGCAGAAAGCAACAATGTGAGCCCCGAATTTTCCCGACTTATTTTTGCCAAAAAGAATTCGCGCGATGATGGGTATGACGAAAATTCCTTATACACCTTTGAGATTTACAACACCAATTTAAGTTCAAATTTGGCAATCTTGACTGCCTGTGAAACCGGAAAACCTACTTACCAGCCTGGCGAGGGGATGATTTCATTGGCACATGCTTTCAACTATGCTGGCAGCGAAAGCATCTTGACCAGTCTATGGCAAATTGACGAAGAAAGCAGTGTAAAAATCCTTCAATACTTTTATGACAACCTCGCCGAAGGAATGACAAAAGATGAAGCATTAAGACAAGCAAAACTAAACTACATTGCAACTGCCAAAGGCCGCACCGTCTCGCCCCAATACTGGGCAGGATTGGTATTGATTGGCGACACCGCTCCCATACAATTGCAACAAACCTTCAATCCTATTTGGTGGTGGGTTTCAGGATTGTTGTTGATAGGTATCTTCATTATTTTCCTTCTAAAAAGAAAGAAAACCAAAAAAGCATAATCCAACTACACCTCGACCATTTTCTAGTATTTTTTTTAAAGATTCAAGATGTCCACCCCTCATCCATAATCCTTTTTTCCCTTTATTCTTTCTTCTTTATTCTTTCTTCTTTAATCTAAAAAAGTGATGACCTTTTTCAATACCACCGTTAAAAGATTAGAAACCCGCCACGGCCATGCTATTCCGAGTTTCAAAACATCTTTTGATTAACACTAAAAACAAATATTATGAAACGATTATTATTTTTTTCAGTATTGAGCATTTTTTGCTTAACGATTTCAGCACAGACTAAAACTTGGATTGGACCAAATAACGGCAGTTTTAATAATCCTGACAATTGGAGTCCTCCAGGTATTCCAAGTATGGGTCATGATGTTATTATTCCAACGGGAAGCAATTTGACTATTGATGGTGCAAATATAAAATCCATAGCGATCCAAGGCAATTCGGTTGCTGTTTTAGCTGGCAACCTAGTTTTTGCCAATCCATCATCCATAGCAGCCAGCGCGACAGTAAATTGGACTTCGGGAACTCTAGATGGCAATACCATAAGCAATAATGGAACAATTAATCTAACTGGTAATCAGGGCAAAATTATTGCCGGAAATACCATGTTTATAAATAATGGAACCTTAAATATAAATTCAAATGGACTGCTTATTTTAACCAATGTAAACCACACTTTACACAATACTGCTTCAGGTGTAATTAACTTAAACGCCGGGGGACAAATAACGCATCAACTTGGAGGAGGAAGTGGATTGCTCAAAAATTCCGGTTTGATAAAAAAACGGCAAAGCAGTGGGAGCTTCTTAATATTGGCAGCTTTCGAAAATGCCAATGGAACCATAACGGTAGAAAACGGAACCTTGATTATAAACTCCCAGGATGCAGACGTTCAGAATGCTGTCCTTACCGATGGAACATACAATGTGAGCAGTGGCCAAACCTTGAGATGGCAAGCCTCATTTACACTTGAAGGCACCCTTACAGGACAATTAGATGGCACGCTGGAATGGAACGGAACCGTAAACGTACTTACTGGCACTGAAGCTATTTTAAACTTTAACGATCCCTCGGGTTTCAATTGGCTCTCCGGCGACCTTTCAGGAGATGGAACCCTTACCAATACAGGCGTTATAAACTTAGAAGGTTCAGGATCTTGGGGAGTAAGCGGTCAATCCATTCTAAAAAATGAAGGAGTCATTAATCACAATGCATCCAGCTACCTTATTTTAAAAGGAACTTCAACACTAGACAACACAAGTTCGGGCGTTATAAATTTGAATTCCGGCGGTCAAATAACCTATAGCTCAGGTAAGGGCACTTTATTAAATTCTGGGCTCGTAAAAAAACAAGGAAGCACAGACACTTTTACCATGTTAGCCACCATGAATAATTTAGCTTCTGGAACCTTCGAGAGTGAAACAGGATTGTTGGAGTTTATGAATTATGCAGGAACCGGAACCCTTACTGGAAATGGTTCCGTAAAATTGCCAAATGGAACTAACTTTGAAGGTACAATATCGCCAGGTGGCTTCCCAGGAACTTTAACCCATGTGGGCAATTACACAGCTTCGGCAAATGCAATATTAGCAACGGAATTACATGGGCCAACACCTGGCACAGAATACGATGTTTTTGATGTGCAAGGTAATGCCAGTTTGGATGGAAATATTTTATTATATCTCACTTATGCAGCCAATCTGAATGACGAATTTGTAATTCTCATCGCAAACAACATTACCAGTTGCAACCTACCTGCAACCGTTACCGCGCATCATGAAGGTCATAATTACACCTTTGACGTAATCTGCAATCCGAAGAACATCACACTAAAAGTAAGCAACATCGTTTTAGGAACGGAAGAAAATTCTTTAAGCACTATTTCAATATATCCAAATCCTTCCAAGGGGCATTTCACCATAAACCTCGGAAAGGAATATACTGATGTATCGGTGCAGATTTACAATATGCTCGGCCAAACTATTTCTTCGGAAAATTACGCATCAACTAAAACGATAGATAAAGAAATCACAGGCCCAGCGGGAATATATTTTGTGAGGGTAGATATTGCTAAAGAGGGATCGAAAACTTTAAGGATTATAAACAATAGATCGCTCAATGGCTTGTGACGTTTTAAACCAACCGGAAATGCCCCTGAAATATGGGGCATTTTTCGTGAAAATGAAACCGAAATCGAAATTGAAATCGCCTGCCGGTCGCAGGGAGAAATCGAACATAAGATCAAATATTTTCAGTCCTTAGACCGAGCTTTATTTGATAAGATTATCGCATTTCATTTTTTTGATCTAAGTTTTCAAATAAATGGCGAATTCCACTACTGACTACCAATTATTCCGGAGATGCCCGCCCGCAGTGAGAGGGAAATCGATTCCGACAGCTCTCGGGAGAAGTTGAAAAATTTGGAGAAGGAAAATCAGCACTAAGCACTCAACCCGTATCCTCTAGCTATTATTATCTCATTTCAGTCCTGTTTCCCTTGAGTCGTGTTTCTCTTTAGTCCCCTTCAATAAAAATAGTGATGACATTCCCACAACAATTCCGATATACCTATATAATCCTTAAAAAACTAAATTATGAAATCATCAATTACCCTTTTCGCATTCCTATTGTGTGCATTTAGTGCCTTTTCACAAGACCCTTCCATTATTTGGCAAAAAACCATCGGCGGCAGTCTTGATGATACTGGAAATGCCTTTGAACTTACTTCAGATGGAGGCTATATCCTAGGTGGTTTTTCCAGCAGTAACATTTCTGGAGAAAAAACTGAAAACAGCAATGGCCAAACAGATTTATGGCTTGTTAAGATTGATGCCTCTGGAAACATAATGTGGCAAAACACAATTGGTGGAAGTGGAGATGATTTTTTAATCTCTATCAAGCAAACTTCGGATGGCGGCTATATTGTGGGTGCAAGTTCTGATTCCAATATTTCTGGAGATAAGACTGAGAATTCCCGCGGGGGTCTCGATTATTGGATCTTAAAACTTGATTCCTCGGGTAACATTGTTTGGCAAAAAACATATGGCGGCGCACAACCTGAATTTGAGACCTATGTTGTCGAGACCACTGACGGGGGTTACTTTGTGGGCGGATATTCAGACAGCGACGTGAGCGGCGACAAAACAGATCCTACCAACGGACAACGTGATTATTGGGCCTTAAAGCTAGATAGTACAGGTGCCATTGTTTGGCAAAATAGCATTGGGGGGAGTTTGGTGGACCGGCCGCAAATGGCGTTTCAAGTTGCTGATGGCGGGTACGTTATGGGTGGGTATTCGTTTTCTGGGATTTCTGGAGATAAAACCCAAGCCAACCAGGGCGTAACCGATAATTGGATCGTAAAATTAGACAGCAATGGTAACGTATTATGGGACAAGAGTTATGGTGGGAGTGATAGCGACGTATTGCGAAATTTAATCCAAACAGCAGATGGAGGTTACCTTGCAGGTGGATATTCAAAATCTAATATTTCTGGCGACAAGACCGAAAACTCACGAGGAGATTATGATTATTGGATTTTGAAACTGGATGGCAGTGGCAACTTAGTTTGGCAAAAGACAATTGGAGGCAGCGGTACAGACTATTTGCGCGATCTGAAACAGCTTGCAGATGGCAGCTATATGGTTGTAGGGTACAGCACTAGCAATATTTCCGGCGATAAAACCCAAAATAGCAATGGTGGCTATGATTATTGGTTGGTAAAACTGGATACCTCTGGCAACATCATTTCTCAAAACTCAATAGGTGGTTCTGCTGATGAGAGTGCACCGTATATATTACAAATGACTGATGGAAATTTTGCTATGTTCTGTTCTTCCCTCTCTAATATTTCCGGCGATAAAAGTGAAAACGGGAGAGGGGGAGATGACTATTGGGTTTTTAAAACTACCCCAGAAATTCTTGGAGTTTCAAAAAACACTTTTGGCCCCTCGCTAAGTGCCTATCCAAACCCAACTAATGGAAGGTTTACTATAAATCTCGGCGAAAGCTTTTCAGAAAGCAGTGTAATTATCACTAATATGTTGGGGCAACTTGTTTTTTCCTCAACCTATAAAAACGCACAAACACTGGATGTGGAAATAAATGGGGCGGCAGGAGTCTATTTGGCAGCCGTAAAAACTCCTGAAGGAAAACAGGCCACTCTTAAAATAAGTAAAGAATAATTTTTTCCATTTTTTAAATTATCCAGCCGAAAAAAGCCCCTTAAAATGGGGCTTTTTCATTGTGATTAAATTGAGAAAACCTCATCCCAAACTAAACTTGTCAACAAAACTTTTAATTTCAATTATTCGAAGGAATCGAAGGAGCCCCCCGTTCAAAGTGCTTTTTATGGAAGTGGTTATATAAAAGACTTGACTCAAACTCTAAAATTTCTCACAATCAATATGGAGCTTTTACCCTGATTGATTAACTTACCTTTTTTATCAATTTGAAAAGCACAACAAGAAATGAAATTATCCATAGTCGATCTATCAACCGTTTTACCAAGAGAAACACGGCACGACGCCTTGATACACAGTATAGAAGTGGCGCAACACATTGAAAAACTCGGGTTCGAAAGGATATGGGTCGCAGAGCACCACGGCAGCGGGTCGATTGCCGGACGGGCACCTGAAGTTTTGATAGCGGCCATAGCGGCAAATACTTCGTCAATCCGTGTGGGTTCAGGCTCTGTGTTGCTCAATCATTACAGTCCATTTAAAGTTGTTGAAGTTTTTTGCACGCTCAACGAACTCTATCCGGGCAGAATCGATCTGGGTGCAGGTCGGGCAACTACGGGTCCGGTTACTGATTTCGCCTTACAACAAGCACGGGATCGACAATTCCGAAGCAATTCCGATGAGCAGATTGTGGAACTTGTTTCTTGGCTGGACAACAGCTTTCCCGCCGATCATCCTTTTTCAAAATCGCCCGTGCACACCATTGACAGTTTGCCTGAACTACATATTCTGGGTTCCAGCCCTTGGAGCGCCAATGCCGCCGCAGGACTTGGATTGCGATATGTGTTTGCAGGATTTATAAACCAAAAGGGAGCCAAGGAAATTCTGGAGTCATATAGAAGTAGGTTTAAACCTTCCAACGGCAAATCTGGAATCAAATCACCCGAAGCAATTTTGGCCGTTCACGTGGTTTGTGCCGACACCGAGAAAGAGGCCCAAAGACAAATAGCTCCCGTAAACATAATGTACCGCAATCTTTCTAAGGGAGTTATTGATATCCCACTTCCTACTCCTGATGAGGCTATTAAAGAGTTGGGCGGGTTGCCTCAATTGGAGAAATACGTGCCCGGATCGGGAATTCCGCCAAAATTTATCGCCGGCACTTCTGAACAAGTACACGAACAGCTTGTTCAATTAGGAAAAGACCTTTCGGTGGACGAAATTATTGTACAGGATATGATGACAGATCACAAGGCACGATTGCGTTCTTATGATTTGTTGGCGGAGGTTTTTGGACTTAATAGGAAATAATCCTTTAACCTCAATCAATCGGTTTTAACTTTTAGAAAAACCTACGGTCGTCTCCTTAAATTCCATTTTTAATCATTTGCCCCTCTTAAAAAACAAAAACCCAGTCTCCTATTATTCTTTCAAAAATCCCTATCTTTCACAACTTAAAATTTTTTAAATAAAACTTCCGTTAAAAGCAGATTATGAAAAACCTCATCGCCCTCTTTGCTTTCCTGTTGATCGCAACTTATGCCCAAAGTCAATCCCTAACCGAAAAAGAGCTTACCGGCACATGGCAAGTGGTGAGCGTGGAAAACCCGTCGAGCAATAGCAAAGCCGCCCAAGAAATGGATAGAGCGTATTTCAATTTTCATGGCGACCGAAACTTTGTTTTAAGAACGAGAAAAGACAATTCCATGAAGTCCGAATACGAAACCGCTTCGTCAAAAAATACGGAATGGAGCTTTGATTCCAGCACTCAGACTATTCGAATTCCAAGAGCTAAAATGACGATTAAGGTTAGTGGAACCGGCGACAAGGCTGTGTTCACAATTCAGGAAACTGGATTGAGACTGCAAATGGTTAAACCGATTTAGATAAAAACAGACTACTTAAATTCTTCTCTGATTCCTATTCAAATCTTAATTCCTTAACTTTTTTACCATAGGTATTAAAGTGAGATTTCTAATTGATTCCTACCACTTCAACGAAACAACTCCCCTATTCCTTTGTACCTTTGAAAAAATCAAAATCAAATGAGGTATTTACCAATTCTGCTACTCTTTCTTATTTCCTGTAAACAAGAAACCAAAAGTCTATCTGCACAACAAATTATTGACAAAACAATTGAGAACGCTGGAGGCAGCAAATATGAAAATGCCGCTATCCAATTTTCCTTTCGAGAAATTGATTATAGCAGTCATCGTAAAAACGGACTGTTCGAACTCACTCGAAGTTTTACCGATTCTCTGGGAGAGGTAAAAGATGTCCTCACCAATTCGGGTTTTAATCGTTTTAGAAATTCAGAGAAAGTAATATTGGTAGATTCAACCGCAAACAAATATTCCAATTCTGTTAATTCAGTCCATTATTTTGTACAACTGCCATTTGGATTGAATGATGCTGCCGTTCAAAAAGAATTAATGGGCGAAACGGAAATAAAAGGCAAAAGCCATTACAGCATTGAAGTAACCTTTAACCAAGAAGGTGGTGGCGAGGACCACGACGATGTTTATATGTATTGGATCAATATGGAAGATTTCACATTGGATTATTTCGCTTATAAATTTTATACTGGGGAAGGTGGCATTCGGTTTAGGGAAGCATATAATCCTAGAACCATTGGAGGTCTTCGTTTTGTGGACTACAAGAATTATAAAATTGAACCTTGGGAGTCGGTGGATTTAAAGAACTTGGGCGAATTGTTTGATGCTGGAAAACTCGAACTGCTGTCGGATATTAAAACGGAAAATATCTCGGTGGATGGTTCCTTAGAAAACTAAAACTCAATTCAAAAGAAAATCTCAAATAAAATCCAGATATCTTTGCGGCACCTTTGCGTACCTAACCAACATATTGCTTAGCCGCGGAAAGTGCCTCATCAATACCACCCGGATTCTTCCCACCTGCGGTAGCAAAGAAAGTTTGCCCGCCGCCACCGCCTTGGATATATTTCCCAAGTTCTCTAATTATTTTCCCAGCATCGAGGTTTTTTGAAGCGACCAATTCTTTGGAAATATAACAGGCTAATAAGGCTTTTCCGTCATGTTCGGAGCCGAGGACAAGGAATAGGTTTTTAAACTCTCCTCCCATTTCAAATGCGAGATCTTTCATAGCAGCAGCATCCAAATCGATCTTTTTAGCAAGGAAATTGACACCGTTTATTTCTTGGATTTCATCCTTGAATTCCCCTTTAAGATGTTTCGCCTTGTCTTTCAACAATTCTTTAATTTGCCTTTGAAGATTGTGATTTTCATCCCGCAAGCTCTCAACAGCCTTTAAGGGATCTTGGGCATTGTTCAAGGCTTTTTGAAGTTCTGCCAAAGATTGGCTTCTATCGATAAAATATTGTTTTGCGGCATCACCGGTAATAGCTTCAATTCTTCTTATTCCCGAAGCAACAGCACCTTCAGAAGTAATAATGAAATGCCAAATATCTCTGGTGTTAGGGACATGGGTTCCTCCGCACAATTCCTTTGACTTTCCAAATTTTACCACCCGAACCGTATCTCCATATCTTTCTCCGAAAAGAGACATTACTCCCTCCTCAATTGCTTCCAGATATGGCGTATTTCTTGTTTCTTCCAAAGCGATTTCCTCACGGATCCGAGCATTTACAAAATCTTCTATTTGTCTTAATTCCTTATCGCTCACTTTACTGAAATGTGAGAAATCAAATCGGAGATTTCTGCTGTGGACCATACTCCCTTTTTGGACAACATGGGTTCCCAATATATTCCGAAGCGCTTGGTGCAATAGGTGTGTGGCCGTATGGTTTGCAGCGGTTCTGTCGCGTTGGTTTTCATCTACAACCGCTAAAAAGGAAGAATGAATATCTTTTGGTAGATGTTTTGCAAAATGGATAATCAGATTGTTTTCCTTCTTGGTATCTATAATATAGGTGAGATCGCCATCGGGAGCTTTCAAATAACCTTTATCCCCAACCTGCCCACCGCCTTCGGGATAAAATGGAGTTAAATTGAAAACAAGTTGGTACATTTCACCTTCTTTTTTACTTTCAATTCTGCGGTATCGGGTTAATTTTACTTGGGTTTGCAAAGTGTCATACCCTACAAATTCCTCAATATCATCCTGTACCAAAACAACCCAATCGCCGGTTTCAACCTTGGTGGCGGCGCGGGAACGCTCCTTTTGTTTCTGAAGTTCCGATTCAAACTCCTTTTCGTCCAACGAATAACCGCGTTCTCTTAAAATAAGAGCCGTTAAATCTATCGGAAAACCGAAAGTGTCATAAAGTTCGAAAGCCTTTTTTCCTGAAATCTCTTTCGACTTTGAAGTATTAATCACATTTTCAAGCAATACCAGACCTTGTTCCAAAGTATGCAGAAATGACTGCTCCTCTTCTCTGATTACGTTGGTAATTAAATTCTTTTCAATCATCAATTCTGGGAAAGCTTCCCCCATCTCCATACTCAGTGTTTCCACCAATTTGTAGATGAATGGCTCTTTTTTATCGAGAAAAGTAAATCCATATCGGATGGCTCTTCTCAAGATTCTTCTAATGACATATCCCGCGCCCGTATTGCTTGGTAATTGTCCGTCGGCTATTGAGAATGCCACGGCACGAACGTGATCGGCAATTACTCGAATGGCAATATCTATTTTTTCATCTTTGCCGTAGGTGTAATGCGTTACAGCCTCAATTTCACGAATAAGTGGCATAAAGACATCCGTATCATAATTACTTTGCTTGTTTTGGAGCACCATACAAAGGCGCTCAAAACCCATTCCCGTATCCACGTGTTGGGCTGGAAGTTTTTCTAGGCTTCCATCAGCCTTACGGTTAAACTGCATGAAAACCAAATTCCAGATTTCAACTACTTGTGGATGATCTTGATTGATTAATTCACTTCCGGGAATCTTTGCTTTTTCCTCTGCGGAACGAATATCCACGTGAATTTCACTACAAGGACCGCAAGGACCCTGATCGCCCATTTCCCAGAAGTTGTCGTTTTTATTTCCGTTTAGAATTCGCTCTTCCGGAACATATTTTTTCCATATATCATAAGCTTCGGTATCCCTTTCCAAGCCTTCACCTTCATCCCCTTCAAAAATTGTGACGTAAAAAATGTCTTTATCTATCTTATAAACTTCAGTTAAAAGTTCCCAGGCCCATTTTATCGCTTCTTCCTTAAAATAATCGCCAAAACTCCAATTGCCCAACATTTCGAACATGGTATGGTGATAGGTATCCATCCCCACTTCTTCCAAATCATTGTGCTTTCCGCTTACGCGAAGACATTTTTGTGAGTCGGCTATGCGATTGTTTTTAGGTTTTGCATTCCCCAAAAAATATTCTTTAAAAGGCGCCATTCCGCTATTGACAAACATTAGGGTCGGATCATTTTTCACGACCATGGGGGCCGAGGGCACGATTGTGTGCTGTTTGGATTCAAAAAAGCTTAAAAACTGAGAGCGGATTTCCTTGGCGTTCATTTCTTATAAAGTTTTGCTAAAGTTGGCAGTTAGGGTGAAGTGCAAACAATTTCTATATTTGTAAATCGTTTACTTTATTTCGCACAAAACAGTGTGCGCAAAAATAGCAATTTTTTAACGCATGTCTAAGGTTAAATATTACTACGATAGCGAGACCCTATCGTATAGAAAAATAGAAAAAAAGAAAGGTCGAAGACTGAAGATCTTTCTTTTGAGCTTGTTAGGAATGTTTTTGAGTGGCTTTTTATTGCTGCTTGTCTATTTAAACCTTCCCTCTGTCCAAACCCCAAAGGAAATGGCACTGCAACGGGAGCTGTCCAATATGCAATTGCAGTTTGAACTTCTGAATAAAAAAATAACACAGGCCCAGAATGTATTGGCCGAAGTGGAGGATCGTGACAACCACCTTTACCGTGTTTATTTTGAGTCAAACCCTATTCCCGAAGAACAACGTCGAGCTGGGTTTGGAGGGATAAATCGCTATAAGGATCTGGAGGGTTTTGACAACTCCAAACTCATTATCAATACTACACGCAATTTAGACATCTTGACCAAGCAGATTGTGATTCAGTCAAAATCATTGGATGAAATCGCCAAGCTCGCCGAAGAAAAAGAAAAACTTCTGGCAGCCATTCCCGCAATTCAGCCCGTAAGAAATGAAGACCTAACACGCGTGGCCTCCGGCTTTGGATACCGTACAGATCCATTCACTAAAACCCCCAAGTTCCATTACGGAATGGATTTTACATCGCCACGAGGAACCCCTGTTTACGCCACAGGTGATGGCGTGGTAACCCGTGCGGATAATACCGCTACCGGGTATGGAAACCATATTGTGATTGATCACGGATATGGTTACGAAAGTCTGTATGGCCATCTCTACAAATACAATGTCCGCAAGGGGCAAAAAGTGCAACGTGGCGATTTGATTGGATTTGTGGGAAGTACTGGCCGAAGCGAAGCCCCGCATTTACACTACGAGGTTTTTAAGGACAGCGAACGAATTAATCCAATCAATTTCTATTACGGAAGTCTTACTGCCGAGGAATTTGAGGATATGCTGATAAAATCGCAACAAGAAAACCAATCGCTTGACTAGCAGCCCATGGCAATCTACACGTACAGACTTTATGTTTTGGATTTCACTCAAAAACATTCTAAATTGTCGTACTCGAAAACGATTGGAATTTTAGGTCCATAAACTCAACTCCATGCAGGTAAACCTTCCAGACAAATTGTATTACGGCATCGGCGAAGTAGCCAAGGCCTTCGGGGTAAATACGTCGTTGATACGCTTTTGGGAAAAGGAATTTGATGTTCTAAAGCCTAAAAAGAACGCCAAGGGCAACCGAAGATTCACACCTCAGGACATTAAAAATCTGGAACTTATTTATCATTTGGTGAAAGTACGCGGGTTTACACTGGATGGCGCCAAAACCCATCTGAAGGAAAACAAACAAAAAACTATGGATCGATTTGAGATAATCCGTAAATTGGAAGCCGTAAAAGCCGAGCTTTTAAAAATAAAAGAACAACTATAAAACCAAACTTATCATGAAAAAATAGTTACCCTTTATCGTCATTATTGGCATTATCTTTATTATCGGTGCTTATATGGTCAGCATAAACAACAAGTTGGTTGTATTGGACCAAAAGGCCACGGCCCAGTGGGCAAATGTTGAAAGCTCCTATCAACGCCGTGCGGATCTTATTCCTAACATAGTTAGCACCGCCAAAGGTTATGCGGAATTTGAACAGGAAACACTTATTCAAGTTACCGAAGCCCGTAGCCGCGCCACTTCTATAAATATATATCCATCCAATATTACTCCAGAGCAACTGGCGCAATTTCAACAAGCGCAGGCCGGAGTAACCTCAGCTCTTTCAAGACTATTGGCCGTATTTGAAAGATATCCTGACTTAAAAGCCAACGAAAACTTCAAAGAACTCATCAACGAATTAGAGCGCACGGAAAACAGAATCAACGTAGAGCGCAATAGATTTAACGAAGCTGCCAGGGAGCTTAACACCGAAATACACCAATTCCCGACCAAGATGTTCGTAGGGATTTTAGGTTTCCAGGAAAAGGCATATTTTAAAGCCGATGCAGGTAGTGAAAATGCTCCAAAAGTTGAATTTGACTTTGGAAAGGATAAAAAATAATGTCGAAGGTAGAAGATTTTCTCAATAAGGAAGAAGAAACTGCGATAGTGAAAGCCATTCGCGTAGCCGAAAAAAATACTTCTGGAGAGATAAGAGTGCATTTGGAAGCTAAATCCATTTCACCTAGAAATCCATCCAAAACCGTTGAGGCATTTGACCGTGCAGCGGAAGTTTTCGATATGCTGCGAATGGACAATACCAAGGAAGCCAATGGCGTCCTTATATACATTGCGGTAGAAGACCGAACGCTCGTTATTTTGGGAGACAAAGGCATAAATCGAGTAGTTGGCCAAGATTTCTGGGAAAGCACCAAGGACATTATAATCCATCATTTCAAAAATGGCGATATGAAACAAGGGCTCGTTGAGGGTATTCTTAAAGCCGGCGAACAGTTAAAAAAACACTTCCCATTTAAAAAGGACGATGCCAATGAACTGCCCGATGAAATTTCGATTGGATAAATCCCCCTAGCCCCTACCTCCGGCAGGCAAGCCCAAAGGGGAATCAAAAATTCAATGATTATTCCCATTTTTAAACTCTTAAACTTCTAAATTCATAAACTTTTTGCCTAAATATTGCCTTTTACTTCTGCTTGTCACAATTGGGGTTTTTTTCCCAAAGTGTTTCGGCACAGTATGATATTCCACCAAAACCATCGAAGGAAACTTCAGTTTATGATTATATAGACCTGCTTACACCTTCGCAGAAAAATGCACTGGAGAATAAACTAATAGGGTATGCAGATTCCACATCCACACAAATTGTTTGCGTTATAATCGGTTCTACCAAAGGCGAGGATATTTCAATTCTGGGAGCCGAATGGGGTCAAAAATGGGGTATTGGTCAAAAAGGAGAAGACAATGGTATCTTGATTATCTTGGCAAAAGATGACAGAAGAGTTGATATAAATACCGGTTACGGCATAGAATACCGCATTACCGATTTGATGTCTGAAAGGATTATCAACCGGATTATGATTCCCCAATTCAAGGAAGAAAATTACTACGCCGGCCTTGACCAAGGCAGTGATGCCATTTTTGCGGCACTCAAAGGCGAATTTACCGAGGACAGGGATTTTGGCAAAAATGGAGGCAGCCCCATTCCCATTTTTTTGATTATCATTTTTGTAATAATAATTATTTCCTTAATGAGCAAAGGCGGCAAAGGTGGTGGCGGAGGTGGAGGAAGTTTATTGGACATTATAATTCTTAGTAGTCTTGGCCGAACTGGCGGATTTGGCGGTGGCGGTGGTAGCTTCGGTGGAGGAGGTGGTGGCTTTGGAGGAGGTTTCGGTGGCGGCGGATTTGGCGGTGGCGGAGCCTCTGGGGGATGGTGATAACAAGCCTCCTATTTTACTTCAATTTCATCTTCATCATCCATTTCTTCCATAAATTCGTCTGGCCTTCTGGCCTTCTAAAGGAGGATATAAATCCGCTATCTGAAACAACTTTACCTGACTCGCGAGAAAGTCAAGATTCTCTCTTAAAATTTTGTCAATTTTGTTCATTAAACCCTAATGCTTCCTTATTGCTCTTACATTTGCAATTATAACATACAACCGAATTAAAATGCTGTCAAATGACTCACTTTAATTCTGTTATCTTTTAAGGATTGTCCATTTTTAAAATTTAAATTCATGCAAGAGTTTTTCACCAATATGGGATTCAGTTCAGATCTGTTCAGATACTTGATTCTTCCCTTACTAATATTCTTGGCCCGAGTGTGCGATGTAACACTTTCAACCATTCGGATCATTTTTGTGATGAACGGCAAACGAAATATTGCCCCTCTTCTAGGTTTTTTTGAAGCTTTTATTTGGTTGCTGGCAGTTGGACAAATTATTTCCCAAGTGGACAATATATTTGCCTACCTGGCGTACGCCGGGGGATTCGCAACCGGAACCTACGTTGGGATGTATGTTGAGGAGCGTCTTGCAGTGGGAATGGCGGTGTTGCGACTAATTACAAAGGAAGTCAACGAAGGGATGTTGGACTTCTTGCACGAGAATAAATTCAGTTATTCCCTTGTGGATGCTACTGGAAAAAAGGGGAAAGTGAACCTTGTTTTCTTTGTGGTAAAAAGAGAGAATCTTCATAGATTGATCGAGGGAATTAACGAGCATCATCCAAATGCCTTCTACACTATTGAGAATATCCGTCAAGTCAATGAAGGCCATAAATTCAATTCGCCCATTGATAGTCAGCAGAGTGCCAGAAGGTGGCAATTGAAGCGCAGATAGTTTAATGTTTTTTATAAATCGTTTACCGTCCTATCCACCTAGTGAAGAAAGTCAATCCTTTATAATTTACATGTTGATTAGATATAGATAAAAGTCATCTAAATTTAAACGATTTCAAAATCGTTAAAGAATGGCCAGTTTCATAAATGCTTGGCTGGTTTTATTAACCAATCTTATCTAATCAAAATAAATAGAGCCCCTTCCAGATTCCCCCTTACTTCCCAAAGTGTTGAATTTATAGCTAAAACTCAACATAAAATACTGTTGCAAAACTGTGCTTTCACTATCCTGAATATAGTTTTCGGAGGAATATCGACGGGCGTTGGTGTTTTGATTTAATAAGTCGTATACTTTTAAGGTTACGGTCCCCTTATCTTTCATCATAGAATACGCCAAAGTAGAATTCCAAAACCAGGCGCTTTTCTGAAAACCTTCACTTATATCAGGATTATAGCTGAATTTGATATCATTTCGCCATTCAAAATTCTTTGGAACGAAAAGACTTGTTCCAAGGTTTACGGAATGTCTTAAATATTTCTGGTCTTCAAAAAGATTGTCCTCAAAACTGTTTTTGCCAATCCCAACGGAATAACCCACCCTAATATCAAAAACCTTTTGCCACGATAAAGTCAGATTTACATTGGGATTCATTGAAAAATTATGGCTCTTATATTCAATTCCATTACTGAAGTTAACGTCTTGATAATAACTGCTCCACACGCCTATTCTGGGCGAAAGACTTATTAAACTGTCCAATTTAAATTTTCTGTTGGTAGAAATATTTCCAGAAATATTGTACTTCCCATTTACATTGGTGTAGGTGGTATAGCGAACATTATTATTATCAATAACAGTTGTTGGCACTACTGCATTTTCATCGATATTGGCATTTAAATAAGCATAATAACCCGTACCCTTTTGAAAATCGTAATTATTGAAATTCATATAAATAGAATGGGAGTTTATCGGCTTTAAATCCGGGTTTCCAGTAGTGATGTTAAGCGGATCCGAAACATCAGTGTTGGGAAGCAATTGCTCTATTCGCGGGGCTTCGTTGCGAAGGGTGTAGCCCGTATATAAGCGGGTGGAAGAAGAGAAACTTATATTGCCCCGTGCATACATTTCCAAAGCCTCAAATCGATTATCCACTTTCAATTCCGGCCTTAAGGCATCAGTTCCCTGAAGTTTTCTAAAAACATAACCCGCACCCGCATCCAAAGATGCGTTTTTAGAAGTATAAACAATGGAAGCCAAAGGTGTGCTTCGCACATCGCTGAAAGTATAATCGGTGCTCAAATCGGTATTGAAAAGAGAATAGTGTTGAGAAATTTCGTCATAATCAAACACCGATTTCGTATTTAGAGTTTGATTGTATCCATAAGTGTATTTCAAATCCAAATATAGTTTCTTGGCCAATAAGGGCAATCGATACGTGAACCTTGTGTAATAATTAGTGTAATTTTTTTCTGAATCACTAAATTGATCTCTTAATTCTTCAGAAGGAATATCGCCAAAAAGTTGTGTTTCACTATAAAGGTAATTCTCTCCTCCTGTATTGTCCCATTCATTGGTGAAATTAATTCTCGCAAATCCACCGCCGCTTCCATATTTTTTGGTGACATCCAATACGTTTTTAAACATCCGGCTATCCGTTTCATTGTAGCTATCCGTACTGGCCGAGTTGGTCAGTAAACCACTTTCATCCAAGGAAGCCGATTCGTTTTTCCGATTGCTCTTCAATTCATTGTAGGAAAGGCTTGGTTTGATATTTATAAGAAAAGTGGAATCTATTTTAATATCAAATCCCAAGTTAACGCTGTGGCTATCGGTTTCGCTGTCACTCGAATTCTGGCTTTCCGTAAAATATCTTCGGTCTGGCAAAATGTTTTCCCTTTCGGTCTTGGAATCGCTATACGAATTACTGCCTGAATAGAAATAATCGGCCGTAACGTCCGTTTTCTTTTTGATCACATCGGCATAGTTAGCCCCCGCAATACGACTGTTTATAATGCCTTCGCCGTACCCAAAACTTCGTCCATCTATTGAGAAAGCACCAGAACTAGTCATACTTACGGATTGCCCTCCCCCAAACATTTTCTGGATTTCTCCAAAACTAAAACCCGGTGAATTGGTGTTGTTTCCTCCACCCAACACGCTCAATCGTGTATCGTTGTCAAAATAATTGAAGAGCCCGGCATATTCAAAGCGTTTGTCCGTGCCGCCACCCGCTGCTATTCTTCCGAAAATACCCTTGTTGTTTTCTTCCTTTATGGTAAGATTTATGGTTTTGCTTTCCTTATCTCCTTCTTCCCCAGTAAAGGCTTCCGATTTAGTTTTGGTATCAACAACCTGGACTTTCTCGATGATTTCCTTTGTCAAGTTTCTGGTGGCGATAGTTGGATCATTTCCAAAGAAAGGTTTTCCGTTTACCAGTATCTTGCTGACCTCCTTGCCGTTCACTTTTATTTTTCCATCTTCATCTACTTCCACTCCAGGAAGTTCCTTCAGCAAATCTTCTATGGTAGCATCTTTTTTCGTTCTGAAAGAAGCCACATTAAATTCCAAGGTATCTTTTTTTATGGTTATGGGAGCTCTGGACTTTACAACTACCTCATCCAGGCTTGCTACAGAAACAGCGATGGGAATATTCCCCAAATCCTGAACTGGTTTGTTCAAATCTATTTCCTTCTGAAAAGATCTATAGCCGACAAAGCTAATATTGACACGGACTTTTTTTACTGAAGTATTCCCTTGCAGGACGAATTTTCCGTTTCTATCGGTGATGGTATATGTAATCAAAGTACTATCCTGAACCGTTTCCATAAAAACGGTTGCCGCTTCAAGAGGATTTTGGGTTTCCTCGTCTATTAAGGTGCCGCTAACTTTAAAGTTTTGGGAGTAGGAATGGCCTGAAATGAAGAAAATAAGAATACAGAGAACTAAGTTCTTCATTGAATATGATTCGATTTATTAATTTTCAAAGAAACAAATAACCTAAAGAAAAAACAAGAAATGGGCTTTTAAAAGAAATATTGTGTGATTGGAAAGACGAAAAAAATAAGATTGAATTTTATCGTTTTTCAAATTCATTTCCCATTAAAGTCCCTTTCATTTTTTGTAGTTTGCGCAGTTAATATCCCAAACCTATCAGATGAAAGCTCAAACCGCAAGAGCCTGGCAACAAAATTTTATCCGTTATGCATTTTACTTTACCGGCCTGGTTTTATTCGGACTGGGCGTGGCCATTACTGTAAAGGTTAAATATCTGGGTTTGCATCCTTGGGATGTTCTTAATGTGGCGCTGTTTGAAAAATTTGGGCTCACTATCGGTACCTGGAGTATTTTCGTGGGATTACTCCTGATCGGTATTTCATTGCTTGTAAGTAAGAAATATGTGAACATCGGTACCTTTCTAAATGCTTTGCTCATCGGTCCCATAATGGATTTCTTTCTATGGATAGATATTTTACCGGATGCGAGCAACCATTGGACCGACTATTTGTTGTTGTTGTTGGGCATTGTGATAATCGGTGTTGGCGGCGGTTTATACGTATCGGGAGGTGTAGGTGCGGGACCGCGCGACGGATTTATGCTTTCTATGTCGGAACGAACCAGACTGTCCGTGAGCAAAGCACGAATTGGGGTGGAAAGTATCGTACTGGTCATCGGATATCTTCTGGGCGGGCCGGTTTTTTGGGTGACCTTTATATATACGTTTATCTTAAGCCCGATTTTTCAGTTTTCACTAAAATTCTTTACCCGTTTGAAAACTCGACTTGCGTGATAAAAAATGCCCAGAATAAAAGAAACTATTATTGTCCCACGACATTACTTGCATCTATGAACAATATCTTTTCTTTTAAAAATATGATTTAGATCCAGCCGAATTTTATTTCTTCCTAAAGTAAACCGTAATCGGCACACCCGTAAAATTAAAGTTCTCCCGAAGCTTATTTTCGATAAAGCGCTTGTACGGATCCTTCACATATTGCGGAAGATTGCAGAAAAATGCAAAACTTGGGTAAGGCGTTGGCAATTGCGTGCAATATTTGATCTTTACATATTTTCCTTTAAAAGCCGGGGGCGGATAATTTTGAATAATAGGAAGCATTACTTCGTTCAAAACGCTGGTCTTTATTTTTTTACTTCTATTTTGATAAACCTCAACGGCGGTCTCAATCGCCTTATAAATACGTTGTTTGGTAAGGGTGGAAACAAAGACAATAGGCACATCCACAAAAGGTTCACACTGTTGGCGTATGTATTTTTCATAATCCTTTATGGTACTGGTTTCTTTGTCCTCTACCAAATCCCATTTGTTGGCAACAATCACGATCCCCTTGTTATTGCGTTGGGCCAACCAAAAGATATTTTCCACTTGTCCGTCAAATCCACGGGTGGCATCAAAAATCAAAATAATAACATCAGAATGCTCAATAGCGCGTACACTCCGCATTACTGAATAAAATTCCAAGTCCTCTTTTACCTTGCTCTTTTTACGGATTCCGGCGGTATCAACCAGGTTGAATTCAAATCCGAAGCGGTTGTATTTGGTATCGATACTGTCGCGGGTGGTTCCCGGAATATCGGTTACAATATATCTTTCCTCTCCGATCAAGGCATTAATAAAAGAAGATTTTCCCGCATTGGGACGGCCTACCACTGCAAAACGAGGCAGCTCACTATTGTCTTCCGGATCTTTGTCGGGCAGGGCTTTTACCAGATCGTCCAACAATTCACCAGAACCGCTGCCGTTGATGCTCGAAATATTATACTGGTTCTCAAATCCAAGGGAATAAAACTCCGCTGCATCGTGTATTCTCGAGGATGAATCTACTTTATTAACCGCAAGAAAAACTGGTTTTTTTGATCGGCGAAGCAAATTTGCAACTTCTTGATCCATGCCTGTAATTCCGGTCTCCACATCTACCATAAAAATTATGACATCGGCTTCGTCTATAGCCAGTTCTACTTGTTTATCTATTTGGGCTTCAAAAACATCGTCGCTTCCCTTCACATAACCTCCTGTGTCGATCACCGAAAAATCCTTACCGTTCCAATCACTCTTTCCATAATGACGGTCTCGGGTAACACCACTTGCCGCATCAACAATAGCCTCCCGGCGCTGGATCAATCTATTGAAAAAAGTGGATTTTCCCACGTTCGGTCTCCCTACAATTGCAACAATGCTCATATTCTACTTTTTAAAAGTCTTCCAAATTAGGGAAGACCGCTGCAAAAATAGGTTTTAGTTGGCAGAAAAAATAGTATTTTAACCGCTTTTAAAAACTGAAAAATTCATGGAAATCTCTAATCAAGTAGTACTTCGACCACGCTTCCAAATGGAGTTGGACGATAGTTGTGCCGTTGTGCTTGAGCGATTTGCATCAGCCAAAACCCAGCAGACCCGATTTAAAATATCCTGCGTGGACCATCATGTTTTTATCAGGCTTCCGCAGGAGGAACAGCTGTTTTGGTCGCCACAATTGCACTTGGAAATTTCTGAAGCTTCCGAAAGCACCTGCACTCTTCACGGATTTTTCGGCCCGAATCCTACCGTTTGGACCATGTTTATTTTCTTTCACGTAGTTGTGGGCACCCTGTTTCTCGCGGACATGGTTTGGTTGTATTCCAACGTTAGTTTGAACAATCCTATTAATCTTCAAATTGGAATTGCCATGGGATTAATCGCAACGTGGATTCTGCTATATGTGGCTGGAAGCATTGGAAAGAAGAAAGGAAAACCTGGAATGGAGGAGCTGCACGGGTTTTTGTTAGAAACGATAGGATGAGGGACGAATTGGGAAATACGAAGTGGGAACGAGAACAGAGACAAAAGACACGACAGGGAGTGGCAGTATCCAGTAGCAGGTGGCAGTGGCAGTTGGCAGTAGTGTTGGGTGTTCAGTGAGTAAAAGGATTAATGATTGTTTTTTGATAATGTAAATTAATTAAAAATCGGTCAACTCTAATCAGGGATGTTCAGTGAAAAATTATATCTTCTATCTATCCGCGGGATTTTGCTGAAAGCATTTCTCGAGCATATTATAAAGCTCTGGATGTTTTCTTCTGAAAAGATCCGGTCGTTCAAAAAAATATTCTGAAGCTACCGCCAAAAATTCAACTTCACTCGTACCTCCATAACTGCGGATATCTGATTCATTTTTATTGATAGCCTCTATTTCCTCATGCATCAATTTTAACCACGGTATTATGTACTGCCTTTGAAGAAGCCTTTCTGGGACGCCATCGGCCTCCCCGTCCATTTTATCTATTAAATGGACAAATTCGTGTACTGGAGTATTTTTTTTATCGGTTTCATTTGCAAAGCCATGCCGAAGTGCCTTTCGGGAAAGTATCATTTGATTTTTAAATCTGCCGGACCCAACAAGCCCAGCGATGATTCGCTTTTCACCATCCTTTTCAAACTCGAGATCGCCATTAAAATTGTCAGGATAAACAATTATGCCACTTAAATTGTTGTAGTGCCATTCATTAAAGCCAAAAACCGGAATCACAGAGCTAGCGGCAATCAGCACCTTATCTAAATCCTCAAGTTCCGTATTTACCGCATCTATATAAACCTCACTTAAAAACTGCATCATTCTATTGCGAAACCTTTTCTTTTCAGCAGTAGGCAATTCTCTGTAAAAAAGAACATTTTCATTTAAAAGTCCTTCCCAGCTCTTAGGAAAAGTTTCCACCGGTCGTTTCCTGTTTTTATTGAAAGCGTAAATGGCAAAACCAACCAATACAATAAAGAGAATTATATAAATCATTCTCTAATTATTATAGCCGAATCTTCGCAATTGTCTTTCGTTGCTTCTCCAATCTTTATTGACTTTTACATAAAGTTCAAGGTGGATTTGCTTTCCGAAGAATTTCTCCAGATCCTTTCTTGCTTCCACCCCTACTCTTTTTAGAGCCGTGCCTTTATGCCCAATGATAATCCCTTTTTGGGTTTCGCGTTCCACCATAATGACACTGCGAATGCGAATGATATCTTCATCTTCAAAAAACTCCTCGGTATCTATTTCAACGGAATAAGGAATTTCCTTCTTATAATGAATTAAGATTTTTTCCCGGATTGCTTCATTTACGAAAAACCGTTCAGGTTTGTCGGTCAATTGATCCTTTGGATAAAATGGAGGCGACTCAGGCAATAGCTCGATAATTCGATTAAAAACTTCAGGAACACCGAAATTCTTAAGAGCTGAAATAGCAAATATTTCTGCATTGGGAACTTTGGTTTGCCACAGTTCCACCGCTTCAGCTAGAAGTTCTTCGTTTCCTTGATCTATTTTATTTATAAGTAGTAAAACTGGAATCTTTGCATTGGTTATCTTTTCAAAAAATGCTTCATCCTTCAATTCTCTTTCGCCTAGCTCTACCAAATAGAGCAAAATATCGGCATCTTCGAAAGCTGATCTCACAAAGCCCATCATACTTTCCTGTAACTGGTAGGCAGGTTTGATAATGCCAGGAGTATCGCTCAACAACACCTGAAAATCATCCCCGTTCACAATCCCTAAAATTCTATGGCGTGTGGTTTGGGCTTTTGAAGTGATAATGGAAAGCCGTTCGCCCACAAAAGCATTCATTAGTGTGCTTTTGCCTACATTCGGATTACCAATTATATTCACGTATCCCGCTTTATGTTTTGTCATTGCTTTTGATTTGATGCAAAATTACGGTTATTTTCAGCGACTTGGCCACAAATGAAAACCATTCCACCTATTATTCGATTTGAAACAATTCCAATATTTTCATTTTTGAAATCCTTATTTTTGTAAAATGCTATTTCCAAAGAAAAAAATAGAACTTGAGGAAGGAGATTATTATCTCACACCCGAAGGATACAAATGCTTTACGGAGCAGTACCACCTAAAACGTGGCTATTGCTGCAAAAGTGGTTGTAGGCACTGCCCGTATGGATTTGATAAGAAACGAGGTTAGTCTTGAGACGTGAGACGTGAGACATGAGAATAATAATAAAGAAAAAAATACTCTGTGTCCCTGTGTTGCAAAAACCTTCACAAATGAATTATAAAAAGTTAAAGGAAAATGGATTTCAAAGAACAAATACAACAAGGCATTCCTTCAATTCTTCCTCAGAAGAAGGATTATGATAAAACTGTAAATCACGCTCCAAAGCGGAAGGATATACTCAATAAGGAGGAAATAGAGCTCGCCTTACGAAATGCGCTTCGGTATTTTGAGCCAAAACACCACCCCACACTCCTAGCCGAATTCAAGGAAGAACTGGAGAAGTATGGTCGTATCTATATGTACCGCTTCCGTCCGGAATATAAAATGTATGCCCGACCCATTGATGAATACCCGGGAAATTGCGAGCAGGCTAAAGCTATAATGCTAATGATTCAGAACAATCTGGATTACGCCGTGGCACAACATCCCCATGAACTTATTACCTATGGCGGAAATGGAGCTGTTTTTCAAAATTGGGCGCAGTATCTTTTGACGATGAAATATCTTTCCGAAATGACCGATGAGCAAACTTTGGCCATGTACTCCGGGCACCCAATGGGATTATTTCCTTCACATAAAGACGCACCACGAGTGGTAGTTACTAACGGGATGATGATTCCTAATTATTCAAAACAGGATGATTGGGAAAAATTCAATGCCCTTGGCGTTACCCAATATGGGCAAATGACGGCTGGAAGCTATATGTATATCGGCCCCCAGGGAATTGTTCACGGTACGACAATTACGGTTTTAAACGGATTTAGAAGAACCAAAAAAGAAATTAAAGGTGGTCTGTTCGTAACCTCGGGTCTCGGCGGAATGAGTGGCGCCCAACCCAAGGCTGGGAATATTGCGGGGTGTGTGACCGTTTGTGCGGAAGTAAACAAAAAGGCTACGGAAACAAGACATTCGCAAGGCTGGGTAGATGAAGTGATTTCAGATTTGGATGAATTATGTACTCGCGTAAGAGAAGCCGTTTCCAATAAAGAAACAGTTTCCATAGCCTACGATGGCAATATTGTGGAAGTCTGGGAAAAATTTGCTGATGAAAATATCCACATTGATCTTGGAAGTGATCAAACCTCGCTTCACAATCCTTGGGCCGGCGGATATTATCCTGTCGGGATTTCCTATGAAGCTGCCAACGAAATGATGGCCAACAACCCAGAACAATTTAAGAAAGAAGTACAAAAAAGTTTACGGCGCCAAGTTGATGCCATCAATAGACATACCGCCAAGGGAACGTATTTTTTCGATTATGGAAATGCTTTTCTTTTGGAAGCATCTCGAGCGGGTGCAAAAATTTATAAAGATGAAAATGGAGCATTCGTGAGCTCCCCTTCCCTTCGGGAAGGGGCTGGGGGATGGGCCTATCCATCCTATGTTCAGGATATTATGGGACCTATGTGTTTCGACTTTGGTTTTGGGCCTTTCCGTTGGGTATGTGCCTCTGGAAAACCGGAGGATCTTCAAAAAACCGATATGCTTGCAACGCAAGTATTGGAGGAATTGATGAAAAATTCCCCAAAGGAAATCCAACAGCAAATGCAGGATAATATTGTTTGGATAAAAGGTGCGCAGGAAAACAAACTGGTGGTCGGCTCGCAGGCAAGAATTCTCTATGCCGATGCTGAAGGAAGAATGAAAATTGCCTCTGCCTTTAATAAAGCAATTTCAGAAGGGAAAATTGGCCCCGTTATCTTGGGGCGGGATCATCACGATGTTTCGGGAACGGACTCACCGTATCGCGAAACGTCCAATATTTATGACGGAAGCAGGTTCACGGCCGACATGGCGATTCAGAACGTTATAGGCGACAGCTTCCGCGGCGCTACCTGGGTAAGCATCCACAACGGCGGGGGAGTTGGTTGGGGCGAGGTCATAAATGGCGGCTTCGGAATGGTTCTTGATGGTAGTAAGGACTCACAACGACGTTTGGAGAGTATGCTCTTTTGGGATGTAAACAATGGAATTGCAAGACGCAGTTGGGCACGAAATGATGGAGCTGTTTTCGCTATTAAACGCGCAATGGAAAACAATCCACAATTAAAGGTGACACTTCCAAATTTCGTTGAAGACAGTTTGTTTGAATAAGTTAAATAAAATAAAAACTGTTTTCCAGTTTAATCACCATCAAAGATTATTTGTAAATTCAATAACCGATTTAAATAGATCCAAATACCTATACAGATGAAAGCACTCAAATTTTTACCGCTATTGCTTCTTTTTGTTTTCGCTTCGTGTTCCACCGTTCGTGTGGCCACAGATTATGATAAGGAAGTAAATTTCAACCAATATCATTCCTTTGCGTTTTACAAACCTGGAATTGACAAGGCCCAGATAAGCGATTTGGACAAAAAGCGAATTCTTCGTGCCATTGAAAGTGAATTGATTGCCAAAGGAATAACCAAATCCGAAACTCCCGATTTACTGGTGAGTATTTTTACCAAGGAAAAAGAACGCATTGATGTTTACAACCATAATTTTGGCTATGGCTGGGGCTGGAGCCCTTGGTATTACGGAGGTTATTATGGTGGCAGCAGCGTTTCCCGCACCCCAGAAGGAACCTTATATATTGACCTCATCGATGCCAAAACCAACAATCTTGTATGGCAAGGTATGGGCAGTGCCGATCTGGTGACGCAAAACATGGAGAAAAAAGAAGAACGTATCCGAGAAATCGTGATGAAGATTTTAGCAGAATACCCTCCGGGAAGCAAGAAGAAATAAAGTCAGAAAAAAGTCTTGTGTTTTAAAACACAAGACTTTTTTTCTTTCTTATTTTAAAATCTAAATCAATATCCCAATACTTCCAAAATCTTCTTTTTGACTTTTTCTGTTGAAGGAATCATTGTTTCTTCCAAAATAGAATTCAACGGGATCGCAGGCATATTCTCTGAACCAATCAACATGACCGGCCCATCAAGATCTTGAAAACATTCCTCTTGGATTTTTCCCTGAAGACCTCTGCTAAAGCCATTTTCAGATGGTTCTTCTGTTATGATCAAACATTTTCCGCATTTTCTAACGGACTTAAAAACTGTTTCGTAATCTAAAGGATGTAATGTCCGTAAGTCAACAACTTCAATCCTATCTTGCATACCGAGTTCTTCGGAAGCATTCATTGCCCAATGAACCCCCATTCCATAAGTGATGATTGAAAGCGTTTCTTCCTCCTCCTTCTTCCAGATTTCTTGAAGCACCCAGGCTTTTCCGAAAGGCAATATATAATCCTCTGCAGGTAAAACAGAGGTTGCACCTTGGGTACCTTTTAACTTACTCCAATAAAGCCCTTTGTGCTCAAAAATCACGACTGGATTTGGATCGTAATATGCGGCTTTCATCAAGCCTTTTAAGTCGGCTCCGTTACTGGGATAAGCTATTTTTAGGCCGCGAATATTCATAACGACACTTTCCACGGAAGAAGAATGATAAGGGCCCCCACTGCCATAAGCACCAATCGGGACACGTAAAACCATTGAAACTGGCCATTTCCCGTTAGACAAATAACAGCTTCGGCTTACTTCGGTAAAAAGTTGATTCAGTCCCGGCCAAATATAATCAGCAAACTGCACCTCAACAAAGGGCTTTAGACCTACGGCACTCATTCCGACCGTACTGCCAACGATAAATGCTTCTTGAATGGGAGTGTTGAAAACGCGATTGTCTCCAAATTTTTCGGCCAAAGTCGCAGCCTCGCGGAAAACACCGCCCAAACGTCTTCCTACATCCTGCCCATATAAAAGCGATTCCGGATGTTTGCGCATTAATTCCTCTAGAGCTGAGATTGCACAATCTACCATCACGACTTTTTCGGCTCCTGCTGGACTTCTCTCTCCCACTTCCTCTGTTATTTCAGTCGGTGCGAAATCGTGGGTGAATAAATCTTCCGGTTTTGGATCCTCTGCCTCAAATGCTCTTGCCAAGCTTTCTTCGACTTCATTTTCAATTTCATTTTCAATTTCATCGAGCTCCTGCTGGGCAAATCCATTATCCAGCAATAGTTTTATCATTTTCGGATATGGGTCACGACTTCTGGCTTCTTCCAAATCATCGCGATAAAACTCCATTCTAACGCCAGAGGTATGGTGGTTTAATAGTGGAACTTTCGCGTGTACCAAAAACGGCCTGCGCTCTGTCCTGATTTTTGAAATTACATCTTGAAGTGTATTATAGCTTTCTTCGAAATCGGTGCCATCGATAGTCACTGCCTCCAGTCCCTTAAATCCCCTGGCATATTCAAAAGCGTCCTGCGCCCTGGTTTCTTCAGCATTGGCTGATATATCCCAGCCGTTGTCCTGTACCAAATAGAGAATTGGCAATTTCTTTAATACCGCCATCTGAAAGGCTTCAGCTACTTCTCCTTCGGTAACGGAGGCGTCTCCAAGACTACAAATCACGATCCCCCTAGCCCCCAAAGGGGGAACCTCAAAGGGTTTTCCGTTTTGATTGGCAAACGATTCTTTGTACCAAAACCCCAAGGCAACTCCTGTGGCCGGAATGGCTTGCATTCCGGTAGCGGAACTTTGATGCGGTATTTTAGGCTTGTCATCGTCTTTAAGACTTGGATGAGAATAATAGGTTCGCCCGCCAGAAAACGGATCATCCTTTTTTGCCAAAACCTGCAGCATCAATTCGTAAGGCGTCATTCCGATGGAAAGAAGAATGGAATCGTCCCGATAGTACGGAAATACATAATCCTGCGGCAGTAATTGCATGCCCGCGGCAATTTGTATCACCTCATGCCCGCGCGAAGTGGCGTGCACGTATTTTGAAACGGTTTTAAAATTCTTCTCATAAATCTCGGTCATTGCTTTTGCGGTGACGAGGGTTTTGAAGGCTTTTTTGAGTATATTTTTGTTTATCTTTTTATTCATCTTTGTTAAATTGTTGGACGTTTTGATTCACGACTCTTAAAATTGGACGGCTTGACTCACGACGTTTTGACTCACGACTTTTCAAAATTCAATATGCATATTCTTTTTATATTAATAATGCTGTCGTGTTTCGTGCAGTGAGCCACGCGAACGGTTCCCGATTGAATGATCGGGACAAGCTGTGGCTCAAACCGTCCTCTCCAAATCAAACTCTTCCATATAATCAGCAATCCTCCTCAAAAAGGAACCCGCCAAATATCCATCGACAATCCTATGGTCGAAGGAGAGAGAGAGATACATCATTTGTCTGATTTCTATAGTGTCACCATCTTCACGTTCCATTACCTCTGCCCGTTTTTTGATGATGCCCGTTGCTAAAATAGCAGCTTCGGGTTGGTTGATAATCGGCGTTCCCATTAAACTTCCAAAAGTGCCAACATTGCTTATTGTAAAGGTGCTTCCACTGGTATCATCGGCTTTTAATTTATTATTTCGAGCTTTTTCAGCAAGTTCATTGGTGGCTGCTGCCAATTGCAATAAATTCATTTTGTCAGCATTTTTAACCACGGGAACAATTAAGTTACCTGAAGGCAAGGCTGTTGCCATCCCGATATTTATATCGTCTTTTACAATTATATTTTTTCCATCCAAGGAAGAGTTTATCATTGGGAAATCCACAATTGCTTTTGCCACAGCTTCCACAAATAAGGGAGTAAACGTCAATCGCTCTCCGTATTTTTTCTGGAAAGAATCTTTATTTTTATTTCTCCAATTCACCATATCGGTTAAATCCGCTTCCACATAAGCGGTAACGTGCGGGGAAGTGTGTTTGGAAAAAACCATATGGTCCGCAATCATCTGTCGCATTCGGTCCATTTCGATTATTTTGCCCTGCCCTTTCTCAAATTCTAAGTCAGGAACCCGGAATCCGGAAGGTTGAGCAACAGCTTGTGCAAATTTAAACGGACGACCTTCATTTATATAATTTACTAGATCGCTTTTTCGAAGTCTTCCTTCCTTTCCAGTTCCGGGAATTCGAGCAAGTTCTTCGTAACTCACATGGTTTTTTCGAGCGATACTGTCGATCAATGGAGAGATGAAGATATTTTCATTTACACGAAAAGAAGTTGAAGTTGAAGTTGGAATCGAACTTGATATAGATTTTATCTTTTCTATTTTCTTTTGTGGAGTTTTTGACAGCACTTGTGATTTCTCTTTATCTACCCTGCCTGTACTTTCCGCAAACTCCAAAATTGCAATTACAGCACCGATTTTCGCTACGTCCCCATTCGAAAATTCTTGGGAAATGAGTTTTCCCGCAAAAGGCGCTGGCACTTCATTATCCACTTTATCGGTAGCCACTTCTAATAGAACGTCTCCTTCCTCAAAAGAATCACCTTCTTTTACGTGCCATTCAATGATGGTACCTTCGGTTATGCTTTCGCCCATTTTGGGCATTCTAAATTCCTGTTTTGTCATTATCTTATGCTGAAATTAGACCTCACAGATCTTTTGTTTCTATTTCATTCTAAATTCTTCCAAGGTCTTATAAAAATCATCCTGCACAGGTCTTTCCCTTGGAATTTCTTTTAAAGGTTCCACTTCTCTTAAACTCTCGTGACAATCGCTAGGCAATTGTTGATATAATCTTGTGCCGGCAGTTTTCCAAGCAATCATTTCATCCGAAACATCCTTGATGGCCTTGGCAGGATTGCCAACGATCAATTTCCTTTTTGGAAATTTCTCTTCGGCTTTTACAAAACTCATAGCTCCAACAATACATTCATCACCTATTTCGACATCATCCATTATTACGCTGTTCATGCCAATCAAGCAATTCCTACCCAAATTGGCACCGTGAATAACAGCGCCGTGCCCTACATGGGCGCCTTCTTTTAAAACGATACTCTTTCCAGGAAACATATGCACTGTACAGTTTTCCTGCACATTTACGCCATCTTCTAGAATAATTTCGCCCCAATCCCCTCGAATTGCTGCTCCTGGTCCAATATAACAGTTTTTACCGATAATGACATTACCGGTCACGGCAGCTAATGGGTGCACGAAACTGGATTCGTGGATTACGGGGATATGGCCTTTGAAAGAATATATCATGACATTAGTTTTTAGAGGGTAGAAAGCTGTTATTTATTTTTTAAATGTTTCATTAGAGCTGCTAGCATTTTATTGATTTCGACCAATAATCCTCGATTTTTCTCACTTCCCTCAAAGCTTATATAGTTTCTTAATTGAGCTTTCGTAGTTGCAGCGACACATTCGCGTGAACTATCTCTTGCAATTCTCAAGTAGTTTAAGAAACTCGCATCAGAGCTACCAGAGCCTTCTGTTATATTGAAGGCTATTGAATCCGCCGCACGGGCTAATTGAGCGGATAACCTATAATCCTCAATCTTGGGAAAAGTAGACACTTGTGAATGCACTAACTCACCGAATTCATTGGCCTTCTGGTAAACATTCAATTCTTCAAATTTAAAATGATATTGACTTTTCATACTTTCTTAAAATTGATCCATCCTAACTTCTCTACCCTCTACCAACTCTTATCCAAACCTCTTCAACGTCTCTTTAGTAAATTCCGAAAGCACCAATCTACCTGAAATTATTGCTCTTTCTGCCAGAAGTTCATCCCAATCTTCGGTGCCGCTCCAAAATACTTTTTTCATCTCCTTCATAGCCTCTGGATTATAATTGCAAAGTCCTTCCGCGAATTGTTGAACAGCTTTATCCAATTCTTCCAAAGATTCATAAACTTGATTATACAATCCTTTTTGTTTTGCCCATTCGGCATCGTAAAAGGTATTGGCATCAATGGCGATCTGACTGTAGCCGCTGGCACCCAATTTTCTTTCAACCGCCGGTCCTACCACAAAAGGTCCGATGCCTACATTTAACTCGCTCAATTTAATTGCGGCAAATTTGGTTGCCATACAATAGTCCGTGGCAGATGCCACTCCTACTCCGCCGCCAACTGCTTTACCTTGAATTCTTCCTATTATAAACTTAGGACATTTGCGCATTGCATTGATCACATTGGCAAATCCACTAAAAAATATCTTTCCGGCTTCGGCATCGTTTATGTTGATCAGTTCGTTAAAACTGGCACCGGCACAAAAGGTCCTATCGCCTCCACTTTTTAGGATAACCACTTTCACCTCATCATTCTCTCCTGCCTCGGTGATGGTGTTTGCTAATTTAGCCAGTAAATCTCCTGGCAAACTGTTATGTGCCGGATGAAAAAATTCGATGGTAGCTATTCCTTTGTTTATTTCCTTTTTTACGTATGCTTCTGTCATATTTATTTTCAGCGAATGCGAAATGTTTTGTGTTATACTTATTGTTTTACTTTCTCATTAAAAATTTAGGGATTGATTCATTTCCAATAAATAAACCATCCTTTCGTGGTCTTAAATAGAAAAGCGATTCTTGACTTACAAAATAAGCCAACTTTTTAGAATTATGACTCCAAAAAATCAGTATTTATAAGCTGATTGCTTAAATCTCAAACTGTAATGTCAGTTTCAAATTAAATCAAAAGTCATTTCGAATAAAAAATTACTTTTTTAGAACAAATCTCCATACACAACCTTTTGGCTACTATATATTTGACTAAAGTATCTTTTTTATCGGCATATAATAGGCATTGCCATCCCCGGTTTCATTCCTTAAATGGTGGCATAGGACAAGCCCAGTACCCGATGGATTTGATTAGTAACCCTGGAATCTTAATCAAGTAATAAGCTTAAAAATAAATCAATATTGTCTTTGATTCTATTTCCGACTTTTAGAATAAGCTACCACCAAATTTTCAGCAAATCGTTTTATGTTTTCTTTGTCCGTATGATCCGGCGAAAGATTGATCTTTAGAGATTCTGTCCCACGTGTGGCGCCAGTCTTTTCAAATTGTTTGTCGAAATCATCCACCGCGGGACAGAATTCTTTGTAAATCCGATCTCCCGATCCCAAAACACCGAAAATCTTTCCCGTTAGATTTACTTCTTCCAGATCGTAATAAAAATCTTCGGCTTCTTCCGGCAAATCCCCGTCGGCACCATAGGTATAGGTAGCCATTACACAAATATCATACTCCAAATACTCCCTGGGATACACCTCTGTGCATTCTTCCACGAGCACCTCCACCTTAAGATTCCGTAGATCTTGCGCCAAAAGTTCGGCTATGTTTTCGGTGGTCCCGGTCATACTTGCATAAACAATTAAGGCCTTTGTCATTTTTTCCTTTCTTTGAGCTCCTTAATCTTTATCAGGTTTAAATCAGTCCAAACTGCTCAAAATGATGGTTGAGATGTTTTCTTTCCAATAGATAAGATTCGTATCTATTCAGTTCTCCAAAAACCATGTTTTTTAATACTGCGTCAGGATTTTCCTTAAAGAAGGTTTTATATTCCTCACGGGCTTCCAAGAATCTTTGTTTCGCTGTTGCCAGATCTGGATATTTTAAATCTTCCAATTCACCCTTTTTCATTGTGGGAAAATGTGAATTATGTGGAAATTTTTCATAGTTATACAGGCTATTATGAACTTTTTCCAAAATCTTTTCGGGAGTGGCTATCTCGAAGTCCCGAATTTGTCCAGAAAGAATTTTATAGGATTCCTCCAAATGTTCCATCAAATGCTGAGGCGTCATTATGCCCCATTTCGGTTTTGAGTTTTCCGTTAATTTATCGAGTGCTTCTTGGATTTTTTTATCGGTCATTTCCACAAACACTTCCTGTTTCTTTTGAACCATAGTAAGAATGGTCGCTACTGCCACCAATTCGTCCTCTTGATCGAAAACTTCGACAAACCATTTTACAATTCCACTAGGGTGTTCGGCACCGGAGACATCTCTCTCCATTTTCTGCTTACAAGTCAAACGTACGTAAATGGTATCATTGTGGTACATCGGCCGCAAGAAACGGCAATCCTCCAAACCATAATTCGCGGCGACGGGTCCCTTATTTGGATATACAAACAATCCCGCAGCGGCAGCGATTATAAAATAGCCATGGGCAGTTCGCTTTTCGAAAATACTGCCATCCAAAGAAGTTGTGTCGGTATGCGCATAAAAATGATCCCAAGTGAGGTTCGCAAAATTGATGATGTCGCTGTCTGAAAGAGTTCGCTTATGGGTTTTTAGGGACATTCCTGGTTCGATATCTTCCCAATGATATTTAAATGGATGTCGTGCAGCTTCTTTATACTTCGCATTTTGTTGGTAAATAGCCGTGATTTCCGTCAATGTGGTTGGAGAACCTTGGATAGCGGTGCGTTGTAGATAATGCTTAATCCCGCGCATACCTCCCATCTCCTCTCCTCCTCCGGCTCGTCCTGGACCACCGTGAACCAAATATGGCAAGGGAGAACCGTGACCAGTACTTTCTTTAGCGCTTTCTCTATTCAGGACTAAAATTCTACCGTGATGTGAAGCAGCATTAATAACATAATCTTTGGCAATTTTATCGTCATTGGTCGCAATGGAAGAAACCAGAGAACCTTTCCCCATTTTAGCCAATTCGATGGCTTCATCTAAATTCTTATAAGGCATAAGCGTACTTACCGGACCAAAAGCTTCGGTTTCGTGAACCGCCAGATTATTAAACGGGTCATCTTCCCGCAATAAAATGGGGGCCAAGAAAGCACCCTTTTCTGCATCGGCACCGATGACGTCGATTTTATCCAAATCGCCATAAACAATACTTGCGGTTTTGGACAATTCTTGAACACGTTCCCTAACTTCTTTCACCTGATCCAGACTTACCAAAGATCCCATTCGGACTTCTTTTAATCTTGGATCTCCGATAGTTACTTTTGAAAGAGCTTTTCCAAGAGCGATCTGCACATCCCCGATTAAATTTTCTGGTACAATAACGCGGCGGATAGCAGTACATTTTTGGCCACATTTCACGGTCATTTCCGTTCGCACCTCTTTGATAAAGATATCGAATTCTGGCGTGCCAGGAACGGCATCTTCACCTAGGATAGAAGCATTTAAAGAATCGGCCTCCATAGTGAAAGGCACTGCTTCATTAATTATTCTGGGATGGGCTTTGAGCATACGCCCGGTTGTGGCAGAACCTGTGAAAGTCACCACATCTTGCGATTCCACAGAATCCAAGATAGTTCGGGCCGAACCGTTAATTAACTGTAATGCTCCTTCCGGTAAAATCCCAGAGGCTATAATCTCACGCGCTACGGCTTCGGTCAAAAATGAAGTATTGGTTGCAGGTTTTACCACTGCTGGCATTCCCGCCATCCAGTTGACCGCACACTTCTCAAGCATTCCCCATACAGGGAAATTGAAAGCATTGATATGAACGGCCACTCCACGTTTGGGCACCATAATGTGATGGGCCATAAACTTTCCACCTCTGGACAGATCGACGGGATCGCCTTCGACGTGATACGGTTGGTTGGGGAATAATTTTCTAAGGGAAGCATTGGCAAACAAGTTGCCAAATCCTCCTTCAATATCGATCCAGCTATCAATTTTTGTGGCACCAGTTCTATAACTTACTTCATAGAAATCAGCTTTCTTTTTTACCAAGTGAAGTGCTAAAGATTTTAGCATATTCCCCCTTTCCTGAAAAGTCATTTTTCGAAGTACTTCGCCTCCTTTGGTTCTACCATAGTGAAGGATTTCAGCAAAATCGAGACCTTCGGTATCCGAGAGGGCAATCACTTCGCCAGTAATTGCGTCGTGCATCGGCACGCCTTCTCCCTTACCGGTTCTCCATTGTCCTGTAACGTAATTATGTAATTTTTTCATTGATAAATCATTAAATATTCGTTTTGAAAAAGAATCAAAATAAAATTTCTATTAAACTCTTTCTATAACAGCGGCATATCCCTGTCCGACCCCAACACACATTGTAATCAAGGCATATTTTTTATTCTGTTCTCTCAGCTCCAAAGCAGCGGAATACGTAAGTCGTGCGCCAGTAACTCCTAAAGGATGCCCAATTGCAATGGCCCCTCCATTTGGATTGAGTCTTGGGTCATTATCTGCTAAACCCCAAGCTCGGGTGCATGCAAGCGCTTGTGCCGCAAAGGCCTCATTTAGCTCGATAATATCCATATCATCCATAGTTAATCCTGCCTTTTTCAAAGCTTTATTGGATGCTTCCACAGGTCCAATTCCCATAATTCTAGGCTCGACTCCCACCACGGCAGAACTCACTATTCTTGCCAAAGGTTTTAAGTCGTATTTTTTTACTGCATTTTCCGAAGCGATAATGGTTGTGGCTGCACCGTCATTCAATCCAGAAGAATTTCCAGCGGTCACACTTCCACCATCACGTTTAAAAGCTGGTCGTAATTTTCCAAGAACTTCCAAAGTGGTATTGGGTTTTATAAACTCGTCTTGAGAAAATTGGATAGTATCTTTCTTTCGTTGCGGGATTTCAACACTAACAATTTCTTTTGTCAAACGGCCATTCTCTTGCGCTTTGGCAGCTTTCATCTGGCTCCAATAAGCAAATTTATCTTGATCTTCCCGGGAGATATCATACTTCTCTACAAGATTTTCAGCTGTATTTCCCATCCCATCTGTTCCGTACATTTCGTGCATCTTTGGATTGACAAATCGCCACCCAAAACTGGAATCGTACATTTTGGCATCAGTTCCAAAAGCAGCGGATGGCTTGGCTATAATATAAGGACCACGAGTCATATTCTCCACTCCTCCCGCAATGAACAAATCGCCATCGCCAGCTTTTATGGCGCGATTTGCGTGGATAATTGCCGAAAGACCGCTAGCGCAAAGTCTATTAACTGTTTCCCCTGGCACGGTATAAGGCAATCCCGCCAATAGCGAGGCCATTCGTGCAACGTTACGGTTATCTTCCCCCGCTTGGTTGGCACAGCCTAGAATAACGTCGTCATAAGCTTCTTTAGGGATACTTGGATTTCTTTTTACGACTTCAGCTATTACAAGAGCCGCCAAATCATCTGTTCTTATAGTGCTCAAGGCACCTTGATAGCATCCAATTGGGGTTCGTATTCCGTCTATTATATATACTTCCATATTTATTACCCACAAAAAGGGAATCTTTTTAATTATTATCAGTTTAACTTAAAACCTACAAGGAGATTTTCCCTTTTGCTGCCGCAAAAAGAAAACAACACCTTGTAGGTTAGACGGAGTTCCTTAATTTATGATTTCAGAAAAAGTATTGCCCTGATTTACATCCCCGGTTTTAAACCCTTTCATAAACCATCTCATCCGTTGTTCGGAGGTTCCGTGCGTAAAAGTATCGGGCGTGACATCGCCTTGCATTCTTTTTTGGATGGCATCGTCGCCCACAGCATTGGCAGCACTCAAAGCTTCCTCGATATCGCCTTCCTCCAAAAACTCTTGGTTGTGATGTGCCCAAACTCCCGCATAAAAATCGGCTTGGAGTTCCAGAGCTACAGAAAGCTGGTTTGCTCGAGCTTTATTTCCTCCTTGTTGTAACTCCCTTACCTTTTGTGTAGTTCCAACCAATGTTTGTACATGGTGCCCTATCTCATGAGCTGTGACATAAGCAATAGCGAAATCGCCTCCTTTAGCGCCAAAACGAGTTCTTAATTCTTCAAAAAAGACCAAATCCATATACACTTTTTGATCGGCAGGACAATAAAAAGGTCCAGAAGCCGAGCTAGCATTGCCACAAGCGGTACTTACCGCATCAGTAAACAAAACCATAGTGGGTTCCTTGTATTTGCCAATATTATTTTCTCTAAAAACCTGGTTCCATACATCTTCGGTATCCGCCAAAACTGTAGCCACAAAACTGCCGACCTCTTTTTCTTTCGCGGTAAGCTCTCGTTGGGAAACTTGTTGTACGGTTTGACTATTTCCAATTTGCTCAACTATCGGGGCCAATTGTTGCCCGGTTTCACCGCCAAAAAATTGAAGTAATAATACGACTACCGCAATTATTCCTCCACCTGCCGCGAACTTGCCTTTGGTGCTCATTCCACGACGATCGTCAACATTACTGCTTTGTCTTCTGCCTTGCCATTTCATATATTGCTATTGTTTTGGGGTTGATGAGTGAGTAGGTTACCGATTTTTAATAAAAAACTTCCACACAAATTTATAAAACTATTTTTTAAAGATATTGCTTTATGTAATAACGCTGATAATTATAGCCTCAACTTATTTTTCCCATTCTTTTGAAGTCCTATAAACCACTCCTTTGAAAAGTGCCACCAATTCATCTCCACGCCTAACCTCAACAATATGAAAGGCCAGTTTATTTTTGGTGCTATCAATTATGGATTCAGCAATAATATAATCCCCTTCGCTCAACGCTTCAATATGATTTATTGAGGTTTCAATAGAAACAGCATATTTTCCATGTGAATTTGCCGCAAAGCCAAAAGCCGTATCAGCCAAAGAATAAGCGATACCTCCGTGGGCTTTGCTCATACTGTTCAGCATTTCCTTTCGAATGCGCATTCCCAGCTTAGCCCTTCCTTTTTCAACTTCCAAAATCTCGATCCCAAGCCAAGAACTGAAGGTATCTAAAGAAAGCATCTTAACGGGTATATCTTCAGGATTGATTCTGGAATCTTTGAAGTTTGTATCTTTTTCATTCATATTTTAGAGTAAAACGGAATCATCTCAATTACCTTTCAAAAATAGAATAATTAAAACAGACTTTTATAAAAACTCCTTCTTTAGGTAGTTTCGATCTTTCATATCCATTTCATGATTCTTTTTTCTTATTTAAAATAACTTTACTTTCACCTCACGAATAAAAATATTTATGTCACATCCCATTTCCTTGGCCGTAAAACTCCGCCCAGCTGCGGAAAAGATTGTAAAACAAGGACATCCATGGATTTTTTCTGAAAGCATCGAAAAGATAAACAAGGAAGGAAAAGCAGGAGATCTTGCGGTTTTATTCGATAAGCGGAACAATAAAGTCTTTGGGATCGGGCTCTATGATCCAGATTCGCCCATTAAGATAAAAATGATCCATTTAGGAGGTCCAACAAAAATTGACGAAGAATTTTTTCAGAAGAAAATTTTAGAGGCGTATCAAATCCGAAAACCATTATTAGAAACAGAAACCAACGCCTATCGATTGATTTTCGGAGAAAACGATGGGTTGCCAGGATTAATCGTGGATATCTATAATAAAGTAGGGGTTATAAAACTGTATTCTTCTATTTGGTTGCCTTATCTGAAAATGCTCATCCCACCCATTGCTGAAATAAGTCAAGTGGAAAGTTTAGTACTTCGTCTGAGCAGGAATCTGCATAAAATGAATATTCTCGTTCGAGAAGGCGATATTCTTTTTGGAAATTTCAATAATCCTATTGTCGATTTTAAGGAGTATGGTGTTCATTTTCAAGCGGATCTTTTGCTCGGTCATAAGACTGGATTTTTTCTCGACCACCGAGCAAACCGTCATAAAATTGGTCAACTAGCAAAAGATAAGACAGTGCTGGACGTGTTTTCTTATGCTGGCGGTTTTTCTGTACACGCATTGGCCGGTGGAGCAAGAGAGGTAACAAGTTTGGATTTTAGCAAACAGGCATTGGATCTGGCGGAACAGAATGTAAAATTAAACAAACATTCCGGCAATCATGTGGTCCTGGCGGGAGATGCTTTTGTGCTCTTAAAAGAATTGGTGAAAAGGAAAAAGCAATACGATATTGTGATAATTGATCCCCCTTCCTTCGCGAAAAGCAAAAAAGAAATAGAAGTTGCCAAAAAGAAATATGCAGAATTGGCGGCTTTGGGTATTCAATTGACCAAAAAAAGAGGATTGTTATTGTTGGCTTCCTGTTCCTCTCGAATTTCCGCTGATGAATTTTTAGAGGTGCATCGTGAGGAGTTTGATCGGTTGGGAATACAGTATCAATTGGAAGATTTCACCCAGCACGACATCGATCATCCTGTGGGATTTGAAGAGGGAGCTTATTTAAAGACGGGATATTACAGGATTTCTTAGAATGAAAAATGTATTATTCCTTCGATTTAAGCAACTGATCAATCTTCTTTTCCAGGGAATCTATTTTTTCGGTGAGCTGTTTTACGTCTTCTTCTAAATCATCCGTATTATCGCTCACCATTGCATCTACAAAGATTGAGTTCACCAAAGAAAGACCGAGAATTCCTCCACCCATCAATAAAACACTGAAATATAATTTGGCGAAAAAAGCTGTCGTTTCACTACTGCGTTCAGCGATCAAATCGGGAATTTCATACCATCCTTCCACAGAGAAAAGTTGAAAAATAGAATAAATGGAAACCACAGGATTTCGAAAATATTCAGGCGCAATGTCTTTGTACAACGAGCAACTGATAAGAGAAGTAATAAAAATCAAGATTAGGAAGCCCAAGATTATAATATAAGATGCTCGAAGAGCTCTCTTGATTGACTTCATAAAAGAATCCACTTCCGGCATAAATCTGATTAATCGGAACGATTTAAAGACTCTCAATACTCGAAGCGTAAGGAAAATATTGGTTTCTAATAAAGTGTCGTCATAAAATAGAGTGGCGAGGGACGGAACAGAAATAATTATCAGCAGAAAATCAAATCTATTCCAATTACTGGCAAAATATTTTCGAATTCCCAAGTGGGAAGTCTTCACGAATATTTCCACAATAAAAAGAACTGTGATAAGCGCCTCCACATAATCGAGGGTTTTGATTGCTACGTCAAATTCATCAATAAAGATTATCAGGGCATTAAGGATAATTAATCCTAAAATAAAGAAATCATTGAGGAATAAGTATTTGAGCCTCATTATGTAATTTCCATTCTTCGCCATTTTACACAAACAGATTTATTCGTTTTACAAAATCATAATTCCCGGGCTCCTCTTCTATTCAATACGGTTCACTAAAGAAGTAGTAGTATTCCATCCATTTTCAAAAATAGAGCATTTTTCCCATTTACAAGAAATGAATATTTAGTTCGGAAGTTGCTTGAACGACTCAAATGAGATAAGTTTTTGAAATTATTGCTTTCAGAGGTGTAGAAGAGCGATTGCTTTTAGGAAATAATTGTATGTTAGTCGTTTTTTAAATCGCAGCTGGATATTGTCGATAAACTTTCAGCCTTTTTTACTCAAAACACATGGAAACAGCAAAAGAAACTACTTCAGAAAAAAAAGGAATTGTAACCAAGTTACTGGATTCGGTGGAGCGAATAGGAAACAAACTGCCCGATCCGGCGATTTTGTTTTTTGTATTGATGCTCGTTATTTGGGCGTTATCCGCTATTTTTTCTAACGTTCAATTTACAGAGATTGATCCTTCCACAGGTGCTGCTATTCAGATTCACAATTTACTTACCAGTGCCGCTCTGGCTAAATTTCTTTCGAGCATGGTCACTGTCTTTACCAGCTTTGCACCCTTGGGAATTGTTCTGGTAGCCATGCTGGGGGTGGGAGTGGCCGAACATTCCGGATTTATAAATGCGGGATTAAAATCTATGTTGCAGATTACTCCCAAAAAACTTTTGACCCCCATGTTGATTTTGGTGGCTATTGTTTCCCACACTGCAACTGACGCCGGATACGTTTTGGTAATTCCTTTGGGAGGTATTATTTTTTATGCCGCTGGCCGCCATCCCATTGCAGGAATAGCAGCTGCTTTTGCTGGAGTTTCTGGAGGTTTTAGCGCCAACTTTGTGCCTTCCGGGATCGATCCTTTATTGCAAGGATTTACTCAGTCCGCTGCTAGAATAATCGATCCTGCTATTCAACTAAACCCCTTAAACAACTGGTATTTTACATCTGCTTCCTCTATTCTTATTGTTCTTATTGGCTGGTATATCACCGACAGGATAGTGGAACCCCGATTACGGAAAGTTCCAGTGGTTGTAGAACAAGGAGAAGAAGTCCACATGGGTGCTTTAGATAAAAAAGAAAAAAAGGCATTCTATACGGCTTGTTTGGCCATGATTCTTGGGCTGGTAGGACTTTTCCTTTGGGCCGCTCCTGGAGATTCCGCCTTACGTGATGCCGAGGGCGAAATCACCTCCTTTTCGGCGCCTTTAATGCAGTCCATCGTGCCGTTGATCTTTATCATCTTCCTAATTCCAGGAGTGGTTTACGGTCTGATGTCAAAAACCTTTAAAACCAGTAAAAACATTATTGATAGCATGACCAAATCTATGTCTGGGATGAGCTATTATATTGTGATGGCATTTTTCTGTGCCTTGTTTATTGATGCTTTTGCAAAATCGAATCTTGGGGCTTTGCTGGCATTAAAAGGAGCATCAGGATTACAGGCATTAAACATGCCGGCGCAAATTACTATTGTGGGAATTGTAATCCTAACGGCCTTTGTAAATATCTTTATCGGATCGGCGTCGGCCAAATGGGCGCTTATTGCTCCTATTATGGTACCAATGCTAATGCAATTGGGAATTTCGCCCGACCTCACCCAAGCTTCCTATCGAGTAGGAGATTCCGTGTCGAACATTATCACTCCGTTGATGCCCTATTTCCCGTTGGTAGTGGTTTATTGTCAGAAATATGTTAAAGGCACCGGAATTGGAACCTTGGTTTCGACCATGATTCCTTATTCCATAGCATTTTTCATTTTATGGACCATCTTCCTCTTGGCTTATTGGGCGTTGGGAATTCCGTTGGGATTGCAGTCAAGCTATGAATATATAATTCCATAAAAATATATAAAACAGAAAAAGCCTTCCTGAAAACTGTTCGGGAAGACTTTTCCTTTTAAATCTGTTTAGAAAAATAAAGAATTTTAACTCGCCACTTTTTCACTTTGAATTTCAGCGGCAACTTTTTCTACCTCTTCCATTACGCGAAGTAAGTTCTCGCCCCAGAGTTTCTGGATATCGTCCTCGCTGTATCCTCGTTTCACCAATTCCAAAGTAACATTGAAGGTTTCGGAAGCATCGTTCCAACCATAAATCCCTCCGCCACCGTCAAAATCGGAGCTGATTCCTACATGATCTATGCCGATCAACTTAACCATATAATCAATGTGATCAACAAAATCCCTTACATCCACTGGCGGAGCAATCGGATTTATTTCTTTTTCAATGCGCGGTTTCGCTTTGGCTTGCAGAGTTCTATATTTATCGAGATAGGCATCGGCAGAGGCTTCGTCCAACTTGCTATATTCAGGCCAGCTGAGCAATTCCATATCCATTTCCTTTGCGATTTCCAGCAATATATTTCGTGATTCTGCTTTATGGATCGAATCTTTTTTGGAGTTTACATAACCCGAAAAAGCAACAGCCTGCACCACGCCACCATTTTCTTTAATAGCCAGAAGTTCTTCATCCCAAAGATTTCTGCTCACATCATTCAAAGCTCGTGCGGAGGAATGTGATGCTATTACTGGGGCTTTTGAAAGGACAAGAGCTTCTTTGTTTGATCCTGTGGAAGGATGTGAAAGATCGATCATTATCCCCAAACGGTTGAGTTCGGGAATTGCTTTTCTCCCCAATTCGCTCAAACCATTTTTATATAGCCAAACATCGTCCGCCTCTCCAGTGTTGGAATCTGCCAGTTGACTGTGGCCGTTGTGTGCCAAGGATAAATAGCGAGCGCCTCGATCGTAGAATTCTTGAAGTTTGGAAAGGTCCTCTCCCATAGGATATCCGTTTTCTATCCCGATAAGTGCTACTTTTTTGCCCGATTTTGCAATACGGCGAACATCTTCAGCAGTAGTGGCCAGTTCGATTTGATCGGGTGCAATTTCCTCTGTCAACCGATGAATGGCTTTAAATTTGGCATCGGCATTTTCATAGGCCTTTTTATAGCCTTCCTTCGTCAATTCTTCTTGCCCGGTATAAACAATTAAGAACACAGCATCCAAACCTCCCGATTTCATTTTAGGTAGATCCACCTGAATGGGGAGGTCTTGTGTGTAGTTTGATTCTTCGGTAAAGTTCCGAATATCAATATCTACGTGCGTATCGATGGTAATTACTTTGTCATGGATTCTTTGGGCTTTTTCCATCAAACTTTCGGCAATTTCATTGCTTTGGTTCTGTTCGCCTTTCTTGTTTCCGCAGGAACTAAAAACAAGCGATGTAGCTAGGATTAAATAAGTAAGCTCTTTCATATAAAAATAATTAGGGATTATAAGTTTTACAGTTGACATCTCATTTTTTCTGTTCAATGGATGACGACAAGTAATTAATTTTTTCAATGAGTGGTTTGCTCCGTGCAGGATTCTTTTGTTCTTAGCTGATGGCCTCAAATAGAAAGGTGACAGCAAGGTTAAACCTCAAATTTAATTCCTTCGGCATTCATTTTCCGCAGCAAAGGAGAACAGCGATAACGGTCCTCGCGATAAAGGTCATAGAGCCCATCTATTTGCTCCACACACCAATTGATTCCTTTCTCATTGGCCCAAGCCAATAAACCTTTGGGATAATTCACCCCTTTCAGCATTGCATTGTCGATGTCTTCTTCCGAAGCAATATTCCAAAATACGGCGTCTGCAGCTTCGTTAAAAAGCATTGCCAGAATTCGATCACAAATTTCATTTCCCAGTTTCTCGTCCTTCTGTGGTTCAGGGTCTTTCGCGTTTTCGGAATAATCATAGTAACCACGTTCTGTTTTTCTTCCTAAATATCCAGCTTCAGCAAAGCGTTTTTGGGTAAAGGAAGGTTTGTATCGCGGATCGTAATAAAAAGCATTAAACACCGATTCCGTGACCGTGTAATTGATATCATTTCCAATAAAATCCATCAGTTCGAAAGGTCCCATCCGAAAACCTCCAAATTGTTTCATCGCCCAGTCTATGGTAGCAAAATCAGCTATACCTTCTTCATAAATCCGAAGTGCTTCCCCATAAAATGGCCGTGCCACACGGTTTACAATAAACCCTGGAGTATCCTTTGCAACTGCAACAAACTTGCCCCAATTCTTAATAGTCTCCACAGCGGTTTTTAAGGTTTCCTGAGAGGTTTGAATTGAAGGAATAACCTCAACCAACTTCATCAACGGCGCAGGATTGAAAAAATGGATACCGATGCAGCGTTCAGGTTTTCTCAGTGCGGATGCAATAGAAGCTATGGAAAGGGAGGAGGTGTTGGATGCGATAACACATGCATCTGAAACAAATTTTTCAATCGTCGAAAGCACATTTCTTTTGATTTCGAGATTCTCCACAATGGCCTCAATGACCCACTCTGAGTCTTTTAGTTTTTTAAGAGTGCCCACATATTCGATATTGTTCTCAATCCGCTGCTTTTCTTGGGAGTCAATCTTCCCTTTTTCCACTAGTCGATCCATGATCATTTGTAGGGAAGCTTCCGATTTTTGAAGTGCCTCCATATTTAAATCGTATAACTTCACTGTACATCCAGCTGTGGCCGCTACTTGCGCTATACCGCTACCCATGGTTCCAGCACCTATTATTGCTACTTTCATTGAAAATTTCTGTATTCTAAGATGTTATCTAAAATTTCAGGCGAATAAAACACCCATTAGTAATCTCTACAAAGATGTGGATTATTATTTTATTTTCGTTAATTCTCCTTTTTCAAAATAAAAAGAAAGCTGTTTCAATATGATTCCTATCTTTATGAAGAATATCAGGTTGAGTAGCAGTTCATTGACCCTGTCAATCTTCATTATGGCAAAAAAACTTTTCAGGATTCAATTGCGTCCAAATCGAATTACTTGTCCAGTAAATCCGGGCACGATCTTTCGTATTCTATTTCTATTTTTATTATCCGTAAACAATTTGCCAGCCCAAAGTTCTCCTAAACTGGACAGTTTACTAACGGCTTCCAAAACCTTGCCCGATTCTCCCGAAAAAATTAAAACCCTGCAGCTTATTGGATATAATTACCGGAAAAGTTCTCCCGAAAAAGCATCGCACTACTTTCATCAAGCAATTGTTTTGGGGAGCAAGTTAAAAGAGAATAAATATACAGGGAGCACGTATTCCCAATTAGCTCTATTGCATAACAATCTTGGAAATGTAGATAGCACTGACTTTTATCTGGAGAAAACTAAAATGATAGTTGAAAAATATCCGAATGAAGCTGATCCATCGTCCTATTATCAAGCAACGGGATTAATCCTTAAATCTCGAGGTAATTATGAAGAAGCTATCGAAATCACCAAAAAACAAATTGAATATCTGGAAACCTCCAATGGTGATAAAATTACGTTAGCAGGTGCTTATCATAACCTTTCAGCTAATTATTGGTTAATGAAAAACCTTTCTACAGCAATCGAATATCAATTTAAGGCTTTAGAATTGTTCAGTGCCGGTGGAAGTGAAGAAGGGGTTGCCTATAGTAATACTTCCTTGGGAAATATTTATCACGATCTGGGGCAAGATCAAGAGGCTATAAAATATCATACCCGGTCTTTAGATTATAAGAAGAAACAAGGCGATAAAAGAGGAATGGCCGTTTCTTATTTAAATATGAGTACCGCAAATCTAGGATTAAAGAACTACGAAAAGGCGATGGAGTACGTGAACAAAGCTCTTCCCTTAAACAAAGAACTAAAGCTTCGCGCCGAAGAAGTGAAAAACATTTGGCAAATCGCAATAATAAATCGTGAGAAAAATGATACGATTGCTGCGCTTTCTGCTTTTGACAAAGCAATAAAGCTGGCAAAAGAATATGATAATGTAAACTTAGCCTCGGAAATTCAAAGAGGAAAAGACAACTTTCTGCCCAGTCCCATAAAAGAGAATCCACTATCGGGATTGTTGGAAAATCTCAAAGTTTCTGAAGAGAAACAAGACAGTCTGCAAATTACCAATTCGCTTAAAGAATTGACCACTTGGTATTATGACAAACAGAATTACAAGGAAGCGTTCGCATACCAACAGAAACATTACGAAATGCAAAAATCCATGTTTGGCCCCGAAGTGCTAAATAGAATGAAACAATTGGAAAATAAATACGAAGTAAGCCAAAGAGAAAATACGATCACGCTTCTTAAAAAAGAAAAAGAAATCAATGAGAGCAAGATGGAAAGACAGCGGATTGCACTTTATGGATCCATTGGCATCGTTTTGCTCATTCTGTTAATAACGTATTTGCTGTTTAACCGAAACAGAATTCTACAAGAAAACCGACGAATAGTGGAACTTGAAAAAGTGCGCAACGACATTGCCAGCGATCTTCATGATGATGTAGGATCTACTATATCCAGCATTCAGATTATTAGCGAAATTCTCAAAAAGACATCACATAAAAACCCTAAAACCTTGCAAGCAGCTGGTCATATTTCAGATTTATCGGGGAAGGTCGCCAGTGGACTACAAGAGATTATTTGGGCTACCAATCCACAAAATGATAAGGTGGAAGCTATTTTACTCGAAATGCATAAATACAGTGCCGAAATACAACGCAACCAAGAATGTGTTTTTTCCTTTAAAGAAAAAATACAAACTCCAGAACTGATTGTGGGCTCCAACATTCGAAAAAACTTAATGATGATTTTTAAGGAAAGTATCAACAATGCATGTAAATACAGTGGAAGCCCGAGGATGGAAATTTTCGTTTCACAAAACAAAAAAAGACTAAAAATAAAAATTCAGGATTTTGGCTGCGGTTTTGAGCCTGATATGATAACAAGGGGAAATGGGATGACCAACATGAAAAACAGAGCTTCTGAAATCGGGGCAAAACTGGCTATTATCTCAGAACAAAATATAGGAACCACCATAAAACTCAATATTCCCCTCCCCTAAATTCGGTATTTACTTTATTGATTATTTTTCAGAATTTTGATTAGCAAGCATTAAATCAATTTTTCATGGCCATAAAAATATTATTATATGAAGACAATTTCGAACTACGGGATAGTTTATCCTCGTTTATTGAATTTGTAGAAGATTTTGAATTACTGGCGGCTTTTGAAAATTGCTCCAATATCGCAAATCATCTCGAAACGTATTCTCCGGACATCGTGTTGATGGATATTGACATGCCGATTGTAAACGGTATTGAAGGACTAAAGATCCTTCGTTCGCTCCGGCCGAGCCTACCGGTTATTATGCTCACCGTTTTTGAAGAAAACAAATACATACTTTCAGCAATAAAAGAGGGGGCAACGGGATATATTTTAAAGCAACACATAACCAGCCGCTTGGAAGTAGCCATTAAAGAAGCTATTAGCGGTGGAGCGCCCATGTCGCCAATTGTTGCCAGATTAGTGCTTAAACACTTGAGCAATTCCCAAGAAAATAAAATAGACTACGCCCTGACCAAAAGAGAAAAAGAAATCCTCCAATCGCTTACCGATGGCAACAGCTATAAAATGATTGCCGCCAATGAAGGAATCTCGATTGGCACTGTTTCCACGCACATCAAAAACATCTACGAGAAATTGGGCGTGCACTCCCAGGCAGAAGCCGTGGGAAAAACTTTGAGAGAAGGGATACTTTAGGCAATTGAAATATCTCTCCGTTAAGTATTTGAATAAATCATCTGCATTCTAAAACTCAAAAAATCGTCATCGGTAATATTTCGATACTGAAAATCATATACCACGAATATCCTTATTGAGGATTCAAGATTGTTTTCCAAAATTATTTTCTACACACTTTTTCTCCTCCCCTATTTATGGGATTGACACGCTTTCTTTATGCCCGTATTTTTACAACAAGAATTACTTCCCAATTATTTTGTTATATAAAATAGAATTATAAACCATTAAAATTCAATCTTATGAAATCGATTTCCAAAAAAACAAAAGGTGCTTTTACTTTAATACTGTTGAGCGTTTTTACAATCTCATGTCTGTCCTGTTCCAAAAATGATGACGGGCCAGACCCGAGAGAAACTCAACAACTGGAACTCACTGCTTCCGCTATTGAAGTGGAAACAGGACAAGTGGTAATCTTTACAGTAGTTGCTACCGGCAAAAACATTCCGGATGCAGCTATCTATATAGATGGGACTTCTATTACAGGCTATACCCACACCTTTACGGAAGAAGGTACTTTTCAAGTGGTGGCAAAAAAAGAAGGGTATCAAGAAAGTAATTTTATTTCGATTAATGTGAATGCTCCTGAAACAATAAAAGCAACTCCAATCAGAGTGAGCACTGCACCGAGAAATCCGTCTCTCGGTTCGCAATTTAGAATGTGTGTTGACCAGAATTTAAAAGAAATTTTTACGTTCGACCGAGGGAACGATAAATTTATGAGCTACAATATTGAAAGTAACTCATGGAGGACTCTAGCATATGGGGGACAGCTTATTTATGCTGGATATGGAGGAAAAATGCTTGGCAACACAAGGAACGGACAAATTTATTATCTCAACGATCAGAAACATATTTACCATACTTTTTATTTCAACGAAATTCCAAAAAGAGACACTTGGGAGCCTTCTGAAAATATAGACGATTTATTTGCAGCTGGGGAAGCTGGCTACGCGTTGGAAAATGGATATATCTATTCAGTTGGTGGGCGGATGGATTCGAAAAATAGTTCTTCCGATATTAGAAAATATAATATGGTTTCCAATACTTGGGAAAAAGTAGGTAACACCCCTAATACTCTAAGAAGGGCGAACGCAATAATATCTGATAAGAAATTGTACATCCTCGGAGAAGGTGAGGGAGGCGGTCAAATAATGGGAACCATTTTTCATACGGAAGAATTAACTGTGAAAAATTGGATCTTGCCCACCGAAATGCCAAATGGTATCACGAGCACTGCCTATCAAATGGCAATATACGGGAACGATCATTTTTTATTATTTTATGCTCGGAAAACATTATACATCTACAACCTCCGGACCGAAAAATGGGAGATTCCTGCAAAGATTGAGGGAGATTTTTTATACGACTCTAATGTGAACTTATTCTCTAGAGGAAACACACTGTATGCTGCAGGATCAAAAGACGGAAACTTTGCATTATATGAATTGAAACTAGAAATACCCGCAGGTTGGTAATGAGCCGGGAATGATCGTTTTTCCTTCTTGTTGGTAATTATTAAAGGCTCTCATTTTCGAGAGCCTTGTTTCTTCTCCCCTATTTATGGGATTGACGCGTCTTCTTTATGCCCCTATTTTTACAACACAAATTCCTTCCCAACTAATTCGACATAAAAACTAGAATTATAAACCATTAAAATTCAATCTTATGAAATCGATTTCCAAAAAAACAGAAGGTGCTTTTACTTTAATACTGTTGATCATTTTCACAATCTCATGTCTGTCCTGTTCGGATGCCAACAGTTCCAATGTAAATCCGAATAAAAATGATGTACATATTCAGCAATTGGAAACGGGTTTTAATTCGTCCTTCTTTTTAGACGCTAACAACGAACTTTGGGTTTGTGGGAATAATTCGAACGGGCAGTTGGCAAACCATTCAGCTTCCAACCCATACTTGCCAGAAAAATCTATGACGGGAGTGGCAGCTGTTGCGAGTGGGGAATATCACAGCCTAATTCTAAAAACCGACCGATCTCTTTGGGTGGTAGGCCGAAATGATTCGGGGCAATTGGGTTTGGGAAACACCTCCAACCAATCGATTCCTTTTGAGTTGCTCAAAGACATAAGGTACGTGGCTGCCGGCAAGGACTTTAGCTTTTTTATTAAAAACGACAATAGTCTCTGGGCTATGGGCAACAATGTTTTTGGACAACTCGGCAATGGCAATACCGACAGACAGACTTCGCCAGTAAAGATTATGGATAATGTAAAATCTGTAAGCGCCGCGGCAGCGCACACCCTAATCTTAAAGAATGATGGATCGCTTTGGGCCTGTGGCAATAATTCGGTCTATCAGCTCGGGGATGGTACGGATAAACATAAGAGTACAGCTGTAAAAATTGCAGATGGGGTGACTCAAATGAGTGCTGGAAACCAATTCTCAATATTTCTAAAATCCAATGCCACGCTATGGGGAGTGGGTTTTAACGGTGCTGGACAAATGGGAGACGATAGCGTTTATACCGTTCATAATCCAAAACAAATTCTCAAGGACGTAAAAGAAGCCGCGGCAGGGCATGGCAATACTATGGCTCTAAAGAAAGATGGAACATTGTGGGCGGCAGGTCTAAATGATTTTGGACAATTAGGCAACGGAAACTACGAGAATCAAGGAACCTTCATCCAAGTACTAGAAAATGTATCGGAGGTTAAAACAGGAAGATACCACACCTTGGCATTAAAAGAAAACAAAACTGCTTGGAGTGCCGGCAGCAACGGCAGCGGGCAGTTGGGAACTGGGCGGGGAGCAGGCGACAGAAACACATTCGAGCAAATTGAGTTTTAACCGAATAAGGAAGAAAGATTCCAGAAATCCACCGATGAAATGGAAGACTGCACTAATTTTTTTCCAAATATAAAAAATGGACTTATAATCTGCATTGGAGAAGATTATGAAGGTGGTCTCCATCTTAAGCCAGACAAACTTTTTGTGGAAGTAACTTTACTTAGAAAAAACTATCCCCCAGTTGGCATAGAAGAGACACCTGAACTGTTTCAATTGGATCTTGACCCTCTAAGAAAATGATATTTAAAATTAAAAATATAGCTCCACTCATTGGTTTAGCGTTCCTCTTTAGCTGTGGAGAAAGGCACCCAAAATCAACGCAAATTGCTGAGACAGAAGAAATTAACTTAATAGTATCTACTGCTATCACCCCAGATACACTTGCGCTATCAACAGCCTTTGAGGATTTGAAGCGCAATCAAAATTTTATCCAGGAAATGCTTTTGGATGATGGATATGCGGAAATAGGAGAAATTGTTGATGAAAGAATTTTTGGCGATCTTAATAACGATGGAATAACCGATGTATTAATTTCGTATATAGTTCATAATCGTGGCGGAGGAAATAACTGGACTACCCATTATGCAATTTTTCTGGGGCAAGAAGAGAATAAATGGGACTATTCAGGGCTATTTAATTGCGGTGGAAGTTCTTCAGAATATAATGTTGTATTAAATAAAATAGATAATAGGGAAATATCAGGATATAACACTCCTCACAGAAATTCAGATTACCGGGATAGAGATGTTCCAGTAAAATATATCTATCAAGATGGGGATTTGGTCAAAACGTTTATGAAACTGCATAAAGCCGAGGATAGTTATAGCGATTACCTATATATCGAAGAAATACAAACCTCAAATAACCAAAGAATTCCTATAATCGGATCGTTAGCGGAATTTCACAGGACTTTAGGTGAAAAGGATTCGGAATATCCCGAAGAAGAGCCAGAAGAATGCGGTCTCTATTACGCTTATGAAGACCTTGCTGGTTTTGTATATTATCCGTTTATGACCTTAGAAATTAACGAAACAAATGAAGCGGCCGTCGTTTTTATTGATCTAAAGGGAAGTGGTTATAAAATCCAAACGAACAAGGGAACTATTGCGGAAAAGACACATTTAAACGAAATTCTTTCAATCTTTGGAGATCAAATTGAGTTCAATTATAGCGACAGCGATAAAAACAGAATTATCGACCTGCGCATACCGATTGAAAAGAATTCCCAAAATGTATGGATCCTCTTTTTCAGCAAGGATACCGATACATTGGATTCCGTGGCCTTGTTAATGGCGTGCCATTAGAAAATTAGTCCAGATAGAGCTGACTTTTTTAAATTCCCTTATTATCTCCCCTTAAATTCCGGTTTCCGTTTATTGACAAACGCATCCACTCCTTCTGAATAATCTTCACTCTGAGCGGATTCTATTTGAAGTTTACTTTCTAAATCTAATTGATCTTTCAAAGAATTATTCATCGATTCATTCAATAATCGTTTGGTCAGACCCAATGCCTTTGTAGGCATATTTGCCATGGTATTCGCAATGCTATTTACTTCTTCCATAAAATTTTCTGATGAAACTGCTTTGTAAACCATGCCAAGTTGTTCTGCTTCCGTAGCGGAAACTTTATCACCTAACATCATCAAAGCCGAAGCTTTTTGGAAACCGATCAATCTTGGTAAAAAGAAAGTTCCTCCACTATCAGGCACCAAACCAATTTTGCTAAATGCTTGTATAAAACTCGCGTTTTCCGAAGCAATCACCACATCACAGGCCAATGCGATATTTGCTCCCGCTCCTGCGGCAACACCATTGACAGCTGCGATTATTGGCTTTTCAATTTTTCGGATTCGGGAAATGATTGGGTTGTAATGCTCTTCAAGGATTTTTTTAAATCCGGGATTCAATTCCGGAGAGGTAACTTCCTTTAAATCCTGTCCGGCACAAAAAGCCTTTCCGCTTCCAGTGATTACAATTGCTCGGACTTCTGGATTCCTTTCGCAATCATCCAATTCCTTTTGGAGAAGCAATGCCATTTCCCTGTTGAAACTATTGAAAACCTCGGGACGATTGAGGGTTAGATATGCAATTTTATCCTTGATTTCCTTGGTAATAGAAGCCATATGTAAATTTGGTATTGGGTTAAAAAATAGTACAACTTAGAAAAAGACAAAGAATCATCCCTTTCCATTGGTCTTCTTGCAAAAATAGCAAGAGTTTGGTCAAATCCCCCATTATTGAACGGCAAACATAGTTTCAAAGACGAATAGAAGAAGATGGAAAGATTGTCATTATGAAATAAACTGTTTGTAAAATAAAATTTCTTGCTACTGGAAATCAATTCTTTGTATTTTATTCGATATTTTTAGATTCTAAATTAGATCAAATTATGAGTTTATTATCCCCATATTGGTTGGCATTAATTTTCTTTATGAGCCCACCTTCTTCTTCCGGATTGGGAAATTATACAAAAGAAAAATCGGAATTTGAGATGGCCTCTTCTCTTATAGAACGTCAAAATGAATCTAAGAAAATCCCAATTGAAGAAGATTGCAAGTTCAATGACATTCCTCTTTATGGCAAGGTAAAATTTGTAGAGTCTTTCCCTGACATAAAGATCCAGTTTGTAGAATCTTTTCCAGATATCAAAGTGAAATTTGTGGAGTCTTTTCCCAATGACTGTGGAAAATGGCAGATTGTGGAATCTTTTCCTGATTTCACAGTTCAGGTTGTCACCTCCTTTCCGGATCTAAAAGTAAAAACAGTAGATTCGTTTCCGGGAATGAATTAATGGACTTCTTCTTTAATCTAAGTATCATCCAATCTCAAAAATAGTTGTTATGCTCTAGGCATCTTTCTCAATGTCAAAATCTGTTCTGCATGCCCAAAGGGACCCTCCTTGTCATGGAGCACGGCCGAAGTCAAACCAATACCATCCTTTCCATATTGCTGCTTCACTTCCAGTCCCAAGTGTTTTCCTTGTGGCAGGCGATAGAGATGGATTTGCAAATCCACATTTGGAAACATATATGAAAAAGGAATATCCTGTCGGATCACTACCCCATTCATTGTATCCACCATTCCCATTAACTTTACGAAAGAGCTTGTAGTCTCCCCTTTTACCATTTCCAAATCGTTCGTAATCCAAACCTTGCCTTTCCCAGGACGACGCTCCACAACTTTAATATTTTTTGAAACCGAACGGATATACCCACCATCCCAGAGGGACATGCCTTTCCAAGCTGGCAAGGATTCATGGGAAGGCATGGGTTTGTCTTCCAAACCGGCCACATCTGAGGTATCTTCGGTTATCATTCTCCAAGTTCTCGCAACGATACAAGTCCTTCCTTTGACTTCAAAAACGGATTCAATCAGTTCTATAGTTTTTCCAGGACGGATGCAGCGAGTGGTAATGCTAAAATCGTCCAAATGGATCATTCCTAAAATATCAAGACTGATCCGTGCGATTTGCATGTGATCTTTGGGTCGAAAACTTTCGAGTTCGGCACAGATCACTCCCGTGGCCGGGGCCATATGCTGTTCGTTTTCATTCCACGCTCCTTGGGTATTTTTTGTAGGGCGATAGTGCGCTACTTGGATGCCGTCGGCTTGAAAATCTCGGTGAAGCAATTCGTAATAAAATCCCATGGTTTTTTGGGAGCAAAGCTACAAAATCTTGGGTATGGAATAGATGGGATTAACGATAGAAGCCAGAACAAACCAGTAGTTCCTTAAATTTGACCTTCCTTTCCATTTTATTTAAAAAAACCTAATATCATAATTTCATCCACAATTAAATTTTAAAAACTACATCTTAAGTGTTTTAGGTCGTTGGTCTTGGTTCTTTTAACGCAGCGGCCTGCCTGCCGTATAGCAGATCTTGGTTCATTTCTCAGACAATTATGTTAAGAATATATTTCTCACTCCTCTATCTTCAATAAATCCGCCAAATCCAGAAAATACTGAGGACTCCATATTTCCAATTGCTCGATGTTTCGAACGAAAGGCCGTACATCCGCTTTTACTTTGTCAATGGTAGAAATTTTGATTTTATCTCGTAATAAATCCAAAAATTCCTCCTTTGAAATCGTCGGCTTTTGCCAATCCCCCGAATCTTTGGCACGCTGAAGGAAATGATTTAAATTCAGAGAAACACCCTTGCGGATATACCATTCCATATCAAACCAATCACGACCCTTTACGCGGTTTTGCCATTTCCGGAAAAGCAGGGCGTGCATTTTTCCTGCAAATAAACTCGGCAGGTCAAAACATTTCACATAAAAAGAAAATGGCCGGAGCGATAACTTCTCTTCTGTTTTAAAATACCTAGGTGGATTCCGGTCCACCTCAATTTTGATTCTGATATTTTTATTGGATCTGATTCCCAATTGCTCGACGACATCCTCCAAAACCAATTCCTTCCATAGGGTTTCAGATTTAAGAAATGCTGACTCGATTGGCGTCTTGTGGATCTTACTCTTTTTCCGAAGACTTACCTGCATTCCCAAACTGTTGAACTCGTCCTGCATGGCCTGAAAATACGGTTCCAAGGAAAATTTCTCATCCACGGAGAGCAAGGAAAAATCCAAATCTTCCGAATATCGTTTCAATCCATAAAAGATTCTTAGGGCCGTGCCTCCATAAAAGGCAGCTTTCTTAAAAAAATCTGTACGCGATAAACCGGCAAGGGCAATTTCTTGCATAATCTCGCGCAAAGCGGAGAGTGCTTCCTCCTCATCCGCCGGTTGGTAACTTTCAATCCATTCTTTTATCATAAGCTTTGAAGGGTATTGACCAACATTTGTAAACTGGATGCTTTTGGTGCATCTACTATCCAGCTGGAGATGATATCTAAATTTAAACTTGCCAACACCTCCTCATTCATACGCAAATCATCCAATAAAAAAGCCCACGTTTGCGATTGACTACGCAATGTAATTCCTGCCGTAGTGATTATTTTGTCGCATATAGCTTTTTCGGGTGAGGCCATAAGTGCGAACTGGCTGTCACCGAATTCAACACGCTGCAAACCAAAAGAATAATAAGGTGCATCGAGATGACGATAGGTAAACCTGCCAATTGGTGTGTCATAAACATAGGAGGTTTTTAGAGTTATTGAATTGATTTCATAAACTCTTTCAGGAATCATTCCCCAATGCGCAAGTGCCGTTTCAAGGGAAACGTAACTCGGCCCCCGAAGGTGATTGGCAATTACAAAAAGATGGGGAAGTGGCAAATCCAACTCCGGGCCTGGAACATATAATCCTCTTCTTAGGGAAATCAAAAATCCATTCCGAACCAAATCATTGATTTTATCATTTGGACGCCGGTACTCTGCTAACACATCCGAAACGATCTGATGGGTTAATGGAGCATTTACATAATCTCGTATATTTCTTCTAAAAGTCATAGGTAGCTTTTATAGGACAAAATCGGATTATTACCGATTATGCCTCCACAAAGATACATCATTTTTGTATAAAACAAAACCAATAATCGGATTATTGCCGATTATTCTGTAATTTTTCTACAATTAAACTAGAAGTTCTGATTAGAATTAATTTCTCTTTCGAACTAGCACCCAATGACTATTTCAAACATTTAAAATAATCAAATGGTTCGTGACAGTCGTCGCACTTAAAAAGAGCTTTGCATGGGGTGGAGCCGAATTGGCTCACCAAATGGGTATGGGTGCTGCCGCATTGCGGACATTTTACTAATTTCTTTCCTCCCAACAAAACGTCCTTGTCGTGTGATTCAGATAGCGGGCGGGCAATACCGTATTCTTCCATTTTCTGAAGTCCCTCTTCAGAAATCCAATCGGTGGACCAAGCGGGTGAAAGGATAAGCTCGACCTCGGCAGTTTTACCTTCCTTGGCGAATGCAGTCTTAATGTCATCGGACATCACATCGGTGGCGGGACAGCCGGAGTAGGTGGGAGTCATTTTTATATAAACAATCCCATCGATCTCAACTGCGTTGCGAATTACACCAAGATCCAATAATGAAATTACGGGAATCTCCGGATCCGGAACCGTTTCCAGAACTGGAACTAAATGTCCTTGTATGTTTGGTTTATCTATTAGGGTCATTATCTATTTTTTTAAATACCTACAAGGTCTTGAAGACCTTGCAGGAAGTTTGCAAAGAGATTCCCGCCTACGCGGGAATTACCATTCCAAATTCGGATATGTTCTTTGCATATATTGTAATTCTGCCAAAATATATCCCATATTCTCTGTATGAATTCCTTGCTTACCTCCTTTATGGAAGTATTTGGATTCTGGGATTTTAAGGGTGGCCTCTTCCAAAACTTCATTTATAGTTTTATAATATTCCTTCTTCAGTTTGGTTACATCAACTCCTATCCCTTCTTCTGCCATTGCTGTTTCAGCGAGGTTTGGATGAAAAAACTCATCGGTATAAACCCATAAATCATCGATAGCTGCCTGCATCTTTTGACGGCTTTCCTCCGTGCCATCTCCCAATCGCCGTATCCAATCTGAGGAAAAACGCTGATGGTAAGTTACTTCCTTTAATGATTTTGTTGCGATAGCCGCCAAGGTGAGATCTTTACTTTTTTCCAATTCCTTTAGAAACAAAAAATGATATACGTCAAACAAAAAATGCCGAGCCATTGTATATGCAAAATCCGTATTAGGTTGCTCAACCAACAATACATTCACATATTCACGTTCTGTTCGCAGCATCGCAATGGCGTCCTCCGTTCTTCCATCTCCCGCAATCTTTGCGGCGTATTGATAATAACTGCGCACTTGGCCCAATAAGTCCAAGGAAATATTTGTGCACGCAATATCGGTTTCCAAGCTTGGTCCGTGTCCGCAAAGCTCGCCCATTCGTTGGCCGAGGATAAGGGAGTTGTCGGCGATTGTTAGGATGTAGTTGTATAAATTCTCGCGAAGGCGGGAATCTTCTTGTATTTTGCCCATAATTAAATTTTATTTCGAATTGAAATCCTTGTCGTTTTATAAATCAAATCTGTATTGTTCCAATTTAAGCTTAAGTCAAACCAATTTGGATTCATTTCTTCAATCAATTTTATTTTCCATTCACGATTCCATTTCTTCATTTGTTTTTCACGTAGTGAGGCTTTAGAACCTTCTTCAAATTCTTCAAAATAAACTAGCATATCACAATTATATCTCGCCGTAAAGCTTTCAGGATAAACTTTTGTTTTGTGCTCTTCAACCCGGCAATCAATATTATCGGTAACGCCAATGTAAAGAACACCATTTGGCTTATTGGTCATAATGTAAACATACCATTTTCCATTCCCACAAAGGTGGGAATCTTCTTGTGCCCTGCCCATAGCCTTGATTCCTATATCATTGCATTCAATAACTCTTTATTAGTGAGGATACCTAAGTATTTAGTGAAAAAGTGTCAGGATTATTATCACAGGTTTTCCACCTTCCATGAGATTCCCGCCTGCGCGGGAATTTACATATGCTTCACCTCATCCGGCAAATCATAAAATGTGGGATGGCGATAAATTTTATCTTTTGCGGGTTCAAACATTTCCGCGTTGTGGTCGGGATTTGAGGCCGTGATGTTTTTTGATTCTACCACCCAGATACTCACACCCTCATTTCTGCGAGTATAGACATCGCGGGCATTTTCGAGGGCCATATCGGAATCTGCTGCATGGAGACTTCCAAAATGACGGTGCTCCAATCCGTTTTTACTTCTTACGAAGACTTCCCAAAGGGGCCAGTTTTTTTTGTTATTAGACATGAGATTTTAGATTTGAGATGTTAGACTAGAGACTTAAGACCGCTTCGCTGAATGACTTAAGACATAAGACGTATTGGTTTTTTCGTATGTCTTATGTCCTACCGTCCTACGTCCCTTCTTATTAACTTGATCTTGCTATTTTTCTTTCCTCGTTTTTATTCGCATAGGCCATTGCGGCATCGCGTACCCATTCACCTCTTTCCCAGGCACTTACTCGGGCTTTCATGCGTTCCTTGTTCATTGGGCCGTGACCTTTTACAACTTGCCAAAACTCGTCCCAATCAATTTCACCAAAGTCGTAGTGACCTCTTTCCTCATTCCATTTTAAATCGGGATCTGGCATTGTTATTCCAAGGATATCGGCTTGTGGAACAGTTTGATCTATAAATTGCTGCCGCAATTCGTCGTTAGTTTTTCTTTTAAGTTTCCATTTCATCGATTGCTCGGTATGGGTCGATTGTTCATCTGTGGGGCCGAACATCATCAAGCTGGGCCACCACCAACGATTGAGCGCGTCCTGGGCCATTGCTTTTTGCTCTTTGGTACCACGGCAAAGGGTGAGCATTATTTCATATCCCTGGCGCTGATGGAAGCTTTCTTCCTTACAAACTCTAACCATCGCTCTGGCATAAGGCCCGAAGGAAGTATTGCACAGCGGCACTTGATTGATAATTGCCGCGCCATCCACCAACCAACCAATGGCGCCAATGTCGGCCCAAGTGATGGTGGGATAATTAAAAATGGAGGAATATTTAGCTCTTCCACTGTGAAGCTGCTCATACATTTCCTCTCGTGAAATACCTAAGGTTTCACAAGCGGAATAAAGGTATAAACCATGTCCTGCCTCATCTTGGACTTTTGCCAAGAGCGCTACTTTTCTTCGCAAAGAAGGAGCGCGGGTAATCCAATTTCCCTCCGGCAACATTCCCACAACTTCCGAATGGGCGTGCTGGCTTATTTGCCGAATATGGGTTTGTCGGTATTTCTCCGGCATCCAATCTTTAGGCTCTATCTTTTCGTCGCGCGCAATACGTTCTTCGAAGATTTCTTCGAGGTTTTTTATTTCTTTTTCGCTCATAATTCACTTTTTATACCTACAAGGAGGCCTCGTGCCTCGGCAACACCTTGCAGGATTGCAATGGCACCTTGCAGGAGATTTTTCATATTTGAGATTCCCGCCTACGCGGGAATTTTATACGTCGAAATTGACCTTTACTTTTTTAGTAATTGGCACTGATTGACAACTGAGTATCAAATGCTGTCCCAAAATTCAGCAGTAAAGTAGTTTTCATCTTTAATGCAATTAGAATCACTATCATCCTTATTACAAGCGGTGGTGCCTAAGAGAATAAAGATCAATAAAGTGATTGGGGGTTTTCATACTATATGTTTTGGTAAATTATTTAAAAAATATTGTCAACCCTAAAGATAAATAATCTCCTGTCAATCTGCTACTTTGTTCAAGTTCTTCTCTGAATACAGAAATAATTCCTGTGGAATAATTTATCAATGATTTTTTATAGCCAAAAGAGAACTGATATAATGCTTTGTCTCCTGTATAATAGATGCTTGGACCTATTCTTAATCCGGGATTTAATATTAATTGTTCATCGTTTAACCACGCAGCCAGAATATAGTTGTCTTCATAAATTTCAACTTCTATTTTTTGCCGATAGTTCAATGTCAGCTCAATACCACTGCTCACCCCTACAAAAAACTTTTCGCCCATCTGCATTTTTAACTCAATCAAGAATGGTAATGAAAAAGTCGGGCGGTAGTATGAATTAATTACATCGGCATCAGGTATGTTCTCGGCATATTCCACTTTTAATCCTGGAATGAGCTCAAAATAAAAAGCTGTTCTAAATGTCCAAATCCTTTCAGGATTAAACACAAAATCAACCCCCATTCTTCCACTAAATATTGGTGAATTTTTTGTGATTATCTCATCTCCTTCAAATAATTGTTTTCGAAATGAAATTCCCGAAACATGATATCCTAACTTTTTATACTTGGAAAACTCATCAAATTCGATTGGTTTTTTTTGAGCAAAACTCAATACAGAAAAGGTGAAAAATACACAAGCCAAAAGAAGGTTTCTCATTTCAAACTTAATTCTCATTTGGCTTTCTTTGGTAAGATTTTACACATCAAAATCCACTTTCACTTTTTGAGTCAGTGGTACCGACTGGCAACTCAACACAAAATTGTGACCTAAGTCCTCTTCATCTAAAGCATAATTCTTTTTCATCTCTACTTCGCCTTCCATAATCTGGCATTTGCACGTGCTACAAACCCCCCCTTTACACGCATAGGGCAAATCGGCCCCCGCGGCAAGGGCGGCATCAAGAATGTTGTCGTACTCCTTGGTCATCGTAAAGTGGAATTCCTTTCCGCCATCCACAATGGTCACTTCCACACCTTCCACATTTTGCTTTGCCAAACGCGCAGCCCGTGCAATATCTTCTTCAGATAGTCCAGAAATAAACAACTCAAAGTGGATTAATTCCTTCGGAAGTCCCGCTTTCACCAAATAATCGCTCAAATACTCTACCATTTTTTCGGGCCCGCACAGAAAGACTTCACTGGTATCGGGAATATCCATAAACGTTTTGGTTAGGACCTCCATTTTCCCATCATCAAAACGACCATTGAACAGGTCGATATCGCGACGTTCCTGGGTCAAGAAATAATAAATCTCCAAACGCCCGAAATATCTGTTCCGAAGCTGCTCCAACTCTTCCTTAAAGATAATGGAATTTGCCGTCTTATTCACATAAAACAGCTTGCATGTAGAATGGGGCTCTACGGCCAAATAGGTTTTTATCATCGAAATGATGGGGGTTATTCCACTTCCGGCCGCAAAAAACAAATAGTTTTTTTTGTTCTGCGGATTGGCCTCCACCCCAAAAGTGCCACTGGGCGCCATTACTTCCAGGGTATCCCCTATTTTTAATTGATTTTCGACCAAGTAGGAGAACTTGCCCTCAGGAATACTCTTTACGGCCACACGCCATTCGTTTTCGAGCGGACTGGAACACAAACTATAGGTGCGCCTAAGGTCTTCTCCGTTGTCCATCAACCGAAATATCAAGTGTTGACCTTGACGAAATTTATATTCGTCGATCAGCTCTTTTGGCATGTCCAAAGTAATAACCGACGTATCGCTTATTTCCTTGTAAATATCCTTAACTTTTATTTTATTGAATTTTCCCAATTTGAATTTTCATTTTACACAAACAAAACTAACGGTTGTTAGTTAGAAATGCAAGTCTGTTTTTAATTGCTTTTGTCTTTCAGTGATTCGCGGAACTCTCTTATTTTCTTGGGAGCGGAACTTCTATCCCCAAGTAACCAAGCTTGATATTCCGGAGGCACAAGGTCTTTCATTCTTTTCCCATACTTATCCTGAAGTATTTTTCCAATTTCGATAAAACGCTCATAATATTCGTACATTAAAGGTTCTTTCCAAATTTCCTTTCCATCGTGCATTAGGAATAAAAACTCCTGTCTTTTATATTTCCTTTCCTCTATATTGAAAATTAAATCATCACCCTCTATTTCCGGTAATTGATCTGCGGATTCCAGACTTAGGGCTTCCCATTGATCCCTAAACTCCATTTGTTCCCTTGCCTCCTTCTTTTCTTCTTCGCTTCCAAATTCAAGGACCTCGGCCATAGTTGGGAAAACCACCAACTCGAACAACTCCCCACATTTGGGACAATTCACTTCAAATCCGTCCTGAAATAGCTCGCCTTGCTCCAATTCTTCGCCAAGTCCGATCCATCCACACTTATCGCAGCGATATTCGTGTGTTTTGTAGGTGTAAATGTTGTTCATATTTCTTAGATTTAATAGTTTTTCAACCAAGTGTTTATCCTAAAACATAGGATAAAATAAACTAGAAATGACCCCTCTTCTATTGTACCTTCCTTCCGTTCTACGTCTTATGTCATTTCTTATTATGGCATTTTCAATTTATGCCATTTACACTTAAACAATCCCTTTTATCAAAACCGCAACCATATCCTTTTTCAACACATTCACATCCAATTTTCCACGCTTTTCATACCATAGATAAAGAGTTCGCAAAGTGGAAAGGATAGAAAATAGGATTACCTCGGGATGATGGGGTTTTATCTCATTTGCTTTGATTCCTTGCTGGATTATATTTCTAAAATTGCTTTCATATCCATCGCGCATTCGAATAAAATCCTTTAGGTTTTCACCTTCCAAATGCATCCAGTCATTATTGAGTGAAGCCAAAGCCTCCGAATGATTTAAAGTGATATCGATATGCAGTTCAATCAAATATTCTATCTTTTTTAAGGCAGAAGATTTTTGATCGACTACCGTTTCCATTCCCAAAGTAAATTCGTTTGCCACTTCCAATATTATAGTTGCAAGAATTTCTTGTTTTCCGCTGATGTGATTGTAAAGACTGGCAGCCTTTATTTCCATTTCAGAAGCGATATCCCGCATGGAGATGGCATTGTATCCTTTTTTTCTGAAAAGTGTTGCTGCCACTTTAGTGATCTCATTTTTTCGAGAAAGCGTTTTCATCATTGCAATATAATGAATTAGAGAGAGAAGTTTTAGCGGAATAATGTAATTTTGCACTCTTAAAAAACTTCAGCAAATGGGATTCTTAGACTTTTTATTCGGCAACAGAAACAAGAAAATCGAGGACTTTAAAAGCCGTGGCGCGATCATACTGGATGTGCGCAGTAAAGTGGAATACGACAGTGGGGCCATTCCAGGATCCAAAAATATCCCTCTCCAAAGTATCAATTCAAAAATCTCCACTATAAAGAAATGGAACAAACCGGTGATATGTTGCTGTGCTAGCGGCATGCGAAGTGGTGGTGCCGCCGGAATTCTCAGAGGTCAAGGCGTGGAGGCTATCAATGGGGGTGGGTGGTTTAGTTTGAGCAGGAAACTTTAGAATGTTCGGTTTTCAATGTTCAATATTCAATGCTCAATGCTCAATGTTCAATGCTCAATGTTCAATGTTCAATACTCAATTTTCAATGTCCGATTTTCTAAAGAGAAGAGAATAGAGAGAAGATAATAGAGAATGGTGGTGGTGTTCAGTATGGATAATTTCATTTTTTATTGAACTTCGTCTTCAACTTCGATTTCGGATTCGATTTCTCTAAAGTTTGATTTCTTGCAGATCCTCTTCCTTTTCAACTACTGTCTGATTGTATTTTAAAGTCCATCCCATGGAATTGGTAAGTATATAAATTTTTGAGAGCTCGGAAATCAATCGGTTTTCGGCATTGGTTTGGAGTTCTGATTCTTCTATTTTCTTTCGAAGGGATTTTTCTATCTGCTGTGTTATTTTGTTGTAATCCGAAGCACTGAATTGGTTTAGATAATTCTGCTTTACGTCGTAATACTCTATATTTGGATTTATGGAGAGTTCGGGTTCGGGAATTTTGGTGATGGTAACCGTTTTTGAGGCTTCGTCAATTACCATTTCCACTTTACTCAGATCGTAAGCGATGGTAGCTTTTGCATTAACTACCACCAAAGCACTCTTTTTGGCAAAGGATAAGCCATAGATCAAATCCCTACTAGCACTAAAACTGAACACTTGTGAGTAACTTCCTTCGGTAACTATTAGTTTGCCAACGTTCTTCAATTCTTTTTGAATCAAAGCGGTACTGGCTTCCAAATGCTCGCGATCATCTTTTTTGTGCTCGCAATACCGCAGAGCAAATACGATGACCAAAGCAATTACAATTCCGAGGAAGATCTTTCGCATACCACTTTAGACTTTAGACCGCTTCGCTGAGAGACGTGAGATTATTCACTAATTAATCTGCGACGGGCCAGCCAAAAATAATAATTATTTAAGCAGAATCTTGGATATGTGTGAATTTTGAGAAAGATTTAAGGGAATGATTCTTCCAGAAATCCAATAATATTGGATAAACGGAATGTCAAACCATCAATATCGCTCAAAACACAATAATACATTGTATTTTTGTCATTATTTAAATGAAAATCAAAATCCATGAGCAAAGTAGCCGTAGTAATGGGAAGTACAAGCGACCTGGCAGTAATGCAGGATGCCGTTGATATTTTAAAGGAATTCAACATTGAAGTGGAAGTGGACATCGTATCCGCCCACCGGACTCCGGACAAGCTTTTTGATTTTGGCAAGCACGCCCACAGCAGAGGAATTTCCGTAATTATTGCCGGGGCGGGCGGCGCTGCACATTTACCCGGAATGATTGCCTCTCTTTCGCCTTTGCCGGTAATTGGCGTGCCAGTAAAATCAAGCAATTCTATCGACGGATGGGACAGCGTGCTCTCCATCCTCCAAATGCCCGCGGGGGTACCAGTTGCCACAGTTGCCTTAAACGGTGCCAAAAATGCGGGGATCCTTGCGGCGCAGATTCTTGGAGCTTCCAATAAATCGATTTTGGACAAGATTGTGGCTTACAAAGAAGATCTCAAAAAGAAGGTTGAAGAAGGTGCACGAAATTTAAAAAAATAATTAATCAATATCATGGGTGCGGGATTAACCGCGAACCTACAATTTTATATATGAACACCAATCCCCTATTAAACCACTACGACACATCTCCATTTTCCAAGATAGAAAACAAACATTTCCTCCCAGCCATCAGTCAGTTGATTGAGGATACGAAGGTGGAAATAGATGTCATAGCCTCAAATTCAGAGCCGCCGACCTTTCAAAACACGGTAGAGGCCCTTGAGAATACGGGGGAGCAATTGGATCGGGCAACGAGTATTTTCTTTAACCTCAACAGTGCCGAGACCAATGAGGAAATTCAAAGGATAGCACAGGAAATTTCACCCTTGCTCACTGAATTCAGCAATGACATATTGCTGAATGAATCTTTATTTGAAAGAATTAAAGTTGTTTACAACCAAAAGGACTCTTTGGATCTTTCCGAAGAACAGCAAATGTTGTTGGATAAGAAATACAAAACTTTTTCACGAAATGGCGCCAATCTTTCAGAAGAAAAGAAAAAGCAATTGCGAAAGATCGACGCCGAACTCTCCAAGCTCAGTCTGACTTTCGGCGAAAATGTATTGGCGGAAACCAATAAGTTTGAGCTACAACTCACCGACAAAAACGACCTTTCCGGCCTACCGGAGGGAGTGATTGAAGCTGCCTCCCAGACCGCGGAGGAAAAAGGAAAGAAAGGGTGGATATTTACATTGGACTACCCCAGTTATGTTCCTTTTCTAACCTATGCCGACAATCGGGAGTTACGCAAGAAAATGTCTATAGCCTTTGGGGCGAAATGCTTTCACAATGACGAGCTGGACAATCAGCAGAACGTGTTAAAAATAGTGCAGCTTCGGCATCACCGCGCCAATTTACTGGGCTATGAAAGTCACGCCCATTTTGTTTTGGAAGAGCGGATGGCCGAAACCCCGGAGAAGGTAAAATCCTTTTTAAATGAATTGCTCGAGAAAGCTCGACCGGCGGCCAAAATAGAGTTTGATGAATTAACTGCATTTGCAAAAGAACTGGACAACATAGACCGATTAGAAAAATGGGATGGGGCTTATTATTCAGAAAAATTAAAGCAGAAACGATTCAATCTGGATGATGAAATGCTCAAACCTTATTTTGAGTTGAAAAACGTCATAAACGGAGTTTTTACCGTTTCTGAAAAGCTATACGGTCTTCATTTTAAGGAAGTGCAAAATATCGACAAATACCACGCTGATGTAAAGACCTACGAAGTAAAAGATGATGCGGGAGCGTTGGTCGCTATTTTTTACGCCGACTTCCATCCTCGAGCGGGAAAACGGAATGGGGCTTGGATGACTTCGTATAAGCCACAGAGTATAAAAGATGGCATTAACGACCGCCCACATATTTCCATAGTTTGTAATTTCACCAAACCAACAGCCAGCAAACCTTCGTTATTGACTTTTAATGAGGTTACCACATTATTCCACGAGTTCGGGCACGCCTTGCACGGAATGTTGGCAAACACGCATTACCCAAGTCTTTCCGGTACGAGTGTATATTGGGATTTTGTGGAACTGCCAAGCCAGATTTTGGAAAACTGGTGTTATGAGAAAGAGACTTTGGAACTCTTTGCTACTCATTATCAAACGGGAGAAGTAATTCCTATGGAATATGTTGAAAAAATAAAGGAGTCCGCTACTTTTCTAGAAGGCATGGCGACCTTGCGGCAATTGAGTTTTGGACTATTGGATATGTCGTGGCATGGCAGCGATCCTTCGGGCATCACCGATGTAAAGGCATTTGAAGCTGCAGCTTTTGGCGACGCCCAATTATATCCGGATGTACTTGAGAATTGCATGAGCACTTCCTTTTCGCATATATTCCAAGGGGGTTATTCAGCGGGATATTACAGCTATAAATGGGCGGAAGTACTCGACGCCGATGCCTTTGCTTTATTTAAACAGGAAGGAATCTTTAATAGGAAAGTGGCCGATAGGTTTAAGGACTTTGTGCTTTCGCAAGGGGGAACCAAGGACCCTATGGAACTTTATATAGCATTTCGCGGGCAGAAACCCGATCCGGAAGCACTACTGAAACGGGCGGGATTGGTATAACAAAAAAACCTCATAAGCTTTAAAAGTCTATGAGGGTTTTGTTTTAAAGATTTCACTCGTTACACAAACATAGTAACCGGATTCTCGATATACTGTCGCAAGGTTTGGAGGAATTTTGCTCCCGTTGCGCCATCTACTGTTCGGTGGTCGCAAGCCAAGGTTAGGTTCATGGTGTTGCCTACAACTATTTGACCGTTTTTCACCACTGGTTTTTGGACGATGGCCCCTACTGATAGAATGGCCGAGTTTGGCTGATTTATAATAGAAGTAAACTCATTGATGCCAAACATTCCCAAGTTGGAAACCGTAAAGGTACTGCCCTCCATTTCCTGAGGGGTGATTTTCTTGGTCCGAGCCTTTTCGGCAAGTTCTTTTACTTGCGCTCCAATTTGTGAGAAAGTCATTTGATCGGCGAACTTCAAAACAGGGACCAATAGGCCTTCATCAACAGCTACAGCTACTCCAATATGAATGTGCTTGGCTATTTTGGTGACTTCGGGAGTCCATTGGCTATTTACCATTGGGTGCTTTCGCAGGGCCATAGCACAGGCTTTTATAATCATATCATTAAAGGATATTCTCACATCCGGATCGGCATTTATGACCTCCCGTGATGTAATAGCTTGATCCATATCCAATTCCACGGTAAGGTAATATTCCGGAGCGGTAAATTTGGACTCGGCCAAACGTTTCGCAATAATTTTGCGCATTTGGGAGTTTTTAACTTCCTCAAAACTTTCTGTTCCCACCGGGACATAAGCTTGATCTGCCGCGGGTTTGTAATTCTCTATATCACTTCTAACTATGCGGCCTTGGTCTCCACTTCCGCGAACATGGCGAAGATTGATTCCTTTTTCCTCAGCCATCTTCCTAGCCAAGGGAGAAGCGAAAATTCGACCTTCGCTTTCTGGCTGTGAGGTTGAAGTAGGCTTCTTGGTTTCTTCTGGTTTGGAATCTTCTGTTTTTTTAGAAGGGGCTTTTTCTTCGACTTTATCCTCAGATTTTGGAGATTCTTCTTTTTTAGCTGAAGCCTTTTTATCTTTTTTGAAATTTTCTATAATTCCTGAAACATCGGTGTCTTTAGGTCCAAGGATGGCAAGAACGGAATCAACTGGCGCGGATTCTCCTTCGTCTATTCCAATTTTAAGCAGAGTACCGGAATAGAAAGATTCAAATTCCATGGTAGCCTTATCGGTTTCAATTTCAGCAAGAATATCGCCTTCTTCCACCTTATCGCCTACTTTCTTTAGCCAAGTAGCTACGGTACCTTCCGTCATGGTATCACTCAAACGGGGCATGGTTATTACTTCCACACCTTTGGGCAATTCGGCCTTTTCATCTTTTCCAGAGGAATCAACTTCGGAGTCTTCCTTCTTGCTTTCTTCCTTTTTAGCTGAAGGCTTTTCGTCTTTTTCTGAATCGGAAGTTTTTTTCTTATCGGAGGAATCGTCTATCTTAGAAGCAGATTTTCCATCAATTAAACCTGAGATATCCTCATCCTTATCTCCGATAATTGCCAAAAGTGAATCGACTGGGACGGTTTCCCCTTCTTTTACGCCTATGTGCAGCAAGGTGCCTTCATAGAAAGATTCAAATTCCATCGTTGCCTTGTCCGTTTCGATTTCGGCCAAGATATCGCCTTCTTTTACGGTATCGCCCACTTTTTTTAACCAAGTTGCCACCGTACCTTCTTCCATTGTGTCGCTTAAGCGCGGCATGTTAATCACTTCTGCCATCTTCTATAGTTTATGTTGTATAAAAGGATAGTCCTCTTGTTCGTAAACCGAATCGTACATCACATCGATTTCGGGGTAAGGGGATTCGTCCGCGAATTTTTCGCATTCGTCCACTAAATTCCTTACCCTTTGGTCAATCTCTTTTATTTCGGCCTCCGTAGCCCATTTGTTTTCGTAAATTTTATGGAGCACATAGGAAATTGGATCCTCCTCTTGTTTTTTTGCTACCTCTTCTTTGGTGCGGTAATGTTGGGCGTCGCTCATGGAGTGGCCTCGGTAGCGGTAGGTCCTCAATTCGAGGAAGGTTGGGCCATCGCCTCGGCGGGCGCGTTTGATAGCCTCATCCATTTCTTTAGCCACCACTTCTGGTTTCATCCCGTCCACTGGTTTAGACGGCATTTCATAGCCCAATCCCAGTTTATAGATATCGGTATGGTTGGCGGAACGCGCTACAGAGGTCCCCATTGCGTATCCATTGTTTTCGCAGCAGAAAACTACCGGGAGTTTCCACAGCATGGCCAAGTTGAAAGTTTCGTGAAGAGAACCTTGACGCACAGCTCCGTCGCCCATATAGGTTAGGGTTACGGCATCGCGTCCAAAATATTTATCGGCAAAGGCCAGGCCAGCACCAAGAGGAATTTGTCCCCCTACAATACCATGACCTCCAAAAAATCTGTGTTCCTTGGAGAAAATATGCATAGATCCGCCCAAGCCGTGGGAGGTACCCGTGGCCTTTCCGTAGAGTTCAGCCATTACTTTTCTAGGATCCAAGCCCATTCCAATGGGCTGTACGTGATTTCTATAGGCGGTAATCATATTGTCCTTGGTAAGGTCCATTGCGTGTAAAGCGCCGGCCAAAACAGCTTCCTGCCCATTGTAAAGGTGCAAGAAGCCCCTTACTTTTTGATTGATATATACCTGGGCCAGTTTATCCTCGAACCTACGCCAGAACAACATGTCTTCGTACCAATCGAGATACGTTTTTTTGGTGATTTTCTTCATTTAAATAATTTTGATAAGCGGGTAACAAAAGTACCACTTTATATGTTTAAAACACAAATAGCACTTGGTAAAATCCAAATTCCAAGTACCAAGTACCAAATTCCAAATTCCAAATTCCAAATTCCAAATTCCAAAATCCAAATGCTAGGTAAATATAAAATGGGGAATTTGAGAACTGGGAGCAGCGGGTTTTTACAAATAGGTTGCGTCAAATCCCAAGGGTAGCAAGTCCATAACAGAGGCTACTTTTACGATCTTGCCGGTTTCACCCATAAAGTAGATAGCGATGGGGGATTTTTGTTTTTGTTCATATTCTGCCATGGACTGTCGGCAAGCGCCGCAGGAGCCGATGGGTTGGTTTAGGATACGATTTTGGGAACGTGCGGAAATGGCCATAGCCACTACTGTCTCCTTTGGATATTTGGCCCCGGCGTGAAAGATGGCAACCCGTTCCGCACAAAGGCCGGATGGGTAAGCGGCATTTTCCTGATTGTTGCCAATGGTGATAGTACCTGAGGAAAGCCTAATGGCGGCACCCACCTTAAAATGAGAATATGGCGCATAGGCGTTTTCACGTGCCTCTTGCGCCTTATGCATCAGGTCTTGAATTTCAGCGGGTAGCTCCGCGAGAGATTCAAAAATCTCATATTGGATTTCCAGCTTTTGCTTTTTGGACATATAAATAGATCGAGTTGATTACAGCAATAATCCCAAACCAAATTTAATGATTGAAACGTTATTGGCATCAGATTGGCCCAGGACATTTTCATCGAACAATTTGATATAATCATACTGAAGCTGCGCATAAAGGCTCGTTGTTAGAAGATAATATGCCCCTGCATTTCCATTCAGTCCATTTAGGGTAACCGAACTTGAGGAAGTTACTCCCCGGGAGGCTGTGTTGAATATAAGAAAACCGTATCCCAGATCAACAAACGGCCGCAATTTTGGCAAGCTCTCCAACGTCAGTTCTGCACAAACTCTTGGCAATATAGTAAAGTTGGTAATTTCGGATGCATCATACGGATCTTGAAAATCGCCTGGATAGGATGGAATATACCTTTCCGCCTTCTTTTTAAAATAGCTTCCATTTACTGAAATACCAAATTTAGATTTGAAATATTTACAATTCGGTACTTCGCACCAATATCAACAATGCCGTTATAATCTTCTCCAAAGAAATTATTTCCCAAAGAAATCGGGAAATTTGCTTCCAAGCTAATTTTGGAGTCCTGTGAAAATAAAAATTGCGTCATTAAGATTAACGACGCAATTATAATTTTTTTTAAACAAGCCACATTTTTATTATCAGGACACTAGTATTCGTCGTAGGTATCGCCAAAGTTAAAGGTCAACCCAAAACGAAGGGTTCCTTCCAATGGACTAGCAACCTTGGAGGTAGAGAACAAATAAGAAATATCTATATTAATAGTGGTATAGCGGAAACCTGCGCCAAAAGAGGCGAATTTACGGGAACCTTTTTCTTCACTTTCATTAAAATATCCCACACGCAAGGCGAACACATCTTGGTACCAATACTCAGCGCCCAAGGCCCAAGTAATCTCTTTCAGCTCTTCACTAAAGCCGTCTGGCGCATCTGTGAAGGACTTAAAGATTCCAGAAAAGAAACTAATGTTTTGATATTCGGCATCATCAGTTGCATCAATCTTGCCATCTCCGTTAAAATCTTGTGGGGTTGGCACCAACAATTTATTAAATTCTGCCGAAACTCCCACTTTGTTGTACTCATCCAAGATAAAGTCGAAACCACCTCCTAGGGCAAGATTGGTAGGAATATTGTTTTCCTGTCCTGAAGCGTCGTATTTCAATTTAGGACCAATGTTGGAGATATTGAATCCCATTCTCCATCGGCCGTCGAATTCGTTATAAGGAATTTCCTCACTTTGGTAATATCCGGCAATATCCACCGCGAAAGTACTAGCTGCATTGGCATCATCACCTACTGGGGTTGGAATTTTCAGATCGGATCGGATATAGCGTCCCGCTACTCCCATTGCAAAGCGGTCGCTAAGCCTAAGTGAGTATGATACGTCAAAAAGCATTTCATTTGGCTTCACTATTCTCCCGGGATCATCGGCAGTTTCCCGAAGTTCTATTTCTCCGGTATTGAAATATCTAAAACTTGCTCCCACCGCACTCCGTTCAGTCAATCGATTGAAGTAGGTAATATTTCCAAGGAAGATATCGTTTACCAATTTGCTCAAATATGGAGTATAGGTAACCCCTATACCTTGTTTTGAGAGAGAAAATGCGTACTTAGCAGGGTTCCATTGTTGGGAGAAGGCATCTGCCGAGGTAGTAACGCCTATATCGCCCATACCCGCAGCACGAGGATCACCAGCAATCAGTATAAATGGCACTGCTGTGGTAATGACCCGATTCCCCAGTGACGGGTCAGGACCTCCTTGTGCGGTGGCTTTTACAGCTACTAAACACAGTAATATTGGTATAAATAATTTCCTCATATCGATTTTATTTTGGGCAAATATAAATTTTTAATTCTTAAAGGATAACGAGTTTCTCAAATTTTTCCGCCCGTTGATTGGTTAACGTAGATTTAACCGTTATCTTATATACATATACGCCTTTTCCTATTCTATCGCCAAAATCATCCCTACCGTCCCAAACAATTTCGCGGGATAGGAACCCCTCCGTATTAATGGTTTGATTTCTGGTCCACACCACTTTACCTGTGATTGTAAACACTTGCACCTGCACTTCCAAAGGTTCAAACGGTCGATTGTGGTTGAACCAAAACTCGGTGTAACTCACAAAGGGATTTGGATAATTGAGCACTCGGTTAATTTCGAGCTTATCACTACCGGCAACAATAAACTGTATTTCCGCGGTGGAGGAATTATTATATACATCCCAGGCTTTCAGGGTAAGGGTATGCAATCCTTCGGACAAATGATTGAATTTATAATGGGCCGTACCTTTGGTATAGTCGTCCACATCGGCCTGATAAAATTCGTTTAGGACAAAAGGATTGGATTCATCGCCATCAAGGATAGCCACAATGTCGTGCCCGATACCGCTGGCGGTATTGATTCCACTTGGATCTTCCAATTTTGCAAGGAGCATGGGACTATCATTGGTAATACCACCGGAAACAAAACTCTCGTCATTCATATACAGCCTGATCAAAGGGCCTTCATTGTCCTCGGGCGCGTTTTCATCCAAGCCACCTACATCGAAATCTAAGTTTACTCCCGTTTGATCTTCAAAGGCGCCATTTCGCTGGGCGTAAAGACTCAACCTTCCTTTGCCCACGGGAATCTGGATGTCGCGAGGCACCACAAATTCAAATTGGAAAGTTCCATTATTCACACTTGCTTTTCCGTTGAAAAGTCCTTCCCCCAGAGTGATGAAATCCATAAAGATGCCATGCCCGTCGTTGTCAAGGGTTCGACGTAGTACGTTTTTGTCGAATAGTTTTGCCTCGAGGATTCCGTTGTAATCCGTCATTACTTGACCAAATTCGTTAATAACTTCCCCTTCAAATTTTACTTTACTAAGTGCCTTTAGGGTATCGGTTGCTTGTGAAATAGGCACTCCATTTAATTTGGTAATCCGAATGTCCTTTCTTGGAAAAGCGAGATGCATGGCAGGGTCTCCGATATAGAAAATAACACGGCGTTGAGTGGAATTCAGATCATTTTTTGCTATCCGCAGTGCTTCTGCCGGAGGGGGAGGCACGTCCATCCCGTAGCCGAACATTGGTGCAGCGAGCTTTTGGTTAAATTCGATCCCCACTGTAATGGTCACGGCACGAGTGGTTGTAACCATAGATATTGCGCCTCCTTCCCGGTTTTGATAGGTCAATTCGCCAGCGGTTATTCGAAGTGGATTGTCAAATTTTGAAAACTCACAAGTAACGGTGACAAAACAAATAAGGTTGTTTTTATTTCTTAATTCCTGGGCCGTTTCCTTAGTATAGATAGCTTCGTGCGCCAGGCCATCCTCCCCGCCGTGTCCAAAATAATTCATTACTATGGCACCAACATCTATAGCACTTACTATTGCGTCATTGACATCCGGATACCGGTTTCCTCCCGCTGAAGTTTGTTGTTGGTAGGCGTCGGAATGTATCTTTTTTACGTTTACGAAGGGTTTTTCAGCAGAAATTTCATCCCCCAAAGCATCCAAACTTTCTTGCAGAATGCTTTCTGAGGGCTTATCCAAGTCATCGGAAATCAAAACAAAGTTTGTACGCCAATTGCCATAAGAGCTCTTGGAAGTATAGTAGATCACTTTATCGACCATGGCATTTGCCAGGGAAACATTGTCCACTACTATCCTCCCCATGGCGATATCAAGACGATCAATATCACTCTTTTTGTTGCCGTCTTCATCATAGGAACCGCCGCCAATAGTTCCTTCATTCGGATCCATGTTGCCGAAGAAATCATCAGACATAAAGGAATTGCTTTCACTGGTGCCGGAGACCACGTTGAATGTGGGGACGATATTGTTGTTATTAAAAAGCCTGTCCTTGTAATCAATGGACGCATCGCCCATGATTCCCACATATTTTATTCTTTTGGACGGATCCGAAGCGTTGTGATACACATATCGTATAAAGTTTCTAATGGCACCGACATCCTGCTTTCCGGAGCTGAATTCCTCGTAGATTCGGTCAGTGGTCACCACCTTTACATTTAAGCCTTGAAGGTTTTTGTGATGGTTCGCTAAGCGGAGCGCGGGCTGAATAAGAAATGGGGCGGTAATTATAATATAATCAACATCTTTAAACCCACCTGACTCATCCTTAAAGATAGTGCCTTTTAAATCTTGGTTGCCCACGGAGGAATTTGCGATTTTAACAGGAGTAAAATAGTTATTGGGATTGATCGCCACGTACTCCCGCACTTTTCCCATTGTTTGTTTGAAAGCGATGGAAGAGGCGTTGCCCTCATTAATTTTTGTGGTGATAAAATAAGGATCCGTAACATCCCACACTTGTGAAAACTGTGCTGCATTGCCAATTTGATATTCGCCTACGCCATTTAGAAAAGCTGCATCCTTATATCGAAAGGCCAATTGCCCTTCCACTCCCTGCAGTTGTCGGCGAGCTTCAATATTGATATAATCCAGGTAGGCCACACTGGAAGGATTGCCGGAGTTGTTATAGACCATGTCAACACTCACGGTTTCTCCACCGGCGGGAATCGGGGTATTGAGGACTCTTTCGCTTAGGATATTCCCGTCACTCAACCTCGAAAAAAGCATCGGAGTTAGACTTACCCCATTTATGGTTATTGCCATGGAGGTTTCACTTTCCGAAGTTGCTGCCGCTCTCATACTCACTTTCATCGGTTGGCCAGAAACAATATTCGGAAAAGAGAACTCGTAATGTTGTTCATTTTTAATGTCGAAACGATCGCCATACCATCTACGGCCCAATTTGGTGGGGCTATATTCATCTTTCTCGTGAAATTTATAATCGTCAAATTGGGTAATGATATGATCGGCCTGTCCACTTGGCTCCGTCATAGTTTGGACGCGCTTCCCTGGGCCCCCATCGACCGTAACGTAATAATAGGAAACATCGCTATACGGATTTAAGTTAGAATCGTTGTCCAGCACATAGCCTTCGGTATTGGCACCATAAAAAAGAATATAATCGCCACTGTCAAAACTTCCATCTTCTTCCCCTATCACTTGAATGGCGTTTTCAGGGAGGTCGAAGATTGCATTTCGGCTATTGAGCAAGGGCAGGGTTTGTCCCCCATTGCCATAAACTTTAAGGTTTCGGGGATTGATACCATCGGTATTCATTCCCAAACTGTTTAAAAATGCCTTATCGATCTTGTGTACTCCTGTTTTTTCCACTTTAAATTTAAACCATCGGCCAGTGGCAAGTACTGAGTTGAAAATGGAAGGCGGATCATTTCTTCTTTGTGCACCATAGCGGTAGTCCACTGTAAATGAAATCAGCTTTTGATATGAGCCGCTGTTTCCAACTATCGGTGAAATATTCAGGATGGTGTAGAGTATTTCTCTTGCTTGGGTAGTAGCTATACTATAAGTGAGTTTGTTTGGGATGAGTTCTTTTTCGATTTTATTCAATTCCGCAGAAGAAATCGAGCCATATTTCACATTTGAAATGGTTACCGAACTTGGATCGGCAAAATTGGAGTCTTCCCATTGGGTAATATACACTGGTTCTCCAGGTCCCAAATGGAGATTCAGAATCCCGTCCTCAGCGGCCTTTGTGCTGGCAGTAATTGTTCCGGAGACCCTATTGGTGGGTGTTGGTGCTGAATCGCCCCAGAAGAGATTTATGGTTTTCGTCTGTGCCGAGAGCGCCAAAGGCAGGACGAATAACATTAAAATGACTATAAATTTTCTCATTATTAGCATAAACGTTGCAAATATACACTTAGTATGAAGTGAATTTCCAAAGAGATACATAAAAACACATTAGGATAATAATTTTAAAACCGATACGTTTGTGAAAGTAAAATAGATAATTGACCTTCTATAGGCTTTTGAGCAATAATAATAAAATATTGTTGTGATTTTGCCGTTAATCACTATATTGCGAACCCAATTTTTATCATATATTGAATCTATGATGTTAAGAAAAAACCTAGCTTTCAAGCTGTTTACCCTAATTTTGACCACTTTACTTTTTGTGGGCTGCAACAAAACTCGAGACTATAAAAACAGTTCCCGGGCCACCGGTTGGAAAATGAACGCCAAGGAAGGCGGGTTTCAGCACAACCCTAAAGCCAAGGAACAGGAAACTGGGCCAGGCCTTGTTTTTATAGAAGGCGGAACGTTTACCATGGGTCGAGTCCAGGATGATCCTATGCACGATTGGAACAACTCTCCCAATCAACAACACGTGCAGTCCTTCTATATGGACGAAACGGAAGTAACCAACCTGATGTACTTGGAATATCTGGACTGGTTAAAAAAAGTATTTCCTCCTAGCGACGAGAATTACAGAAGAATCTATGAAGGCGCTGTACCCGACACTTTGGTGTGGCGGAACCGTTTAGGGTTTAACGAGGTAATGACCAACAACTATTTGCGTCACCCTGCTTATGCCGACTACCCTGTAGTGGGGGTAAGTTGGATACAAGCAGTTGAATTCAGCAATTGGAGAACCGATAGAGTAAATGAATTGCTTTTGGAAAAGGAAGGTATTACTGCCCGTAACGCACGATATGACGTAGAACCGGGTGAAACCTTCAACACCGAGACCTATTTGAACGCTCCCACTTTAACTTATGGGGGAAATGATTCCATTACCCGAGGCGGTAAAAAATCTGAGCAAATTGCCAAAAGAAGCAAGGATAGCACCAATTTATACATACAGCGCAAGGATGGAATTTTACTTCCCGGATACAGACTGCCCACGGAGGTAGAATGGGAATATGCCGCACTTGCATTGGTAGGAATTCGAAACTACAACGTTTATAGAGGAAAGAAAAAATATCCGTGGGACGGTCAATACACCCGATCCGGAAAGAGAAGATCGCGTGGAGACCAATTGGCCAACTTTAAGCAAGGGGATGGTGACTATGGAGGAATTGCAGGATGGAGTGACGACGGTGCGGATATTACTGCACAAGTAAAATCGTACCCCCCGAACGATTTTGGACTTTATGACATGGCCGGCAACGTGGCCGAATGGGTAGCCGACGTGTATAGACCAATCGTAGATGACGAATTCAACGACTTCAATTACTTCCGAGGAAACGTTTACACCAAAAATGCCATTGACGCAGACGGGAAAGTGAGAGTGGTTACAAAGGATTCGATTGTTTTCGACACTTTGAGCAATGGAAAGATCATTGCCCGCAACTTGCCGGGAGCAATCCTCCAAGTGCCGGTTGATGAGAATGAAACATATCTTAGAACGAACTTTTCGCAGAGCGATAACAGGGATTTCAGAGATGGTGACAAACGTTCATCCCGATACTACCAGTCTTTTTCGGAAGATGAAGAAGATGATGATAGTACCCACCGAATGTACAACTCTCCTCAACCAGAGGTATTTGTTGACAGCTTAGGGAATTTGGATCGCCAATACGACAAATCCTCTTCCCGCACTACCTTGATCAACAATGAGGTGAGAGTGTATAAAGGAGGGTCTTGGAGAGATCGCGATTACTGGTTGGATCCCGCCCAAAGACGTTACTTTCCACAGGACATGGCCACAGATTATATCGGCTTCCGATGTGCAATGAGCCGTGTGGGATCTAAGGCGAAAAAGAATAAGCGTCCAAGGAACTAAGAAATAGAAAAGTTAAAAATCAACCCTCCTCAGTGAAAACTCTGGGGGGTTTTTTATTATCTTAGTTTTATGGATATAGAAACCCTTCACCAGCATTTTATAGCAAGCAGCGGGGCTTGCACGGATACGCGAAAAATAACGAAAGGATGCTTATTTTTTGCCTTGAGAGGCACTAATTTTAACGGCAATCTCTTTGCCCGCGAGGCACTTGACAAAGGTGCCTATAAAGTGGTCATTGACGACCCGAAGTACCACGATCCAAATGGGAGTACGATTCTGGTACACAACTCCCTATTATCGCTTCAAGAACTGGCCAAATTCCACCGGCGCCATCTAGACCGCCCTATTATTGCGCTTACGGGAAGCAATGGAAAGACAACCACAAAGGAGCTTATCAACGCCGTACTTTCACAAAGATACCGGACCGTGGCCACGGTAGGCAACCTTAACAACCACATCGGGGTGCCGCTTACTTTATTGTCGATGGATAAAACTACAGAGATTGGGATAGTGGAAATGGGCGCCAACCATCTGGGCGAAATAAAAATGCTGTGTGAAATCACCGAGCCGGATTACGGATATATCACCAATTTTGGGAAGGCACATCTGGAGGGTTTTGGCAATCTGGATGGCGTGATAAAAGGAAAGACCGAACTTTATCAATTCTTAAAGGCGCACGACAAAACTATATTTGTGAACGCCAATGACTCCAAACAAATAGAAGTTTCAGAAGGAATGGATAGAATAACATTCGGACCAAAGCACTCGGACTTTCCTGTTCTTTTTATAGACGGCCGCGATACCATGATGTTGGAATTTAGTGGAGAAAAAATAAAGAGCAATTTAGTGGGCATCTACAATTTTACAAATCTCGCGGCGGCAGTTGCGATAGGCAGTTATTTTAAAGTCCCCATACAAGAGATAAGGAAAGGGATTGAAAATTACACACCCACTAATCACCGCTCCCAATTGATGTATACTGGGACCAATACCATTTTAATGGATGCTTATAATGCAAATCCCAGCAGTATGATGGCAGCCTTGGAATACTTTAAACAGAGCAAGGGAAAAAACAAAATCTTGATTTTGGGCGATATGTTTGAATTGGGTGACGATTCTGGAAAAGAACATCAAAACATAATAGATTACTTGGCCAAAAACCCTTTCGGGAAAGCATTTGTTACCGGCAGTAATTTTTATAAGACTCAAAACACCAGCACGCATATCCATCAATTTGAAACTTTTGAAAAATTGACGGAGGAAATCAGAAACAATCCCCCCCGCGATAGTAATATCCTGATTAAAGCATCAAGAGGAATGGCCCTGGAACGCATATTGGACTTTTTGTAAGGGAAATTCCACACTGTTTTACAGATTGTAGTTGTTTTTTAAGAAAGAAAAACCTCAACCGTTTATATAGCGACGGTTGAGGTTTTTTTGTGAAGTGTATTGGATTCGAACCAATGACCCCTACCCTGTCAAGGTAGTGCTCTGAACCAACTGAGCTAACACTCCAATTTTGAAAGCGCAAAAATACGGAATTGAAATGTGGTTGGCAAGGGTATGGGGTTGTTTGTGGTTGTGGTTTATGGTTGGGGATTTGGGACTTGAGATTCCCTTCTTCGGCGGGCAAGGTCAGTTGTCGGTTGTTGAATGGTTTGGGATTGCGGTATTTGTATTTGTTGTTTGGAATTTGGTACTTGGAATTTGGTACTTGGAATTTGGTGCTTGGAATTTGGAATTTGGTGCTTGGTACTTGATATTTATTTATCAAATTTCTTGATGGGTTTTTTCTTGATCATCCCTCCTTTGGCGTCTTTTACGGAAGTCATTGTTATAAATGCGTTTTTGTCTATTTTATTGATTTCGTTTCTGAGTTTGGTCATTTCCAGTCGGGTGATGACGGTAAAGATTACATCGGTGGATTTTTTGGGTTCTCCTCGTTTCGAGAAGCCTTTCTCAGCTTTAAAAATAGTACACCCCCGCCCCATTTTCTCCACGATGGCCAGTCGGATTTCCTCACTTTTCTCAGAAATAATATTGATGCCCATAAATTCCTCGATACCGTCAATTACGAAGTCAACAGTTCTTGAAGCGGCAAAATAGGTAAGGATGGCATATAGGGCTACCTCTGTGGAAAGCAAATAGGCGGCCGCCAGGAATATTACCACATTAAAAATCAAGATGACGTTACCTACGGTCATTACGGTGTTGCGGCTGATATAAATAGCAAGTACCTCCGTGCCGTCGATAATTGCCCCTCCGCGGATGGCGAGACCTATCCCCAGGCCCAAGAAGAGCCCGCCGAAGGCCGCGATCAATATTTTATCGTCCGTTACCATAGGAAAGGGGATCATGGCCACAGCGACAGCCAGGAGGACAATGCCGACAATACTCTTTACTGCAAATCGCTTTCCAATAGCAAAATAAGCCAAGACTAAGAACGGAAGATTGATACAGACTAAAAAAAGAGAAAAGGAAACATCAGTGAGGGAGTTCAACATCAGGGAGATACCGGTAACCCCACCATCGATAAAGCCGCCGGGCATAAGAAATCCCCTCAGTCCAAAGGAAGCCGATAGGACACCTAGAAATAGATAGAGAAAATCGGAAAGCTCTTGGGTTATTTCCCCTTCTATATCCTTTGCTTTTTGTTCCAAAACCGCGGTTGGTATCCGACCAGTTTTCCTTCCGCGATTGTTATGTAAGGTGTAGATTATAATTTTTCTGAAATTGGAGCCCACGGGATTGTAGTTTAAAAATGAGATTCGTTCAAAGTTAAGGGGATAAATTAAAAGGAAAGGCTGGTATGTGTAAATTTTATGAATATAAGGGAGGGTTTATTAGAAATAGGTGGTGTTTTGGCAATTCAATGCTTTTTTGAATCAGGACGTTTGGAAATAGGACTTTTGGAATCAGGACTCAGGACCCAGGACGAGGGAATTGTACGAAGGACGAGGTGTGAAGTGTGAAGTACGAAGGACGAAGGATTGATTTTTTGGAATGTTTGTTAGTAAGAACTTTAAATTGGGACGAAATTGAGATTGAAAACGAAATCGAAAACCTGATCATTGAAAATCAGGCAGTTAAAATGGCAGTTGATCTAGCTGCCAATGGGGATTAAACTTTGCTATTTGAAGAGGTTTTTTTGGAATTTGGGGGAGGTTTATTGTTATTTCTATTAATAATATATATAGAAGACACGCTATAAACACGCTATAAACACGCTATATACACGCTATATACACGCTATATACACGCTATAAATACGCTATATAGTATGAATAAATATACATTCTTATGTAATTTGAATGGAATTAAGTATTATATTAGATGTCTTAAAACCAAACCATTATGGCAAAGCAAACAGGACCTATTCGATTAAAGGGCACTATTGGGGGTATCAATTTATATAAACATCGAACCGCGGGAGATTTGGCTCGGGAAAAAGGAGGCGGTTTCTCGGCGGAGGCTTATAAAAACAACAAGGAGAGCATGGCACGGCCGCGGGAGAACGCTACGGAGTTTGGCCACTGCAGCCAGGTGAAAAGCAGGTTTAGGCTTTCGTTGGCTCCTTTTTTATGTGTGCGGAAAGACGGGCTGCTTCACGGGCGGCTGATGCAGTTGTTTACAAAAATAAAGACCTTGGATAGGGTGAATATCCGCGGGGAGCGGAAGGTGGCTCCGGGATTGGAATCCCCTCTGGGCAGACAGTTGTTTGAAAACTTTGTATTCACGCCCAGGTGTGGGGTTTTGGAAGTGTTAGGGGCTTCGGTAAGTTTTGATTTCCCTTCCAGAACGCTGAGTGTTTCAAATTTGGATATAAAAAATGTGAGGTTCCCTAAAGGTTCCACTCATTTGGCGCTCACCTTGGGATTATTGCATTTTGATTTTGAGACTTTGAAATATCAATTAAAATGCAGTGTGCCGTTTTATATAGACAGGGAATACAATACCACTTCTTTTGATATGAACGTTGACTTACCCGATGGCGGTGGGGTGGCCATGGCGGTTTTGGGGGTGAAGTTTTATCAACAGGTGGAGGGGACTTATTACTTATTTAAGAGTGCGAAGGCGGTGGGGTTGGATATTTTGGGGCTTCGATACGATTTATAGCTGCGGAGCAGCTATAAATCACTCAGCCACCTTTGATCCTGTATTGAATTTTAAACCAAATTGCGCGGGCTCAATGTCTAAGGCTTTGGGCAACGGGATTGGGGATTGGTTAATTCGTTAATTCGGGATTGGTTAATTCGTTAATTCGGGATTGGAATTTGGGGATTGGTTAATTCGTTAATTCGGGATTGGTTAATTCGTTAATTTGTGGAATTTGGTGCTTGGAATTTGGTGCTTGGTGCTTGGTGCTTGGAATTTGGTCTTTGATCGGTGGTCGGTGGTCGGTAATCGGTTGTGGGGTTAAACCACGGAGGACACGGAGAAGGCACAGAGTTCACGGAGGATTATTATTATTTATTGCTATTGTTTGGGTTTTGGAATTTGGGGATTGGTTAATTCGTTAATTCGGGATTCGGGAGTCTCTTGAGTTCTGAGTCTGAACTTCGTACTTCGTACTTCGTACTTGGAATTTGGTGCTTGGTGCTTGGTGCTTGGAGTTTGTATTGAGCCTGGCCGAAAAAGAATGATTCCAGTGGGCATCGGGGGCTTCGATACAAACTATGGCTGCGCTGCAGCCATAGTTCACTCAGCCACCTTTGATTCTGCATGGAAGAACGCGGCAGCCATAGTTCACTCAGCAATCTGTGATCTTGCAGGAAAGGCTGCGCTGCAGCCATAGTTCACTCAGCCACCTGTGATCTTACAGGGAAGGATGCGCTGTAGCTATAGTTCACTCCGCAACCTTTGATCTTGTCTAGAATTTTAATGTCTTTAATTGTAGGATTAAGGAAATCCGGCAAAGGCTGAAAAAGACAATTCCGGATCGCATCAGGAGATGCCAAATGGGGTTCGGAACTTTAAACTAAATCGCAGGGGCTCAAAGTCTGAGACTTTGCGCAACGGGGTTCGTGAAACATTCATAATAAAAAAAGATGATGTTAATTAAAACACCACCTTAAATGCTTTAGCTCACGCCATTTCTATTTTAATAATTTGGAGTTCGTGAAACATTAAAAAAAAGAAAGTGACATAAGAATAAACCTATGCCACCTTAAATGTTTTAGCTCACGCCATTTCTATTTTAATATTTTGGAGTTCGTGAAACATTTAAAAAAAAAAGCGATACAAATTAATGTACCGCTTTAAATGTTTTCACAACGGAATAATCCTTATTGTGAATTGCTTCAAAATTGTAAGACAAACATAATAAAAAAAATAAACCCCTGCAAATGAGGATTTCCGTAATGAGGGTATTAAAAATTCTTTTAACTTTAACTTTTATTAACATATAGCTATAATTATGAAACGGATTTTAGGATTGGATTTGGGGACAAACTCTATTGGGTGGGCTTTGATTGAAAGTGATTTTAAAAATAAAGAAGGAAAAATACTAGGAACTGGTTCGCGTATAATACCAATGAGCCAAGGGGTAATAAGCGATTTCTCGAAAGGCATTACAAAATCTCAAACTGCCGAAAGAACAGATAAAAGAGGTGTTAGAAGACTCTATGAAAGAAGTAAACTGCGTCGAGAAAGACTTCATCGAATTCTGAATATTTTAGACTTTCTTCCTTCTCATTATTCAGAAACAATCGATTTTGAGCACCGATTGGGGCAATATTATCCCAACCAAGAACCAAAATACAGTTATTCGCCATCTACAAATGAAGATAGGAAGCATAAGTTTTTGTTTGAAAAAGCTTATGAAGAAATGGAGCTTGAATTCAGGAAAAGACATCCAAATCTACCAAAATACAATAAGAAAGGAAAACGGTTTAAATTACCAGAAGATTGGACACTTTATTATTTGAGGAAAAAGGCTGTGAATGAAAAAATATCCAAACAGGAGTTGGGATGGCTATTATTGAATTTTAATCAAAAAAGAGGATACTACCAAGAACGTGATGAAACCGAACAAAAAGAAACAAACTCTGTAAAGGAATATCATGAATTGAAAGTTAAAGAAGTCATTGAAACCGAAGAAAAAGTAGAAGGCAAAACTTTGTTTCAAATAATCTTCGACAAAGATGATGGATGGTTATTTGATAAAAAGACGACAAAACCAGAGGATTGGATTGGAAGGACAAGAGAATATATAGTTTCTGTTTCTGAACTGAAAGATGGAACAATTAAAAGAACTTTTAGGGAAGTCGATTCTGAAAGTGACTGGGAGGCAATTAAAAAGAAAACAGAGGATGACGTTTCTAATCAATTTATTGGCACATATATATACAAGGCACTACTAAATAAACCCACTCAAAAAATAAGAGGAAAACTGGTTCAAACAATTGATAGGGATTTCTACTTTAAAGAGATGAATGCTATTCTGAAAAAACAAAAGGAATTCCATCCCGAGCTTTCTGATCCAAAACTTTATAAGAATGCCGTAAAGAATTTGTATCCCAATAATCTCGAGCACCAAAAAAATCTTTTAGGAAACACGAACCAATTTAATCATCTCCTACTACGAGATATTATTTTCTATCATCGACCACTTAAAAGTCAAAAAGGGAATATCGCAAAGTGCAAATTCGAGTATCGAAAATTTAAGACTAAAAATTCAGAAGAAGTCCAAAAGCAGTATGTCCGCTGTATGCCCAATTCACACCCATTATACCAAGAATTTAGAGTTTGGCAATTGGTTTATAATTTAAGATTATTAAAACGAGAGGCTAAAATAGATGGAAAATTAACTACTAATGTTGATGTTACAGATGAATTTCTCTCAAAAACAGAAGATTGGGAAAATCTTTTTGAATGGATATACACCCGGAAAGAAATTTCTCAACAGCAGTTTGTTTCTTATTTCATAAAGGACAAAAAAGAAAAAAATCTTTATCGATGGAATTATCAAGACAATGACAGCGAAAAAATAGTAGCTAATGAAACCTTTCCACTTTTGAGTTCAAAATTGGACAAAAATGATAAGAAAAAATTAGACAAAGAACTAGAAATTAGACTATGGCAAGTCATTTATTCAGTAACAGATAAGAAACAGTATGAAGTAGCAATTGGTAAAATAGCAACTGAAAATGATTTTTCTGAAGAAACATTGAAAAAACTCATTAATGCTCCAATTATTAAAAAAGAGTATGGAGCCTTCAGCGAAAAAGCTATCAAAAAATTACTTTCCATAATGCGCCTTGGAAAATATTGGGAAATTTCAAAAATAAATCCAAAGATAGTTGAAAGGATAAATGCACTTATTGATGGGGAATTTAAGGAAGGAATAAAAAATAACGTCCGAGAAAAATTGGTTGACTTTAAAACAATTGAAGAGTTTCAAGGCCTCCCACTTTGGCTGGCATCTTATGTTGTCTATGATAAGCATTCAGAAGTGGATGTTACGGTTTGGAGCACTTCCAAAGATTTAGATAACTTCATAAGAACATTTAAGCAACATAGCTTACGCAATCCTATTGTAGAACAGATTTTATTGGAAACCTATAGAACGGTAAGTGATATCTGGAAACAATATGCAGAAAAATTGAATATCCCTTTTAAGATTGAGATTGATAAAAAAACAAAAAAGGAGGTTAAAGTATATGATAGGGTATTTGATAGAATACACGTTGAAATAGGACGCGACCTCAAAAATCCTAAAAAAGTCAGAGAGCGCATTTACGATAATAACAACAACCAAAAAAACACAAATCAGCGAATAAGTAAAATCCTTTTTGAGCTAAAAAATGAAGGTGTAGAGGCGGTAAACCCAACATCAAAATCACAGCTTGAGAAATTGAAGATTTTTGAAGATGGTGTTTTGTCGTCTTTTTCAGAAAAAGAATTAAAAGATATTATTCTCGACAAGCAGCAAACAGTTTATAGCATTTCAAGAAATAGTAACCCTACAACATCTGAAATAATTAAATACAAAGCTTGGCTCGATCAGAAATATCAATCTCCTTACACTGGTTTAATCATACCATTAACTGACCTGTTTACAGATAAATATGAAATTGAGCATATCATTCCACAATCTAAATTTCTGGATAATTCATTCAATAATAAAATAGTCTGTGAAAGCGAAGTAAACCAACTCAAGGATAACAGGACTGCATACAGTTTTATTATAGAATTTGCTGAAACGGAAGTCCCTTTAAATTTCCCGAAGAATGGAAGAACCACAGCGAAGGTTTTATCAAAGGATGCTTACGAAAATTTAATAAAACAAAATTATAGCGGAAGAAAAAAAGACAACCTTTTACAAGAAACAATCACGCAAGGCCTTACAGAACGACAAAAAACGAATATGCGTTACATCAGTAAGGTTGCTTTAAAAACCCTTAGCAATATTGTACGGGAAAATAATGAACAGGAATCCACATCAAAAAATTGTATTGCGGTACAAGGCAGAGTAACGGCTATTTTAAGAAAGGAATGGGGACTATCTAACGTGTGGAATTCAATGATGTCGTCACGATTTAAAAGGCTAAACCTTTTAACTAGCGGAGATGAAAACGAAGGACTCTTTGGAAAATATCCAATAATTGACGGTCAAAAGAAAAACTTTTTTCTTCCAGATGTTCCCATCGAGTTTAGAGCAGATTTTGATATTAAGAGGATAGACCATAGACATCACGCCATGGATGCAGTAGTCATCGCTGCCGCCACAAGAAAGCACGTAAACTATATAAACAATGACCACGCCAAGGAAAATACAAGACGCTATGATTTAGGATCCATATTGCGGGAAACAAAAGTAATTCAAAAGAAGGATCCTTTAACTGGAAATACTACTGAACAGACAGTGCTTGGCAACTATAAAAAACCTTGGGCGAATTTTACTGTTGAAGTAAAGAATAGTTTGAGTGAAATCATAATCAGTTTTAAACAAAATCTTCGAGCATTAAATAAAAACAACAATCGGTATAAATCTTTTAAAGACGAAAAGGGAAATCTTCGATTAGATAAAAATGGCAAACCTAAAAAAGCAGAAACGATACAAATCAGCGGCGAAGGAAGTGGGAATAAAAAAAATTATGCCATAAGAAAACCAATGCACGAAGACACATATTATGGAATATTGAAAAACGGTAAAGATGAAGGCAGATTGGTAATAAGAAAAACAATTGACACCTCATTTGATCAAAAAAAGATAGCAGATATTTCAAGTGGTTCAGTTAGAAAAATATTGTTGAACCATTTAATGGAAAGCCAGTATCAAAATCAAGTGGATGAAAAAGGAAATGAAATACCACCAAAAGATTTGGCATTCTCGATCGAGGGCATTGAGGATATGAATGAGACTATTTTTACTCTGAATGATGGTAAATTTCATCATCCCATTCGCAAAGCAAGAATTACTTTTGAAAAAGGCAAAAAGTTCCCAATTAGAGAGATAGTAAACAACGATGGCGAAATCCAGCTAACAAAATATGTGAAATCAGCATCAGGCACAAATTTATATTTCTGCATCTATCAAGATCTGGAAGGAAACAGAAAGTTTTATGTTCCTAATTTCGAGGAGATATTGGAAATTCAAAAAAGTGAAATTCATTTACCTTTAAAACAGAAGAAAAATGTTCCGGAGATTCATCCAGAATTCACAGATTTCAAGCTCTTATTCTATCTACAGCCTAATGACTTAGTCTATATTCCAACTGAAGAAGATAAGGTTTCGAAGAACATTTCATTAGATTATATTGATTATTCCAAACTATACAAATTTGTTGATGGTAGTGGGACAACGGCCAACTTCATTCCAATGTATTCATCTACGGTAATTTATAACATCCCAAAGAAGTCTGAAAGAAAGCTTTTCGCAGAAAAGTATAATTTAGATTTTAATGAACTTATAAAAAATGAATACGGCCTTGGCAGTCCTCAATTGAAAAATCAAAATACTATTGATGGCACTCAAGTGAAATCTGTCTGTTGGAAACTTCAAATTGATCGGCTTGGCAATATAAAAGAAGTCATTAAATGATCAAACGCGCGCTCTTTTTTGGCAATTTCGCTTACCTGAGCACAAAAAATGAACAGCTGGCGGTAAACTTTCCCTATAACGAAAAAGAGGAGGTAAATATTCCGATAGAAGATTTAGGGTATATCATTTTAGGAGATTCCAGATAACCATCTCGAATGGATTATTGATAAAGCTAGTACAAAATAAAACAGCAGTAATAACTTGCGACAAACAACACCACATACACCCTTAAAGAAGAATTAAAAAACTAATTAAATTATGAAAAAAATAGTCTCAGAAGGCCAATGCCTTTTTTGCAACAAAACATTTAAAAAAGCAGGTATCAACAGGCATTTGCAAAAGCACCTGGAAGATAAGACCCAACAAGGACGGCCGGGGAAATCGTTTTTATTGAAGATTGAGCCCGACCCTTCATGGGGAAGCAGCCCCTATTTTCTTTCATTATGGATGGATGGGGAAGCAAAAATGGAACAGTTGGATGATTTTTTAAGAGCTATCTGGTTGGAGTGTTGCGGCCACATGAGTGCATTTACGAATCCAAAAAAGACAAGACAAGGGGAAATATGGGATGTTTTTGAGGCAGAGGGACGACGGGGCGAGGTTTCTATGGACAGGAAGTCCAAAGAAGTATTTGAAAAAGGCCTGAAATTAGAATATGAGTACGATTTTGGCAGCACCACCAAATTGCTACTTACGGTAGTGGACGAGTATAACATTAAAGCTGACAAAAAGATTGTTTTATTATCCCGAAACGAGCCTTTAAAGCTCCTTTGTTCTACTTGTGGGCTTGAACCCGCCACCCAAATATGTACAGTATGCGACTATGAAGAAGAAGCCATCTTCTGTGAAAAATGTGCTAAAGACCATGCAGATGAATGTGCTGATTTTGAAGATTATGCAGCAATGCCCATAGTCAATTCGCCGCGTATGGGGATGTGTGGTTATGTTGGGGGAACGATTGATAAGGAAAGGGATGGTGTCATAACCTACAACGAATGATAAAACGCACCCTCTTTTTCGGCAATCCTGCATACCTCAGCACCCGCAATGAGCAGTTGGTGATCAACTTCCCGGAGGAGGGGAAAGAGGAAGTTACCGTCCATATTGAGGACTTGGGCTATGTGGTGCTGGAAAACCCGCAGATAACCATCACCAATGGGTTGTTGACAAAGCTGATACAAAACAAGACTGCGGTCATCACTTGCGACAAGCAGCACTTGCCCTGTTCGTTTTTACAGCCCTTGGTGGGCCATAGCGAACAAACGGAGCGTATTCGGTATCAGTTGAACGCCAGCGTGCCGTTAAAGAAAAACCTGTGGCAACAGACCGTCGCCCTTAAAATAGAGAACCAGGCCAGGCATTTGGCGAGTACTGGGAAAAACGCCCTTAAACTACAGCGATGGGCCAATCAGGTGAAAAGCGGCGACAATGAGAACCACGAAGCAATTGCGGCAGCGTATTATTTTCAAAATCTTTTTAAGGAGGTGGAAGGCTTTAGCCGAAACCAGAAAGGCGTGGCCCCCAATAATTTATTGAACTACGGCTATGCCATTTTGCGGGCCATTGCGGCACGAGCTTTGGTGAGCAGTGGGATGCTGCCCTCGGTGGGGATATTCCACAGCAATAAATACAATGCCTTTTGTCTGGCCGACGATGTGATGGAGCCTTATAGACCTTTTGTGGATGCGTTGGTTTTTGAGATTGTGAGATCGGGAGAAGATTTTGAGGAGCTAAATACGGATCTAAAAGCCAGTCTTTTGACAATTCCGGCCATGGATGTATTGATCGACGGCAAAAAAAGTCCGCTGATGGTAGCGATGAGCCGTACCACCAATAGTTTGTATGAATGCTTTTTGGGGACAAGCAGGAAGATATTATATCCCGAATTTGTATAAAAACCTCTCGATTGCGCTCTGCGCTCGAGGTAACGGATGAAAGAAAACAGATTTTCCAGATTAAACCAATATAGGAGTATGTGGGTACTAGTGTTTTTTGATCTCCCCACCGAAACCCGGTTGGAGCGCAAGGCGGCGGCAAGGTTTCGGAAGGATTTGTTGGACAATGGGTTTGCCATGTTCCAGTTTAGCATTTATATGCGTTTTTGTGCCAGTCGGGAAAATGCCGAAGTCCATATAAGACGCACCCGAAACCGATTGCCGAAAAAAGGGAAAGTGGGGATTATGCAAATTACCGATAAGCAATTTGGGATGATAGAGCTTTTTCATGGGCAGAAGGAAGTGGAAGCCGAAGCGCCTTCACAGCAACTGGAGTTGTTTTAGGGCATTGGGGACAGGAATAAAAAATCATAGGCACGCAGGCGGTTTCGACTGCGCCCAACCTGACATTCCGAATTCTAGCGCCTCTGCTAAAAAACAGAACACCAGCGTTTTACGGCTGGTATCCTGTGAATAGTCAACTAAAATACAATTCTGAAAGCAATTCACAACAGCAAGCAGGCAGAGCAGACAATGCAGACACCTGTGAATAGTCAACTAAAATACAATTCTGAAAGCAATTCACAACGCTGTAGCTGATGTTAATATTCCCACAGGACCTGTGAATAGTCAACTAAAATACAATTCTGAAAGCAATTCACAACTAAATTGTGTTTATACGGCGATAAGCAGTTCCTGTGAATAGTCAACTAAAATACAATTCTGAAAGCAATTCACAACTGATTCCAGGATAGTGGCTTTTCGAGTGGACCTGTGAATAGTCAACTAAAATACAATTCTGAAAGCAATTCACAACGAATCGAAGTAAAGCCCAAGGGTTTCCAAACCTGTGAATAGTCAACTAAAATACAATTCTGAAAGCAATTCACAACTGTAATAGGCTGCTTTCGTGGCGAAGTCGGCCTGTGAATAGTCAACTAAAATACAATTCTGAAAGCAATTCACAACTAAAGTTATCATCCCTATTGCTAACTCGTACCTGTGAATAGTCAACTAAAATACAATTCTGAAAGCAATTCACAACAACCCCGCCATCTATATAAATTTTATTGGTCCTGTGAATAGTCAACTAAAATACAATTCTGAAAGCAATTCACAACCCAATAAAGATGAGGCAAAAGAACAAGGGTCCTGTGAATAGTCAACTAAAATACAATTCTGAAAGCAATTCACAACTCAATGATATAAAACCGCTCCATATCGGTACCTGTGAATAGTCAACTAAAATACAATTCTGAAAGCAATTCACAACATAGTGTAGAATCGTTGCACCACAAGGTTTCCTGTGAATAGTCAACTAAAATACAATTCTGAAAGCAATTCACAACAGACGGA